>JBGUXY010000001.1:0-50197 GCA_045118335.1 Eggerthellaceae bacterium
AATGATGCCGCAGCCGCAGGATTGGTCCATCGACGGCGACAGCTATCTGAACATGTCCGGCAACTATGCCAGCTACTTCAACAGCATTGGCATCGGTGGCCGCGCCCAGCAGCTTACCGACGAGGAAGCGCGTCTGTACCTCTACGACGACTTGGGCGTGTCCCAGCGCTGGGCCAACAAGTTCAGCGAAGCCGGCATCGAAACCGTGGCCGATTTGGTGGGCTACACCGAAGACGACCTGCTGCGCATCGAGGGCATTGGCGGCAAGGCCATCGAAGAGCTGAAGGCCGGCTTGGAGGACCATGACCTGCTGCGCGTCATCGAAGATGACCTGAATGCCACCAACGATGACATGAGCCAGCTGCTCGACATGGTGTTCTCGCCCGACGACACCATTCTCATCGGCGGAGACGAACCTGCCACGTTCAACACCGACGGCGAGGACATGCTGGGTGAGGCCCTGCCTCCGCGTTCGTATCAGCGCAACCTCGAAGAGCTCGATGCGCTGCTCGGCAACGTGGGCGGTCTTGGGTTTGCCCTTTCCGGCGGCGAGGACGACCTCATCGGCGGGACCGGCCTCATCGGCGGGACCGGTCTCATCGGCGGCTCGTCGGTCGACTACGACGAAGACTAGCGGTTTCCGCCGTTCTGGCGAACGGCGGAAACCCGCAGCATACGTTGCGACGCTGCGAAGGGCCCTGGTGCCCCATCCTGCCCCTTGTGCAAGGCGCTACGCGTACCGAAGTACGCTTGGCCTTGCGGCGGGGTAATCTGGGGCATCGGGGTCCTTCTCGCTGTTTCACCATGGGCAACCTGCGTCGTTGGCAGATTTGCCGCTGCACAGCATCGCAGATGTGACAGCCAATGCCTCGACTATCGCGTTGGAATCGGTGAGTCAGCTGTCTTAGGCCGCATGAGTTATGGAGGCGATCTTCTCTAAGGGAGTCATCTTTTTTCGATCTGGTCCCCATGTTCATGAGCTGCAATTGATATTCAGCTTTCATATAGTCTCGAATGAAAATAGTCTTGACCGCGAATAAATACATCTTTAGACTTAACTCATCTATTCGAGGATTGGATAGATAAAGAGTATGGGAATCCAAAAAGGGAGGAACCTATGAAGAAGCGTTCGAGGATACTCTTCGTGGCTATCGCCTGCGTCGCTCTTGCTGCGACGTTTGCGATGTTCGGTTGCGCAAGCTCCGAGCCAGCCGCTGACGAGGCAACAGACGAGGCCACCGAGCAGACCGAAGAAGCAACGGAGACGGAAGTTGCGGCTACCGAAGAAGCTGCGACCGAGACCGCCGAGGCGGTGGAATTGCAGGTCTTTGCCGCCAACTCGCTATCGAAGGCGATGGAAGAAGCCCAGGCAGCATATACCGAGGCCAATCCCAACGTAACCTTTGCCGACACCCAGTACAAGTCTTCCGGCGAGCTGAATGAGCTGCTCGAGGGCGGTGCTACCGCTGACGTGCTCATTTCCGCCTCCAAGGGGAAGATGGACGATGCGGAAGATGCCGGTTTCATCGATCCTTCCACTCGTTTCGACATGTTCACCAACAACTTGGTGATGGTCGTTGCCGAGGATAGCGACATCGAAGAGCTCACGCTCGACGATATCGCCACTGGCGAATACACCATCTGCGTGGGTGACGATTCCGTGCCCGCCGGTAACTATGCTAACCAGTCCCTGTCCACCGTGGGTTGCTTCAACGATCCCGAGGGCAATGTTGGCGCTGACTCCGCTGGCAAGGCCGAAGGTACCGACCCGTATGCTGGCACTCCGATCGAGGGCAAGGTCGTTACCGACACCTCCGTTGGCAACGTGTGCGAGCATGCAGCTACCGGTGACGTGGATGTGGCCTTCGTATATGACTCCGACGTATTCCGCTTTGGTGGCGTCAAGGTCGTTTGCACGGTTCCTGCCGACACTCATAAGAACATCGTCTATCCTGCTGCCGTGATTGCCGATTCCCAGAACACCGAAGCTGCTGCTGCGTTCCTGGATTGGTGCTACAACGATCCTGAGGCTGCCCAAATTTGGGAGGCTTGGGGCTTCACGTTGGCTTAGTGATTCGGCGGTTCTATGAGCCGCTGAACAGCTCAATGCCGGGGTCGCTCATGCACGTCGCTTAGCCCCTTGTTTGCTCCGTTGCGTACTGAAGTACGCTCCAGCGCAAGTCAAGGCTATCTGGCGCACCTGGGCGGCCTCGCTGGCTTTTGACGGGTCTGAGACGTTGGGTTTGCAGTGTCGTGTGTGGCATATAATAGCTCTGATGAATTGTTCCGGAGAGGGAAGAATCGGTGCAGAGAATAAATCTTTTGAAACGGGTTTGGGCATGCATGATCGCATGCTTGTTTGCGTTTTGGGGAATGCCGGCCTTTGCGTGGGCGGCAGAGGGGAACGATGAAGTTGACATCGTACCGTCTGCGGAGGATGCCGGAGCAGCGGAATCGGGGTCTGAGGCAGAAAACGCAGAGGCCGAGGCGGCCTTGGAGGCTTCTGCCATCGACACGACAGATGTCATCCTGTCTGCAAATGACGATGCGGCGCTCATCGAGGGGTGCAGCTTCGCGGTGCACGAGTTCAAACGTGCGCAGACGGGCACCAGCACCAACATAGACGATGTTTTCTACGGATACCACTTTCTTTCCGGTTCGGATCCGAACCGGGTGTCGCTCATAGCCACTGACGAGATGGTGGTCGTGTATGTGCCCGAAAGCGAAACGGAACGCTACGGTATCGACATCAAGGATGTCACCATGCAAAACGAGCTCAAGGAACAGCTGTTCGCGCTGGATACCCTGAACGCGCATGGCGGCGATGTCATTGGCGACGAGACGCCCTGGTATTTCACCACCGAACAGGAATACACGGTCAACCACCTGTCCTTCAAGTTCCATCAAGAGTTGAAGGAGGGTTTCTTCTACGATTGCGTGCTCGGCGAAGACGGCAGCGACTTGGAGCAGCAGAGCAACCCGTACCGCACTGACTTCTCGCATGCCTGCTTCGCGACGCTCATCTCAGCTGATGAGGTGGAGATCGCAGCTCCGCCAACCTGGAGGGAATCTACGGCGAAATTCTTGACCACAATGGATTATTCGCCGCTCCTGGTGACACTGAAGACCACCTTCACCGCAATCGTCTTCATCTTCATCTTGGGCTTGTTGGCTGCATATTTCACGTTGCATATTCCCTCTCGGGCGCAAGATGTGGCTGACTCCATCTTCACCATTCCGATGGTCCTCCCGCCGACCGTATGCGGTTTCCTGCTGCTGCTATTGTTGGGGCGCAACACCTTTATAGGCCGCTGGTTCATCGCCATTGGGTTTCCACTCATCTTCAGCTGGCCGGCGACAGTCATTGCCGCCGTGGTAGTGGCTTTTCCGTTGATGTATCGCAGTGCGCGTGGTGCCTTCGAGAACCTCGACCCCAACATGCTCGATGCGGCGAAGACGCTGGGCTGGTCGAATGCGAAGATATTCTTCAAGCTGATGCTACCGCTATCGTGGTCGAGCATTGCTGCGGGAACCGTGCTTGCGTTCGCTCGTGCCTTGGGCGAATTCGGCGCCACGCTGTTTTTGGCAGGAAACTATCTGGGTATCACGCGGACAATACCCATTGCCATCTACTTCGAATGGATGAACGGCAATACCGATATCGCCCTGTTCTGGACAGGCGTGATCATGGCGTTCAGCTTCATCGTGATATTGTTCATCAACCTGTGGAGCCGCCATACCACGCGCTATAGGAGGGGGGCGATCGAAGAATGAGCCTGTTCGTGGACATTCGCAAGAGTTTTGGGTCTTATTTGCTCGACGTCTCGTTCGAAGCCGGTGCCGAGACGTTTGGCCTGCTGGGAGCATCGGGTTGCGGCAAAAGCCTGACCATGCGCTGTATCGCAGGCATCGAGACGCCCGATGAGGGGCGCATCGTGGTCAACGGGGTTCCTTTCTTCGATTCCGCCAAGCATATCAACCTGACCCCCCAACAGCGCAAAACGGCTCTGCTTTTCCAGAACTATATGCTCTTTCCCAACCTCACGGTGGAGCAGAACGTGGCTGCAGGCATCGGCAAGGAGGTGCCGCGCTCGGAACGCGATGGGATTGTGAACGATGAGCTCGTCCGCTTCGATGTCGTGCAATTCCGCAAGCGCTATCCCGCGCAGCTTTCCGGTGGTCAGCAGCAACGCGTCGCTTTGGCGCGCATGCTTGCAGCCAAGCCGGGCATTCTGATGCTGGATGAACCGTTTTCGGCACTGGACTCGCATTTGAAGGGCATGCTCGAGCAGAATCTCGTCAGCCTGTTCGAAGCGTTTCAGGGCACCATCCTGTACGTGAGCCACGACATCGACGAGGCCATCCGTTTCTGCGACCGCGTTGCCGTCATGGACAATGGCCGTATCAAGGAAATCGATGCTGGACGCGAATTGGTGAACCATCCGAAGAGTCTGGCTGCCGTAAAGCTCTCCGGTTGCAAGAATGCCACCGAAGCTCAATACGTGGACGACCATCATGTGTTCTGCCCGAAATGGGGTGTGACCATAGGAACGGGTGAGCGTAGCGTATCTCCTGATGTAAAACACCTCGGCATTCGCGCATTCTATCTCGAGCCGGCGTCTGGTCCTGGCGAGAACGTTTTTCTCATGCGAGTCGACCGCGTGAGTGATTCCCGTTTCGATCGAACGGTGCTGCTGAACTTCGTCGAGGGTAAGCGGGCTGTGGAATCGGTCTTCGACAAGGGCGAGATTCATGCCATCCACGAGAGCCTGTTCTGGCGCATCGACATGCTTCGCCAGAATAGCTTCCCTTTGCCGAACAAAGGCGACGAGCTCTACATCCGTATCCTGCCCGAAAAGCTCTACCTCGTAAGCGATTAACTTGGTTTTGCTGTCGTATGTCGGATCATTGGGGAGCCATGCGGCATGCGTATGGGATGAAGCATCGGATGGATCGAGGTCAAATCTGGTGCGACCCGCGTATGAGCGCATGCTTATCGGGTGTAGGTTTCCGACGGCCTACCTCCAGCCTGAATCCTGATACATCCCACCTTCGTCATGATTGGTGATATTTCGTACCGTTTGGTATCGCAAAGCATCATTATCCTTTTTCATATTAGATTCGAAGCACTATAATGTCCTTCCAGGAGGAAGGGAGGACTCCAGTTGAAGGATGCACACGGACGCACGATTGACTACATGCGTATATCGCTGACCGATAGATGTAACCTCCGCTGCATCTACTGCATGCCGGCGGAAGGTGTGTGTCAGGTGCCGCACGATGAAATCATGCGCTTCGACGAAATCTGCCGTCTGGTGCGCATCGCGTCGGACATGGGCATTCGACGCATACGTCTGACGGGTGGCGAGCCGCTTGTTCGCAAAGGCGTTGTCGACCTGGTGAGGGAAATTGCGAACATGCCTGGCGTGGAAGATGTCTCCATGACCACGAACGGTATCTTGCTTGCACGATACGCCAATGCTTTGCGCGAAGCGGGCTTGCGCCGTGTGAACATATCGTTGGATACGCTCGACAGCGACCAATTCCGTTCGATAACGCGCGGAGGCGATATCACGTCCGTGTTTGCGGGTATCGATGCGGCTTTGGATGCGGGTTTCAACCCTGTGAAGATTAACGCGGTGGCGGTACGCAGCCTCGAGCAGGATTTCTATGCGTTCGCAAAGCTATCGCTGGTAAAGCCATTGCACATGCGTTTCATCGAATACATGCCCGTGGGAGATTCCAGTGGCGTGGAAGGTTGCGGTTGGGGTCCGCAGGACGTCATCAGCTGCGAGGAAATCATGGAGCAGATCAACGAGCGCGCAGAACGCGAGGGTGTGGGTTCGTTGGTGCCTGCTGGGAAAAAGCCCGATGGCGGCGGTCCGGCTCGTTACTTTCAGTTCCCGGACGCTCAAGGTACCGTGGGCTTCATATCACCGCTTTCGCGCCACTTTTGCAGTGAATGCAACCGGCTCCGTTTGACTTCTGAGGGAATGATTCGTCCCTGCCTGTTTTCCGACCAGCAGTTCAGCGTGAGAGAAGCTCTGCACGAAGGCACTGACGATGATGTACGTGCCTTGCTGAGCCGAGCACTTCGCTTAAAGCCCGACGAACACACTCAAGGCGATCATGCCAACGCAACGACAACCAACATGAACACCATAGGAGGGTAAGATGGCCGAGTTGACGCACGTAGATGCCAAAGGCGATGTGCGAATGGTGGATGTGGGGCAGAAGGCTGATACGCAGCGAATTGCGGTGGCGGAGGGGTTCATCTCGATGAAACCAGAGACGCTTGCGCTCATCGTGGAGGGCAAGGCCGCCAAAGGCGACGTGCTCGCGTGCGCACGTGTGGCGGGCATCATGGCGTCGAAGCAGACATCCACGCTCATTCCCATGTGTCACCCGCTTCTCATTACAAAATCGAAGGTAGAATGCGATCCCGTTTTCGAGGGGCAGCGCGAAGATGGTCGCGTGGGCATCCACATCACGGCGACCTGTGGCGTCACGGGCAAGACCGGCATAGAGATGGAGGCGCTCACGGCGGCGTCCATTGCGTGTTTAACCGTCTACGACATGTGCAAGGCGGTCGACCGCGGCATGGAAATCATGGACGTACGCCTTCTGAAGAAGGACGGCGGCAAAACGGGCCTGTGGCTGCGCGAGGAATGAAACATCTGGTAGTTGGTTCGGCGAGCGCATCGGATGGTTTGCACATCTCTATGCGCGCTCGCTGTATTTCAACGACGCAGGCTGGTAACAGTATCCGATTATGCTAGACTAACCAGTTGCGGCCTGCGGTTTGGCCGTCACATCTGTCAGCAAGAGTGAAAGAGCGAAAGAGGCGTTATGTCTGGGCATTCCAAATGGGCAACCACCAAGCATCGTAAAGCTGCGCAGGATGCGAAGCGCTCTGCGTTGTTCGGCAAGCTGTCCCGTAACATCACGGTGGCGGCAAAGGAAGGCGGCGATCCCAATCCCGACAACAACGCATCGCTGGCTGCGGCAATAGAAAAGGCCAAGGCGAACTCGCTGCCGAAAGACAAGATCAAGACTGCCATCGACAAGGCGTTCGGTTCTGGCAAAGATGCCGCCAACTACGAAACGGTCATCTACGAGGGGTACGGTCCCTGCGGTATCGCCATCTACTGCGAGGCCCTAACCGACAACCGCAACCGCACGGCAGCCGATGTGCGCAGCGCGTTTGCCCACGCAGGTGGCAATCTGGGCACCAGTGGTTCGGTGGCGTTCCAGTTCGAGCGCAAGGGCGAAATTCTGGTCGAGAAGATTATCAAAAGCGAGGAAAAGAAGGTTCCCGACAAGGAAAACGCCGTTGACGAAGAAGAATTCATGATGGCTGTTGCCGAAGCGGGTGGCGAAGATTACGAAGACGCCGAGGACGAATGGGTCGTCACCACGGCTCCCGGCGACCTGATGGCCGTGAAGAAGGGCCTAGAAGAGCAGGGTATCGAAACCAAGGGTGCCGAGCTCATCATGACGCCCACCACTCCCACCACGGTAACCGCAAGCGACGCCAAGAAGGTCATGCGCTTGGTCGACCGCCTAGAAGAGCTCGAAGACCTGCAAAACGTCTACCACACGATGGACATCACCGACGAAATCGCCGCAGCTCTCGAGGAAGAGTAACCGAGTCGAAAGATCTGCGATTATCCAAACAGTCGGGCCCCGATGACAATCGGGGCCCGTTCGCTTCTATCGCCTGTATCTCGTGAGCCGGATTGGGCTATGGTGCATCCTCCTAAACTGGCAGCCTAGCCGAACAGTTCCGTGCTGAAGTAGCGCTCTGCCGTGTCGGGGAGCAGGGTGATCACGCGCTTGCCAGGGCCGAGTTTGCGAGCTAGGGCCAAAGCGGCCACGACGTTGCTGCCGCTCGAAATGCCGCAGAGCAAGCCCTCCTCGCGCGCCAGGCGTCGGGACATCTCGAGTGCATCTTCATCGCGTACGACGTAGATGCTCGAATAAACGTCTTGGTTCAGGTTCTGCGGTATCAGCCCGTCTCCGATGCCCATCTGAAGATGGGTGCCGATGCTGCCACCGGAAAGGATGGCGGCATTTTCGGGTTCCACAGCCCAGATGGTCATGTCGGGGTTTTCCATGATCAGGGCTTCCCCGATGCCCGTGATGGTGCCGCCCGTGCCCACGCCGCTGCAGAACCCATCGATGGGGCCTGCGACGTCGTTTAGAATCTCCTGAGCGGTGTTGTAGAGGTGCACGCGCGGATTGTCGGGATTGCTGAACTGCTCGGGGATGTAGACACGGGGGTCTTCCTTGCCCATCTGCAGTGCGGTTTGCAGGCACTCTTCGATACATGCGCCGATATCGCCGTCGTCATGCACCAAGATTACCTCGGCGCCATAGGCGCGACACAGCAAGCGGCGCTCTTCGCTTACGCTATCGGGCATGATGATTCGAGTGGCGTAGCCGCGCACGGCCCCCACGAGAGACAGGCCAATGCCCTGGTTGCCCGAGGTGGGCTCTACGATGATGGTATCGGGCTTGATGTCGCCACGTTTTTCGGCTTCCGTGATCATGTTCAATGCGGTTCGGGTCTTGACGGATCCCCCGATGTTCACGCCTTCGAACTTCACCAGCACTTCAGCACAATCTGGACCGGGGATGCGGTTCAGGCGCACAAGCGGTGTATGCCCCACGGCTTCCAGGATATCGTTGTAGATCATGCGGCCTCCAAAGTCTGCTTGGCCTTTGGCAATTCGTGAATACTATCACGTTCGCGGTTGGCTTCCAGGCACAGTTGTCAGATTGTGATAAATGAACGTGAACAACGACGAAGACATCGCCGTCAACGACATGTCTTTGACGGTGGATTCACGGCTTAGCAACGGACGGTATTCGAGGTCGGGCCGAGGAAGAATCTTCACTAAGATGGATGACATCCGATTGCCGACGTTCTCGTATCGAAGGGAAGTGCATCCATGGGTTTTCTGGATGATTTGACCGAAACACTCAACCGTGGAGCTAGCGTGACCGCAAAGACGGCCAACGTATTGAAGCTGAAAGCGCAGATTGCCGACCTGAACAGCCAGCGTCGGAACCTCTGCTCGGGTTTGGGCGCCGCGCTTTACGACCGCACCAAAGGTGACACTGCATTCACGTCTGGCTTGGAAGACTTCTACAACGGCATCGCTAACTGCGATGAGCGCATTGCCGGTTTGCAAAAGCAGGTTGAAGAGGTCGAAGCCCAAGGCCCTGTGCGTCCGGGCAGGGGATCGCGTTATATGAAATCTTGTGCCACCTGTGGCTTTAGCCTGAGTGCGTCGGATGTGTTCTGCAGCCGTTGTGGAACCCCGGTTCCGCATGATAGCGTTGCAAACGAGCAGCCTGCGCAAGGTCCGCAACAGCCAGGTTCTGGATCGACAGCCGAAACCGCCCCTCAGTCTCCTTACAACCAGGAGCCGATAGACGTCAATCCGTGCTAAACGAACGATCGGCTTCAGAATCGTTGGCGTGCCGGGCATTGGCCTGGCACGCCTGTCTTCTGGCCAGGGCTATCTTGTTATCCTGCTGTTGCAGGAAACGTTTTTGATTGGATGTGGTAGCCAGCGTTTCCGAAACGGTTGTTTGTGTTCATTTGAAGAACTGAATACTTTATCACTCTACTGTGCTAAAGTATCTTCCCGCTGCGAACCCCTGGGCAACGTGTTATCTCAAGGCGTTTCGCGGTTGTCGTATTGCCTTTTCAGCGATGGAAACGTACTGTCAAGGCTTGGCATTTGATAGCTGCAGCGATTTGCTTGAGGAACGAACATGAACTTTGTCACACCTTCGGGCTTTCGGGACATCATGCCCGACGAGGCCTTGCAAAGGGAGCAGATAACCGAGCGGGTACGCGGCTGCCTGGCGGCGCGCGGTTACACGCCCATCGAGACGCCCACGTTGGAGAACATGGAGGTTATGGAGGCAGCAGCTAAGCTGCCGGCAACGCCCTTCCGCTTCTTCGATTCGAACGGCGACCTGCTGGCATTACGCCCCGATGTCACCATGCAAGTTGCACGCATGTGCGCCACTCGGCTGCGCGGGCAAGACGGCCCGTTCCGCTTTCGCTACACGCAACGCGTGTTTCGCGAATCTGTTGCCGCAGCAGCCTCGCGTGAGCTCACGCAGATTGGCATCGAGAACATCGGGGAGGAAGGGCCGGCTGTCGACGCGCAGATCGTGGGCCTGTTCGCCGAATCGCTGCAGCTGTGCGGACTTGAGGATTTCACCATCGCCCTCGGATCGGTGGGCGTTTTGCGGGCGCTGCTCGAAGCGTGCCCGGCAAGTGGCGAATGGAAGAATCGCGTGCTTGCAGCTTACCATGCGTCGAATTTCGTGGAGCTTGGCCTTCTGACGGCGGATGAGTCCATCCCGAGAGAGTATGCCCAGGCGATTGGCCAGCTGCCTCGTGTGAGGGGCGGGCGCGAAGCCATTCAGGTTGCGCGAGACCTGGCTGAACCGCTCGGATGTGCCGTGGGGCTTGACACGCTTGAAGAGGTCGTGGACCAGCTGGCGAAGCTGGGGTTGGAATATGCGTTGCTCGTGGATTTCAGCATCATGAGTTCGTTCAACTATTACACGGGCATCGTATTCGAAGCTTATGCACCCGGCATGGGCGAATCGCTTGGCTCGGGTGGCCGTTACGATTCGATGCTCGCTGCATACGATGGAAAACCGCGTCCAGCGGCGGGTTTCGCATTCTATCTCGAGCAAGTCATGGCGGCGCTGGCCCAGCAGGGACGTGGTGGTTTGGACGGCTGGGCATCTGGACACCCTGCCGTCGAGAAGCCCTCGAAGCGACCCTTGCGCATCGCCGTGCCGAAAGGCTCGCTCAATGCGGGTACCATCGAGTCACTGCAGCGTGCGGGTCTTGACACCATGGGGTTGGAAAACCCCGGGCGGCAGCTGATCATCCACAACCCAGGCGTTGACTACATTATCGTGCGGCCAACCGATGCGCCGGTATTCGTGGCGCTTGGCGCTGCCGATTGCGGGATCTGCGGCAAGGATTCGCTGATGGAAGCCGATTTGGATGTGGTCGAGCTTGTCGACCTGAACTTTGGCGGATGCCGGTTCGTCGTTGCCGAACCCGAAGGGGCGACCAAAAGCGTTGAAGAGCACTACCGTCAGCTCGGCTCGATTCGCATAGCAACGAAGTATCCGCGCATCACGCGTGCATATTACGAGCGTGTGGGCATGCAGGTTGAAATCGTGAAGCTGCATGGCAATATCGAGCTTGCACCGCTCATCGGCATGGCAGAGCGCATCGTGGATATAACGGCAACGGGCACGACGTTGCGCGAGAACAATCTGCGCATCGTGGATGACGTGATTTCATCGACGGCGCGGTTCTTCGCCAACAGCTGCGCTTTTCGCGTTGACGGCCGCGTGATCGAGCTTGCAGCGGCGTTGCAGGAACAACTGGTGGCGCAATAGCGTGACACCAGCCGTATTGAGGCGAACGGGCAGCTGGTCTGGGATGCGTGCGAGCCGATGGGGTGTGCCGACCAGACGATGCTTGCAATACGGCTTAAGACTGTGAGGAGATAGAGCATGAGACGCATAGAGCTCAAACAAGGCGAACGGTTCAACGAAGGGCACCTGCGTCGTACGAGCGCTTTCAATGCGAATGCGCTCAAGGCTGCGACCGATATCGTAGCCGATGTCAGGGAGCGTGGCGATGGGGCGTTGCGGGAATACACTAGCCGCTTCGATGGCGTGGAGCTGGAAAGCTTTCGCGTGAGCCAGGAAGCTATCGATGAGGCTCTTGCCCGCATTACCCCCGAGCTTTCGGCGGCGCTGCAGCATGCAGCTGCTCAAATCCGCGATTTCCATGAGCGGCAGGTCCGCGAGAGCTGGTTCGCCGTGCGTGAGAACGGCGCGCTTGTGGGGACCAAGTTCGAGGCTATCGAGGCTGTGGGAATCTACGTACCCGGTGGTCGGGCTCTCTATCCGTCTTCGGTGCTCATGAATGCCATTCCCGCATCGGTGGCTGGGGTGAAGCGCATCGCCTGCACCACGCCGCCTACCAAAGATGGCTCGCTCGACCCTGCCATCATCGAAGCTTGTCGCATTGCGGGCGTGACGGAAATCTACTCGATTGGCGGAGCGCAAGCCATCGCTGCGCTAGCGTATGGCACAGAAACGATTCCAGCGGTTTCTAAAATCACGGGTCCGGGTAACGCTTTTGTTGCCGCCGCGAAGAAGATCGTCTCGGGAGATGTGGGCATCGACATGATCGCCGGTCCTTCCGAGGTGTGTGTCGTTGCCGATGAGACGGCGGATCCGGCCATGGTTGCCATCGACCTCATGGCGCAAGCCGAACACGACCCTTTGGCCAGCTGTTATCTGGTTTGCTTCGGCAACGACTACGCCGATGCCGTGCTGGCCGAGGTAGATGAGCACATGAAGCGGTCTACCCGCGCCGACATCACCACGGCATCGCTCGACAACCAGGGGTTGATCGTGGTCTGCCCCGACATGGAGACCGCTCTCGGCGCGGTGAACGTGATAGCGCCCGAGCACCTGGAAATGCACGTGAACAACGCCATGGACCACCTAGGTGCCATCAAGAATGCCGGCGCGATATTCTTAGGCGACTGGACGGCCGAGGCCGTGGGCGACTATGTTGCCGGACCCAACCACACGCTGCCCACGGGTGGTACCGCCAAGTTCTCGAGTCCGCTTTCCGTGGACGACTTCGTGAAGAAGTCGAGCGTGATTCAGTACACTCCCGCCGCACTGCTGGCCGACGGCGAGGCCATCGTGCGCATTGCCGACCGAGAGGGCTTGTGGGCGCATGCGCAGAGCATTCGGCTGCGCATGGCAGAACTGGGCAGCCCATTGCCGGAGAGCACCGATGAATAGGGTGCGTGCTACGAACGAGCGGCTGGCGAAGCTGGTTCCCTACGATCCGAAGTACCTGCCCGCGAAGGTGATGGTTTCGGCGAACGAGAACCCGGAAAGCCTGCCCGAACCAGTGTTGCAAGGTGTGTTGGAGCGGCTTTCCCGCCTGCAGTTTAACCGATATCCCGATCCGCTTGCCAACGAGCTGAGAGATGCCATCGCCGTACACGAGGGCCTGCAACGCGAATGCGTGCTTCTGGGAAACGGTGGCGACGAACTGCTGTTCAACATCGCGCTGGCATGGGGCGGGCCAGGTCGCAAGATGCTCACCGCACCGCCCACGTTCTCGGTATATGCAAACAATGCCCAGCTCACAGGCACGGATGTGGTAGCCATCCCGCGTCTTGCCGATTACAGCCTGGACGAGGATGCCATTCTCGCACGCGTAGCGCAGGGCGACATCGACTACGTGACCATCACCAGTCCGAACAACCCGACGGGCCGGGTGGCACGCCGCGAATTCGTGGAACAGTTATTGGATGCCTCCGATGCGCTGGTGATGGTGGACGAGGCGTATTGCGAGTTCGCGGCCACGACTGTGGTCGACCTTCTGGGCAAGCACCAGAACCTGGTCATCCTGCGCACGTTTTCGAAGGCGTTTTCGCTGGCGGGTGTGCGCATAGGCTACATCTTGGCGAACCCGCAGGTGATAAGCGAGTTCGCGAAGGTGCGCCAGCCGTATTCGGTGGATGCGGTCTCGCAGGCGATAGCGCTCGAGGTCATGGGCCATCTGGACTTGTTCCAATCGCGCATCGACGCCATAATTGAGCAACGCTCGGTGTTGGCGGAAGGCTTGACGGCGCTGCCAGGCGTTTACCCGCATCCCAGCGATGCGAACTACATCCTGGTGCATTTCGAGGGCGTGGATGCAGGAGAGCTCTGGCAGCAGCTGCTAGACCGCGGTATCCTGGTGCGTGACTTCAGCCGCGCTCCTGGGCTGGAAAACTGCCTGCGCATCACCGTGGGCGCTGAAGAGCAGAACCAAGCCGTGCTTGCGACGCTGCAGGGTATCTTGAAAGGATAGAAGCATGAGAACACCGGATCAGGCGCGTTGTGCGCACGTGGTGCGGATCACGAAGGAAACGGACATCGACCTGACCATCAACTTGGATGGCACGGGCACCTGCGATGTCAGCACCGGCGTGGCGTTTTTCGATCACATGCTCGACGCGTTTACGCGTCATGGCCTGTTCGATTTGAGCGTGCGTGCGAAAGGCGACGTCGAGGTAAGCGCGCATCACACCGTGGAAGATGTGGGCATCGTGCTCGGGCAGGCAGTCGCGCAGGCGCTGGGAGATAAGCGGGGCATCGTGCGCTTCGGCACGGCGTTCGTTCCCATGGACGAGGCACTGCTGCAGGCGTCGCTGGACATCTCGGGTCGGGGCGGGCTGTTCTATGGGGTGAACGTGCCGCTCGAGATCTTGGGATCGTTCAACACGCCGCTGGCGAAGGAGTTCTTCATCGCCTTCGCCCAGAACGCCGGCATCACGCTGCACCTGCGCAGCCTTGCGGGCGAGAATTCGCACCACATCGTAGAAGCCGCCTTCAAGGCGTGCGGACGGGCTCTGTGCGACGCCACTCGCATCAACCCCCGCGTAGCGGGCGAGCTGCCCTCCACAAAGGGATCTTTGTAGGTTCCGTCGTGGGTCAAGTGCCCGTAGCTGTTGACTCGTCGAAGAAGGCTCTACGCAAATCGGGCCTATTGGCGCATCGGAAACGTTTCGCTTACGCAGGCGGACCTGCGATGGGAAGAATCGTAGTTGTAAGGTCGAAAAATGATTGCTGTTGTTGATTACCACAAGGGGAACTTGAAAAGCGTGGAGCGCGCTTTGAGGTTTGTGGGCGCTGATGCGTACATTACCGACGACCCTGCACGCATCGCCAAGGCTCAAGCTGTGGTGCTGCCGGGCGTCGGCGCATTTGCCGACGCCGCAGCGTCGATGCGCGAGCTCGGGCAGATGGAACCCATACGCGAGGCGGTGGCTGCCGGGGTGCCGTTTTTGGGCATCTGCCTGGGTTTCCAGCTCATGTACGAAGAGGGTACGGAAGGCGCGCCCGAAGAAGACGACGGGACGTCGAGCAACAACGCGTTGGGCCTGGCCATCCTTCCAGGTGTGGTGGACCGCATGCCCAACACCGATGCTCGGGGAAATTTCTACAAGGTGCCTCATGTCGGCTGGAACACCATCGAGTTCGAAGGCGATGGCGGAGCGCTGTTCTCGCGTATCGGATCGGGAGAGTACTTCTACTTCACCCATAGCTTCATAGCCCCCGAAAGCCCCTGCACGACGGCACGTACCACGCATTCCATCACGTTCCCATGTGCTGCCCAGTACGGTGACGTGGCCTTCGGCTGCCAGTTCCATCCCGAGAAGAGCTCGGATGCTGGCATGACGGTCTTGGAAACCTTCCTCGATATCGTCAAGGCAACCGGCTAGAGGCAGTTTGCGGCAGCTTTGCAGGCGCGGCTTCCCCTAACGCTCGAACCCACATTGTGAATTACCCAGACGAAAGGCAATAACATGCACTTGCTTCCCGCAATCGACATACTCGACGGACGTGCCGTACGCCTGGCGAAGGGCGACTACAACAAGGTGACGGTCTATAACGAAGACCCCGTGGCCCAAGCCCAGGCCTTCGAAGAAGCGGGCGCTACCTGGATTCACGTGGTCGACCTCAACGGCGCGAAGTCGGGCAAGCCCGAAAACATCCAGATCATCGAGGCCATCATGCGCAAGACGCTGCTGAAGGTGGAAAACGGCGGTGGCATACGCAGCATGGAAACCATCCAGCGTCTCTACGATGCGGGTGTCTCGCGCGTGATTTTGGGAACAGCCCTGGTTGCGAACAAGGATTTCGCCGCGGAAGCCGTATCGCGCTTCGGAGGCATGCTCACCGCGGGCATCGATGCGCGCGGCGGGGAAGTGGCCATCGAAGGCTGGCGCGAAGGTGCTGGCGTTCCCGCCGAAGAGCTCGTGCGCGAGATGGCCGACCTGGGCTTCCAGCACTTGGTCTACACCGACATCGCCCGCGACGGCATGCAGACGGGCATTGACGAGCAGGCTTACGTGCGCATGGCCGAAGTCTTCCGCAGCCCGGTCATCGCCAGCGGTGGCGTTACGAACATGGATGACTTGCGCCGCTTGGGCGCCGTGGCAGGCAGCATCGAGGGCGTGATTACCGGTCGCGCCGTCTACGAGCGCACCCTGGACGTTCGCGAAGCGCTGGCGTATTGCGAACAAGCGACGAAGGCTCACCTGGCGGCAGTGGCCCAGGCGAATCCTTGCGGGCTATAAGGACGCACTGTCCATGCAACCTCACCAATGCTGCGGGTATCTTGTCTTGTATTCGCCAAAGACAGCGATGGCAGAGCTGCGTTTTCCTATAATGGACGGGTAATCGTATTCGGCGAGTAAGGATTGAGACATGCTGGCAAAACGAGTGATACCGTGCATGGACGTGAAAGACGGACGCGTGGTGAAAGGCGTGAACTTCGTCAACCTGCGCGATGCAGGCGATCCTATCGAATTGGCGCAGCGCTACGACGAGCAACGTGCCGACGAAGTCATCTTCCTGGACATCACGGCAACTCACGAAGGCCGCGATACCACGGTGGAGCTAGCCAGCCGCGCCGCCGCGGAACTGCACCTGCCGTATTGCGTGGGCGGCGGCTTCCGCACGGTGGCCGATATCCGCACGATGATCGCGGCGGGCGCCGACAAGGTTTCCATCAACTCGGCGGCGGTGGACAGGCCAGAGCTCATCACGGAAGCGGCGGCGGCGTTCGGAACGCAGGCGATCCTGTGCGCCATCGACGCTAAGCGCGTGCCGGGTAACACGGGGCGCTGGGAGGTGTACGTGCATGGTGGCCGCAAGCCGACGGGAATCGATGCCGTGCAATGGGCGCGGGAGGCCGAACGGCGTGGTGCAGGCGAGATTCTGCTCACCAGCATGGACGGCGATGGCAGCAAGGATGGCTTCGACCTGGCGCTCACTCGTGCAGTTGCGCGTGCGGTGAACATCCCCGTCATCGCAAGCGGCGGCGTGGGCAAGCTGGAGCACTTTGCCGAAGGCATCATCGAAGGCGAAGCCGACGCCGTGTTGGCAGCGAGCGTGTTCCACTTCGGCGAGCTTACCGTTCGCCAGGTGAAGGAATACATGGCCGCGCAGGGTATTCCCGTGAGGCTGTAGGTAGCGCCGTTCCGGTGAGCGGGGCGTCACTATCGACGCTGTGACTGCGTATGACGGCAGTCCAACCCAGCTGGATGCACCCTCTCGAGCGCATTATCGAGGACCGAATTGTTCCCGACTGGCTGTTGAGGCCTTGGAAGGTTTGGATATGGCTGATTTCGAACGCGACGATTTGACTTTTGACCAGGTGAAGTTCAACCACGTGGGACTCGTGCCCTGTATCGTGCAGGATGCGGGAACGAAAGACGTGCTCATGATGGCCTGGATGAATGCAGAATCGCTGCGCTTGACCGTAGAGCAGAAAACCACGTGGTTTTGGTCCCGCAGCCGCAAGAAGCTCTGGCATAAGGGGGAAGAAAGCGGTAACGTCCAGCAGCTTGTGGAATTGCGCTACGATTGCGATGCCGACACGTTGCTCGCTCTGGTGAATCCAGCTGGTCCCGCCTGCCACACGGGCAATGCCACGTGCTTTTACCGCAGCTTCTAGCCGTGTTGCGAGGAGGTCTCATGGACTACAGAAGGTTTGGCGATTGCTACTATGTGCGCGCTGACAAGGGAGACGAGATAATCTCGTCGATTCTTGATGTGTGCGAACGGGAGAGCATACGGTCGGCCACGTTTTCGGGCATCGGCGGTTGCAGCGACGCGGAAATCATGGTCTTGGAACCTGAGCTGGGCGTGTTCAACACGCAACGGGTCGAAGGCATGCTCGAGCTCGTATCCGTCATGGGCAACGTCATCGAAGGCGATGATGGTCGGCCATCCTATCACGCCCACGCCCTGTTTTCGTATCACGAAGATGGGCAGCAGCGAATCGCTGCAGGTCATCTTGCATCTTCGACCGTTCGCTACACTGCCGAGATCGAGCTGCGTCCTGTAATGGGTGGCGCTATAGGCTCGCTGCACAACCCCGAAACGAATACGGACTTCTGGAGCTTCGGCTCTTAACTCTTCCTGGCAATGTAGAACCACGATGCCAGGTACACGACGAGGAAGATGCACACAGCGAACCCAAGTGCGCTGATAACATCCTGCATGTCGTTGTAGGCCAACACGAACAGGGCAATCGGCATCAAGCACGCCATGATGACCACTGCCAGTCGCGTTGCCTTATAGGAGATCATCACGTTGCGCTCGTCGGTCTCCGCGATGGCTGCCTTTCGCAGCATGTTTTCATCGCGCAACCGGCGTGCGTCGCGCACGGTCGAGACGGCCCACATGGCCACGATGGCGAAAACCATGTAGACATACGTGCTCTGCGACAGGTCTTGGCCTTCACGCAAGGCCACAAACAGCATTCCCGCTGCCCACCAGGCGAAGACGATGCTCTTGATGACGATCCTGCGCCAGATGCGACTTTTCATTGCCTGTACAGCCTTATCGTTCATGGCTTATGCCCCCTCGTCGGTCAGGTCGAATACTTCCTCGATGGTCTTTCCGAAAAACCTTGCGATGCGGTATGCCAATGGAAGGCTTGCGACATAGCGCTCGTTTTCGATGGAGATGATGGTTTGGCGCGAAACGCCTACCGACTCGGCGAGTTCCGCTTGGCTGATGCCATGCGCCTGCCTAAGCGCCCTGATGCTCGTTCGCACGTCTTCCTCCAGAAATGTAAAGTATGCTTGACATTGCGAATCATATGACATTACTCATGGGATGTCAAGCAAACTTTACATACTTCTACCGACTGCCTGCCGATCGTTTTCGTGCCGTCAAGCCGAAATGATGCAAGCTTATCTGCTGGTTGCGTTACCATGACGAATATGAACTACGTGATTCGTGATATGCGTCAAGACGAGTATCCTCTCCTCGAAGAGTTTCTCTACCAGGCTATTTACGTACCAGAGGGATTCGAGGGCGAGATTGCCCGCTCCATCATCTACGATGATTCGAAATGTGCAGCCGCCCATGAGGGGTTTGGCACGCTGCCCGACGACCGCGCGCTCGTGGCCACCGTTGATGGAAAGGTGGTTGGCGCTTGCTGGGTGCGCACGACCGATGAATACGGTCACGTTGACGCCCTAACGCCTTCGTTTTCGATCTCGCTGTACGAAGGGTATCGTGGCCAGGGTGTGGGAACGGCGCTCATGGAGCGCATGCTCGACAAGTTGCGAGAGGCTGGTTATACTCGCACGTCTCTTTCCGTCCAGAAGGAAAACCCCGCGGTGCATCTGTATGAGCGAGAGGGCTTTCGCGTTGTCGGCAATGGGGCCGATGAGACCGAATGGCTGATGATTCGCGGATTGTGCGAGCCGCTCATCGTCATCGAAACCGAACGTCTCATCCTGCGCCCATGGCTTGCCACCGATGCTTCGAATCTTTATGCATTGGCAAGCGATCCTGATGTGGGTCCTGCCGCTGGTTGGCCGGTGCATGAGAGCGTGGCGGATAGCGCTGCAATAATCGCGACGGTGTTCGCGGCCCCCGAGACCTATGCCGTCATCCTGCGGGACACTGGCCAACTCATCGGTTGCGTTGGCTTCAATGCGGGCGAGTCTGCCAACATGCCGCTTCGCGATCGCGAGCTGGAACTGGGTTACTGGATTGGCAAGCCTTATTGGGGTTGTGGCTATGCCACGGAAGCTTCCCGTGCCTTGGTCGAGCGCGGTTTTTCGGAGCTGGGCCTGATTGGCATCCGTGCTTGTCACTTCGACGGAAACGACAGATCGCGCCATGTGCTCGAGCGTCTTGGATTCTTCTATGTGCAGACCAGGTACAATGTCGAGTGCAGGCTCATTGGCCAGATGCGCACCGAGCATTGCCTATATCTTGGCAACGGCGGGTAACTAGTTGTAGATCGGACATTGTTGCAAGACCCTCTTTCTCGGTTTGCAGACAATGGGCGCGCAATGAAAGGAGCCGCCCGAAAGCGGCTCCAGATCATTTGGGGATTAGGAACGAACCTCGGCTCCTGTAGCCTTGCAGACTTTTGTCACCAGGCGTCCCATGGCCTTTTCCACTTCTTCGCCGGTTAGCGTCCTATTGCCTGCTCGGAATTCCAGGGCGTAGGCCATCGACTTTTTCCCGATGCCCAGGCGAAGCGTGTCGCGGTAGACGTCGAAGAGGTGAACATCGGCAAGCAGCTTGCCGCCGGCTGATTTGATTGCCTGGGTCAGCCTCTCGTTGGTCACGCTGTCGTCGACCACGAATGCCACGTCCACGTTCACGGGTGGGAATTCGGGCACATCCACGTAATCACGGGCAGGACGTGCGGCCTTCACCAGGGCGTTCACGTCGAGCTCGAAGGCGACGACGGGCGCCTCGGCCTCATAAGCGGCAACTGCAATCGGGTGGATTTCGCCAATCCAACCCATGTCGGCGCCATTGGCCATCATGCGTGCAGCGCGCCCGGGCTGCAGGAACGGAGCCTTGTCAGCCTCGAGCTTCTTGAACTGCACCTTCGGCAATGCGAGTTCGCGGGCGATGTTTTCCAGCACGCCCTTGCCGTCGAAGAAGTCAAACGGACGGGCAGCCACGTTCCAGCTGGCACGGTCCATGGAGCCAGCTAGCACGCCCGAGATCTTCTGGCGCTCCCGGGGCTGCTTTCTGCCCTCGGCAGCAGCGAACACGTTGCCCGTTTCGTAGAGTTGGATGTTTTCCACGCCGTGGTTTTGGTTGTAGGCAACGCTGCGCAGCAGGCCGGGAATCAGGCTCTGGCGCATCACCGACTGCTCGGCATTCAGGGGATTGATGAGCTCGACGGCTTCGCCGTTCACGTAACCGTCCATGCGCAGATCGGCAAGATCGGCCGGGCTGGCGAATGCATATGTCATGGTTTCGTTCAGTCCGCTTGCGCTCAGCGTTGAATGCAGCTTCGCCTCGATTTGCTGAGCTGGGGAAAGCTTGCCGATACGACCACGGCCACCAGGCAGGGTCGAAGGGATCTTCTCCATGCCGAACAGGCGCAACACCTCTTCGTAGAGGTCGATTTCACGCTCGAGGTCGGGGCGGTACGACGGGACGTCCACGGTCAACACGTTATCGGTAGCGCTGACCTGGCAACCAAGGCGCTGCAGCACGTCGACGGCGAAATCCTGCGGAATGTCGGCGCCCATCATAGAACAGAAGCGCTCGTGGCGAAACGTCAGACGGACAGGATCTTCTTTCACGGGCCATTCGTCCACGGTGCCTGCGCACACGTCTCCGCCAGCGAGTGCCGCGATGAGAGCTGCGGCAAAATCGGTGTTGCGCTGGATACGCTCGGCGTCCACTTTGCGCTCGTAGCGCAGGCTCGATTCGCTGATCAAGCCCAAGTTGCGGCTCGTGCGGCTCGTGTGAGCCTGGCTGAACGTGGCGGCTTCCAGCAAGATGGTCGTCGTGTTTTCCGACACTTCGGTGTCCAGGCCTCCCATGACGCCTGCCAGCGCCACGGCGCGCCGGGGCGTGGCGATAACGGTCATGTCGTGGGTAAGCTCGCGATCTTCGCCATCGAGCGTGGTGAAATGCTCGCCGTCTTCAGCAGCTCGAACGATGATGTGAACCTTGCCATCGTCTTCAACGTCAAGCGTGTCGTAGTCAAAGGAGTGCAGCGGCTGACCCAGCAGGAACAGCACATAGTTGGTGATGTCAACCACGTTGTTGATGGAGCGCGACCCAGCGGCGGCTACGCGTTCTGCCAGCCAGTCTGGGCTTGGACCCACTTTCACATTGCGGATGATGCGAGCCGTATAGCGAGGGCACAGTTCCGGATTGGCAATTTCCACGCTCACGAGAGAATCGGCTGGCGTATCGCATTCGACGAGGTCGAAGCCTGCAGTCACATCAGCTACGGGAATCTGGTACATGGCACCCACTTCGCGCGCCATGCCCTCCATGGAAAGGCAGTCGGGACGGTTCGGGGTGATCTCGAGGTCCAGAATGCGGTCGGTGAGCCCCATGTATTGAGCGAAGTCTGTGCCAACAGGCGCATCTTCGGGCAAGATGTAGAGGCCATCAACGCCTTCTCCCAAGCCCAGCTCCTGTTGCGAGCAGTTCATGCCCATCGACACCTTGCCGCGCATCTTGCTCTTCTTTATCTTGAAGCCACCGGGCAGCACGGCGCCGACCATGGCGACGGGAATCTTGTCGCCTTCGTTGAAGTTCTGTGCGCCGCAGACGATTTCAAGTGGGATGGGATTGCCGTCACCATCCACATTGCAATCACCCACGTCGATGAGCGTGCACCATAGATGGTCCGAATCGGGGTGTGCCACCTTGCTCGCGACCTGTCCTACGACGACGCCCGAAAACGCGGCGCCGCTTTCGTCCACGCCTTCGACGCCCGTACCCGTCAAGTCAAGCTTGTCGCAAAATGCCTGGGTATCATCAGGCACTTCCACGTATTCCGAAAGCCATTTCAAGGAAACTTTCATTCTTGCTCCTCCTTAGAACTGTCGGAGGAAGCGCATGTCTCCCTCAAGAAGCATTCTCAGATCCGGCACGTTGTACTTCAGGCAGGCGATTCGCTCAACGCCCATGCCGAACGCGAAGCCGGAATACACCTCTGGGTCGATGCCCGCGTAGGCGAACACGTTTGGGTCCACCATGCCGCAGCCCAAGATTTCAATCCAGCCCGTGCCCTTGCACATGCGGCAACGGTCGCCATTTTGCAGATGCCCGGTGCCTCCACATACGCCGCAGCTCACATCGGCCTCGGCTGAGGGCTCGGTGAAGGGGAAGTAGTGCGGGCGGAAGCGGGTCTTGCGCTCGGGCCCGAAGATTTCCTTGCATACGTAATCAAGCGTGCCCTTCAAGTCGCCGAACGTGATGCCCTCATCCACGACCAGGCCCTCGATTTGGTTGAATTGGGGCAGATGGCTGGGGTCTGCCACGTCGCGGCGGTAGACCTTGCCGGGGGCTATCATGTAGATAGGCGGCTTCTGGCGCTCCATCACGTGTGCCTGCACGCCGGAAGTCTGCGTGCGCAGCAGCACGTCGGACTCTCCGCGCACGGCGGCAACGTCGCCAGAGCGGTCGACGATGTAGAAGGTGTCCTGCATGCCTCGAGCCGGATGGTCGGCTGGCGTGTTCAGGGCCTCGAAGTTGTAGTAGTCGGTCTCTGCCTCGGTGCCGCTTTCCACCACATATCCGATGCCGATGAAGATCTGCGCGATCTCGTCGGCGATTCGGCTGATCAGGTGGCGGGTGCCCACCTGTTGTGCGCGACCCGGAAGCGTGATGTCTACGGCGCCTGCTTCCATTTTGGCGGCGAGCTCGGCCTGGGCGAGCTCGGCTTTCTTCTGCTCAAGCGCGCTTTCCACCACGTTGCGCACCATGTTCACGTTCTTGCCCACTACGGCACGCTCTTCTTTGGCCACCTGCCCCATCGAGCGCAGATAGCCCGTCAGTGTGCCCGACTTGCCCAGCACGGCGACGCGCACGGCATCAAGTGACACTGAGTCTGCGGCGGCCTTGATGTCGGCGAGCGTTTTCGCTTGCAGGGCGTTGAGCTCCTCTACGATTGCCATTGCCTTCCTTTCCCTTATGAAAACGAGCCCCTTCCCATCCTCGATGTTCCAAGGACGAGAAGGGGCTCTCGCGGTACCACCCTGGTTGACGCGTGTCCGGTCCATCAACCGTTCGCGCGCCCGCTCTATGCTCTGTAACGGGAGCTCCCGACAACGCCTAGTAGCCGAAAGGGCATGGCATGTGGCCTGGGGCTTTGCGCCATGACCAAAGGGTTTTCAACATCGCAGCTGGTGAAGTGAATCGCCGCGCATACGTCGGAGCCCTTCCAGCCCAGGAGCATCGCGCTCCTTTGGGGCTCTTCTCTGGTTGCCGCATGGAACCGCAGCGCTGTCTTCGTCATCGCCTTTGGTATTGCTTTTTCAAATCGCAACTGGGCAGTATAGCGCAACGGCCCAGGCTGCGTTCAGGCATTTGAAGGCAAGCACAAACCCACTACAACCGCCATTTGGGCCCCAACGGTGGAATTTAGCGCATGAAACGAGCTTTCACGTGGTGCATCGGCTCGATTTCGCGTACCATCAACCAACTGGGCGATATGGAGATGAGGAGGTTGCCGTAATGCTGCTGACCGGCTCGCAGATACTGATGGAATGCCTGCGCGAGCAGGGGGTCGATATGGTATTCGGATACCCTGGCGGCACCATCCTCAACGTATACGATGCGTTGCTAGACTTTCCCGAGATCAAGCATTACCTCACCAGCCACGAGCAGGGCGCCGCTCATGCGGCAGATGGGTATGCGCGCACCACGGGAAAGGTGGGCGTGTGCTTCGCCACCAGCGGCCCGGGTTGCGCCAACCTTACCACGGGCATTGCCGCGGCGTACATGGATTCCTCGCCAGTCGTGTTCATCACCTGCAACGTGGCCGAACGCCAGTTAGGCAAGGACTCGTTCCAGGAAGTGGACATTACGGGCATCACCATGCCCATCACGAAATGGAACTACATGATACGACACGCGAAGTGCCTGGCCGACGTCATCCGCGAGGCTTTTGCCATTGCGCGCAGCGGCAGGCCAGGCCCTGTGCTCGTCGACATCGCGAACAACGCCACCATCGAGACAGCCGAATACGAGCGACTTCCCCGAGAGTTGCATCATACCCAAGGCCGCTTGAAGCGCCTGATCGAACGCAGGTCGTCGCTAGACGACCTGAAGCCCCCCGAGCCGAATCCAGAGGACATCGACACGCTGGTCCAGATGATCGAAGCCTCTGAGCGGCCGCTGCTCATCTGCGGTGGCGGCGTGGTGCGCGGTCGTGCCCATCGCGAGTTTGGCGCGTTGGCGGAAAAGATCGATGCGCCAGTGGCCATTACGCTCATGGGGGCGGGTGGCTTCTGCGGCGCGGATCCGCTGGCAACCGGGCTCATTGGCATGCATGGCAGCCAGGCGTCCAACCAGGCGGTGGAGGCGTGCGATCTGCTCATCGCCGTGGGGTGTCGTTTTTCCGATCGCGTCGCCTTAAACCCCGAAACGTTTGCGAGCCAGGCCAAGATCGTGCAAATCGACATCGACCGTGCCGAAGTGAACAAAAACGTCCTCGTCGATCATCATGTCATCGGAGACGCTGCCCAGGTGCTCTCGCTGCTATGCGAGCGGCTGCATCCCATGGACCACGCATCATGGAAAGATCGCGTGTTCAGCTTCCCTACCGATGACGATTACGGTGAAGTGGGGGAAGAGTTCACGCCCAAGGCAATAGCCGACGTCATCAAGAGGCTGTGCCCGAAAGACGCGCTGGTGGCCACCGATGTGGGCCAGCATCAGATGTGGGCAGCTCAACTGCTTCACTTTCGCTATCCCGGGCAGCTCGTCACGTCGGGCGGCTTTGGCGCCATGGGCTTCGGGCTGGGTGCGGCGATTGGCGCCAAGGTGGGCAACCCGGACAAGACCGTCATCCATATTACAGGCGACGGATCTTTCCGCATGAACTGCAACGAGCTTGCAACCGAAGAGTATTATGGCCTGCCCATCATCACCATCTTGTTCGACAACCGGGCATTGGGCATGGTGCGGCAATGGCAGTCGCTCATCTGCCATGAGCACTACAGCCAAACCACGCTCGACCGTGGGCCCGATTTCGTGAAGCTTGCCGAAGCGTATGGCCTGGAAGGTAGGTGCGTGACAAGCGTCTGCGAATTCGAGGCAGCACTCGCCGAAGCCCTGGCATGCAATCGCGGATACGTTATCGACTGCGTTATCGACATAGACGAGAAGGTCAAGCCCATGGTGGCTGGAGGCGACGACATCACGTCGTTTCTGCTGGCATAAGGAGGAAACGTGGAGGAAATGATTCGACACACCCTGTCGGTGCTGGTGGACAACGAAGCGGGCGTGCTTTCGCAGATATCGCGCATGTTTTCCCGCAAGGGCTACAACATCGAATCGCTCGCAGTGGGCACAACGGCAGATCCGGCAGTCAGCCGCATGACCATCGAAGTCGTTACCAGCGAAGAACGCGTCGAGCTGCTGTGCAACCAGCTGGGAAAGCTCATCTTCGTGCACTCGGTGAAGCGGCTCACCTCCGAAGCCTCTATTCGCCGCGAGCTCGTTTTAGTGAAGGTGCGCACCGAAACGCCCGATGTGTGTGACCGCGTGATCCAGATCGCAAACATCTTCCGTGCGTCAATCATCGACGTATCGCAGACCACCCTCACGCTGGCCATCATCGGCGAAGAGAGCAAGACCGACGCAATCGTGGGGTTGGTGCGCGAGTTCGGCATCATGGAACTGGTTCGCACTGGCATGGTAGCCATCGAACGCGGTACTACCACCATCTACGACGCCACCAAGGAACAAGGCGAGTTCGACTACGGCAAGAATGTACTGTAGCCCGGTCCGCCCGAGCCAGCGGGGAGCCAATGGGGACACTCCAAATGTCTCACTGTTGGATATCTCGCTCGATGACCTTCCGAGGATTCTTTGGGGATATAATCTCAGTTCCCCAAGCAGAAAGGGAGGTGGTCGATGGCGCGCATGTCCAGACGAGAGGCGGTATGCGAAAGCGGTGTATACCACATCACCAATCGAGGGGCAGGTCGTAGGGTCATCTTCGAAGGTGCTGCGGATAAGGCGCAGTATCTGAATCGATTATCAAGCGTGGCACCGCAGTGCTTTGTTGGGATTCTTGCTTGGTGTCTCATGGACAACCATGTGCACCTGTTGGTTCGTGGGGGCGTCGACGACATTTCCACGATGATGCGAAGGCTAAACACCAGCTATGCGCAGTACTTCAACGGCAAACATGGTCATGTTGGTCCGGTGTTCTCGCAGCGCTATGATTGTCGACCGGTGAAGACCGATGAGCACCTCTTTCTTGCGGTCCGCTACATTCATTGCAACCCTATCGATTTGGGCGAAGAGTGGGCGCTATATCCGTGGAGCAGCTTCGGCGACTACCTTGCGGGTTCTGAGACAGTATGCGACATAGATTATGTCCTTCGCTTGTTTGGAGGCATAGAACCATTCAAGAGGTTCCATTTCTCAGATGACGTTCTTGCCGAGGTCCGTCTCGACGGTCACCGAATGCGACTAGACGATGCGGAAGCGCTTAAGCTGGTGGAGGATAGGTTTGGTGCAGATTTTTGTGACGCTATCGGCCATCAATCGGGGCGCATGAGAGAAGAAAGCCTTGCTTGCATGCATCGTCTCGGACTGTCGATTCGTCAGATTCAGCGATTGACAGGCATTGGCAGAAACACGATATCACGAGCGATTGCCGCTCTCGATGGATGAGACATTTGGAGTGTCCCTTTTGGCATCCCCCTTGGCGTCCTGTGACAAATGATTCGTTGCAAGACGAACAGTATTTGTCACAAAGGGTTACAATGTCTTCGCATACTCGTGTGAAAGGAGAATGATGGCGGGTAGCAATCACGGTGGATGCTGGTGGGTTATCGTTATTGCCGTTGGCATAGCGTTTGGCTTGTTCCTGTTTGGCGTCTTTGGATAGATGACCGGAAAAAGTTGGTTGAACAACCCGTTATTGCGTTTTGATGCGTTGATGCTAGCCTTTGGCTTGGGTCTGTTTGTTATCAACACTTATCTGGTGAAGCCCATTCTGAATGACGGCGATGAGGTGGTGTACTTCTTCTTTACCAACTACGCCAACGACGTGCTGGGTGGTTTGGCGTTTCTTTCCTATACGAACCTCCTGTTCGACTTGGTGAAGAAAAAGTATCGCATTGTCCGTGTGGAGATGGGTCTTGGATACATCTTCCTTTGCGGTTTGGTCTGGGAGTATGTCACTCCCTTGTTTGTTGATCGTAGCGTTTCGGACTGGATCGACATTCTTGCCTACATCGCAGGCGCATCTCTTTATTACGCGGCATCTTTCGCATATCAGAAGTTCGCTGCTGGTAAATGATTGCATTGCGATTTTGTCAGCGGGTGCCAAAGGGGTCACACCAAATGTCTTGCCTTGTCTCAAGCGCCCTCAAACCTGGCATGAGACATTTGGAGTGTCCCCTTTGGCACCCACAAGTGAGGAAGCGTTATGAGACAGGTTTATCGAAAAGCCCCCATATGCATTATGTTGATGCTGGCCTTGATGGCATGCATAGGGTGTTACAGTTCCGGGACGGCAGAAGAGGCGACTCTAGATGAGCAGGAAGATGTCATGGGGGCAGTGCCAGAGTCGGGGCCTAAATCGGAGCCAGAGGGCACGGTGACCTTGGGTTTTGTCGGCGATATCAGCCTTGCGGACAACTATCTGGCCATGCAGCGGCTAGCCGAGATGGGCTCCACCGACATCACAGACGGCATCGACTATCATTTCGTGAACGAGATGCGCACCGTCGACATCATGTGGGTGAACAACGAGTTCACGTATGGCACTGACGTGGAACCGCTCGAGGGCAAGATGTACACCTTCCTTGCCGCCCCGGAAAACGTCAAGTACCTCGACGACATGGGCGTGGACATCGTGGGGCTGGCGAACAATCATGCCTACGACTACGGCGAGGAAGCTTTTCTTACCACCCTTGACGTGCTAGAAGAGGCGGGCATTCCCTATGTGGGAGCGGGAAGAAACATCCAGGAAGCGAGTTCGCCCGTTATCATCGAGGTCAACGGTGTCAAAGTTGCCTATGTTGCGGCGTCGTGCGCCGAGTACACCATCTACACGCCCGAAGCTGGCGAGGATACTCCAGGCATCATGTGGTGCTACGACGACGAGCTGTTCTTAGAGGAAATACGCTCTGCGGCCGAGCAGGCCGACT
Source organism: Eggerthellaceae bacterium (assembly GCA_045118335.1). Lineage (GTDB taxonomy): Bacteria > Actinomycetota > Coriobacteriia > Coriobacteriales > Eggerthellaceae > W1P20-047. The sequence continues at coordinate 28,776 of JBGUXY010000001.1, forward strand.
ACGTTGTGGCGCTACCGCATTGGGGCATGGAGCATACCACCGAGCTTGATGCGAAACAGCTTGCCAGCGGACCGGCTTACATCGATGCCGGCGCCGACATCGTGATAGGGGTGCATGCGCACAACCTGCAGGGAATCGACTACTACCAGGGAAAGCCGATTCTATACAACCTGGGCAACTTCTGGTTCGACGCCTGGGACGAGGATACCGTGATGGTGAAGCTCACCGTCACGGTGGAAGAAGGCGCCGAGCCCGTGGCGGATGTCATGCTCCTGCCGGGAACGCAATCGGAAATATTCACCTCATGGGCACCCAACGTCGAGGAGCGCAACCGGATCTTCCGCCTCATCGAGTATATCTCGCTTGGTGCCATAACCATCGACGCGAACGGTCATGTGAGCCCTGCATAGAACATGTCAGGAATGCCGGGTCGGCAATTGATGTTCTTCGCCATGCGGGGAAGGCCTGGCGATTTGCCATCTTTTGTCAGTAGAGCACAAGGCCCACGAAGCGGACGGTGCCGTTTTCGAAGGCGTATTCCATGTTGGCACGCTCGCATAGCAGTGCGACGTCAACGCCGTATGCCGAAAGTGCAAGGCGCTGCCTTTCGGGTTGCGCACAGGGCTCGTCGGGATAAAGGCACGGGTTGCAGATGCTACAGCCTCCGGTCGTGAACTCGAGTGCTTCGCCATGGGTCAGGCGCATCTCATGCGCGAGGCGATCGAGCTTCGCGTTGTGCTCGGCGCGGATGCGCTCGAGCAATGGGGCATCGTCGAAATCCACGTCTTTTCGGAGGGTCTGGACCAGCACTCCTTCGTCTTTGGACGAGATGCGTTCTACGCATTGCTCAAACGAACCTGCTCCCGGCGGGCACGACCAGCTGGTTGCATAATGATTGCAAGACTGCGGATTGCACAGGTCTCGCAGCTCTCTTCTGCACGGTATCATGCTCGATTCCACGAGGGCGACAAGGTCGAATCCAAGTTCACGTGCGCGTTCCAAAGCAGACGACATGTTGCCTCGCTTTCCCAATCGCCTTCATCGCCAGCGCACTTGACCGATTACGGCTCCGTGATGGCGGGGCCGATTATGCATGTGTTGCACAGGCGATGGGGTGATTGATGTGCAATCCCATTTCTCAAGTGCAGTTTATTTGACCGCATCGGGACATCGATTGCTAGGAATTATCGATGCACAATGGCGATGCGGCGGAAGCGGAGGTGCAAAGTCGGGACCTCCGCTCGCAAACGGCAGTATCGTCAACAGGGCGAAGTGTTATCATTTCCCTCAAAGGAGATGGTCGACATGAAAGAAAACGAAATCCTGTCATTTGGCGTGGGCGGCTATTCGCGCGGCAATCAGAGCATTACGGTGTGGGTGGCTGAAGACGGCACTTACAGGGTCAGCCGCATGAAGGCATACAGCTACGATGACGTGGTCAACGAAGAGCTCACGTTGGAAAAGGATCGGTTCGATGCATTCATCGAGGCCGCCGAGAACATGGGCGTGTTCGAGTGGGAACCCCGCTACCTGAAATGCCCGATGGACGGCTCGGATTGGGATCTTTCCATCGACTGCGAAGGCCATCGGGGCTTCAAGTCGCGTGGCGCGAGCGCTCAGCCCAGCACGTTTTACGACTTCATGACCCTACTGCAAGACATTGGCTTCTGGTAAGGCTTAAAGAGAAACCGATATAGTTCACAGTAGGGCAACATGGTGTTGCTCCGCAGTGTGTTTTGACGCATACAGTCTACAATGATGCGAATAGCCAGACCACCGAGGGAAATGCGTGCATGATTGAACTCAGGGACATACGCAAGGCTTACAAGACCGAGTCGTTCACGCAGATGGCGCTCGACGGCGTTTCCCTTGCGTTCCGCGATAACGAGTTCGTGGCGGTTCTAGGTCCTTCTGGTTCGGGCAAGACCACGTTGCTAAACATCCTGGGCGGTTTGGACCATGCCGATTCGGGCGACATCGTCATCAACGGCGTTTCCACTCGCAAGTACAAATCTGCCGATTGGGATACGTACCGCAATCACCGCATAGGCTTCATCTTCCAAAGCTACAACCTCATTCCCCATCAGAGCGTACGCTCAAACGTGGAATTGGCGCTCACGCTTTCGGGCGTGTCGAGGCAGGAGCGCACGAAGCGTGCAACCGAAGCCCTGCAGCGTGTCGGTCTAGGCGATCACGTGAACAAGAAGCCAGCTCAGCTTTCCGGTGGTCAGATGCAGCGCGTGGCTATCGCCCGAGCGCTTATCAACGACCCCGACATCGTGCTCGCCGACGAGCCCACGGGCGCGCTGGACACCGAGACCGGCCTTCAGGTGATGGACCTGCTTTCCGAAATCGCGCAGGACCGCCTGGTCATCATGGTCACGCACAACCCCGACCTCGCCGAGCAGTACGCAAACCGCATCGTGAGCCTGACCGACGGGCGCATAACAGGTGATACGAACCCGCTCACACCCCAGGAGATGCGCGAGACCCTGCAGGCCGTGCGTCCTCTCGTGAAAGATAAGGCAAACGGGCATGCGAAACGCGTCAAAGCAGCTGAGGTTCCCTCTAGTGCGGTTGCGGCCGTTGCCCCGGCCAGCGCCGACGACGCGTCGGGTGCTGTCCCGGCAGATAGCTCCCAGCCCGATGCAGAAGCGGCGCTTGGCGATGATGCCCCGGTCCACGACGAAGCTTCCGTTGCGGCAGAGCGAGCGCGGGATGCGGCCAAGGGCTCCAAAAAACATGCCTCGATGTCGTTTTTCACGGCGTTGGCCCTTTCTTTCAACAACCTGATGACCAAAAAGGGCCGCACGTTCCTCACGGCCTTCGCGGGTTCCATCGGCATAATAGGCATCGCGGCAATCCTGGCGCTTTCCAATGGCGTGAACAACTACATCGCCAAGACCGAGGAAGAGGCGCTCACGTCATTTCCCCTTACCATCACGAAATCGAGCTTCGATATCGCTGGGTTGATGACGGCTGGCATGACCATCGGCGATGATGGCGAATCGGGAGAAAACGATGCCCTCAACATCAGCGTCAGCGAAGGCAGCGAGCGGGAAGAGGGGGATCAGGCAAGCCCAAGCGACAAGATAGGCCAGATCAACATCATGACCGATATGTTCGCCGAAGTGAAGAACAACGACCTGGTTGCGTTCAAGGAGTACTTGGATAGCGACGAGTCTGGCATAGACGAATATGTGAACCTGATCCAGTACAGCTATAGCGTGGTGCCGCAAGTGTATTCGACCGATGTCGACGACGGCATCGTGAGGCTGAATCCGTCATCTATGAGTACCATGCTCAGCTCGGGCTTCGCAACGTCGGCCTTCTCGTTTGGCTCCAACGGCACGTCTTCGTTTCAGGAGATGATCGACAATCAGGATATGCTGAACCAGCAATACGAGGTGGTGTTGGGTCAATGGCCGCAAGCCTATGACGAGGCGGTGCTCGTGCTCGGTGGAGATGGGCAGATAACCGATTACACGCTCTACAGCCTGGGCGTCTACGACCCGAAAGTCATGGAGGAGATGACGCGACAGGCCCTGGAAGGCGAAGAGGTCGTCGTGCCCGATGACCACGTGGACTTCACTTACGAAGACGCATTGGGAATGACGTTTTCGGTAGTACCCACTTCCAGCATGTACCAGAAAAACGAGGAGCAAAACACCTGGACCGACATGAGCAACGACAAGGAGTTCATGCAACAGGCCATCGAAGAGGGCGTGCAGCTTCATATCGTAGGAGTGGTGCAGCCCACGGTCGATAACGCCATCATGCCAGAAGGCGTGGCTTACACGAGCGGTTTGACCAGGTACCTCATGCAAGCTGCCGCCGATTCCCAAATCGTTCAGGAGCAGATGGCAGACCGCGATGTAGACGTGTTCACGGGCAAGACCTTCGTAGAGCTGAAAGATGAAGAGGGCGAAGGGTTCGACATGGAGTCCATGTTCGACATCGATGAAGAAGCCCTGCAAAACGCTTTCGGCTTCGATACGAGTGCGCTTTCGTCGCTTGGGTCCGATATGAGCCTTGACCCAAACGCCCTGAGCATGGATCCGAGCTCCTCGAGCATCGATCCGAACGCCCTCCAGGTCGACCCCAGCGTCATGGAGCAGATCTTCAGCGAGGAGAACATGGCCGCCATCATGGCGGGTGCGCCTCCGTTTACCTTCGACGCTGCTTCCATGGGCTATGACACCGGGGGCGCTACCGTTCCCGTCGATCCTGCACAGGGGGCGGGAGATGCCGATCAGGCAGCTGCTGCGGCGAACGAGGCCATGGCGGATGCAGCCGCCAGTACCCAAGGAGGAGGGGAAGCGCCTGATGCTTCTGCCGATGGGGTAGATGGCCAAGGCGACGGCGATTCTGCAGGTTCGGAAAGCGCCCCGACGCCTACTGCTGCGCCAACTGAAAATCCAGATCCTGCGTCAATTCCCGCAACTGCACCCGCTGGTGGTCTTACCGACGAGCAGATGCAAGCCATCAACGACGCATCCAACCAGCTTGCTGCGGGTTTCGTCGCATGGGCAGGCCCCGAGCGGCTAGCCGATCCCAATGCTGATGTGGCGGCGCTTTTCCAGGATTATTTGGCAACCGATCCAACAGCCCAGCAGATCGTCGCAGGAATGAACGAAACCCTGGGCGATTCCGCCCAGGAAATGGTCAATCAAGCGATGCAGACTTACATGACCCAGCAGTTTGCCCCCTACATGGCAAATGCCATGCAGACGCTTATGAACCAGGCTGCTCAGGCTATGGCGATACAAATCGCAGAAGGCATGACGACGCAGATCGCCGCCATGACCGAATCTTTCGGCACGACGTTGGCAAATGCCATATCAGGCGAGTTGAGCAGTTCCATGGACCAGCTCGCCAACGCCATGCAAAACGGTTTCACCTTCGATGCCGAAGCGTTTGCCAGTGCCATTCACTTCAACATGACGCAGGAAGACCTCACCTCGCTGCTCATGAACTACATGAATGCCGATGATCTTTCCTACGACGGCAACCTGTCCAAGTTGGGATACGGCACGCTCGACGATCCGGAGACCGTTAGCATCTATCCGAAGGATTTCGAGGCAAAGGAATCGGTGCTCGACATCATCGATGCCTACAACGAGTCGGTGACTGTGGGAGATGACGATTCGAAGGCCATCAACTACACCGACCTGGCCGGCGTGCTCATGAGTTCGGTGAACGACATCGTGAACATGATCAGTCTCGTGCTCATCGCCTTCGTGAGCATTTCGCTTGTGGTGTCATCGATCATGATCGGCATCATCACCTACATCTCGGTTCTCGAGCGCAAAAAGGAGATAGGCATCCTGCGCGCTATAGGAGCTTCCAAGGGCAACATTGCCAACGTGTTCAACGCCGAGACCGTCATCGAAGGGCTCATCGCCGGTCTGTTTGCAATCGCCGTAGTGCAGTTGGTTTCCATTCCAGTCAACGCAATCGTGCTGGCCACGCACGATGTCGATCACGTGATGAGCCTACCGTGGAGCTCGGCGGGTATCCTCGTGCTCATCAGCGTGCTGCTCACCTTCATTGCAGGCCTGATTCCCTCTACGGCTGCCAGCCGCCGCGACCCCGTGGAGGCTTTGCGCAGCGAGTAATCCGGTTTTGCTGCCTTGGCAGTCGGCCGCTCGATGGATTGTAGGTTTGATTTCGCAAAACGCGGTGCCGTTGGCGTATCCCAACGGCACCGCGGGGTTTTACCGAAGAGGTATTCTCAGCGCAAGGGCGTGCGGTTTGCTTTCGAAGCGCTGCCGTTTTCGAAGTACTTCACGCTTGGGCGGCGGGAAACGGAAGCGTAGCCGTTCGAATCGGTGATGTAGGGGCACAGCGGCTCGGCATAGAGCGTATTGCGTTTCTTGGCGAAAACCCGTTTGCGCGAACCGAACATATCATATTCCTCAAACGCCTTGGGGGCGATTGCCCGTGGTCTAAACGAGCGTTTCCAGCTGTCCAATATGACGAATTACCTCGTTCCCCAGCTCAGTGACGATATAGCCGCTTCGCGCACGGAACTTGGCGATGCACCCGCTTGCAACCAGCGATTGCATGAGAGGGTTGAGCTTCCCCTTGCTCGCGTGGAAAAGCTCCGCGATCTCATCTTGGCTTTCGCGCACCCGCGGCCCGTCCACCGTCTCTGCCTGCAAGCTCTCCAAGAGGCAGAGAAGGCGGTACGAGTCGCTGGTGAACAGGTTCACCAGACCTTGTTGTGCGTTTGAGTGCTGCATATGGCAAGAAATTATACTCTAAGAAAAAAGAAAAACAAGAGAATAGAGTACAAATCTTTATACTAAAGTGTGAACGGCTAATAACGAAGAACGCGCCCCGAAGGGCGCGTTCGCAGCTTCGCATTTCAAGTGGGTGTTTTCGCGCTATTCCGGCTTGTCGTCTGAAACCTCGAGCAACGTGATCTCGAAGTTCAAATCCTTTCCGGCCATTTCGTGGTTCAGGTCAAGCGTCACGAATTCTTTGGTCACTTCGGCGACGCGAGCGGGGAAGGGCTGTCCGCCAGGGCCGCGCATGTACAGGGTATGGCCCACCGGCATCCATTCGGCGTTGGGAATCTGCGAAGCAGGAATACGCTGCATCATGCGCTCGTCACGCTCGCCATACGCTTCGGCACAGGGGATGTGGACGTTCACGGTCTGGCCAACTTCCATATCACGAACCGCACGGTCGAACCCAGGAATCATCATACCCGCCATGCACACGAACTCCAGCGGGTCGCCGCCATGGGCATCGGTGGAATCGAACACCTCTCCGTTGTCGAGCGTGCCGACGTAACTCACTTTCACATGTTTGCCTTCGTTGCTCATCTGTTTCCTCTCGTGTTTGCGGCCTTTGCCGGCGCTAGCAATACCAGCATGAGAAGTCTAGCGCAAACGCACGCTCGTGAAGAGCGGGAATCGTGGTAGGGGGCCAACCCATCTACCGATTGTGCATACAAAGGAAACATCCCTTGTTATGACTTCTGGCGTCGAGCGGGCGTATCGCGTACGCTTAGAAGGGTAATCTCGAAATGCATGCCCTGACCGACGCTTTGGTGGTTCGCGTCGAAGATGGCCTCAGCGCCTTCGATGCCGACAAGACGGGCGGGGAATTCCTTTCCGCTCGGGTCCTGCAGATGCACAATGTCTCCTACTTCCAAATTAGCGTCGGCAGGCAGATTGCCTTTCGCAACGCGCACTATGTTGTCTTCCGAGGGCTTTTCGTAGGCGGCCTCGGCACTCACGTGCGCCACACGCGTTTCCCCGACTTCCATGGTGCGCACGGTGTCGATGAATTCGGGTGGCATCCACCCTGGAGCACAGGGAAAGCTGATGGGGGCATCTGGCGGAGTGGATATGAACTGCCATCCGCTGTCGAGCTTGCCAACGTAGCTCACCGTGACGATTTTCCCGCTGTTGTCTGCCATGAAGCCTCCATCGATCCGATGCATCATGGTAGCGCATTTGCCCTTCGGCGTCTCTTTCGGGCGTTGAGGCGGCATCGATTGTCGACGGTACGCTCGGCTCCGATTCGTGGGATGGCTCTGTATTTCTGCTGCATACGGGAAAACGGTAGTATCATGTGCATGCCGTGCCATATCTGGGCATGGCCGTTTTTTGTCAGCAGTCGAACGGTGGGGAAGGGCATGCCTATCAACAAGCGCACAGCATTGCTGCTGGTCGTGGACATTGCCGCGACCTACCTTGCCTATTTCCTCTCGTCGGTGCTCACCAATGTATTCGCAGAAGTGTTCGTCGACCACGAGATCTACTTCATCTTGGGAGTCTTGGCACTTGTCAACGTTGTGATGCTGGGGGCTTTCCATCTGTATAACAACCTTTGGGAATACGCTTCGGTTGACGAAGCGGTGCAGATCGTGCTCGCGTTGCTGCTTTCCACGCTGGGCGGTGCCGTGTTCTTGTGGGTCATCGACGCCCGGCTTCCCATTCGCGTGTTCGTGGTCTCGTGGTTGCTGTTAGTGGCGATTTGCGGGTGCAGCCGAGGCTTGTTCCGTTTCCTCAAGCCTCGAATGCGTCGTAGCGGATCGTCTTTCAAATATGCCCCACGACCTCGCACGCTCATCGTGGGAGCAGGGGAGACCGGCTCTCACGTTATCAACCGCATGGCGTCGAAGGATCCACTCATGCCGGGGCTGCCCGTGGTGGCGGTAGATGATAAGCGCGAGAAGCGCGGCAAGCGCATCCATGGCGTGCGTGTAGAGGGAACCAGCGATGACATCTTGAACCTCGTGGATGCTTACGGCATCGAGCAGATCGTCGTGGCGATTCCTTCCGCAACGCTTGAAGACCGCAAGCGGATCTACGCCATCTGCACGCAGACGGAATGTCACCTGCGTACGCTGCCCAACATCCGCGAGCTGCGCCTCGACGAGCTCGACGATGTGGCCTTGCGCGATGTGTCGGTTGCCGACCTGCTGGGGCGAGAAGAGGTCATGCTCAACACGCGTTCGGTTTCGGGCTACATCGCCGGCGAGACCGTGCTCGTCACCGGCGGTGGCGGTTCCATCGGCTCTGAGCTGTGCCGCCAGCTGTGCGTGGTGGCGCCGGCGCGCATAATCATCTTCGACATCTACGAAAACGATGCCTACATGCTCCGCAACGAGCTGCAAAGCGAATACCCCGATGTGGAAATCGTCATCGAGATCGGCAGTGTGTGCAATTCATCGCGACTCGAGGACGTGTTCGTCAAGTATCATCCAAGCGTGGTGTTCCATGCCGCAGCTCACAAGCACGTTCCGCTCATGGAAATGTGCCCGCGCGAAGCGGTGCACAACAACGTCTTCGGCACGCTCAATGCGGTCCGCGCTTCCAATGCTCATGGCGTGCAGCGCTTCATCTTCATATCCACCGACAAGGCGGTGAATCCCACGAGCGTCATGGGTGCCACCAAGCGGATGGGCGAAATGGTGATGCAGTACTATGCGCGCAACAGCAAGACGGTGTTTTCCGCCGTGCGTTTCGGCAACGTGCTCGGGTCGAATGGCAGCGTGATTCCCGTGTTCAAAAAGCAAATCGCCGCAGGCGGCCCCGTCACGGTCACGCATCCGGAAATCGAGCGGTACTTCATGACCATACCCGAAGCGTCGCGGTTGGTTATTCAGGCGGGCGGCATGGCAAAGGGCGGCGAGATCTTCATCCTCGACATGGGGGAGCCGGTGAAGATCGTCGACTTGGCTCGCAGCCTCATCCAGCTTTCTGGTCACACACCCGACGAAGACATCAAGATCGTGTTCACCGGTTTGCGTGAAGGCGAGAAGATGTACGAGGAGCTCCTCATGGACGAGGAAACCACCTACCCCACGACCCATCGCTCCATCATGGTCTCGAAAGGCGTCGCGATTAGCTACGAGCATATGGATTCGAAGCTCGTCGACCTGGAAGGCGCCATCGAGGGAACCGACGAAGAGGCCATTCGGATGCTCGAGGCAGTGGTTCCCACCTATCATCACACGCCGAACTGCTAGGCGCGTCTGCCGACGTTTCGCGAGCGCCAGACGATGCCATGCGTTTCATTTGCTGCGCGACGGTGACAAGAAAGCGATGCCGCCCCTTCGCAAAGCGATTACCCGCAGGTGCATTTGCAAAAAGGCCAAATCATTGATAAAAGGGCTATGTACAGCGTCAACTCGCAGTAGTATGCTTCTATATGCATAGAAATAAGAAAAACTCTAAGTTTTCTGAATATTCTATCGGAATGGAGGTAGCTATGGTTTATCGAGCAGGTGTTGTAGGCGCTGCGGGCTATGCAGGAATCGAGCTTGTGAGAAGGTTGGTCGAGCATCCTGATTTCGAATTGACCGTCATCACGAGCAACGCCGATGCCGGCAGCAAGCTCGCCGACATGTATCCCGCATTCACCGGCGTTTGCGACCTCGAGTTCTCGCGCCATGATTGCGAAGAGCTGACCAAATGCGATGTGGCATTCATGGCCGTGCCCCATACAGCTGCGCTTGCCATGGCGCCCGGCTTGCTCGAGGCGGGCGTGAGCGTGGTGGACCTTTCGGCAGACTACCGGCTGAAGGACCCCGCCATCTACGAGAAGTGGTACGACACCGAGCACACCTCCCCCGAGCTGCTGAAAACCTGCGCGTTCGGCTTGCCGGAAATCACACGAGACGAACTCGATCGCGTTGCTGCAGATCGTGCAGCGGGCAAGGCGGTGCTCGTCGCCTGTGCCGGGTGCTATCCCACGGCAACCTCGCTTGCCGCCTATCCTGCCGTGAGCCAAGGCTGGGCAAAGGGCGTCGTGAACGTGCAGGCCATATCCGGCGTGACCGGTGCAGGCAAGAAATGCTCTCAACGCACCCACTTCTGCCACGCGAACGAAAACGTCGAGGCTTACGGCGTGGGCAAGCACCGCCATACTCCCGAGATCGAGCAGATCCTGGGACTGCCAGACAGGGTGCTTTTCATCCCGCATCTGGCTCCGCTCAACCGCGGCCTGCTATCAACGGTCACCATCCAGCTCACCGACGAGGCTGCCGAAGGCTTCGACCTGGATGCCGTCTTGCAGATGTATACCGAGTTCTACCAAGACAGCCCCTTCGTCGCCGTGCTGCCAAAGGGCCAGATGCCCCGTACCGACAGCGTGGCGGGGTCCAATCGGGCGCAGGTCGGGTTGGCGTATCACGAGACCACGCACACGCTCATCGCCATCGGCGCCATCGACAACCTGTGCAAGGGCGCTGCGAGCCAGGCTATCCAGTGTGCCAACATCGTGTTCGGCCTGCCGCAATCCGCAGGACTTTTGGCCATGTCCAACCCCGTGTAGACAGGAGCACCGATGCCATCAACCCAACCATTGAACTTGGCCGAGCGCTTTGCAAGGGAAGGCAAGGCGGAAGCTCTCGAGCGCGTCGATGGCGGCACCATCACGAGCGCGCGGGGATTTCGCACGACTGGCTACCATGCGGGCTTTCGCGCCGACCCGAACCGGCTCGACATGGCCCTCGTGGTGGCCGATGAGCTGTGTGCTGCGGCGGGCACCTTCACCACGAACGTGTTCTGCGCCGCGCCGGTGATCGTGAGCCGCGAGCATCTCAACGGCACGGGAGCCGGTAGCGCGCGGGCTATCGTCGTCAATTCGGGCATCGCCAATGCCGCAACGGGCCCCGTGGGCTTGCAGAAGGCACGCGAGACAGCCCAGATCGTTGCCGACACGGTGGGTTGCGCAGCGGAAGACGTGCTGGTGGCCTCTACCGGCGTCATCGGCCAGCAGCTGAACATGGAACCGTTCATGACAGGTGTTCCCGAGGCGTTCGCCCAGGTGGGCTCTTCGGAGCAGGACGGGCACGACACGGCTCGCGCCATCATGACCACCGATACGGTTCCCAAGGAATGCGCCTTCACGTACGAGAGCGACGATCCGGCATTTCCCGGCGTCCGCATCACCGTTGGCGGCTTGTGCAAGGGCGCTGGCATGATCATGCCCAACATGGCCACCATGATAGCGATTCTAACCACCGACGCCCCCATATCGTCCAATCTAGCTCACGAGGCCCTGGTGGATGCGGTAGGCGAAAGCTTCAACAAGGTCACGGTGGACTCAGACACCTCCACCAACGACACGGCTTTCCTGCTGGCATCTGGAAAAGCGGCCCCAGGTGTGGAAATGCAGCGTGACTCTCGCGGGTTCGAGCAGTTCAGCGCAGCCCTGCGAGCGGCGTGTTCCACCTTGGCCCGCAAGATGGCCCAGGATGGCGAAGGGGCGACTCGTCTGGTCACCGTGAACGTGGCCGGTGCCATCGACGACGCCGACGCCGACAAGGCCGCCCGTGCCATCGCCAATTCGCCGCTGTTAAAGACGGCCATCTTCGGACACGACTGCAACTGGGGTCGCGTCGCGGCGGCGGCGGGCAAAAGCGGCGCACGCTTCGAGCAGCTGGAGTGCGACATCGACATCATGGGCATGCCCGTGTGCCGAAAGGGCCTCAACGTGGTTTTCGACGAGGACGAGGCGTTGCGCCGTTTCGAAGAGCCCGAGATCGTCGTCGATGTGGACCTTGGTGCGGGAAGCGCCCATACCACCATTTGGACATGCGACTTCACCCATGAATACGTTACGATCAATGGAGATTATCGGTCATGAAATATGCAAAAGACACTCGCATAGGTGCTGAAACGTATCAGGCTGCCGAAGTCCTGGCAGAAGCGCTGCCGTGGATCAAGGCTGCAACGGGCAAGACCGTCGTCATCAAGTATGGCGGTTCTGCCATGGAAGACCCCGAATTGCGTGCAACCGTGATGAGTGACATCGTGTTGCTGAAGATCGTGGGCGTCAATCCCGTCATCGTGCACGGTGGCGGCAAGGCCATCAGCGCGGGCATGAAGCGCTTCAACGTGCCCGTCGAGTTCCGCAACGGCTTGCGCGTCACCACCGACGAGGGCATGGAAGTGGTTCGGACCATCCTGGTGGGCGAGGTCAACCAGGACCTGGTGCGCCAGATCAACGAGCACGGTAATCTGGCCGTGGGTGTATCCGGCAGCGATGCTGGCACGGTCATCGCCGAGCAGATCGACCCCGACCTGGGTCGTGTGGGTCGCGTGACCGCCGTGAACACGGGCTTTTTGACAGAGATCCTCCAATCCGACTACATTCCCGTGGTTGCCGGCGTGGCTTTGGGCGAAGACGGCGGTTATTACAACATCAACGCTGACACGGTGGCCGGCAACATCGCTGCAGCCCTTGGCGCGCAGAAGATCATTTTCCTTACCGACGTCGATGGCCTGTACATGGACTTCGATGACAAGGATTCGCTCGTCTCGAACATGACCATGGAAGAAGCTCAAGCCATCATCGACGCCAAGGCTGTTTCCACGGGCATGATTCCCAAGCTCAAGAGCTGCATCACATCGTTGGAAGGCGGCGTCTACCGTGCGCACATCATCAACGGCACCACGCCGCATGCGCTGCTGCTCGAGCTTCTAACCGACACCGGTGTTGGAACGGTTATCGAGCGTACCCAGGAATTGGATAACCACGAGTCCAACCCAATCGGCGGCTTCGCCGGCAAGCTTTCTGAAAACCGTGACGTACGCGAGCCGAGCGTAACTTGGCGCGTCAGCGATCGGAGGTAGAAATGGAATTGAAGAACCAGCAAGCGCTGGAAGAGCGCTATGTCATGACCACGTTCGCCCGCAAGCCCATCTGCCTGGTAGAGGGCAAGGGTATGTGCGTGAAAGACGACGAGGGCAACGAACTGCTCGACTTCATAGCCGGCATCGGCGTATGCAGCTTGGGCCATTGCCATCCTGCGTTGGTGAGCGCCTTGACGAAGCAGGCGGAAAAGCTCATCCACGTGAGTAACTATTATTACATCGAGCAGCGTGGGGAAGTGTCGCAGATCTTGTGCGAGATGCTCGGCGACCACCTGCCGGAAGACGAGAAGGTCGGCTGGAAGGTGTTCTACTCGAACTCCGGTGCCGAATCGAACGAATGCGCCATGAAGCTCGCCCGTCTCTATGCTCGTCGCTTCGGAAATGGCGGTACGGATATCGTGACGCTCGAGCGCAGCTTCCACGGGCGCACCATGGAAACGCTAGCCGCCACGGCCCAGCCGGCTAAGCAAGAAGCGTTCCAGCCCCTCCCCGGTGGTTTCCTGCATACGCCCATCAACGACATCGATGCGTTACGGGCCCTGTTCGACGATCCGGCGAACAGCATCTGCGCACTGATGGTGGAGGTCATCCAGGGCGAAGGTGGCGTGCATCCCTGCACGCCGGAGTACCTGCAGGCGGCAATCGAGCTGTGTCACGAACGCGGGGCCCTGCTCATCGTCGACGAGGTGCAGACGGGCATCTACCGTACCGGCAAACCCTTCGGATATCAGAATTTCGGCATCACGCCTGATATCGTGTCCATGGCCAAGGGCATCGCTTCGGGATTCCCCATGGGCGCATGCGCTGCAATCGACGAGGTAGCCAGGGCGTTCGAGCCGGGCGACCATGGAACGACCTTCGGTGGGAGCAACCTGGCCATGGCATCGGCTCATGCAACGCTGCGCACGTTGCGTGAGGGCGATTTGGTGGATTCGATCTGCAAGGTGGGCGCGCATCTGCGCGAGCGCTTGGCGGCAATCCCCGGCGTGGAAAACGTGCGTGGCTATGGTCTCATGGTCGGCTGCGATGTGCCCGAAGCGGATGCTTTGGGGATCGTCGTTGAGGCACTGAGCGAGGGCTTTCTGCTCAATGCTACCGGACCGCATACGCTTCGCTTCCTACCCCCGCTCATCTGCACGGTGAAAGAGGCCGATGCTGTGGCCGACTACCTTTCCAAGAAGATTTAGGACCACCTCATGCCTCCCTGCGATTTCGCAGGGAGGCATGGACACGCACGAGAAAGGAACTCGGTGTCATCATGAAGAAACGTGCGCAAAGACACGACATCATCCGTGAGATCGTGAGAATGCACCGCGTGCGCACTCAGAAAGAACTGGCCGAACAATTGCAAGAGCACGGACACGATTGCACGCAGGCCACCATTTCGCGCGATATATCCGACATGGGTCTGCAGAAAACGCGTGACGGTTATTATGTGCTACCTGAAGACCTGCGGCTGCACCGCATGGTGTCCGAGCTGGTCGAAGAAGTGTACGTGGCAGGTAACATGGTGGTCGTGAACACCTTTTCGGGTGGCGCTGCAGGCGTTGCCAGCGCTATTGACGCGGCTGGCGTGGTGGGCTCTCTGGGCACGGTAGCGGGCGACAACACCATCATGATTGCCGCCCGAACGCCCGAAGATGCCATTGCCATCGAGAAGAAGCTCAACAGCTTGCGCGAAGGCTAGCAGTCTTTCGACGACGTCTTCACGAGGCGGGTTGTCCATGTGGGCAACCCGCCCCTGCTTTTGTAAGGGCTTTTCAACAAAACTATGGATTTCATATAGGGTAGATGGCTCATGCTAGAATGTGGCAAGTCTTCCAGGAGGTACTATGGGATCACGTGCATTGAAGCATCGCCCCGGAACCAGGAACAAGCGCCGTTACCTACCAGCGCTGTTCGTGCTTGTCATGTTGCTGGCGCTGGTTGGGGTTACATATATTTCCATCTATTCGCTCGGTGAATCCTGGCTGCGCGATTTGCCCGACTACGAGGATTCTTCGCAATACAACTTGGCCAGAAAAACACGGGTCTACGCAGCCGATGGCACCACGCTGCTTGCCGAGTTCTACCTGGAGGACCGCGAACCCATCGACTCGCTAGACCAGGTAAGCGATTACGTGAAGATGGGTACCATCGACACCGAGGACGAACGCTTCTACGAGCATGACGGCATAGACATCCAGGGCATTGCCCGTGCTATCGTGAACAACCTCACCGGCGGTGACCTGGAAGGCGCATCCACCATCACGCAGCAGTTCGTGCGCAATACCGTGCTGGCAACGGAAGCAGGCGACCAGACCATCAAGCGCAAGGTGCGCGAGATGTACATCGCGCTGAAGCTGGAAGAGGTCTACACCAAAGACGAGATCTTGCTCATGTATCTGAACACCGTCAACTACGGGTCGGGTGCCTACGGCATAGAAGCGGCTTCGGAACGCTATTTCCAAAAACCCGCTACCGATCTCACGCTCACCGAAGCTGCTACGTTGGTGGGTATTCCTCAGTCGCCCACGTATAACAACCCCATCGATTATCCGGAGGCGTGCCTCGAGCGTCGCAATCTCGTCTTGAACCGGATGCTCACCAATGGCGATATCACGCAAGAAGAATACGAGGCGGCCGTAGCCGAGCCCCTAACCATCGATCCCGAAGAAAGCACATCCGACAACGATGGCATCAAGGCGTATCCGTATTTCACCAGCTACGTGCGCCAGGTGCTGCTCGAGAACTACACCGAAGACGAGATCTTCAAGGGCGGTCTTACCGTGCTCACGACACTCGACGTGAATGCGCAAAACGCTGCCGAGGCGGCTGCATGGGAAAAGCTCGAAACCGTCGACCCCGACCTCGAGGTGGCGTTGGTTGCCGTCGATCCCAACACGGGTTACATCAAGGCACTCGTCGGTGGCAAGGACTACCGAGAAGACGAGTTCAACCTCGCCACCCAGGCTACGAGGCAGCCCGGTTCCTCCTTCAAGACCTTCACGCTCCTGGCTTCCATCGAGGATGGCATAAACCCGAACACGACGCGCGTGAACTGCTCTTCGAATGTCACCTTGGGCAACTGGACGGTGGAAAACTACGGCGGTGCGAGTTACGGCGTGCAGACTATCGCGAGCGCCTTCGCGGTATCGTCGAATACCGGCTTCGCACGCCTCATCGACACGATTGGAACCGAAAAGGTCGTGGACATGGCCCAACGCTGTGGCATCGACACCCCGTTGGAAAACGTGCCGTCCATCACGTTGGGCTCTCAGGGCGTGACCGTTCGCGAGATGGCTGAAGCCTATGGCACGATTGCCACGGGCGGCATCCACCATGAAGCCGTCGCCATCCAGAGCATCACCGACTACAAGGGCAACGTCATATTCGAAGCTGATACCGAAGGCGACCGCGTAATCAGCGAAGAGGTGGCCAAAGCTGCCGAGCAGGTGATGGAAGGCGTAGTCACGGGTGGTACCGGCACGCAAGCCGCCCTGTACAATGGCCAGGAAGTAGCTGGCAAAACCGGCACCTCTGAAGAGTGGCGCGATAGCTGGTTCTGCGGGATCACGCCCCAGTGGTCGGTTGCCATCTGGCTGGGATGCCGCGAGGAGCGCACCATGGCCGAATCCTATACTGCCACCAGCGTGTTCCGCTCTTTTGTGGGTGCCATGCTCGAAGGGCAGCCGCCGGAGCAGTTCCCCATGGAATACGCCATGGATCCCACCTATCGCACGCTCACCTCGGCCGAGATGAACAGTCTGGGTTCGTATTCAACGGACAACACGAACACTTACAACTACAACTACAGCTACACGCCAACCCCTTCGACGGCTACGACGACCGATGAGACGACGGCGACTACGGATACAGGTACCGACGGAACGGACCTCTACGACGATGGAACGGGCATCTATGACGACGGAACCGGTACGGGCACCGGGACCGACCTGTACAGCGACCCGTCGCTTTATGGCGATGGCACAGACATATACGGAACTGCTACAACGGGTTAGCGGCGGTTTGCAAGACGGAAGGCAGATACCATTTTCATGAAGCAGTTCAAGACATATGCGATGGCCGCTCTTGCGGTGGCGGTATGCGCGCTCGCCCTGGTTTTGGCGGGCTGCGCCAGCTTGACTGGCCAAGGCGACGAAGATGCCGACCAGGCGAATGCCAACCGGCAGTACATGGCGCAGCTGAACAGCGAAATGGCCGACATGCAGCAGATCATGGACGATTTCCAGGTTGCCGTCTCGGAGCAAAACACCGTGGCCATGAAGGCTCAAATTCAGAAAGCGGACCGTATTATCGCCGAAATCGAGGAAAGCGAGGCCACCGAAAGCCTTGCAGATGCCAAGGACCTCTACGTTGATGCGCTCACAACGATCAATGGCGCCATGAAGGATTACGCCGACCTGTACATGCAGGTGGAAACGAACGGCATGGACGCCGATGAGCTCGCCGACCGCATGGAAGAAGTGCAGGCCGCCTACGATGAGGGCATCGAAAAACTCCAAGCGGCCGACGATGCGGTTGCGTCGCTGGCCCAAGGCTAGGTAGTCTGCCTGGCGGATGGTCGACGAGCGCAGATAGGCTGGTTCCCATGAAAGACAACCAAGTTGAGCTTCTCGCCCCGGCGGGCAATGAGGTATGCCTGCATGCGGCGGTTCAATCGGGGGCCGATGCCGTGTATCTGGGCGTCGAGCGATTCAACGCCCGTCGTGGTGCCCAGAACTTCACCATGGAAGACCTGCCGCGGATCTGCGATTGGGCCCATGTGCGGGGTGTGAAGATCTACCTCACCACGAACACCGTCATCCTGCCCGGAGAATTCCATGCGGCGCTCGAACTGGTGCGTCAGGCATACCGTGCCGGCGTGGATGCCTTCATCGTCCAAGACATCGGGCTTGCAGCGGAAATGCAGCGAACGTTGCCGCAGGCAAATTTGCATGTTTCCACTCAGATGAACACGCACAACGTCGCGGGACTGCAAGCTGCTGCGGCGCTGGGCGCCAAGCGCGTCACGTTGGCACGCGAGTTGTCTTTGGCAGAAATCGATTATCTGTGCGATGTGGCCTTGGATCTTGGTTTGCAAGTTGAAACCTTCGCCCATGGGGCGCTGTGCATCTGTTATTCGGGACAATGCTTCATGTCATCACTCATCGGGGGGCGCTCTGCCAACCGGGGCATGTGCGCCCAGGCATGCAGGCTACCCTACGAGCTGCGCAATGCTGCCGTAAGGAAGCCGCTCGATGCGCCGGGGGAGCACTTGCTGTCGCCGAAGGACCTTTGCACGATCGACATGTTGCCCGAGCTCATCGCGTGCGGGGTTGCCTCGCTTAAGATCGAGGGTCGCATGAAGTCGCCCGAATACGTGTCGGCCGTGGTGGGCGTCTATCGCTCCGTTTTAGACCGGGCGCTTCAAAACGCCAGCGAGCTTGATGCAGATTTGGGGGAGCGAGCGACTGATGAAGAGCACCGTGTCCTCCGGGAGGCATTCAGCCGCGGGTTCACGACGGCATACCTCACCGGGGATACGTCGAATGACATGATGAGTTATGGGCGTCCCAACAACCGGGGGGTGTTCGTGGGTCGCGTTGCCGAAGTGGGCGACGGTCTGGTCACAATCAATTGCGAGCAGAAGCTCGAAGTGGGCGACGTCATAGAGTTTTGGACGGGCCGCGGTCACTTCGCCCATACCGTGCAGTCCATACAGATTGGCAAGCGGGGTTGCGTGCGTCTAGCGGTGGACAAGCGCGTGGGCACAGGCGACCGCGTGTTTCGGGTACGAAGCGCGAAAGCGGCGTACGTAGACGATGCAACCCAGCCACGCGTAAGCATTGCCGGTGCCGCGAAGCTTCACATCGGCCGGCCCATGGAAATCGAGCTGCAAGCTGGAACGGATGCGAGCGTGCGAGTCGAAGGACCCATCGTCGAAGCGGCACGGACCAAGGCGGTAACAGCTCAGGAAGTGCGCGACCACATCGATCGCTTCGGCACGACGCCTTTTACCTTGGGATCGCTCGACGTTTCCCTCGACGATGGCGTGGGCGTGGGCTTTTCCCAGTTGCACAAGCTGCGCGCCGAAGCAGCACAAAAGCTGCAGGAGCAGATGCTCGCCGGTTACCACGAGCGTACGCTGCCTCGCATGCCCGAAGCGCTCCCGCTTCCGCGCGTTAGAACGAGAGGGTGCATGGTTGCCGCACTTGCCACGAATGCCGCATGCGCCCGTGCTGCCCGCAAGGCGGGAGCCGATGTAATCTATGTTCCCGCAGTCAACTACAAGCGCGGGGAGTCGATGGTTGCAGGCCAGGTTTCCGACACGGTGGCACAGGCGGGGTATCCGAATAAATGCACCATCGTCTTGCCGACGGTAGATAAAGAACCGTTGCCCGGCACGCGCGAGGAGCGGTTCGGTTTCGACTCCTGGCGTTACGTGAAGCCCAACAAGCCCGTGATGGTGGAAAACTTCGGTCAGGTCTTGCGTGCTCGCGAAATGGGGGCGATCGTCGAAGCGGGCCCCCACATACCCGTGCTGAACCCGTATGCACTCGATGCCATGGTGCAGATGGGCGTTTCCCGCGTCTGGCTGTCACCCGAACTTGCGCTCGGCCAAATACAGGAACTGGGGGAGCACGGGACGCTCGCCATGGGGATGACCATCATCGGCAACACCGAGCTCATGGTCACCGAACACTGCCTGCTCATGAGCCAGGGTCCATGTGCGCAGCAATGCGAGAAGTGTCCTAGGCGCAAAAGCCCCCACTATTTGAAAGACCGCAAGGGCTACGATATGCCCGTGGTCACCGATTGCTGCGGGCGCAGCCATCTGTACAACGCCGTCCAGCTCGATATAGCGCATCTGGTGCCCGATTTGATCCAGGTGGGCGTGAGTGCTTTGATGGTGGATGCCTCGATGATGAACACGGCGCAAACCAGTGAAGCGGTGGCACGCGCGGTGCGCGCACGCGATTTGGCTCTGAAGTCGGGCAATGCGCTGGGGCGCCTCCAGGGCACCACGACCGGCCACATCTTCCGCGGAGTGTCATAGAAAAAGATAGATCCTTGTTGTGGCAAGAAGCTGTCCTTTGCCGCGGAACGGGTCTTCACTGGTCGATGAGCGTACATGAAACGCTCATGAGAAATGGCGACCAGGAGCTTTACGGTTGCCACGCGAATTCATGTACACTTAATATCTTCCAGGCCCCAGCTGTTTGCGAGAAACGATGGCATGGATAGGGGCTGGGATTTGGCAGCAGGCTGCTTGACGTGCCGTAGCCTCATCGTTTTATGCTAGAATGCAGCGCCGAATACGCGTGAAAGGAAACCGATGCTAGCTCCTGAAGAACAATTGAGAATCCTGAAGTCTGGTGCTTACGAAATCAAGCCGGAAGAGAAGCTGTTGGAAAAGCTCAAGCGCGCAACGCCTCTCAACGTCAAGCTGGGCGTTGATCCCACGGCCCCCGATATCCATCTGGGCCATGCGGTTCCGCTCCGCAAGCTTCGCGCCTTTCAGGATCTGGGGCATCGGGTGACGCTCATCATCGGTGACGCAACAGCGCTTATCGGCGACCCTTCGGGGCGCAACTCCACGCGTCCACAACTTACGCCCGAACAGGTTGCCGTCAACGCGCAGACCTATGTGGACCAGGCGTTCAAGATCTTGGACCCGGAAAAGACCACGCTTAGGCACAACTCCGAATGGTTGCTGGCCATGGGCTTAGAAGACCTGCTGAAGGTTACCTCGCAGTTCACCGTGGCGCGCATCTTGGAGCGCGACGACTTCCACAACCGTTACACGGGCGGGTTGCCCATTGGCGTGCACGAGTTCCTCTATCCCATCATGCAAGCCTACGATTCCGTGGTCATCAAGGCCGACGTCGAGTTGGGCGGCACCGATCAGCTGTTCAACCTCCTGGCGGGTCGCGAGCTCATGGAAAAGATGGGCATGGAGCCGCAGGTGTGCCTTACGCTGCCGCTGCTCGAAGGCACCGATGGTATTCAGAAGATGTCCAAGAGCTATGGTAACTATATAGGTGTGACAGACGAGCCATCAGATATGTTCGGCAAGGTTATGTCAATACCCGATGAACTCATGGTGAAGTACTATCGCCTTGCCTCGACGGTGCCGGTTGATGAGATTGACGCAATTGAAGCGGGTCTTGCCGCCGATGATTTGCATCCGAACAAAGTCAAGCGACAGTTAGCGCGCAATATCGTTGCATCGTATTACGATGACGCGTCGGCTATGGCGGCGGAAGAGCAGTTCGATCTCGTTTTCAAGCAGCATCAGCTTCCAGATGACATTCC
>JBGUXY010000002.1:0-9410 GCA_045118335.1 Eggerthellaceae bacterium
TTCATGGGTTCATCTGCGAAGACTGTCGCCAGTTGCAAATCAATTACTAGCGGTGCCTAAACCCACCTTCGCAAACACAGGAAAACAGGGGAAACCATCGAAACACAGGGGAGAAACACACAAAACACAGGGGACAGGTCCCTGTGTTAGGCGTCTCCCGTGTTTCCGTTTGTAGCAATACATAGAACTGTCCCCTGTGTTTCTGTCGTGTGCCGAACAGCCCCTGCGTTTTGTTAAACAACACATAGAACTGTCCCCTGTGTTTGGCCGATACTGCATGCGAAACCATGTATGTGAATCTATAATGAACAAGACGTTTTCGGGTTTTTGTTGCGCCGATGAAACGTACTGGAATGCTCCGATTTGCTGTTGCTGGGAAGGAAGCGGATGGCGGGTAGCGAAGCTCATGTCACGGGTGACTTCGGACGCTCTGCGGCGGGCCGCATAGCAAGCGCTGACGAGCTCGATCACTACATAAAGGTTACTAACCCGAGCGCATGGGCTGTGATTGTCGCATCGCTCCTGCTCGTCGGTGCCATCGCCGTTTGGGCGATTGTCGCTGTGGTTCCCGTCACCGTGAACACGACGGGCATCGTGCTGCAAGGGTCAGATACGGCTGACCAAACCGTCATATGCTGGGTCAACAAGCAGACGGCTGATCGGATAGGCGACTTCGGCGTGAAGGCCAGCGTCGACGGCGTCGAGGCGAAAAGTGCACGCATGGACCGGGCTCCCATGTCGGCCTCTGAAGTGGTCCAGTTCTTGGGAAGCGATTTCTATGCGGATTCGATTGATCTTGCGGATTGGAACTACCTCGTCATCATAGAACCCGATGGCGAGGTGAGCAGCTCGGATTACACCATCAATACCGCAAGAGGCGCGGCACACCTCGTCCCGGTAAGCCTCGTCGTATCGGAAAAAAGCCCCATAAACATCGTGATGGGAAAGGGCTAGGAAACGCATGTCGCACAGAAGCGCACGCAATGCCCCCGTCGTCATGCAGATGGAAGCAGCCGAAAGCGGCGCTGCCTGCCTGGTGATGGTCCTGGCTCATTACGGTCGTTGGATTCCGCTCGAGGAAGCACGCGTGAAGTGCGGTGTGAGTCGCGACGGCTCCAAAGCCGACAAGATCCTCGCAGCTGCGCGTTCATACGGTATGCATGCGGCATCGCATGACTGCTCCACCCAGGAGATAAGGGAGTCGGGGACGTTCCCATGCATCGTGTCGTGGAACGCGAACCATTATGTGGTCCTGCGCGGGTTTGCGGGAAACAAGGCGCTGCTGAACGATCCCGCACGCGGATCGATGAAGGTGGACGCGAGCACCTTCGAGCGTTCATACGGCGGCACGACCTTGGAGTTCGTCCCCACAGAAGCGTTCGAAAAAGGAGGGGAACGCCCGTCGACCCTGAAGTTCGCGCGCATACGGTTGCATGGCATGAGGGCACCCATAACGTTCGTCGCCCTTGCCATGCTTGTCGTGTCCCTCGCATCCCTCATGGCCGCGACCATGTCGTCGACGTTCATGGACTACGTGCTCACGGGTGAAGCTCCCCAGTGGCTCGCGCCCATCCTGGCGCTCCTTGTCCTGCTCGTGGTGGTTCAGTGCGTTGTGAGCATCGCGAGCGCCCTGTTCCTCAACCGCATACGCGGCAAGTTCGCGGTGGTGGGCGCTTCGCAGTTCATGTGGCATCTTCTGCACCTGCCGGTCGGTTTCTACGAGCAGCGGACGGTGGGCGATTTGCAGCAACGTCAGGAGGTCAACGAAACGATTGCCGCCACGCTCGTCGACAAGCTTGCGCCAGCGGTTTTCAACGTGGTGCTTGCCGTGCTGTACCTTGCGGTCATGTTGGGCTACAGCTGGAAGTTGACGCTCGTGGGGCTTGCTGCGGTGGCCATCAACGTGTCGGTTGCGCAATGGGCTTCGCGCGCTCGTGTGAACGTGACTCGTCGGCAGATGCGCGACCGGGGGCTGCTTTATTCCAACACCATGGCAGGCATCGAGTCCATAGAGACCATAAAGGCTTCGGGAGCTGAGGAAGGGTTCTTCGAACGTTGGTCGGGATACCAAGCGCTTGTGAACAATGCTGGAGCACGGTTCAACAAAGTCGACCTGTACTTTGCCGCAGTACCCGAGTTCCTAAGCGCAATCGCCAACATAACGGTGCTGATCCTGGGGACCTCCCTCATCATGTCAGGCGAGTTCAGCGCGGGCATGCTGCTTGCCTTCCAGGGGCTGCTCGCCGGCTTCATGGGGCCAGTTGACTCAATCGTCGGGCTCGGCCAGCAAGTTCAGGAGATGCGCACGTCGATGGAGCGGGTACAAGACGTGCTCGAGTATCCCGCCGACCGCTGTGAAGGCGGAAGCGAGGAGCCCCTGGTGCTTTCGAAGCTTTCGGGCGAAGTCGAGATCGATCATGTGACGTTCGGGTACTCGCCGCTCGAGCCGCCGCTCATAACGGATTTCTCGTTGAAGCTGGGCCAGGGGGCCTGGGTTGCGCTCGTGGGGTTGTCGGGATCGGGGAAATCGACCATCGCGAAGCTGGTGAGCGGCCTGTACGAGCCCTGGGAAGGCGAGATCCGCTTCGACGGAGTTCCGCGCGGCGAAATCGACCCCGACCGTCTGCGGGGGTCGCTTTCCATTGTCGACCAGGACATCATGACGCTGCCGGATACGGTGGATGCGAACATTCGGCTATGGGACCGCACCATCGAGAATTCCGAGGTAGTGCTCGCTGCACGCGATGCCGGCATACATGACACCATCGTCGAGCGTGAGGCCGGCTACCATGAAATCATAGCCCCGCGTGGAAGGAACTTTTCGGGTGGGCAACTGCAGCGCCTCGAGATCGCGCGGGCGCTGGCGATGGATCCCACCATCGCCATCCTGGACGAGGCGACAAGCGCACTCGATGCGAAGACCGAGGCTCACGTCATGCGCTCGATTCGCAATCGCGGCATAACATGCATCGTCGTGGCACACCGCCTTTCCACCATACGCGACTGCGATGAGATAATCGTGCTCGACGAAGGTCGCGTGGTGCAGCGCGGCACTCACGACCAGCTCATGATCGAGGGCGGCCTCTACGCCGAGCTCGTGCAATCCAGTTAGCTCGGAGGCAGAAGATGAACTTGTTCTCAGAGCAGATTGAGGAGCGGAGACGACTCGACGAGGCGGAGCTAGCGGATTCTTTCTCCCGTCTTGCCGCATCCGTGTCGGGGTTGGGACGCGCGCCTCGCTTCTCGCTCGACGATGCGGCCGCGGCCGACAGCGCGCTAGGCGCCGTCTTGGCGTTTTACGGGCAGAAGCCCGCCCAAGTCCCCGCCGATGTGGTGGACCCGATGGAGCGAATCGAATGCGCGTTGCGCCCGACAGGCGTAATGAAGCGCCCCGTGCGCTTGGAGGGCGCATGGTGGCGCGATGCGGCTGGCGCATACTTGGGCCGCCTCAAGGACGGTGGGCTCGTGGCGATCATCCCGAGCGGTGCGCGCGGGTACGGCTATGTGGACCCATCGACGGGACGCAAGGTCTCCGTTGGCAAGCAGACGGCGGGGCTGCTCGAGCCCGAGGCGCTGTGCTTCTACCGTCCCCTGCCTGCTCGCGAGTTGACCACGCGTGACGTGCTCGATTTCATGCGCGTGTCGCTCGAGGCGTCTGATTACGCTCTCCTGGCTGTTGCCACGCTCTTCGTCACGTTGCTCGGCATGCTGCCCACCATCGCCTATAGGTTGCTGTTCGATGCCGTCATACCCTCGGGGCAGGCCTCGCTCATAACGCCGATCGGCGTGCTCCTATTCGGCATCGTCTGCTCGCAGGCGCTCATAAAGGCGAGCAGCTCCATTGTGAGCGCCCGCCTCATGATGAAGCTGCAGGTGCATCTTGAGGCGGCTACGTACGCTCGCGTCATGTTGCTGCCCCCTTCGTTTTTCAGAAGGTACGCGCCGGGGGATCTTGCGCATCGCGTCTCTGGTGTTTCGCTGTTCGCCGAGCTGTTCTCGAAGAGCGTGCTCAACGTGGGGCTTACGTGTGCGTTCTCGCTGCTCTACGTGGCTCAGATCTTCTCGTTCGTGCCCGCGCTTGCCCTGCCCGCGCTGATGGTGGCGTTGTTGCAGCTGGCTGCAGTTCTGTTAGCGCTCAGGCAAACCGTGGGGTATAACCGCCTGCAGATGCAGCACAAGACAGAACTTTCGGGCGTCGTGCCTGCTATCCTGCACGGGATTGCGAAGCTCAAGGTGGCAGGGGCCGAGCGCAGGGCTTTCTCCTTCTGGGCGCGCAGATACGCCGGGATGGCGCAAGCTTTGTACGGGCGTCCTGCTCTGCTGCTTGCAGCCCCCGCCCTCGTGCCCCTCATCGCAGCGGCTGGAACCATAGTGTTCTACGGCACCGCCACGGCGGTGGGAATTTCGGCTGCCGACTACATGGCATTCAACTATGCGTTCGGCATGGTGTCGGGCGCTATCGCCGCGCTCGCGGCTGCCACTCCCCAGCTCGCGCGCCTGAGCCCTTTGCTCGAGATGGTCGAACCCATCATGAAGGCTGTGCCCGAGACTTTATCGAGCCAGCGACAGGTTTCTTCGCTCAAAGGCTCCATCGAGGTGTCGAACGTCTCGTTCAGGTACGAGGACAACCTTCCACTTGTGCTAGACGGCGTGTCGCTGAAGGTCGAGCCGGGAGAATACGTGGCCATCGTGGGAACGACTGGATGCGGCAAATCGACCCTCTTGCGGCTGCTGCTCGGCTTCGAGAAACCGACAGCCGGCTGCGTTTTCTACGACGGCCAGGACCTCTCTTCGGTTGACGCGCGCTCGGTGCGCCGCAACATCGGCGTCGTGATGCAAAACGGCGATCTGTTTGCGGGCGACCTGTTCGGAAACATCACTCTCATGAACCCTGGGGCCACTCTCGACGACGCATGGGAAGCAGCGGAGCTCGCCGGCATCGACGATGACATCCGCAAGATGCCGATGGGCATGCAAACGCTCGTGAGCGAGGGGACGGGCGGAATGTCGGGGGGACAGCGGCAGAGGATCCTGATAGCACGCGCCGTGTGCGGCAAGCCACGCGTGCTCATGCTCGACGAAGCTACGAGCGCACTCGACAACGTGACGCAACGCCGCGTGAGCGACGCGCTCGCGCGGTTGGAATGCACTCGTATCGTCATCGCTCATCGTCTATCCACGATACGCGAGGCAGACCGCATCATCATGCTCGACGGGGGCAGCATCGTGGAAGACGGCTCATACGACGAGCTTGTGGCGCTCGGTGGCAAGTTCGCCGACCTGGTCGAACGCCAGCAGATCGACCGGAAATGACCAGAGGCAACGTGGGCTTCGTTGCCATCAACGGCGAGCTCGGCCGCTGTCCTTCGCTCGCACCACCAACCTTGATTCGCATAACAATAAAGCATCTGATATGGTAAAAATCTTTGTGGGGATACGCTTGGGGATATCGGAGGAAGGAGCGTATCTACCTTAGTGGCCATGAGGAGGACCCCTATTCGAGCGAGGCGCTCGACAATGGCAAAACGCGCTACCATTACAAGTGCCCTAAATGCGGATACAAGTGGTATTTTGACGTATGGTAGTCCGAACTGGGAAGACTACATTAATGATCTGAGTCTTGGGCTGTATGAGAGGGCCGCCTCTGCAGAGGAGGCCCTCTCATGTCCAAAACCCTTCCGAGAATCCGACTTCCGCACAGTGCAGTGGATTGTTGTTTACATCCATTGCAAGAAAGTCCACGTTATCGACGACAAGGCCGAAATCATCCGCTTATGCGGGAATTTGAATGTGCACTGTTAATCTAGAGTTGATGTTCCCACGAAGAAAGCGTGAGGACATGGTGCCTTCTTGAGCAGAATTCGCAAAAAAATGTCATGAAAACCGATTTGCCGACATCATTTGGGAAAAACGAACCCGCTCTGGCATAAACGAACGGCAAAATGCATTCAAAAAGAGTCGAAAGACGGTCTAATACGGCATATTACGCATGTAACTTGTCGGCAAATCGGTATTTGTGACAAAAAATTGCGCTTTAGAGTAATGAAACAGCCGAGAGAGTCGCATAGCGTCCAATGTTTCTGCATTGTCGCATATGTTTAGGGTTCCGCTTCCTTTGAATGCCGCTCGCCTTTCCTCTGCAGCACTCTTATGACGTATGGAAGTAGCGATCGAGCATGCCCAGCTTTTCAATGTATTCGTCGATATAAGGGAAGAAATTCTGGCGCGCGTAATCGATTGCCGAGCGTTTGACAGAGTCGGCTAGCTGGGCGTGCTTGGCGCACAAGGCAACCAGGCGCAGCAAGCCTCCACCGCGCGCTATATCGTTAATCGCGCGTAAGTCGGCTTCGCTTTCGGGCTCGAAGTACCCCTGCACCAAGGCGTCCCAAATGGCGTCGGTCATCTCGTCGTCATCTGGCACGAACCCCAAAACCGACCGCAGGATTATTTGGCGAACCCCATCGACATGCGTGATTTTGTAATGGAAGTACTCGGAGCCTATATCGAAGAAGGGGTGCCCCCGGCTGATGTCAGCCATGTCGATAAGCACCAGCTCGCCGCGCTGAACCAAGATGTTGCCCACGTGGCAGTCGCCATGGACCACGCCGTCGTGGCTCGGGATGGCGTCGATGAGGCGGACGAGCGCTTCGATTTCGTCGTTCGAGAGATACGCATCAAGGCTTCGGATCCACTTCTTGTACAGCGCGTTGACGCTCTGGAACGTGTCGGGCAACGAGGCTTGGTGCATGTCCTTCATCACGCGGGCGTACTTGGCGCGGTACTCTGGGGCTTTGTCTGGGTTGTCGAGCATGAATTTCGACAGCGTCACTGCATCGATGAGCTCGTATACCGTTCCGTACCCATCGCTGCAGTGCACCGTGTCGAAGGGGATTGCGGTCGGCAGGCCGCTCACAAAAGAAGCTTTGGCGTTTTCCCGCTCCCTTTCGATACGATCGAGCCCGATGGCCGGATCGAAGATCTTCACAACGGTTTCTTCGTTCATGCGATAGACCGTGGCGCTGGCACCCCGGCCGATAACCTCGCAGCCGTCTAACGATATCTCCCTTGGCTTGCGCAGAATCTGCGTCAGATTGGTGAAACCGGTTATTTCGAACACGTTGTATACTTCGGGATTCGCGTTGACGATGGGTATCGGGCCCGAGTTCTTGAACAGCATTGCGAGGACGCGCAGGCCAGAAGACGAGATGTATTCAAGGTCGCTCACGTCAAGCACCACATCTGCGTCGGGGTTCGCCTCAATCGCATCAACCAGCTCGGCTTGCACGGCCTGGGCGTTTTCGGTACCAAGGTGTCCTTCCAAATAAAGCGTGAGCGTATTGTCTTCCAGCTTGCTTTTCATGCCTGCTCCTTAAGGCCACGTCTCTGACGATAAGTTTCAATTGGTGAGCATTCTAAAGAATACCATCAAGAAGGTATTGGTTCGGCGGTCTTTTCTGCCGTCGTCTGTTCCCAGGCTGTTGTCCACCCCTCCCATTGTCTATGGGAATTATGCCTGGTTGTATGAGGATTGTTGTTCGACCTGGCGATTAGTACTCGAATTGCACGAGCCGGCATTCCGTACAGCAATGAGCTTCCACATTCGTCCTGTGGCCCGACTTCACAGACGTTATCTTTACGAACCCTGGTGTCTTGCTGGCGTTGTGGACAATGCTGGGCACCTCGTCCGCGAAGCTGAACGCCCCGTCTTTCGTCGAGAACAGGAAGCCCTCGCGCATTTCGTTTCCGCATTTCGGGCATTTCATGGCCGCGTCCTTTCGTCGTCTATCCGTCCCGTTTCGGCTTGTGTTCATTATGGCTGCCCATAGCTTCGATTACCAGATCCCCGCAATTATATGGCTGTTCGTTTTGTTGAACTTCAAAAACGATTCGCGAAAAGCATCGTCGGTCTAGCGATTGTCCACATGTTAGCTTATTGGTATGATTTGTATAACAAGTTATATTCATTAGCAAAGGAGGTGCGCGTGGCAATGCTAGAGGGCAAAGGCGCATGGACCGCCGTGGTTGGTGCCAAGGGCCAGATCGTCATTCCCAAGGAAGCCCGCGACATGTTTGGCATACGACCAGGCGATACGCTCGTAATCCTTGGCGACGTGGAGCGTGGCCTGGCAATACCCCCTAAAGAGAAGTTCGACGAATGGATAAGCATCGTTTTCGAAGGAGGAAGGCAATGAAGGTCCTCTGGTTCTGCATCCCTGCATATGGGCACACCAACCCGACTATCGAGGTCGTTCGCGAGCTCACGCGACGCGGCCACGAGGTGCGCTACTACTCGTTCGAGGAGTTCCGGGAGAAGATCGAAGGCGCTGGCGCGGATTATGTGGCCTGCGACTCCTATCTGCCCGCACTTGATGCCAAGGCCGAACGCAAGCTCCGTAAGGTGTCGACCACCGAGATGAGTGTCCAGTCGTTTCGCACTGTCGCCGCGCTCGACCCCGTCATCTCGCAGGATGTGGCAGCATGGCATCCCGACGTGCTGGTCACGGACTCCGCATGCTTCTGGGGCAAGCTTGCCGCATTGAAGTTCAACCTTCCCTGGGTGTGCTCAACCACCACATTCGCCTTCAACCAGTATTCTTCAAAGTACATGAGCTCGAGTGCATCGGAGATCGCCGATATGGTCCTAGGACTTCCGCGCATGAACCGCGAGATACGAAAACTGCGGAGCTTCGGTTATCACGTAAAGAGCGCCCTCGACATCGTGCAGAACAAGCCTGATGACAACACCATCGTGTACACCTCACGCACCTTCCAGCCTTGCGCCGAAACCTTCGACGAAGTGCACTACCGATTCGTGGGCCCATCCGTGCGTGAGGTGGAGCCGCGCGCGAAAGAAGGCCGCCCGCTGGTGTTCGCGTCGCTCGGCACGGTCATCAACGACCGCCCCGGCTTCTATCGCACGCTCATCGATGCCTTGCATGACGAGGAC
The DNA here is from genome assembly GCA_045118335.1 of Eggerthellaceae bacterium. Lineage (GTDB taxonomy): Bacteria > Actinomycetota > Coriobacteriia > Coriobacteriales > Eggerthellaceae > W1P20-047. Next base: position 8,948 of record JBGUXY010000002.1, read on the forward strand.
GTCGAACTGCTCATCTCCTGTGGCAAAGCGTTCGACTCTTCATGCCTCGGCGAGCTTCCCGCCAACGTGCGCGTCGAGCACTATGTAGACCAGATGGAAGTGCTCTCGCGTACGAGCCTGTTCATCACGCACTGCGGCATGAATAGCGCATCGGAGGGCATGTGGATGGCGGTGCCCGAACTGCTCTTCCCCCTCACAGGTGAGCAGCGGGCTGTGGCGCGGCGCGTATCCGAAGTCGGTGCCGGAACCCTACTCGACGAGGAAGACGCGAAGGCCGCATTGAAGTTGAAGGCTGCTGTGCTCAGCGCGCTTGCAGACGAGAACCTTTCCGCAGGGGCCGCCCGCATGAGAGAAGACCTGCGTTCGTGCGGCGGGCCCTCCAGTGCAGCCGACTTCATCGAGCAAGTTGCAGCGGGTTAGGCCGCGGGAATTACGCTGCTGCGCAGACAACTTGCACAATCGG
>JBGUXY010000003.1:0-2949 GCA_045118335.1 Eggerthellaceae bacterium
CGCGTTCCAGAGCATGACCGAGGTTTCCGGCTTCGAGAACCTCTCCGGCATCACGAGCGCGGCGCAGATGTTCAGCAGCTGCTCCTCACTCGAGACGATCTACGCGACCTCGTTCAGCAACACGGGTCTCTCGGGCTCTCTCAGGTTCAACGGGTGCTACAAGCTCGTGGGAGGCACAGACGGCTTCGTGCCCTCCAGCACGAGCGGGGCGAGCGTGTGCAAGATCGGGACCGGCGGCGTGCTCACCGACCCGAACGCCGATACGCGCACGTGGTTCTGGGCGCACTTCTACGACGACGGCGAGGCGGTGCTGACGGCGAGCTCGTCTTCGGATCCGACGCGCACGCTTCGCGCCTCCGGACGAATCTGCGCCATCGGCAAGTACGTGGGCCTCGGCTTCACGCCCTGGACGGGCACGACGGGCCCGACCCACCGCCAGCACCTGACGAGCGTGACGTTCGCGGCAGACATGGCCACGTTCTCGTACCTGAACCTGATCTACCTGTTCTACACCTGCACGAACCTCGCCAGCGTTTCTGGCCTGGGAAACCTGCGCGGCGTGCGCTCGATGCGCTACACGTTCAGCTCGTGCGCGTTCACGACGATCGACTTCCGCGGCTTCGACCCGTCGCATCTTACGGACCTGTTCTACACGTTCTCGGGGTGCTCGCACCTCACGACCATCTATGCGGACTCGACGTGGGCGCTGCCAACGAGTGGGATCTCGGGGTCGCAGTGCTTCTACTCGTGCTCCACGTCGCTCGTGGGCGGGAATGGCACCGTGTGGGCCAGCAGCAAGACGGGGTACACGTACTTCCGCATCGACACTGCGAGCACGCCTGGATACATCACCGCGGCATGAAAACTAGCATGAGGGGCGATGGACGAATCGCCCCTCATGCGTGCCGGCTAAGCGGCACGAAGAGTGAAAAACAGGCCGCCGAAGAGCAGCACGGCACAGGTGCCCACGACCAACTCGAAGTTCGACTTATGCAGCTTCGTCGTGGTGTCGGACATTGCCTGTCGAATCTTCTCAGACTCCTGCATGACCTTATTGAACTGCTCGTCAGTCAGATTGCCGCTCTGGAGCAGGGCCTGCGTCTCGTCAGCCTGCATGCTCAAGACTTCCATCTGGCGCATGGCAACTGCGCGATTCGCCTCAACTGCCTTGTCGACGTTCTTCCTAACAACATCAGGAATCGCGTTCTCGTTTTCGTATTCCTCATCAAAATTCGCAACGATTGTCTTTGTGTCCATGTTTCTCCTTTCATTGGAGCTTGCATCATGTAAGCCCATACCGTATTGTGGAAACGGAAGTAATTTCCGTTACTCGTGATTCCAGAGTACAAAAAGCGTTGCGTTCTGGGGAGTCTGTTATTTTTCCCAATAACTTCCGCTTTTCGAGAAAGGCGAGGTCATGGCCGCAAAAGAGAGCAAAAAGATTCCTATAGAAGACGTCAAATGGTTTAAGAAGGTGCTCAAATGGCAGAAAGCGACCGCCATCTCACTCGGAAAAGAACGGGGCGGCACGTCTTGGACCGAGCGTACGATTAGACAATCCCTTCAAGACGGCAAGATTTCACGTGGCTTGTTGGACGCAATCGCAAAAGAGATTAACGTTCAGCCAGACTATCTCATCGGTAAATACAGTTGGACTCGCAAGTTGCCCATCATGGAAGAACCGGGGGTGCGCGACTACTGGGACGAGCACTTCCTATGTCCATCCAAATATCCATACATATTCGCCGACCAAGCGAAGCTTGGGACATACCGCCACCTTCTCAATACCTTACTTATCCACGGCGTCAGCGAAGAGGAGTACATGAAGCTCGATGCCAAAGAGAGGCATAGGGTGGAGTTCTACATAGACCGTGTGACAACCGATATTCTGCAACATTGGTTTCCAGAGGCAGACTTCTCCGATCGTGTTGACTACTACCTTGCCATGGAATGGAACGAAAAGCGACCGGAAGATGTTATCGAGGCTCTTCTCCCTTACCTAATCGAACGTGGCTTGGCTGAGGAAGATTTCTCAGATTGGGACGATGACGACGAAGACCCCTTTGCGGATAAATACAAGGACATACCATTAGCTAAGTAGCCGCAGCCAACTTGTGACACCAATAGACACTGCCTCCCGAGGACGGAAAGTCGATCTCGGGAGGCAGTTCTTTTATGGAGTCAATCATCGTGGCGTGCATTACCGGTGTCGTAACGCTGATTGGGGTGATCCTCTCCAACTCTAAGAGCAGAGCCGTCATGGAGGTCAAGCTCGACGCCCTCACGGAGAAGGTCGAGAAGCACAACCAGGTCCTGGAGCGCACCTACGCGCTCGAGCAGGACATGGCTGTCGCGAAGCACGACATCGAGTCCTTGAAGGGAAAGGCGGACTGACATGGAGAATTTCCTGGCAAGCAACGAGTGGCAGTGGAGGCTCCTGCGCACGATCGTGCAGGGCGTGCTCGGCGTGGTGGTCGCTTTGGAGCTTGGCCTATGCGAGCGCGGGCTCGACGCCCGCGCCTTCTCGCTACGAACGTGCCAGAGGGCACGTTCGCTTAACGCTCGAAGCCTCGACCTCATCATGGGCTGGTGCGTGCTCGACCCCAGCATGAGGGGCCTGGTGGTGGCGCTGGTGATGGCGGTGCTCTCGCCGATCATGGCGGCGCTCGGAGGGGACGGCGACACCCCGCAGATTCCGAGGGGTGAGGCACGTGGGGCTTAACGGCATCGACATCAGCTCCTGGCAGGACGGCCTGGTCGTCGGCAACATAGCGACCTGCGACTTCGTCATCGTTAAGGCGACCGGCGGCGCAGGGTACTCCAACGAGTGCTTCCGCCGGCACGCCGACGAGACGCTGGCAACCGGCAAGCTGCTCGGCTGCTACCACTACGCCCGTGACCGGGGCTATGAGGGCTCGGCGGAAGCTGAGGCCGACCACTTCATCGACG
>JBGUXY010000004.1:0-34379 GCA_045118335.1 Eggerthellaceae bacterium
GTGCTGTGCATCCCCACGGCGTTCTGCAGCTACACGGGCGAGGCCCTGGACAAGAAGACTCCGCTGCTGCGCTCGATGGAAGCCGTATCCCAACAGGCCTGCAAGGTACTGCACCTGTTCGGAACAGACGTGCCGCGCGTGAACACCACCGTCGGCGCCGAGCAGGAGTACTTCCTGGTCAAGGAAGAGGATTTCGAGCAACGCCAAGACTTGATACTCACCGGGCGCACTCTGTTCGGCGCCCCGCCATGCAAGGGCCAGGAGATGGAAGAACACTACTTCGGCGCTATCCGTCCCACGGTGAATGAATTCATGAAGGAGCTTGACGAGGAGCTGTGGAAGCTGGGCGTGGCAGCTAAGACGAAGCACAACGAGGTGGCGCCCTGCCAGCACGAGTTGGCGCCCATGTACACCATCAGCAACGTAGCCATCGACCATAACCTGCTGACAATGGAGCTCATGCGCACCATCGCGAGCCGCTACGGGCTGGTGTGCTTGCAGCACGAGAAGCCCTTCGAGGGCATCAACGGTTCGGGCAAGCACAACAACTGGTCCATAGCCACCGATTCGGAAAACCTGCTCGACCCAGGCAAGACACCCGCTTCCAACCTACGTTTCCTGGTGTTTTTGACGGCGGTCGTCGAAGCAGTGGACGATTACCAGGACATGCTGCGCATCTCCGTGGCCTCCGCCGGCAACGACCATCGACTCGGCGCGAACGAAGCACCACCTGCCGTTATCTCCATGTTCCTAGGCGACGAGCTCAGCCGCGTGGTGAACGCAATCATCGCGGGCAAGGAAGATGACGGAGCCGAAAAGGTGTACATGGACCTGGGCGTGGAGGTGCTGCCAAGCTTCGAGCGCGACAATACCGACCGCAACCGCACGTCGCCGTTCGCCTTCACGGGCAACAAGTTCGAGTTCCGCATGCCGGGCAGCCAGGTGAACCTCTCCGACGCGAACACGATCCTGAACACGATCGTGGCGAAATCGCTGAAGAATTTCCTCGAGTTCGTAAAGGACGCCCCGGAATTCCACAAAGCCGCATATCGATGGGTACGCAAGACGCTCACCGACCACCAGCGCATCATCTTCAACGGCGACGGATACGCCGACGAATGGCTGGAAGAAGCGCAGCGCCGCGGCCTGATGAACCTGAAGTCCCTAGTCGACGCCGCACCGCACATGCTCGACCAGAAAAACGTCGACCTGTTCAAGGAATTTGGCGTGATGAGCGAAGCCGAAAACCACAGCCGCTACGAGGTGAAGCTTGACACGTATTCGAAGCTCATCAACATCGAGGGGCGTACGATGAGCCACATGACCAAGCGCAAAATAGCCCCAGCGGTGAACGCATACGCCGATAAGATCGCTGCCACCATCAACGACAAGAAGCGGGCGAACCCCGACCTCGACCCCCGTGCGGACCAGAAGCTGCTGGCAAAGCTCAATGACGGCTCCAACGAGATGTCTGACGCAATCGACGAACTCGACAATGCGCTTGAGGTAGCGCAGGGCATCGATGAGCCCCTCGCAAAGGCGCGCTCCTACCATGACGGCGTCCTCGCTGCCATGGACCGCTTGCGCATCGCCTGTGACGCCATGGAGGAAATCGTCTCCACCGACGCCTGGCCCCTGCCTACTTATAACAAGATGCTCTTCTACTGCTAGGAAAGCCACGAAGGGGCGGCCTCGTTTACGAAACGTGACCGCCCCTTGATTCGTGGATAAAGCCCGAAATCGAATGACACCGAAAGCCCACCACCCGCCCCGACTAACATGAAGAATGCATGCAGCAGAAAACAGAGCGTGCGTTTTTCCAATCCAGCAGTCGAGGCAACGGGTGATGAAAACAAGGCGTTCGACGAGGTTGATGTTTGCAACGGGAGCAGTTTGGCAAAGGCGGCTTTCCTCGCACAACGCCAAAGTCCCCAATCCTCAGGTCAGCTAAACGTATCGTCGGGACCTATCACCCGTTTTCAAGATTGGCAGATTTTTCAAAAGTGGGCCTCGGCAAACGTTTGCGAGACAACGAAGACGAGAAGGCACGAAACCGCTCTATCGATCAAAGCGGCAAAGGCGATCTCGAGCGGAGCTTGCGCATCCTGGGCAAAAACGCGCAAGGAACCTTTCCTGGCGCGTCATAACGAGGAACCGCCCCTTGCTATGACGCATCACGTTAACCGACTTGAAATGCGATATTCCTAGACTGTCCCAAACGAGCGATGTCGAGAAAGGGTGGCTGGCATGTGCGGAATCATTGGATACACGGGCGCGAAGGCGGCGGCGCCGGTGCTGTTGGACGGGTTGGCGAAGCTTGAATACCGCGGGTACGATTCAGCTGGCATCGCCATCTTGCAGGATGGCACGCTGCAAGTGATACGAAGGCGGGGTAAGGTGGCGGAGCTCGCGCATACTGCCGCACATTTCGACCTGAACGGCACATGTGGCATCGGGCATACCCGCTGGGCTACGCACGGGCGCCCTTCCGAGGCGAACGCACATCCACACACGTCATGTGCAGGCGATATCGCCGTCGCGCACAACGGCATTATCGAAAACTTCGCCGATTTGCGAGAAGAGCTGGAAGGACGGGGGCACACGTTCAGCAGCCAGACCGATACCGAGGTCATCGCGCACCTCGTCGAGGAAGCGTATGCAAATCTTCAGAAGCAAGCAACCACGAAATCGAAGACGTCGGGGCTCACCGAGGCTGTGCGTATCGCGAGCATGCGGTTGGTGGGTTCCTTCGGTTTGGCGGTAACGAGCGCGCACGAGCCTGGCGTCATCGCGATCACCAGACGCGACATGCCCATCATCGTGGGCGTTGCTGCCGATGGAACCTACGTTGCGTCGGATGCCATTGCCGTCATCTCGGCCACGAGAGATGTCGTATACCTGGAAGATGGACAGCTCGCCTGCCTCTCGGAAGATGGTGCTGCGTTCTACGACAATCACGGCCAGCCCATCAGTCCCGAAACCACGCATATCTCGTGGGATATGGACGTGGCTGAAAAGGGCGGCTACCCCGACTTCATGCTCAAAGAAATCAACGAACAGCCGCGCGTCATCCGTGACACGTTAGCGGGACGACTCGTGAGCGGCCACCTGGAAATCGATGAGCTCGACATGACCTCGGAAGAACTCAATCTCATCGACCGCGTCTACATCATCGCGTGCGGCACGAGCTACCACGCCGGCCTCATCGCGAAAGAGCAGATAGAGAGGTGGGCACGCATTCCCACCGAAGTGGAGGTGGCCAGCGAATTCCGTTATCGCAACCCCATCATCACGCCGACGACACTGGTGGTTGCCGTGTCGCAGTCGGGCGAGACGGCCGACACTCTGGCGGCCATTCGCGACGCGCGCATCAAGGGAGCACGCGTCTTCGGCATCACGAACGTGCTCGGCTCGCCCGTTGCACGCGAATCCGACGGCGTCATCTACACGAAGGCGAACAAAGAAATTGCAGTTGCCTCCACGAAATCGTTCTTGGGCCAGCTCGTGAGCCTGGCGCTCCTGTCGCTGCTGCTCGCCCAAGCGAAGGGCAAGCTGCGGATGAACCAGATTCGGCTCCTTTTCCGCGAGCTGGCCGACACGGCCGAGCAAGTCGAACGCATCTTAACCGACACGTCCGCAATCGAAACCGCCGCCCAAGCATGCGTGAACGCAGCAAGCGCGCTCTTCGTCGGACGTGGAATGGGCGCCGCCATCGCACGGGAAGGAGCCCTGAAGCTCAAGGAAATCAGCTACCTGCACGCCGAAGCCTACCCCGCCGGAGAGATGAAGCATGGCCCCATCGCCCTCATCGACGAAGGCTTTCCCGTCATTGCGATTGCCACCGAAAGCCCAATCTATGACAAGGTGGTCTCGAATCTGCAGGAAGCGAAGGCTCGTGGTGCACTCATCGTGGCCATAGCAACCGAAGGAGACGGGGATATCGCCAAGAACGCCGATCACGTCATCTACATCCCCCGAGTGCGCGACGCGCTTTCGCCCATCACGGCGAGCGTCCCCTTGCAGCTTCTCGCACGTAGCATCGCCGTCATGCGCGGCTGCGACGTGGACCAACCCCGCAACCTGGCAAAGTCGGTCACAGTGGAATAACGAACCGGAAGTCAAACTCATTCAGGTCAAATGCAGGGACAGACCCGCCATGCTTATCATGCACTGGGGGCGAAATAGACACGATACCAGATGAGGAACGAATAAACGATCCAGATGCGGCGTGAGTTGTCGGCTCCCGCTCGATGATCGTCGAGGAGACGTTGCAGTTCGTCCGTGTTGAAAAAGCGCCTGGCCTCGATGCTGGTCAACTCGCGTTTCACTCTATCGTAATAGGAATCTTCGCGCAGCCAGGTAGCCAAGGGCACGGGGAACCCCAGTTTCTCTTTCTGCGCCCAGCTGTGCGGTATCGTGCGCTCGGCCGCTTGGCGAAGCGTCACCTTCGTCTGCGTTTCTGTCACCTTCTGCGCAGTGGGAATGCTGGCCGCCAGCTCGAAGACCTTCCGGTCTAGAAACGGCACGCGCGATTCCAGTGAATGGGCCATCGACATCTTGTCGGTCTTCAGCAGGATGTCGCCGACGAGCCAGAACCACAGGTCGACGTATTGCATGCGTGTCGTCTGATCCAAGTCGGCGACTTCTGCATATATGGGTGCGGTCAGCTGCTGAGGCGAAAACGAACCTGCAACGCGAGCGACGGAGCTGCCCGACTCGTGTATCGCACAATCACCGTCTTGCGAAGACGCACCAACGGCGTGATGGGAGCTTGGGCTACTCGCTTGCCGGACATCATGTTGCGAATCAAGACCTATGGCTCTTCGGGCTCCAACGAGCTGATCGGTATGAGAGAGCTGCTCACGCATGCGATCCGAAAGCACGAAATCTCGCTCTTCTGGCGAGAACGCCATGCCGTTTGCGTTCGTGTAGTACCACTCTTCCACCTGCCCGGAGGCACGTTCCAGATAGTTCGCCCCGCGCATGCCAATCGCCCGAAGCGCCTTCGAACCCGCATGCAGCAGGCCCTTTGGCACCATGTCCACGTGCGCATTGGCCAACGGTGTCTGATAGATGCGGTAGCCACCGAAGAACTCGTCTGCTCCCTCCCCCGAAAGGACCGCCTTCACGCGACGCGCCGCAAGCTTGTCCACGAAGTACAACGCCACGGCGGATGGGTCCGCGGAAGGTTCGTCCATGTGCCATTGCACTGTTGGCAGCACCTCCCAGAATTCGCTCTCGGTAATGTGGTGGGAATCGTTTTCCACGTTCAGCATTTCGGCCAACCCATGCGCCCAGCTGATTTCGTTGCGTTCTCCCTCGTACTCGGAGAATCCTACGGTGAATGTCTTGATGTCGGGATTCTGTTGTGCCAAGAGCGCCGCCAAGTAGCTGGAATCGATGCCGCTCGAAAGGAACGAGCCCACTTCCACATCGGCAACGTTGTGGTAGCGCACCGATTCGCGCATCTCCCGCTCAACGGCCTCGATGGTTGCCTGCTCCGAACGCTGTTCGTCAAAGTGGAATTCCGGCTTCCAGTACCGCTCGAGCTCGATTGCCCCATCAGCATCCACGAGCATGCAGTAACCTGGCAAAAGCTTGTAAACGCCCTTGAAAAAGGTCTCTTGCAGTGCCGAAAACTGGAAGCACAGGTACTGGGAAAGCGCTTCCTCGTTCAGCTCCCGCCGGTAGGCTGGGTGTTCCAGTATGCATTTGATTTCCGACGCGAAGACGAATTGCCCGTCCTGCACGGTGTAGTAGAACGGTTTGATGCCGAAGAAGTCGCGTGCGCAGAACAACTCGCGCGTCTCGGCGTCGTAGATTGCGAAGGCGAACATCCCGCGCAGACGATGGAGCACCTCTTTTGACCAGATAATATATCCCACCAACAGCACTTCGGTATCCGAATCGGTTACAAATTCGCAACCCATCTGATGCAGTTCGTCGCGCAGTTCGCGATAGTTATAGATCTCGCCGTTGAAAACGATTGACCATCGGCCATGCCATGCAGGAGCCTGCGGCGGTGCGGCGGCGCCAGGAGACGCTTGGGCTGCCTCACCCCTCGCGTGTTCGAACGTGACAGCCGGCGAGAACACCTCCGATTGGGATCCGGAATCGCGACGTATCATGGGTTGGCCGCCGCCTTCCAGGTCGATGAGCGAAAGCCGCCTGTGTCCGAGTGCTATGCCGTCGGCGATGAAACGACCCTCTCCGTCGGGACCCCGATGCGCCATGATGTCGCACATTGCCTTGAGCGTCGCGTGGTCTTCATCGCCGCCTTCTGCTTTCGTAAACCCGCATATCCCGCACATACCCGTCTCCTTCGCACGCCGGGAAAACCGTCGATGCATCGTTGCAATTATCATTCAAACGTTCCCCTCGAGCGGAAATTATATGAACGGCTGTGCAAGCGCACGGTCGCCTCTGCGTAAGTTGCCCGAACGGAAACGACGATTTAATCCTCTCGCAATGTTGATGTGCGGCATAGACTGCCCCTTTCTGATGTTTCAATCCTCTAGATGACAACAAAGCCAGTTCCTTCTCGTGATCTGCCATGCCTATAAAAGGAAAGGGGCTTCGTCATCGTTAACGCTTCGTTTCCAAAGACCCCGCGAAACAAGGCGGAAACGCCGTCTTTCGAGAATCGAATTAGCCTGCTTGCAGAAGCGGGATCTTTGCAGGGTTGCCTCACCTGATAACTGCAAAGGAGATGCGATGGGTTTGAGGTTTGCAATCGCTTTGGCAGTGGGCGCGGTGTCAACCGAGGTCCTGAGAGTCGTGTTTCGGCGACCGGCAGCCAACTTCCCAGGCAAAGTGGGACTTTATGCCGACCCGCAGCTCATCGCGCACTTGCGACCAAGGGTTCGGGAAGGCTGCATCGTGGTGGTTGGCACGAATGGAAAGACCACGGTGAGCAATCTGCTGGCGGATTCTCTTGAAGCGCATGGCAAAGTGGTTGCGTGCAACCGGACGGGCGCCAACCTCGATTCGGGAGTGGCAACGGCGCTGCTCCACGCAAGGGACGCCGATTGGGGCGTGTTCGAAAGCGACGAGCTTTGGCTTCCCAAGATTGCTCCGCAGCTGCAGCCCGACTTCGTGGTGTTGCTGAACCTGTTTCGCGACCAGCTCGATCGTGCGGGTGAGATCAACCATGTTCAGGAAAGCATCAGGAGCGCGTTGGCATCTTGCCCTTCCACAGCACTCGTGTACAACGCCGACGACCCATTCTGCCAGACTATTGCAGATAGCGTGCAGAACGTAGGCATCCCCTTCGGCATCGGCGAAAACCTGGGGCTACATCAGAACACCGTCGCCGATTCGGGGTTATGCCAGCGTTGCGAAGCGGAGCTCTCCTACGACTGGCGTCAGTATGGGCAACTGGGCAAGTACCGTTGCCCGCAATGCGGGTTCGCGCGGGAAGAGCCGCGTTTTTGCGCGCATGACGTTAGCGCAACAGGGGAAGGCGTGTCGTTCTCGGTGCGGATTGAGAAAGGCTCGACCGTACGGTGTTTGGATAAGCAAGAGAGCCGTAATCAGATTGGGAAGGGTTCGCGCACATTCCGTCTGGAAGATTGGAAAGATAACACCCAAGGCGGGAAAGAATCATGGCACGTCGACTCCGCGTTGCCGGGAACGTACATGGTTTACAACATCCTTGCCGTCTACGCTGCAGCTAGCTGTTGTGGTGTTCCATCAGCGTGCACAGAGAAAGCCATCGGACATTTCTCGCCTGAAAACGGCCGCTTGCAGCACTACGACATCGACGGGCATAGCATTCTGCTCAACTTGGCGAAAAACCCCACGGGGTTCAACCAGAACCTGAGAATCGTCCTCGACGATCCAGGCGCCAAAGCAGTTGCGTTCTTCATCAACGATCGCGAAGCGGATGGCCATGACGTTTCGTGGCTGTGGGATGTCGACTTCCAGGAACTCACCGGAGCGCGTGACCTGGTCGCGTTCGCCGGAGGCATCCGTCGCAACGACATGCAAGTACGCCTAAAGTACGCGGGGGTCTGCGCACAGCTCGTCGACGGAGCAACCGACTTTCTGGCAAAGGCTCACGCGATGTTGCCTGATGCCACGTTCTACCTAATCGCAAATTACACGGCGCTGCCCGACGCGAAACGCGAACTCGATCATCTGAAGGCCAGACCCCTCAAGCGCAAGAAGGAGCAACCGCTCTGCGTTGCTGACCAAAACCACTCTGTCGCCGGAGATGTCGAACCCTTCGAAACGCCGTCGGTCACATCCGATTCGATTCCGAATGAGACGAATTCGATGCCATGCATGCAATCGGCGAACAGTTTCATTTCGATGCATCATGAGAAGCTTGTCATGGTCCATCTATACCCTGATTTGTTGAACTTATATGGCGACGGGGGCAACGTCATCGTGCTTGCCGAACGCGCTCGTAGACGTGGAATCGAAGCCGAGGTCGTGCGCATCGAGCATGGCCAGACTGCCGACTTCTTAGAAGCTGACATCGTCTTTTTGGGCGGTGGACCCGACCGCGAGCAGCGCCTGGCGTCGATTCAGCTTCTCGAGCAGGCCGAAAGCCTGCGCTCGTTCGTCGAGGACGACGGGGTGCTGCTCGCCATCTGCGGTGGGTATCAAATACTGGGGCGCGAATGGTTGCTGGGTGACGAGAACGTTGCCGGTCTGGACGTCCTCGACATCACGACGGGGCGTGTGGAGGGCGGGTCGCACAACCGTCTCGTCGGAAACATAGCCCTGAGGTGCCCGTTGGCAACCACGCCCGTCATCGGCTATGAGAACCACGCTGGTCGAACGTTTCTGGGAAGCGGTTGCAAGCCGTTCGGCTACGTCATCGGCGGACAGGGCAAGGGCAACAACGACACGGATGGGGCTGACGGCGTGCGCTACCGCAACCTCGTGGGAACCTATCTCCACGGCCCCCTGCTATCGAAGAACCCAGAAGTGGCGGATTGGCTCATCAAACGCGCCTTGGAACGTCGGGCAGCAAAAGCCGGACGTCCTGCGCCACCGCTTCTGCCGATCGACGACACATGCGAACGCACGGCAAACGAGCACATGTGCGCGAGGTTGGGAATCGCGTAACAGCGAGCCATGCCCAGTAAAGCAAACGCCCAATACGCTGCGCTACCCGCTCTGCAGCCTGCCGTCACGCTTGTCGTCCACAACGAAAGCCATCCCTCGTTGCGGCTTAGAACCATTCCTTCACGTTGTAGACGTAGGTCCAATCAAAAGAATTCTGATCTTTGGTAAGGTAGATGATGCCTTCGATGATGCCGATGAGCTCCATCACCAGGCCAGCCAGGCCCAAGGTGAAAATCGAACCCAAGATGGTGACGGCTAGCATGATGAAACCCACGGAATGGTAGCCAAGGTAGAACTTGTGAATGCCAAGACCGCCGAGGAAGATGGCCAGAAGCCCCGCGGCTATGTGGTCCTTGCCCGAACGGGATACGTAAGGCTCCTGGTTTGGCGCAACCGATCGGCTGTAAGCCGAAAAGCCCGGTGCTTGCCCATAGGGGTAGGAGTTCCCGTTTGCGGTAAAGCTTCCCCGATACTGGCCAGATGCTGCATTCCAAGACGCGTTTTGGCCCGCGCCGTCGTTTGACGCACCGTCGCCAACAGCGCTGTTTTCGACCTGGTCGATGCTGCAATCCGAAGCGAAGGAGGAATCGGGCGTTGAAAGGGACTTGCTGCCCCAATAGCTCGCATTGTATTCCCTCGCGCTCATCTGCACCTCTCGTCTACAACCCATCGACAGCAAGCATAGACCCATTTGGTGTATGAGCCTCGTTTTGTAGCAAGCTGGTTACCAACGCAACCTTCCCGTTCCCGACCCGTCGCTTGAATGCGCATCGGCGCAACGGGAGGCATCTTTGAAAGACGGCATCGAGAAAAGCCAGTTTGGCCTGTAGGGCGCAACTGCAGCCCACGGCAATGCAGGAACACGAGCACGACGCCATGCAACCCGCTACGTTACCGATCTTCTTTGCGGCGGTTGAAGATATTGAGGATGCGGTCCTTGTTGAGGATGCCAACCAAAGCCAAGATGGCCAGAATCGCAAAGAACACCGCGCTTTGCGCATAGTTGCCCTGAACCAAATGCGATGCCGCCAGCGAGGTCATGATCACGCCGGGCGCACGTGCAATGGTGGTGATGATCAGGTATTGGTTGCGCGGCATGGACGTGAGCGGCACCAGATAGGTGAACACGTCTTTGGGAAGCCCGGGGATGAAGAACAAGACGAACACCATCACAGCCAGCTTGCCACTTTCCTCGAATTCCCGAAACCGCTCCAGATGCTCGGTGGAAACCACCTCTTCGACGAAGGGCTGACCCAGCCGATGCACTAACTCGTAGATTGCGGCCGTGGCGCACACGCAGCCCACGAGGATGATGGCCGAACCCAAAACGGGACCATATAGCATGCCGGCAACGAGCTGCACGACCTCACCGGGAACGAATGCCACAATAACCTGCACGATCTCCAAACCCAGCAAGATGATCATGCCGAAGGGGCCTGCACTGTGAATCTGGCCGATGAGGTTCGCTCGGCCTTCTTCCGAAAACACGCTCGTGATTATCGGCCACATTGCCACGGTGGCACCGATGATGAGCAACAGGAAAGCGGCAAGTCCCACCATACGGAAGAACACCGACCGGGGCATTTCCCGACCGAGCACGTGCACGGTGACAACGCCGTTAGCAGTTTGCTCGGCACCAGCACCCGCCTCTTTCACAGACGCATCATCTGTTCCTGACGTCGATTCGGAAAGCACGCGATCGTCGGCCACAACTGCCCCCTACTTGCGCTTCTTCGCCGGTTTCGGCTTGTCGGCCACGGCTTTGTCGTATTCGTCCTTGAAGGCCGAGAACATGCCCTTCGCCCGACCAATCTGCCTGCCCGTAACGTAAGCTCCCCTGTTCACCGCATCCCCCGTGGCCTTCGCGGCGGCATCCACTGCCGGTTTCGCCTGCTCCTTGGCCTGTCGGACCTTTTCGGCTGCAATGGCGGTGCTATGACCGGCCGCTTCAGCCAGGCCACCTTCGGTGTCTATGGACAGCGCGGTATTGCTGACAACGATGGCGCCACGCACGGATCGCTCTTCTTCGCCCTCGCCTTCGGTGATGGTGAGCTCGGTGCCCACGCCGGTCTTGAACCCCTTCACATGCTCGCTGGGAATGGTGAGCGTTCCCACGAGCGCCTTGGAGGTGGCACCGGTATGCGGTGTGATGGAGATGACCTTGCCCGAAGAACGCTTGAACTCAACGTCTTCCACATAGCCCATGTTCTCGCCGTTCTGGGCGATGATGGGCATGCCCTGCCAGATGATGCAACGGTCGAGGTCTATCCCCAGGCGCTTGCAGGCCCCATCGTCAACGGCGTCCTTGTCGTCGTTTGGCACGACGATGCGGCCGTCTTCGAATTCGAAGCCGTCAAGTGCCACGAACAGGTCCTTGCGCTTGAACATGAGCGCGGCATCTGGGCGTTTGACCAGGAAACCGACGCAGGCCTTCTTCGTGGGGTGAAACACGAAGTAGCGAACCTTGCCAATGGTCTTCACGCCTTTCTTCCCGCCGATGACACGGGTGCCGGTGAGCTCTTTCGTTGAGAGGGTTTGCAATGCAGCCATGGTTTCCCCAAAGACATAAAAGAGCATCCCTCCGAATGGGAGGGATGCCTCGGATGTTTCGATGTGCTATTCGGCCGGTGCAGCCTCTACAGCTTCGGTAGCTTCGGCAGCCGCCTCGACGGCTTCCTCCACGACGGCAGCTGCTTCTTCCACTTCAGCCGGAGCCTCGAGCGGAGCCTGGCCCATCGACTCTTCGGCGTTTTTGGCAACCTGGGCGGCAATGCGCTCGCGAGCAGCTTCGATCTTCTCGCGCAGGTCGTCGTTGCGCTCGCCTGAGCCGGGCTTGATGCTTTGACGTGCACCGCTCACGCGGGCCTGGGCGGCACCGAAGGCTTCCTTGGCGCCGACGCTGGCCGAATTGTACGCCTGCTGGACGCTGGTGCTCGCAGCAGTGAAGGCCTGGGAAGCGTTGGCGCTGGCCGTCTGATAGGCAACCTTGCCCTGGGCGCTCATGTTGCCATAGATTTCCTGGCCGCGAGCTTGAGCTTGCGAACCGTATTCGCGGGCCTGGCCCCAGTACTCGTTGGCCTTGTCCGCCAAAAACGCACGTGTCTCTTCGCCGGCGCGAGGCGCATACAGCAGCGCAACTGCCGCGCCGATAACTCCGCCAGCCACGAACGCTGTGATCTTGTTGCTCATGTTTTCCTCCTTACAACCGCGCGAGCGGATGATTTCGCCTTCCGATACAGAAAACGCTAACTGTTTTATTATGGTACTGCGCCTGGTCCAAATGGCCAAGAGTTTTCAATCATCAACGGAAAAGCGCTTTTCCACCACCCTTTCCCCCAAGACCACAAGCATGCCAGGGAGTGGCATCCTTATCCGCACCGCGGCTGCCGCATCTCCGTCAATGTGGCCGCCGCGATATGGAAAGAGGTGTTATGTCCCGTCATGCTGAAACGATGTCGTTCACGAACGCAAGGGCGCATTTGAAGGCTCGCAGGACTGCCAAGTCGTCGTCCATCGAGACCTGGATGCGTGCCTTGCCTTGCCGCTCGCAGGTCCACCGGCTCGTGCCCACGTAGGTTGCTGCCATGTCGTCGCTTGATTCCACGAGCATGTCGATGATCACGTGCTCGAGCAGGTGCGGCAAAGGCGTGTTGTCCATCACGGCGCCGAACGTGGAACCCACCGAGTTCACGCAGGCATGCCGTGGAAGGTTTGGCCGCAGGCGACATGCCCGCTCGGCGATAGCCGACGTGCTACGATGCAAACGTTCGTCGCACACGCACACCTCGAAGACAACGCGGTCTCCCTCGACCCTGATATGCTCGACGCGAATCGCCTCCATGCACACTTCCCATCGCCCGACAAACACGGCGCCATGCAGCGGAAACCCCAATGTCACCTGCGACCGTGGCGCTTTCCACCGACGCGTCTAGTAGTAAACCTCGTCGTTGTAGGCATAGTCTTCGACGTAAGTATCGGCGGACGTTTGCTCGATTGGCATCTCGTAGGGATTGTTGCCGTACATGTCGTAGTAATAGTTGCCATATTGGTCGTAGTAGAGCATCTGGCTGTCGTCGTAATAGAAGTTCAGCGCACGTTCGCTGTCGAAGTAGTCGGCATTGGGATCTTGCCCTGGCTCCAGCTGGTCATCGTCATCTTTGGAATCGGAATCCTCGTCGTCTTCGCCATCTTTCTTCGAGCTGCCCGGCTTGGTCTTCTCCGGCTTGGAATACTCGGTATAGCCCCCCACGTAGAAAGGCTCTTCGTAGATTTCGGTGCCATCGGAAGTGTCGTCGAGCGACTTGGGGGTGGCCATGATGTCGTCCGAAAGCCGCACGAGCTTCGATGTGCCCTCGGGTACCTCGCTGCCAGAGAGGACGGGGTCGTCCTTCAGGTGCAGGGCCATCATCCAGTCGGTTTCGCCGTTATCCTCGATGACCAGCACTTGGCGGTCGTCGCTGAATCGGTACGACGCTGTGCCCGAAGCGTTGCCGAACGTGTAGGTGATGGTCTTGTGCTTCGCATCGAGCGTGTACTCGTAAGCCACGTCTTCGGAAATCTTTAGATGACCCGCGTCTATAACCAGCGTGCGCTGCGCGTTGGTCATCTGCCATTCTCCTTGGATGTCCTGGGCGTCGTCGTAGCGAAACCAGCGGTCCCATGCGAAATGCACACCTGCACCCACAAGCGCGAGCACCAGCAGGATGCAGATTGCAGCCACGATCTTTCCCGCTGGGATGCGCCGACGTCGACGTGGCTTTTCGTCATATGCATCTTCGGGAGGCTCTTCCCCGATGGGCTCCATCGCAGCTGTTTCGTCGGGAAGCACGCCATCGGCCGGATATTCGTCGTGCACGCCGCCTTGATCGTCGCTTGAGCCGTCTGGGCTGCCATCCGCAGAAGCGAAAGGCCCGTTATTGTCGACCTCTTCGTCGACGTCGTCGTCGAAGAGGTCGTCGTCTACGGCATCTTCCTTCGCACGACCAACGCTCCCAGCTGCTCCGACTCGCGGAATCGCCACCGTGGCATCGCCGTCCATCGCAACATGCGCGCCATGGGGCGCCGCTTCGCGGCCCGAGCCTTCGGCTGTATCCTCTTGCAGCGACATCGAAGTTGCAGCCATATCAAGGGCGGCATGAGCACCTCGAGAGGCTGGGGCAACCACCTCATCTGCAGATTCAGATGCTTCGTTGGAGCCGCTGAACCCAGGAGCCGGTACTTCCTCGATGCTAAATTCCGTGGTGAGCGCATCGACGATGGACTCGCCCAACGCGGACACATCCTTCAAAGCCCCCTTTTCGGGTAGCTCGTAGATGCTCTGGCGCGCTTCAGCCAACATCTCGTCGGCAGGTTGACGTCTCGGGCGCTGGGGGTGTTGTTCCATCGGCTCGGATTCTGACACGTTTGTACTGCGATTCTCCGTCGTGGGCTTACCTGACTATGCTTCGGGCCTGATGACCTCCACGCCGCCCATGTAAGGCACCAACACGTCGGGGACCGTGATGGAGCCGTCGGCGTTCTGATAGTTTTCCATGATGGCGGCCATCGTGCGGCCGACCGCCAAACCAGAACCGTTGAGCGTATTCACCAGGCGCGTGCCCTTGAACGCCGCCGGGTCGCGATAGCGGATGTTGGCGCGACGGGCCTGAAAATCGCTGCAGCAGCTGCAGGAGCTGATTTCCTTGTAATCGTTGTAGCTGGGCAGCCATACTTCCAAGTCATAGGTTTTGGAAGCCGAAAAGCCCATGTCGCCCGTGCACAGCGTGATCACGCGATAGGGCAGGCCGAGTTTTCGCAGGATGAGCTCCGCCTCTTCGGTCATGCTCTCGAGCTCGTCGTAGGCCTGCTCGGGCTTGGCGAACTTCACCATCTCGACCTTGTCGAACTGATGCACGCGGATAAGCCCTCGCGTGTCGCGCCCGGCGCTGCCCGCTTCCTCGCGGAAGCAGTTCGTGAACGCCGTGTAGCGCAGCGGCAGCTTGTCGCCGTCAATCACCTCGCCGGCATGCAGGTTTGTAAGCGGCACCTCGGCCGTGGGGATGAGGTAGAAGTTCTCGTCTTTGGTCTTGAACAGGTCTTCCTCGAACTTCGGCAGCTGGCCGGTGCCCGTCATGGTCTCACGGTTCACCAAAGAAGGCATCCACCATTCCTTGAAGCCGTTTTCGGCATGCGTGTCGGCCATGAAGTTGATGATCGAGCGTTCCAGGCGCGCGCCCAAGCCGCCTAGCACCACGAAGCGGCTGCCGGAAAGCTTCACGGCACGCTCGAAGTCGATAATGCCCAGGCTGGGGCCAAGATCCCAATGGGCCTTGCTCTCGAAATCGAACTCGCGAGGCGTGCCCCAACGGCGCACCTCCACGTTGTCCGACTCGTCAGCACCCACCGGCACCGACTCGTGGGGGAGGTTGGGCGTGCTCATCATCATGTCGTTTAGGGCCGCCTCGGCTTCAGCGCGTGCGTTGCCCAATCCGGTCAGCTTCTCGTTGACTTCACGCACCTGGGCCTTTGCGGCTTCGGCCTCGTCTTTCTTGCCCTGGCCCATCAGCTTGCCAATTTCTTTGGAAACTGCATTACGCTGGGCTTGCAGCGCTTCTTCTTCCTTGATGGCCGCTCGACGTGCTTCGTCCAGCTCGGAAAAGCGCTCGGCATCCCACGGGCAGTTACGGTCGCGCATGGCCTGGGTCACGGCCTCGAGATTGTCGCGGACGAAACGAATATCCAACATGCTGGATTCCTCCTGCTCTCAAAAAACCGAATCTGTGAAGTCCAATCGTTTGCGTTGGGCTCAAGTATCGGCGATAGTATACTCTACTGACGAATTATTCGAAGAAATCTACGTGAGAGGCACTTATGGACTTCGCAGCAACCTACCACTTCCTGTTCCAGACGTACGCGGGCATGGGCGTCTTGTTTGCTGCTGCGTTGATCATCTGCCTGCTTGCCTGCGTGGTCATGGAAAAGCGCACGCGCAAGATATACAAGAACCACGAAAAGACCGATGACGACTGGAGCTTCTTCGACGATGACGACGAAGAAGAGTAGGTTGCGGCACTCTTGCAAACACCAGAATCGTCTTACGCTGCAGGCCATTCTGGCAGCACGCCAAGCCCTCGTTTGCTCCGTCGCTATTCAAAAGCTTCCTGCGCGAATCGGGTTTGGCGCACTCGCCTAGACGATCTTCGCTGACTTCGGCCAAGCCCGCGAACAAGTCGCATGTCGTTGGGACGTTCGGCTCATTGAGAACACTCACGCGAACAGAGGGCATGACACTGTTCATTTTGCTGGGAGCCTAGACTTTCAGGCTGCAATGCTCTAGGATAATGCTCCGTCATCCATGCGAAGGGACAATCCCTTCGCATGCAAAAGCCCGGCTTGCTGGCATGATGATGAAACCGGATAAGACGAAGGAGCACGACATGACCGCACTCTACACCCGCAAGGGCAGCTATATCCCCCGCATCGCTGCAGTTCACGACTTGTGCGGATACGGAAAATGCTCGTTGGGCATCGCAATTCCCGTGCTTTCCGCAGGCGGCAACGACGTGTGCCCCGTGCCTACCGGTCTGTTCAGCAACCACACGGCTTTCCCCACCTGGTACATGCACGACACCACCGAGATGCTCGACGGGTATCTGGAAGCTTGGAAGGAAGTGGGCATTGACATCGATGCCGTGTACTCGGGCTTTTTGGGCGCACCCGAGCAGTGCGACAGCATCCGCCAGCTGTGGGCCGATTACCCAAATGCCCTGCGCGTGGTGGACCCAGCCATGGCCGACCACGGCAAAGTCTATCCCACCTACACGCCCGAATTGTGCGATGCGATGGCAGGCCTTGCCAGCGGCTGCGACGTGCTGACCCCGAACCTTACCGAAGCCGCCATCATCCTTGGAGAGGAATGGCGGGGGCAAGACATTTCCGAAGACGAGGCGCACCGCATCGTGGAGGCACTGCTGGACAAAGGTGCCAAGAACGTGATCTTGAAGGGCATCGACCGCGGCGACGGATTCATCCGCAACTACGTCCAGGGCGAGCAAAACGAATTCGCGCAGACGCAGAACCAGCTTCTTCCCTACATGCTGCACGGGACGGGCGACCTGTACGCGTCATGCCTGCTGGCAGCACTGATGGCCGAGCGCAGCCTGCTCGAGGCCGCCCAGTTCGCAAGCGACTTCGTGGTGAAGGCGATGGAGCTCACCAACCAGCAGCCCGACTTCCGCAACCGCGGCGTCAGCTTCGAGCTCATCTTGGGAGAAATCGCCGCGCTGTTGCGCGTATAGGCCAACATGGGCAACATCATCGACTACGTACGTGCTTTCGGGCAAACGTTCGAGCAGCAGCCGGTCAACCGCATCGACAGCCTGGTGTTTTCCTGGCTCGCTTATCTGCGCATCGCCGAGGAAGTGCCTGCAGCACGCGAAGCCCGTGGCATCACCATCACCCGCCTTGCTGCAGAATCCAACACGGTAGCTCTCACGGCACCGATTCACGACCCGCGCTCCTCTGAAAACCTGCTGCTCGCCTGCGCCCTGAGTCCGCGATTTTCAGAAGTGCGCGTCTGCCTGGCTGCAGACGACTGGTCACACACCGAGCAGAAGCAGTTCAGCGCCACCACGTTCGTCATGCCCGCCAAAGGCGCGGTCGTGGCATTCCGCGGCACCGACAACACGATTTTCGGCTGGAAGGAATGCTTCAACATGGCGTTCCTCGAATCGGTGCCAGCTCAACGCGCCGCAGTGGATTACCTTAATCGAATGGCGCGCGAGCTTGCAGAGCCGCTGCTGGTCACCGGCCATTCCAAAGGCGGCAACCTTGCCGAATACGCGGTGCTCAACTGCGACGACGATACCGCATCCCGCATCGTCGGCTGCATCGTCTACGACTCGCCCGGCTTTTCGCAGGAAGCCTTGGCCCACATGCGCCACACGAACTGCGGATGTGGTCCGCAGCGCAGCAACGCCGAAAGTCTTGAGGGCGACGTCAGCCGCAACGCGACACCGGGCGCATCCTTTTCGGACAACGCACGCGCAGAGGCCGACGAGACGGGCAAGAACCGCAACGCAGGCATTGCAATCGAGCGAATCGTTCCCGAAGAATCGCTGGTTGGCATGCTGCTCTTCGGTCGAAGCGAGCAGCCCACGGTGGTTCGCAGCACGAACCCGGGCATCATGCAGCACTCCCCGTTTTCGTGGGTGGTTGACGGCGGCGATTTCAAGACCGCAAGTGCGGTGACCTACGAGTCCTATCGCCGCGGCAAGCGGTTGAACAGCTGGCTTGCCTCCATGGCTTCCACCAATCGCGAGCGGTTCGTGGAAACGCTGTTCAAGCTGGTCCAGGCCACGGGAGAGGTTACCCTATCGGGAATTGCCAGCAACCTATCCGACGGATCGCTCGACCTTGCCTTGCGCCGCCTCGATGGTTTGCCTCCCGAAGAACGCTCGTTTTTCCTGAGCGCATTGGAAGACCTGATTGCAACCATGTTGCTGGGACCCGCTCCTTCCAATCCGCAAACCCCTACCGAACGCGTGGCAGGCGCAGCAAGCAAGATCGACGACATCGAGGCCAAGTTCAACGACCGCCTTTCAAGGTGGGAGCAATACCTAAGCTGAGTCAGGTGCCCGTAGTCGTTTGATTCACGAACGCATCGAGTCAGACTCCCGTAGCCATCTGACTCACATCAACGCCCATAAATGCGCATATCCCCGATGCTTTTAGCGCCCTTGTGGTGGCTTTATGATGTATGATAGTTGCATATTTCAATGCCGAACGAAGGCAGCGCGCATGATATACACCATTACCTTCAATCCCGCAGTCGATGTCGTAATTAGCGTCGACTCCCTGCAACTGGGTGGAATCAACCGCACCACGAGTCAGGAAATCTACTACGGCGGCAAGGGCGTGAACGTGAGCAACGTCTTGCGCAACCTAGGCCGCGAGAGCACTGCATGGGGCTTTTTGGCTGGCGCCATCGGGCACGCGATGGAACAGGCACTCACCGAAGATGGTCTGACCTGCGATTTCGTGATGCTTCCCGAAGGAGAGACGCGTATCAACACGAAGATGCGCTCTTCCGTGAACGGCGGTCCCATTACCGAAACCGCCCTGAACGGCGGTGGCCCGATCATTGACGAAGCCTCGCTGGCAAAATTGTTCGCCCAGCTCGACCAAACAGTTGACGGAGATATCGTCATCGTTTCCGGCGGCGCACCGTCTAGCGTGGCGAAAGACACCTACGCCCGCATCTTGCAAGCACTCGCCGGCAAGAACGTGCGCACGGTCGTAGACGCCACGGACAGCCTGCTGCTGAACACGTTGCCCTATGGGCCGTTCCTTATCAAGCCCAACGACGAGGAACTGGCCGAAATAGTCGGCTGCGACCCCGACGATTACGACCGCTTGGTGCAAGCAGCACGCGAGCTGCACGATCAAGGTGCCGTGAACGTTTTGGTGTCGCGCGGCGGCAAGGGCGCGTTCCTTGTCGACGAATTCGGCAACCTACACGACATGGCCCCCTTTGCCGGCACGCTTGTGAACAGCGTGGGCGCAGGCGACTCCACAGTCGCCGGCTTCGTTCATGGCTACCTGGAAGGCAATGAGCAAAACCTAGAACCCGTCGACGTTTACGAGCGTGCGTTCACCATGTCTCAGGCATGTGGTGCTGCCACCGCCTTCTCGGATGGCCTGGCTCCGCGCGAAACCGTCGAAGAGCTGCTCTCGCGCCTCCCGTAGCACATGCGCCAACCCAGCCGCAGCGAACCATAGGAACGTGAAGGCGAAAGCTGCAGGAGCCATCTGGCGGCAATTGGCTTGCCCATATCGGAACCGCTCTTGTTTCACCTCGGTCATAACGGGTCAGCGAAAGGCCCGTGGAAGAAAGGAAGATATATGAGAATCACCGACCTCCTCAGCCCACAGGCTGTCGAGCTGGGCGTTTCCGTTGCGTCGAAGTCCGATGCAATCGAAAAACTCATCTCGCTGCACGAAGGCGCAGGGAACCTGGCCGATGTCCAGGCCTACCGCGAGGCCATCTTGGCACGTGAGGCGCAGGGCACGACCGCCATCGGCGAGGGCATGGCCATCCCCCACGCCAAGACCGATGCCGTCGCGCACCCAGCGCTTTCGGCCATCACCGTACCGGGAGGCGTTGACTACGACGCGCCCGATGGGCAGCCGAGCAAGCTTTTGTTCATGATTGCAGCCCCCAGCGACGGCGAGGTGCATCTGGAAGTACTCGCACGCCTGATGACCATGCTCATGGATCTGGATTGGCGCAACCAGCTGATGGACGCCTCCACTCCTGACGAGTTCCTGCGCTTGATCGACACGAAGGAACGCGAGAAGTTCCCCGAGGAAGAGCCCGAGCCCGCCGCCCCCGCCGCAGCCGCGGCTGCAGCAGCACCCGCCGACGACGGCCGCATCCGTGTGCTGGGCGTGACCGCCTGCCCCACCGGCATCGCACATACCTACATGGCCGCTGAGGCTCTGGTCCAGCAAGCCGAGAAGATGGGCATCTCCATCAAGGTCGAGACGAACGGATCGGGTGGCGCCAAGAACATCCTCACTGCCGAGGAAATCGCCGCAGCCGATGGCATCATCGTTGCCGCCGACAAGAACGTCGAGATGGCCCGCTTCAACGGCAAGCCTACCGTCATCACCAAGGTAGCCGACGGCATCAACAAGCCCGAGGAGCTCATCAACCGCGCACTCGACGGCAGCGCGCCCATCTACCAGCACAAGGGTGGTGCCGCCGAAGCAGCCGCCGATTCGGGCGAAAGCGAAAGCCTGGGTCGTCAGATCTACAAGCACCTGATGGAAGGCGTCAGCCACATGCTGCCCTTCGTGGTCGCCGGCGGCATCTTCATCGCCCTGGCGTTTTTGATCGACACCATCTCCGGCGCACCGCAAGACAGCGGCTTCGGTTCGAACACCCCGCTCGCCGCATGGTTCAAGGGCATCGGCGGCATCAGCTTCGGCTTCATGCTCGCCGTCCTGGCCGGCTACATCGGCCGCTCCATCGCCGACCGCCCCGGCCTGCTCGTCGGCTTCGTCGGTGGCGCCATGGCAGCCGCCGGCTGCACGTTCGCAAGCCCCGCTGGGCAAGATGTTTCCGCGGGCTTTTTGGGTGCTCTGCTCGCCGGCTTCGCAGGCGGCTACTTCATGCTGTGGTTCGAGAAGGTGTGCGAGAACATCCCGCAGGCGCTTGACGGCATGAAGCCCATGCTCATCTTCCCGCTGGTGGGCTTGGCGTTCATCGGTATATTCATGTGCCTCGTAAACCCCATCATGATCGCCATCAACGCCGGTATCAGCAGCTTCCTGAACGGCTTGGGCGACGCCCGCATCCTACTTGGCCTGCTCTTGGGTGGCATGATGGCCATCGACATGGGTGGCCCCATCAACAAGGCAGCCTATCTGTTCGGCCTTGCCTCCATCGATATGGGCAACTATGACATGATGGCAGCCGTCATGATCGGCGGTATGGTGCCGCCTCTGGCCATCGCCCTGGCTTGCACGTTCTTCAAGGATCGTTGGACCGAAACCGAGCTGAAGAGCGCTCCGGTCAACTACATCATGGGCCTTTCGTTCATCACCGAAGGTGCCATCCCCTACGCCGCAGCCGACCCGCTGCGCGTCATCCCGGCTTGCGTAATTGGCTCTGCGGTAGCCGGCGCCATCTCCATGGCATTCGGGTGCACGTTGATGGCCCCGCATGGCGGCATCTTCGTGTTCGCCGTGGTGGGCAACTGGCCCATGTACCTGGTCGCATTGGTTGTGGGTGCCGTCGTGGGCGCCCTGATGCTGCGCATCCTGAAGAAGAAGCACGAACCCGCCGCATAAACGGCATTGCACTTTGATGGGCTTGCGCTCCTCTGGCGCAAGCCCATCGCATATATCACTGCTTTCAAGGAAAAGGACTCAACCAAGAGAAAGGAACCCCATGTATTCCAAGACCGTCACCCTCGTGAACCCGCAAGGCTTCCACATGCGTCCGGCAAGCCTTTTCGTCGCCGAGGCCAACAAGTTCTCCGCCCCTGTGAAGGTTATCGCCAAGGGCAAGGAAATCCCCGGCAACAGCCTGATGGGCATCATGGCCGCCGGCATCAAGTGTGGCGACGAAATCGAAATCCAGGCTGATGGCGCCGACGAGCAGGCAGCCGTCGATGCCATCGTCGCATTCGTCGAAGCAGGTATGGGAGACTAGCGAATGGACGTTTTGAGTGGCGTAAACGCTTCAGCAGGAGTCGGCATCGGCAGTGTGCTGATCGTCGAAGAACCTTCGCTGGAATACGAATCGCGAACCATAACCGACATCGAAGCCGAAAAGCAGCGGTTCCGCGCGGCAATTGACGGGTATGTTACCTACACCCAGGCTCAAGCCGATTCCATGGCCGAGCGCGTGGGACCCAAGGAAGCCGAAATCCTGACGGGTCACATCGCCATGATCGCTGACCCGTACATGCAGGGCGAAATGGAGAACCACATCGGCCAGGGCATGTGCGCAGAAGATGCACTTTCGACCGTGTGCGACATGTTCGCTGCCATGTTCGAAGCCACCGGCGATGAACTCACCATGCAGCGTGCTACTGACGTGCGCGATGTGAAATCTGGCGTATTGGCCGAGCTGCTGAACAAGCGCCCCGTCGACATCAGCGCCGTACCTCAAGGAACGGTGTTGGTCACGCACGACCTCACGCCATCCATGACCGCGGGCATCCGCCCTGGCACAGTAGTGGGCGTAGTTACAGAGACTGGTGGCGTGACCAGCCATTCTGCCATCTTGGCCCGCGCGATGGAGATTCCCGCCGTGCTTTCCGTTGAAAGCGCATGCACCAAACTGGCCGACGGCATGGAAGTAATCGTCGACGGTGGTCGTGGTACCGTGACCATCGATCCTGATGCAGATGTACTCTCTGCCGCCCGCAAGGAGCAGGAACGATATGCCGCCGAAGCCGATGCACTGAAGAAGTTCATCGGACAGCGCACCATCACCTCCGACGGCAAGCATTTGGAACTGTTCGCCAACATCGGCAAGCCCGAAGACGCCACGCAGGCCATGGACCGCGATGCGGAGGGCATTGGGCTGTTCCGCACGGAATTTCTGTTCATGGACAGCGATTCCATGCCCGGCGAAGAGGTGCAGTTCGAGGCCTACAAGAAAGCGGCGCTCATCTGCAAGGGCAAACCCGTAATCATCCGCACGCTCGACATCGGCGGCGACAAGGAGATCCCCTATATGGGCCTGGAGCGCGAGGACAACCCGTTCATGGGTTTCCGCGCCGTTCGCTATTGCCTGGCCCGCGAAGACGTGTACCGCACTCAGCTGCGCGCGCTGCTGCGTGCGAGCGCCTTCGGCGACATCCGTATCATGGTGCCACTGGTCACCTGCGTGGACGAGATACTGGCCGTGCGCGACCTCCTGCAGCGCTACATGTTGGAGTTCGACCAGGAAGGCGTGGCGTATAACAAAGACATTCAGGTAGGAGCCATGGTGGAGACCCCGGCCGCCGCATTGATGGCCGACGAGCTGGCGAAGGTGTGCGACTTCTTCAGCATCGGAACCAACGACCTGACCGGCTACACCATGTGCGCCGATCGCGGCAACGAGCGGGTGCGCTATCTGTACTCGACGTACAACCCGGCGGTGCTGCGCTCGATCCGCAACGTCATCACCGCTGGCAACGAAGCAGGCATCATGGTGGGCATGTGCGGCGAGGCAGCAGCCGACCCGCTGCTCATTCCGCTGTGGGTCGCCTTCGGCCTTGGCGAGTACAGCGTGAGCGCCACGAGCGTTCTGGCCACGCGCGCAACGCTGAGCAAGTGGAGCACCGAAGAGGCAAACGCCATTGCGGCCCGCGTCATGGAGCTTCCCACTGCCACCGAAGTGCACGACGTCTTGAAGGAAGCCGCGAAATAGCTTCCAACAACTTGCGTTGAACAAGCAAAAGGAACGGCCATCCGCCACGAGCGGGTGGCCGCTTTTTTATCGGTAGGCGAATCGCCACCCTACCGTGTCGCGTCCCGGTGCCACGACTCGCCCGCAAAGGCCGGAGGGGCCCCGGCGGGGCTTCCGCGCAATGACGCCGAAAGAGAACGCGATGAATATGGAATTCGACAAGTCCAGGTTATGGCTCGCCGATGCGATGTTTTGGCGAACCGTGCGGCCATCCATAGCCGAATTCACCACACTTTAAGCCCGAAGGGCGTCCATCGCGTTCGGGGCGTCATGGAGCGCAAGCCCCGCCGGGGCCCCTCCGGCCTTTGCGGGCGAGTCGTGGCACCAGGATGCGACGTAGGCACGTTACGGGCGGTAGATTGCGCAGTTGAGAGGGGTTTCGTAGACCTCCACCTGCGATACGGTGAAACCACGCTCTTCCAGCTTTTCGCAGAAGTAGCGGGCGAAGTTTTCCGATGTTGTGCGAAACGGAACCGTGAACAGGCGAAACGTCTCGCGCTCAAGGCACGCCAGGGTCTCGGGGGCAAGCGAGCCCTCTTCCACGATGAACATGTGATCCAACTCTTCGGTGAGCTCGCGCAAGGCGCGTTTGAAGTCGGCGAAGTCGACGACCATGTCCTTCATCTGGCCTTCGGCCTGCAGCTCGTCGGCTTCGATGCAAGCCACCACACGCCAGCGGTGCCCGTGCAGGTTTTCGCACTTGCCATCGTAGTCCGTCAGGAAATGGGCGCTATCGAAACAGCTTTCCGTCTTCAGCTGGTACATATCTTCCCTTTCAGAACGCTCGCAATCGCGTGGTATACGATATCGCATTATCGCTTGCGCCCACAGCTAGCGCAGCCCTTGATGTTCGTGCTCACGAGATGTGCAACATCGGATTCCCGCTTATCCTTGCCGCAATCGCAACCCTGAGCACTCGTGCTCGCAAGGCGCGCAGCATCACGGCTTCACCTAAACCTGCAACAGACGCAACCCTTCCTCGCGGGTTTTCAGGTCGTCTTTGAAAACGCCGCGTACAGCAGAGGTCACCGTCACGG
Source organism: Eggerthellaceae bacterium (assembly GCA_045118335.1). Classification (GTDB taxonomy): domain Bacteria; phylum Actinomycetota; class Coriobacteriia; order Coriobacteriales; family Eggerthellaceae; genus W1P20-047. The sequence goes on from JBGUXY010000004.1 coordinate 25,066, forward strand.
AACCAGGCTTCTTGACGCCGCGCAACGTCATGCAGCTGTGCTCGGCCTCGATAACAACCAGCGCACCCCTCGGGTTAAGCGTTTCCACCATCGCATCGGCAATTTGACTGGTCAAACGCTCTTGCACTTGGGGGCGTCGGGCAAAGCCCTCGACACAGCGCGCAATCTTCGACAACCCGGTGATGTGGCCCTTGCGCGGAATGTAGGCAACATGCGCCTTGCCGGTGAACGGCAGCAGATGATGCTCGCACATAGACGAGAATGGGATGTCCTTCACGATGATCATCTCTTCGTTGTCGCTTTCGTGGAACTGCTTTTGCAGGTGTGCGCTGGGGTCTTCGCGTATACCGCCAAACACTTCGGCACACGCGCGGGCCACACGCGCGGGCGTATCGAGCAGTCCTTCGCGGTCGGGATCTTCCCCAATGCCTATGAGCAGTTCGCGCACGGCAGCTTCGATGCGCTTTTGATCGATTGCGCTTTGAGCGTTCTGAGCGGTTTTCTTAAGCATGGGAACCCCTTCTCTGAACTAGTTGATTGCTTCTTCGATTCCAAAAGGGAATCGAAGCTTTCTGCTGGCAAGAACCCGAAACGCCAAGCATTCGCATCACTCGCGCGCCACGGCGAAACCCACGGCGATGGCAATTACGGCAAGCGAGACGAGAATAGCAGTCTGACTCGGCAGATACACCGCGCCATTCGTGGCCAGGTAAGTTTGCAGCACGATGCCCGCAACGACAATAAGCGAGCCGGCAAGCGCACCGCTCACACCACGAACCCGACCGTTATCGCCGCTGATGGCCGAGCAGGTAACCGCAGCAAGAATCCAGCATGCCAACGTAATCCAAAATGCCGGCGAGGTTATCATCGTCACGAGCATCTGGTCGCAAGCGGGCAAGATGAGCGTCTGGCCTTTGCCAGCAAGGTGCCTCATCAGCGTGGGCAGCACGTTTTGCGCCTGCCAGGTGTTCAGCTGCAAGGTACCCATGGACGCAAGCCCACCTGCCACGAGAGCCGAACCCAACGTGTTGAACACGGCATCTACTGGCCGCATGTACAGCCCGGAAAGCAGGGGGGCGGCTGACCCGCAGCCAAACGACCCGAACGTCGAGGATGAAAGCGCAGCACACGCCTGACCTGCTCCGCGACGGCCAACGGCAACCCACCAGACCACCGCCCCCACGCAAACGATCGCGCCACACACGTATGCACCCTGGGAAACGAAAGCCAAGCCCAACGCAAGCATGGCCAGTGCCGCCGCCACAGACGGGATGACCAAAGACATCAGGCAGATGACGCCTATCACGATCCAGCGCACGTATGGCGGTGCAACATCGAGCCAACCCATGGCTGCACATCCCACGAATGCGAGCAACGCGCAGTTCACCAGACTCCAAAGCCGCATGAGCATGTTATGCGATAGCCTGCGGCCCCCGCCGCCTTCGCCGCCGCCTTCGAATCCACCGATTTTGTTCAGCTTCTGGGTAAATGCGCCCATTTCCCGTGTCACCTCATCGTCTTCCATTGCCCCCGCATCGTCTACGGCATTGCCCACGATCTGCGCGAGCTGGGCAGTTCCGCGTTTCGGGCTTCCCAACAGCGGTTGCAGCTCTTCGGCGAAATCGCTTACCGTAGCGTAGCGCTCTTCACGGTCGGGGTCGAGCGCATAGAACAGCACGTCGTCGACTTCTTCGTCGAGTTCCGGCATGCAGATGGACGGCAACACCAATTCGGCGTTTTCAATCGCCTTCTGAGCTGCTTGCAGGTTTTCGGCGTTGAAGGGGTTTTCGCCCGCGATCATCTCGTACGTGATGGATGCCAGCGCCCATTCGTCGCAGCGCGCATCGAGCGGTTGCATGCGCATCTGCTCGAGCGGCATGTAACCAATCGTGCCGCCTGCAGCCTTCGAGAAACCCGAAGCGCTCGAAAGCTTCGAGAGGCCGAAGTCGGTCACCTTCACCTGGCCTTGGTGGTTGATTATCACGTTGTCGGGCTTGATGTCCAGGTGCAGAACCTGATTACCGTGTGCAATCTCTAGCGCATGCGACACGGCCGCGAACACCGCCGCCACGACATCGGGGGTGATCTGGTCGCCGTATTCGTCCATGAGCTTCGAGAGGGTGATGCCATCCACGTACTCCATGATCAGGTACGCAATACCGTCCTTCACCTCGAAGTCGAGCACGCCCACGATGCTGGGGTCTTGCAACATGGCAGCCGTACGAGCCTCTTCCAGACCAGGCATGATGGCGGCATCGTACACAGAGATGCTGTCACGCCCTTCTGCAACCGCCGCCACGCTCTTCTCGAGTCGCAGGCATTTGATAGCCACTCTACGCTGTATGCGCGTATCCCATGCCAGCTGCACGGTGGCAAAACCACCCGATCCCGCTCGGGAAATGACACGGTAGCGTCCCAGGATTAAATCACCCTGTTGCATACCCGTCCTTTCCCTCGCGCACACCGACCCAGTCGCGCCTTTCAGCTCGATTACCTTCTTCGGCTTAACCGGCTCCTTCAGCTCGGTCGGATTCTTCAGCTCAGCCGCGCCTTTCGGCTCAGCCCCCATATTATACGTTTCGGGAGGCTATGGCATACCAGAAGGAAACGTCTCACGATGCCGACAATGGGCTATTTGCACTGCCTGAGTCCGCATATTCGACATAAAATGCAAAAAAACCGCCATATGGTGTGGATTATCAACTCGAAACTCTCGTTTTCCTGGTGCCAGTTCTAGCGTTTTCCCAGTTCGGGTCATCTATACTCGAATACAACCCGATAAAGCCCGCATGATAATCCACACCATATGGCGGTTTTTTTGCATTTCTTCCTGAAATTGCGGACCCAGCATAGCTGCAGGCGTCAAAACGAACGCTTTGCCAACGCCAAGAGCCACGCACCAACGCATTGTCGAGAAAGCACGCGAGCGCGTCTCTTTGCAGAAGCCGGCTTGATGTCGCCTAGGTTTTGGCAAGCGCATCTTGAAAGCCCAGAAATTAATCCATCACCTGGCAAAACTGTAAGGTATATCTGCAAATATGCAGACGCCGAAACGATAGTTCCCGCATTACCTGATAAAATTCGTGGAGGTCGGCTATCAGCGCAGGACCACTTGCCGTAAAACATGGGGATAGCAGGAGGCGTCTCCTATGGACAACGAGATGAAAAGAAGCAGCCACGCTATACGAGTCGCGATTATCGGCGGGATTGTCGTCTTGGCCATCATGGCGCTCGGAATGCTGTGGATGGGCCGCAGCGCCCAGAAAGACACCGTGGAAGCCGTGCGGACGATAAGCTTGCTCTACCTTGACGAGCTGGCCGATCGACGTGCTCAGGTTGTGGAAAACAACCTGACCGACAGCGTCGACACCATCTATACCGCCATCGACCTCCTGACCGAAGAGGACCTCAGCAGCGAAGACAACCTGCGCGCATACCAAATGAAAATGAGGTCACTATTCAATCTGGAGCGGTTCGCGTTCGTGGATACCAATGGCCTGATACACACGGCGACAGGTATCGAGGAAGACATCGACCAATACGATTTCGACTACAAGACGATAGCAGGTCCGGAAATCTCCATCAAAAACATCAGCGGCAACAAGAAGGTCGTCATCGCCGTTCCCGTTGACAACATGGTGGTCGAAGGAAACGAAATGGTCGTATGCTTCATGGAGATAGACATGGACGTGATGCTCCAAGGCGTCTCCTTGAAAACCCAGGACAGCGAGGCAACCTTCTGCAACATCTACACCAACGACGGCGTTGCCCTCACCGACACGGTCCTGGGCGGCCTTGCCGTCGAGGACAACCTGCTGGAAGCCCTTGGGCACGCCGAATACGAAAGCGGCTACTCCTACGAAGGGGTAATTGACGACTTCAGCGAAGGCAGCGAAGGCATAGTATCGTTCACATACGATGGGATTCGGGAAACGCTTTGCTACGTTCCCATCCAGGGAACAGATTGGATGCTCACCTACCTTGTACGTGACAGCGTCATCAGCGAGCGGGTCGCCCCCGTAGCCAATGGAATCATCCGTAAAAGCGTGATTCTATCCATTTTCGTCATCCTTGCTCTGGGCGCGATTTTCACTTTCGGATTATCGCAAATGCTCAAGAATGCAAAGCTCGAGCTGGAAAGGGAAACCGCCGATGCGGCAAACCGGGCTAAGCAAGAAGAGCTGGAACAGCGCCTAGCCCTGCAAGAGCAGCTGATCGAGCAGCGTGCCCAGCAAGAGCGGCAAACGAAGATGATCACCGCCCTATCCTCCGATTACCGCAGCGTGTACTACTTGGAGCTGGACAAGAATCAGGGCATATGCTATCAGGCTCGAACCGACATCCCGGGTCTCAGCGTGGGTGAGGAGTTCGACTACCTCGAGGCAGTAACCGCCTACTGCAACCACTACATCCTCGAGCCCTATCGTGAGGAGTTCCTGAGCTTCATCCGTCCCGACTCCATCCGACACGGCCTCGCGGAAAACCAGGTCATTTCTTACCGCTACATAATCAGCATAGACGGAAAGGAATCTTACGAGGCGGTGCGCTTCGCAAGGGTCTTGCATCATGAAGAAAGCGAAAGCCCTGTCGTGAACAACGTGGGCGCATGCTTTGCAGACGTGGACGCGGAAACGAGAAACTCCCTTTCCCAGCAGAAAACGCTTAGCGAAGCGCTCGACATGGCAGAGCAGGCAAGCAAAGCCAAGACCGCTTTCCTGTCTAACATGAGCCACGAGATCCGCACGCCGATGAACGCCATCATCGGCCTGAACAACATCGCGCTCAACGAACCAGACGTTCCCGAAAAGACGCAGGAGTACCTGGTCAAGATTGGCGCATCTGCGCAGCATCTGCTTGGCATCATCAACGACATCCTGGATGTGTCCCGCATCGAATCGGGTAAGATGACCATCAAGAACGAGGAGTTCTCGTTCGCCAAGAACCTGGAGCAAGTCAACACTATCGTCAGCGGGCAATGTGCAGACAAGGGCCTGAACTACGAATGCCGCATGATAGGCAAGATCGACGACTACTACATCGGCGATGGGGTGAAGCTCAAGCAGGTCATCATCAACATATTGGGCAACGCCGTGAAGTTCACCCCGTCGGGCGGCTCGGTGACGTTCCTCGTCAAGGAAGGGCGCAGGTACGACGGAAAGGCCACGCTGGAGTTCACCATCAAGGACACAGGCGTGGGGATGAGCAAGGAATACCTGCCCCATCTGTTCGACGCCTTCAGCCAGGAAGACTCTTCTGCTACCAGCAAATACGGCAGCACGGGGCTTGGAATGCCGATCACTAAAAGCATCGTGGAGTTAATGAACGGCCACATCGAGGTGGAAAGCGAAAAGGGCGTCGGCACGACCTTCGTGGTGACGGTCACGCTTGGCGAATCGAGCCGAAAAGACGGCTTAGGCGACGAAGACGATCTGAGCCCCCAGGAGCTAAACGTCCTGGTCATCGACGACGACCCGATTGCGTTGGAACACGCGCAAATCGTCTTGGGCCAGGTTGGCATCAGCTGCGAAGTCGCGGGGTCGGGCGCTGAGGCTTTGGAATTGGTGAAGCTGCGTCACGCCCGCAGGGCCAACTACGACATCCTGCTCGTTGACTGGAAGATGCCCGAAATGGATGGTGTGGAACTAACGCGGCAAGTGCGCTCCGTCGTGGGACACGATACTCCCATCATCATCCTGACCTCTTACAACTGGGACGATGTGGCCGACGAGGCCGTGGAAGCCGGCGTGGACACCTTCGTTCCCAAGCCCCTGTTTGCTGGAAGCGTCCTAGAAGAGTTCAAGGAAGCCTTCCGGAAGAAAAACGAGTTTTTGGCTACCAGACGCGCCGACCTGAAGGGCCGTTTGGTGCTCCTCGCGGAAGACATGCCTGTAAACGCCGAAATCATGATCATGGTCCTGAGCATGCGCGACATAGAAGTCGACCTCGCCGAAAACGGCAGGATTGCCGTGGAGAAGTTCACCGGGCAACCAGCGGGCACCTACGATGCCATCCTGATGGACATGCGGATGCCGGAAATGGACGGCTTGGAAGCCACGAAGACCATCCGAGCCTGTGGCAGCGAAGATGCGCGGACGATTCCCATCATCGCGTTGACCGCCAACGCCTTCGACGAAGACGTACAGCGGAGCATGCAGGCCGGCCTGAACGCACACCTGAGCAAACCCGTGGAGCCGGAAGCCCTGTTCGAAACGCTCGAAACCCTGATTGCGCAGTCGGAATAGACGTAGGATGAGCATGGAGAACGCGATGAATGGCGCTGAAGCCGGCAAGCAGGGCCTGGACAGATACCTGCTCCCCATAGACGGCTGGGCCATGGGCTTCGGCTGCATGGTGGGCTGGGGAGCCTTCGTGATGCCGGGAACGACGTTTCTGCCAGTTGCAGGACCAGCTGGCACCGTCATCGCACTGCTCATCGGCGTCGGCGTCATGCTGGTCTTGGCCGGCTGCTTCTCGTATCTGATGGGCCACAGCCCCCGAACGGGTGGAGTATATTCCTATACGAAACTGGCATTCGGGCGCGACCATGCGTTTTTGTGCTCGTGGTTTCTGTGCCTTTCGTATCTGACGATCGTCTTCCTGAACGGTACGGCACTGTTCCTGGTGATACGCACGGTGCTGGGTGACAGTTTGCGATTGGGATCGTATTACGTGGTAGCTGGAAACAGCATCTACTTCGGGGAAGTGGCTGTTTCTGTTTTCGCGCTGGCTACCGTGGGCCTGATGTTCATGTTGGCGAAGCCCATGCTGCAGCACCTGTACACCACTCTTTCCGTGGCGCTTATCACCGGTGCCATCATCACGGCTGCTTGCTGCTTCCCGCATGTGCTGTCGCAAGATGCTGTGCTGTCGTTCGGCATCACGGGCATAAATCCCGCTTATGCATCGTTTAGCTTGGTCATCTTGGCACCTTGGGCATTCGTGGGCTTCGAGGTCGTTTCGTTCGAGACCGCGCATTTCCGTTTCCCGCTGGAAAAGGCGAAACGCATCACGGTCATTTCCATCCTGGCAGCGGGATTCGTCTACGTGTCCATGAGCCTTGTGAGCGTTGCATCCATTCCAGACGGATTCGCGTCGTGGGCGGAATACATCAACTCGTTGGGTAGCCAAAGCGGAGTTGCCTCGGTTCCCACGTTTTATGCGGCACGTTCGATCATGGGCCCAGTTGGACTTGTCGTGATTGCCATAAGCGCATTCGCAGCCATTCTCACCGGCATCATCGGCGGATATCGAGCCATCATGCGCGTGCTTTCGACGATGGCCGAAGAGCACATCCTTTCCGAAAAGTTCTCGAAGACGTCCTACAGCATCCTGTTCGTCATGCTGCTTTCCATCTTAATCTCGCTTCTGGGCAGGAACACGCTCATCTGGTTTGTGGACCTGACGTCGTTTGGTGCAATCGTGGCCTATGGATACACTTCCGCGGCAGCATGGAAACTTGCGAGAGCGGAGGGCAACCGCAGAGTCATGACGCTAGGGGCCATAGGCGCCGTGGTTTCCCTTATCTTCGCGCTCGTGCAGCTTATTCCACGCCTTTCAGCTTTGGAAGCCATGGGCAGCGAAGCTTTCCTGCTGCTTTCCCTGTGGTGCTTGCTGGGATTCGTATTCTATTGGAGGACCATCGAGCGCAGCCCACTTGCGCAATACAGTGGCATGTCAACTTCCGGCACGGTGCTGTTCGTCCTGCTGATGTATTGCGCGATTATGTGGATCGCAAAGCTCATCTTCTCGAGGACGAGCATAGCCGAAGTTCATGCCACCCTGCTGGTAGGTGGCATCGTCTTGCTGCTAATCATCTTCGTGGGACTCGTGGTGATGCTCTACATTCAGAACCTGGTGAGGGAAAAGCACGAGGCGGCAGAACGCGAGAAGATTCGCGCCATGGAAGGGAGCCTGGCAAAGAGCCAGTTTCTGTTCAACATGTCGCACGACATCCGCACCCCCATGAACGCGATCATCGGCTACACGAACTTGGCGATGAAGGAAGAATCGCTGCCCGTTGTGCGCTCGTACCTGACGAAAATCGGCGCATCGAGCGACCATCTGCTCGCCTTGATAAACGACGTCCTGGAGATGAGCCGCATCGAAAGCGGGAAGCTGGAGCTGGAATACGCCCCCACGAACCTGCGCCAGGTGTTCGAAGACATCCGCGACCTGTTTTCCGAGCAAATGCAGGAAAAGGGGTTGGACTATTCCGTCCACATCAACCAGATGCACGACCAGCATGCCTGGTGCGACAAGAACAACCTGAACCGCGTGCTGCTAAACCTCATCGGCAATTCGTACAAGTTCACCCCCGCTGGCGGCACGGTAAGCGTTTCGGCTTGGGAAAACGCAGCGGGCGAAGACGAATACGGCACCTACGAGATTCGCGTGAAAGACAGCGGCATCGGCATGTCGAAGGAATTCGTCGACAAGATGTTCACCGCGTTCGAGCGGGAACGCACTTCCACCGACAGCGGAACGCAAGGCACTGGGCTGGGGCTTGCCATCACCAAAGGCATTGTCGACATGATGGGTGGGACCATCGAGGTATTGACGACGCCGGGAAGCGGCACGGAAATCATCATCCGATTGAAGCTGAAGATCGCCCACGAAGACGACATGGAGATTTGCCCATCGCAGGAAAAGAGCCGGGCGGACGACCAACGCGATTTCAGCGGAAAGCGGCTCCTGTTGGTAGAAGACAACGCCATCAACATGGAAATCGCCCGGATGATCTTGACGCAGCAGGGATTCGAGGTGGAAGCAGTCGAAAACGGCAAGGAAGCGGTCGATGCGGTTTTAAGCCGCGACCCCGGATACTACGATGCCGTGCTCATGGACATCCAGATGCCCATCATGGACGGCTACACTGCCACCAGAGAGATCCGATCGCTGAAAGACGAAAAGCGAGCCCGCATCCCCATCCTGGCAATGACGGCGAACGCATTCAAGGAGGACGAGACTGCGGCGAAGGAAGCCGGCATGCAGGCACACATCGCCAAACCCATCGACGTGAATATGCTGATGAAGACTTTAAGCGGCGTTCTGGAAGAAGCGGCGAGCAAACCTGACAGTGCAGGCGAGCGAATCGACGGGTAAAGCGCCAAAGACCCTGCATGTAGCTAAGATTTCACGATGTTGGCAAATCTCTGGAAAAAGAGCTTGCCAAGCGAAAGGCGATGCACTAATATATGCTCTTGCCTGTTCGCAAGAGCAAAGCACCAATGCGGGTGTGGCGGAATTGGCAGACGCGTACGGTTCAGGTCCGTATGGGGGCGACCCCGTGAAGGTTCAAGTCCTTTCACCCGCAC
>JBGUXY010000005.1:0-5260 GCA_045118335.1 Eggerthellaceae bacterium
CGTCGTCACCGGCCTGAAGACCGGCGAGACCTACACGCTGCACGAGGTCGTGGCCCCCGACGGCTACGAGGTAGCCGCCGACACGACCTTCACGGTCGACGAGCACGGCAAGGTCACCTCGAGCGGCACCGTCACCGAGGACGGCGTGCTGCTCGTCGAGGACTCCATCACGTCGGTGTCGATCTCGAAGGTCGACGTGACGAGCGGCGAGGAGCTCGAGGGCGCCAAGATCCAGATCATCGACTCGGAGGGCAACGTGGTGGAGGAGTGGACCTCCACCAAGGAACCCCACGTCGTCACCGGCTTGAAGACCGGCGAGACCTACACGCTGCACGAGGTCGTGGCCCCCGACGGCTACGAGGTGGCCGCCGACACGACCTTCACGATCGACGAGCATGGCAAGGTCACCTCGAGCGGCACCGTCACCGAGGGCGGCGTGCTGCTCGTCGAGGACAAGCCCGTTTCCACGCCCGACAAGACCAAGCCGGTCGCCGGCCCGAAGGCCGCGAGCTCGATGCCCGCGACGGGCGACGGGCTGGGCGTGCTCGCCCTGATCGCCGTGTTGGCCGCCGCGGCAGCGTGCGGCCTGGCGCTCCTCGCGCGCAGGCGCGCGGGCCGGGCCGAGTAGCCCGAGAGCATGACGGGGGCCTTCGGGCCCCGTTCGGGGTGCCCGGGGGCCTGATGCCCCCGGGGCTCCTCCAGCTTTAAGTGAGGTTTCCGCTGTGGAAACCAGGAGGCGGCTGCCGGGAGTGTGCAGTTCTCTTGGCTAATCGACAGCAGACAGCTTACCTGGTGAGTGTCTGGTGGGACGCTACCAGACACTCACCAGGTAAGCTGTCTGTCGACATCTCCTGCCCACCCTTAATAGAAGTCCCAAAAACGGAACACACAGAAAGTGCGCATGCGAGACAATTGTTTAAACGTCAGGGGAAGGTGGGCATCATGGAAGACGTGAAAACAAGCGTCAAGCTAGAGATTTCCGAGGCACGGGCGCGCATCGCTAGCTTGCTGCTCGAAATTGACGACATCGTCCTGCAAGTGAACCCGCGTATCGAAGCCGAATACGCGACCAAGATAGGCTATTTGGAAAACGATCTGTTGAAGTGGCAGATCGCGGCGAGACGGGCAAGACGGCGTTATGCGCTTGCCCAGGCGTGTGCGAATGCAGGTGATTCATTCGAAAAGGACGAGTTCGAGAGCCAGCTCGATGAAGAGCTCGAGGAATGGGAGAGCTTGCTTGCCAAGAGTGTCGAGGCGTTCCTCGATGCGGCAGAGCGATATGCAGGCTCACGCCCGATGTCGCCCGCAGATGCGCATGAGTTGAAACGCTTGCACCGAGAACTCATAAAGCGCCTCCATCCCGATCTACATCCGGGCCAGCCAGGAGCGGCTATGCGCTTCTTCAGGGTCGCGCAGGCTGCATACGAAAACGGTGACCTGGACGTGCTCCGTTCGGTGGCAGTGGCTACCGAAGGAATGGGTGAGGAAGACGTGTGCGCAGGTTTGACTGGAGACGAGGTATCGATTGAGCTTGAACTTGTACTTGCTCACGAGCGTGTGATTGTGCAGCAACTTGAGGAACTCAAGCGCTCGAATCCCTATGCATTGAAGGAAAAGCTCGAGGACGGCGCATGGGTTGTTCGCCGAACAGCTGAGCTCAAGAACCAGATTGAAGAACAGAAGGCTGCGACGCGTGCATATGACGAACGATTTGCAGATCTGGCTGGAGGATACCGAGATGTACGCTAGCATCAAAAACGAAAGTCAAGGTGGCACGCTTACAAAAATCGGTGTTAATGGAATCATGTCTGCAGTTGACGCAGCAGGCGCTTCGCTTTCCGTTCCAATACCGTTCCAAAACAAGATCGTGCTCGTAGAGGACATGCGCGTCGCCGGCACCACACACGTCCATGGAATCGATGAGATCGCAGAACGGCTCGAAATCGATGCGAATCTGCGACTTGAGCGGGAGCCGGGCAACCTTGCGGACGTCTGGGCAATCAAGGTGTTCGCAGGCGACGACCGCATCGGTTTCGTGCCGGCAGATTACAACGAGGTGCTCGCTCGCCTCATGGATGGCGGCAAGGCGCTGTCGGCGCGGCTTACGGGCAAAGAGAAAACTGGGACGTGGAACAAGCTGCACATGGAGGTGAGCTTAGATGATTGATTACGACGTCGAAAACGCGCTGTATTACGGGTCTCTCCGTTACAACGAGGGCATGGGCTACACCGACCCAGCCGACCGCGAGAAGCGAATTGAATGCTTCCAGGCTGCAGAGGCTTTGTATCGCTGCGCTGCAGGCAAGGGCAGTGCTGACGCGAACCTGTATCTCGGATACGTGTACAGTTACGACCGTTGCGAGGGGCACTATTGGCTCGATCCCACGATGCCCGCGGTTGACGGTTGCTGGGGTGCATACCCGCGCGAAGAGCGGGCGTTCGAGTGTTTCTCCCTTGCTGCTGAGGCCGGTATCGCAGAGGCGTGCTACAAGCTCGGCGACCTTTACAAGCATGGTGTGGGCTGCGAGCCTGATGCCGAGGCTGCTTACCGTTGGTACAGCAGGGCATCTGAGCTTGCAGCGCAAGGATCCGAGCCTCCCGCTGTTCTGGGAAGCATCGCTTTGCGTTTGGCCGGCTGTCTCGAGGATGGCTTCGGTTGTGCGCAGAGCTTCTCTTGTGCGCTTCAAATGTATCAACATGCGGTTGCGGCGCTGGAGACTGCCGTCGACAATGGTGATGTCTGGTATGAGAAAGCGCTCGCAGGCGCCCGCGCAGGCGTGAAGCGCTGCAGGCAGGAAATCGCGCAGTAGTTCTCGCCGTCTCTGTGCAGTACAGTTTAGTAGTCGTGAGTCATTGGGACTGTCCCTTTGACTCATGACGCACTTGCAGAAAAGGAGCAGTTTTATGGTTACTTCCGAGCTGAGACTGGCCGCCCAAGGCTTGCGTGATGCAGTGTACGGAGCAGCGGTTGGCGACGCTCTCGGTGTGCCATATGAGTTCAAGGGACGCGGTTCGTTCGAATGCACAGGTATGGCCTCGGGAGGAGCGCACGGCAAGTCGGCGGGGACGTTTTCCGACGACACGTCGATGATGCTTGCGACGTGCGACAGCATTCGCGTGCTCAGAGCAATCGATGCGTGCGACATGCGCAGGAAGTTCAACGGTTGGCTGCATGTCGGCGCCTATACCGCGGATGGTGACGTGTTCGACGTCGGTGGCACCGTTGCAACTGCCCTTGCCGAGGGCAAAGGCCGCTCGAGTGAGCGGTCGAACGGCAACGGATCGCTGATGCGCATCGCACCCTTGGCATACACAACAGCCAGCGATGACGACGTGCGCGCCGTGTCTGCCATCACGCATGCGCATCGCATATCGACCGAGTCTTGCGTGTGCTTCGTGAAGCTGATTCGAAATCTCATTGCTGGTAACACGCTGGTGAACTCGCTTCGAAACAGCCTGCCAGCTGATGACGAGTTCGCGTTTCTGGCTGGCGTGTGCGAGCTACCGCGCGATGAGATACGTTCGGGCGGGTATGTCCTGGACACGCTGGCCGCTGCCATATGGTGCTTTGCCAACACTGATTCCTACGCAGATTGCGTGCTTGCAGCGGTGAACCTGGGTAGCGACTCCGACACCACTGCCTGTGTGGCTGGTGCTCTTGCGGGTGCGGTCTATGGTTACGACGCCATTCCGCCAGAATGGCTCGATACATTGCGTGGGAAAGACGTCATCGAAGCCAGCCTTTTCTAAGTTTCCTGGCGAGAGGTCTTATCACATAGAAGAAAGCCCTATGGGCCTCCAAATAATTGTAGAAGAGGATTGGGGCTTTGAAGAGAAAGACGGGCCCAAACAGGAAGAGGAACCCGACATCAACTTGATATACGGGTATTACGAGGAGAGCGAGTTCTACTAGGCGCGGCAGCCTGCACTGCCGGCAAGAGGTTGCGCAGGAGCATCCTCCGCTACCTGAAACGGTTTTCCCGATTGCTCGTATAATGGAGCGGAGAATGAGGAAACCCACGAGAAGGATCGCTCATGAACCTGGAAGACTACATCAAGGACTTGGCGCCCGAGCTTCAGGAGAAGGCGCGCGCATGCGGCAGCGTCGAGGAACTTATAGCGCTTGCCAAAGAGGCAAAGGTGCCGTTGCCTGACGATGCGCTTGCGGCAATTGCCGGCGGAGACGATGCCGAGCCTGGTAGCTGTAGCCATCCAGAGTGCCCGAAGTGCAAGAGCGAGGATACCGAACAAACAGGCAGAAATGCGTTATACGTCTTTTGGAAGTGCAATACTTGCGGCTATCAGTGGAAAGTTGAAATCATAAACTAACGAGCGCGATCCAGCGCCAAACCAATAAGCCGTCAAACTTCAAGCAATGTGACTATAATCGTGCATTAGGGTTGGCACGCTGATGCGTTGGCTGTGCCGCACATTGCGAACTGGAGCTTAACTGCCAAAGGAAGAGACGGCGAAACGTATGGACATCGAAATCCTTCTTGCATTGCAGGACTTGCGGGCGTCGCTCGGATCCGGTTTCGAGAGCGCTGTCGCGGGGCTTTCGGAAAGCATCATGATGGTGGGCCTGGTCCTGTGCACCTTCGTGTACTGGAGCGTGAACAAGAAGACGGGCCAGTTCGCGTTGATGTGCTTTTCGGTCGGCAACACGCTGAACCAGTTCGTCAAGAACATCGCCTGCGTGTACCGCCCATGGATTCTAGATTCGCGCATCGCGCCCGCGTCCGGTGCGCTCGGTGGCGCCACGGGGTACTCGTTCCCGAGCGGGCACACCGTCATGTCCGGCACGACGTTCGGCTCGATTGCGTGGAGGGTGCGCAGGAAACTTCCCGTCGTTGCGGTTGTGCTCGTGGTGATCGTGCTGCTCGAAGCGTTCTTGCGCATGTTCCTGGGCGTGCACACGCCGCAGGATGTGCTCGCGGCCCTCGCGGAGTCCCTGCTCGTCGTGCTGCTCGGTTCCTTCGCGTACGACCGTTACGAGGCCCGTTGCGAGAAGACGGGGAGGAACCGCGATGGTCTCGTGCTGCTGGGCGTGGTGGTGCTGTGCGTTGCGTGCATCGCCGTCATCGAGCTGAAAGAGTATCCGATGGATTACGTCGACGGCGTGCTGCTCGTCGACCCCGACGTCATGAAGCGCGACATCTACGAGGGCGTCGGCGCGTTCTCCGGCATGTTCGCGGGCTGGTACTGCGAGCGCCGTTGGGTGAATTTCGAGGTCGGCGATATCTCGGTAGGCGAGCGCGTG
>JBGUXY010000006.1:0-14712 GCA_045118335.1 Eggerthellaceae bacterium
GCCCATGCCGACCTCGATGGCCAGGTCAATGGCGTTGATGAGGTAGACGTGGATGTCGTTGTTGGCGATGTACTGCTTGGCAGCGGCGTTGAGGTGCTTATCGAGCTCCTCGACATCCCACTGGCAGTTGATCATCAGCGTGCCGCCGGGCTTCACGTCGCGCACGATGGGGAAGTTTTTGGTGATGTAAGCGGGCGTGTGGCATGCCACGAAGTCGGCCTTGTTCACGTAGTACGGGCTGCGGATGAACGAATCGCCGAAGCGCAGGTGGCTGACGGTCACGCCGCCGGTCTTCTTGGAGTCGTACTGGAAGTAAGCCTGCACGTACTTGTCGGTATGGTCGCCGATGATCTTGATGGAGTTCTTGTTCGCGCCAACCGTGCCGTCGCCGCCCAGACCCCAGAACTTGCACTCGATGGTGCCGGCAGAGGCGGTATTGGGGCAGTTCGGGTCTTCGGCCAGCGAAAGGTTCGTGACGTCGTCGACGATGCCGATGGTGAACTCGCGCTTCGGCTCGTCTTTGGCCAGCTCGTCGTAGATGGCGAACACGGAAGCCGGCGGGGTGTCCTTGGAACCCAAGCCATAGCGGCCACCGGTAACGGTGATGCCCGTGATGCCCTCCTGAGCCAGTGCGCTCACGACGTCCAGATACAGCGGCTCGCCCAGCGAACCCGGCTCCTTCGTGCGGTCGAGCACTGCCAGCTTCTTGCAGGTCTTCGGCAAAGCCTCGGCGAACTTGGCGGAAACGAACGGGCGATACAGGCGAACCTTGATCAAGCCCACCTTCTGGCCGTTGGCGTTCAGGTAGTCCACAACCTCTTCCACGACGTCGCAGAAGCTGCCCATGGCCACGATCACGCGGTCGGCATCGGGGGCGCCGTAGTAGTTGAACAGCTCGTAGTTGGTGCCCAGCTTGGCGTTGACCTGGTGCATGTAATCTTCCACCACGGCCGGCAGCTCGTCGTAGACGCTGTTGCAAGCCTCGCGATGCTGGAAGAAGATGTCGCCGTTTTCGTGGCTGCCGCGCATGGCGGGGTGCTCGGGGTTCAGGCTGTGGTCGCGGAAGGCGCGCACGGCGTCCATATCGCACATTTCGGCCAGATCGGCGTAATCCCAGCAGGCGACCTTCTGGATCTCGTGGCTGGTGCGGAAGCCATCGAAGAAGTTCAGGAACGGCACACGGCCCTTGATGGCGGCAAGGTGCGCCACGGCACCCAGGTCCATGATCTCCTGCACGTTGCTTTCGGCGAGCATGGCGAAACCGGTCTGACGGCAAGCCATGACGTCGGAATGATCGCCGAAGATGTTCAGCGCATGAGTGGCCAAGGTACGGGCGCTCACGTGGAACACCGACGGCATCTGCTCGGCTGCGATCTTGTACATGTTCGGAATCATGAGCAGAAGGCCCTGCGAAGCGGTGTAGGTAGTAGTCAACGCACCAGCCGCCAGCGAGCCGTGCACGGCGCCTGCCGCGCCGCCTTCGCTTTGCATCTCGCACACCTTCACGGTAGTACCGAAGATGTTCTTCTTGCCCTGGGCCGACCACTGGTCGACGAAGTCAGCCATGGGGCTGGACGGCGTGATCGGGTAGATGCCGGCCACTTCGGTGAACGCGTAAGACACGTACGCCGCAGCGTTGTTGCCATCCATTGACTTGAATTCTCTTGCCATGTTCTCTCCTTGTCGGGCTCAAGCCCCCAAGACCTGCGCATAAACACCCCATGCACGGCCTTGTTCGGGCACATACCGATTGGCATTCGCATCCGGCGAGCAGCCGTGGCCACCTGATACTCCCAAACAGCTTGGCCAGCCACCGGATTACATACTGTTACGTACTATATCAACTGGCGTTTCACTCGTGTTACTGTTTTCGGCCAACCACATAAAACATTGTTTCACGGCAACGGTCGAAACCAGATGTGACGAATAGATGGAGCCTGGGTTATAACAAGGGACAGTCTTTTGTTGTGGCTTTCCTTTCAGGTGGGCAAAGTCGAGCATTCGCAACGCCAGCGCGCGACAGACGGGGCCGTTCCGCAACTGTTACATCTTGCGTAATGCGGTAGTTAAGCAACGGCCCCGTCTGTCATAGTCTGTTCGGCCTCGTTCGCCACGCATAGGCTGCATGTTCTTATGGCACGATGCATGCGTCCCAGGATACCAACTTGGTGGCGGTTGTGTTTCAGAATGGCTACGTATACCTGCTGCACCGCTGTTCTTTTAGCCGTGGTGACGTACAATGTTCGCAACGGACGCTCGGCGGCTTGCCGAGCACGACATTGGCAAGCACCGCGGACAAGGCGCGGCTACACAACTTGAGGAGGAAACTCATGGCAACCATCCAAGAAGGGCTGAGGGACATCATCATGGCCGGCATCGGCGCAGTGGCCATTACCGGCGAAAAGACGAAGGAGCTCATCGACAGCCTTACCGAAAAGGGCGCTATAAACGCCGACCAGCGCAAGGAACTCATCGATAACTTGGTGAACAAGGGTGAGGCGGCCGCATCCCAAAGCAAGGAAGCTGGAGCTGGCGTGGCCAAGAAGGTGGCCGGAGCGGTAAACGATGTGCGTACCGGCGCCCTGGAAGCCCGCATGAAGCTCATGAACCCCGAAGAGCGCCTTGCCTTCGCAGCCCTGGCAGCTGAAATCGCCGAGCGCGAAAACGCCAAGGCAGAAAAGGCCGTGGAGGTGGAAGCTGTCGTCGAGGACGTGGCCGCAGAGGCCGAAGAAGGCGCAGAAGGCATCGCCGAGGCAGTTGCGGAAGCTGCCGAAGCAGCTGGCGAAGCTGCTGCCGAAGTCGCCGAAGCAGCGGTCGAATCCGCCGAGGCTGCCGAATAAGCAAACACCCGCGCTCGTTTAGCGCAATACCATTAAACTCGGAAGACCCTGGCCGCACCAAGCGGCCAGGGCTTTTTTTCGACATGAGAAATAGGAAATGAGAAATTGCACCCGTCCCTATTTCTCACACACCTATTTCTCACACAAGGAAGGGGAGGGCGGCGCGATGCCGACCTCCCCTTTGGTTCAATCTGTTTGGGACGGTTATTTCGCTAGACACGGTGCATAGTCTTCCAGCGACTTCTTGCCCACGGTGTTGCGCAGCACGAACAGCAGCGCGACGGTGAGCACGATGCCGATGGGCAGGCAGATGACCCAGTTCTGGATGAAGCCCGCCAGGACGAAGCACACGAACGACACGCCCGCCACGGAAAGCGCATAGGGCAGCTGCGTGCTCACATGGTCGACGTGGTTCACATTCGCACCGGCCGACGCCATGATCGTGGTGTCGGAGATGGGCGAGATATGGTCGCCGCACACGGCACCAGCCAAGCAAGCCGAGATGCCGATGGTAAGCAACTGCGGATCATTGCTGAAGATGGGCAGCACGATGGGGATAAGAATGCCGAACGTGCCCCAGCTGGTGCCAGTGGAAAACGCCAAGCCCAGCGCCACCAGGAAGATGATGGCGGGAAGCATCATGAACAGGCCAGCAGCTGCGCCCTCCATCGCGCCAGCCACGAAAGTGGCGGCGCCCAATGCGGAGGTCGTGAGCTTCAGGGTGAGGGCGAATGTGAGGATGAGCATGGCGGGAACCATGGCCTTGAAACCCTCGACGAAGCAGCTGGTCGCTTCCTTGAAGGAGACCACACGGCGTGCAATCAGATAGATGAACGAGATGATGAGCGCAATGAGCGAACCCCACGGCAAGGCCACGGAGGCATCGGTATTGCCAAAGGCCACAGGCAGGTTCATGAAGCCTTCAGCCTCGGGATCCCAGAAGCCACCCACATACATCATGCCGATGACGCAGCAGATGATGAGCATGATGACGGGCAGGAGCATATCCCACAACGAAGCCTTAGGGTTGTCCACCACTTCCTCTTCGCCAAGCGAGCCGAGCTTGCCATCGCGCAGGGCCTCGAGCTCCTTTTTCGCCATCGGGCCGTAGTCGAAGCCCATGATGCACAAACCGATAAGGAACACGATGGTGAGCAGCGAGTAGAAGTTGTAAGGGATGGCCTGCACGAACAGTTGAATGCCCGTAACGCCAGTGTCCAGGTCGGACGCCGTGGCGGAAACCGCAGCCGCCCACGAGGAAATGGGGGCGATCATGCAGATGGGAGCTGCCGTGGCGTCGATGACGTAGGAAAGCTTCGCGCGAGAAATCTTCTGCTCGTCGGTAACGGGACGCATGACGGCGCCCACGGTAAGGCAGTTAAAGTAGTCGTCCACGAAGATGAGCACACCCAGCAGGAAGGTGGCCAGCATGGCACCCACGCGGGACTTGATGTGATCGGCTGCCCATCTGCCAAACGCAGCAGAGCCCCCGGCTGTGTTGATGAGCGCCACCATAATACCCAGCATCACCAGGAATATGAAAATACCCGAATTCCACGGGTCGCTGATTGCGTGTATGAAACCGACCGTGACCTCTTCACCATCTGGAGTCATGTATGTCGACCCGATGATGTAGTTCAGCGTTTCAATCGGGTTGAAAGCCGCCAGCAGCAGCGCACCAACCAGAATGCCCACGAACAGCGAGCTGAACGTTTCCTTGGTAACCAGCGCAAGCACGATCGCCACAATGGGCGGTACCAGCGACCAGAAGGTACCTACGAATTCCATGCTTCCTCCTTCTGCAGCGGACAAGACACCTTGTCGCCACTTCCACGTGAAAAGCGAGCTAAACCCATCTGTTGTAGGCACCACAGGTGCGCCGAGCTCGTTTTCCACTCCCAACTAAAACAGGCCATGAAGTCATGGCCTGCGAGAATTCGATTCGCTTTGGCCATGATAGCTCTCCACTTGCAGCGGCAGTGCACAAGATATTCTCTTGCACCCCAGGTGCGCATGGGCTCGGAACCCACACGCCCTTCGGCAGCGCTCCCCTTTCGCCCCCGCGTGTCCGATACACATTGAGCGGATGGTTACTGATGAAGGCTGCGCCTCTATCATGCCTGTTGCTTACTATGAAGCTGATAGCTGATTATAGTTGATTTGCCAGGGCATTGCGCTAGAAACGCGACGTATGTAGCATTTTTTGCCGAGATTCATAGTAAGCTATGTTCGGTTGGAACACATAACTACGAGATTGGAAAGCCATGCAGTTCAGATCGGCATCTGCAGAAGAGTTCGAAGCCGTTATGGCCATTATCGAAGACGGTCGTGCTTCGCTGGCTGGTTTGGGTATAGACCAGTGGCAGAACGGATCGCCCAATGCACAGATGGTGCAGGCGGATCTGGCTGCGGGAAGCACCATGGTTGCCGTGGAAAACGGCAAGCCGATCGGCACGCTGTCCTTCGTGACAACGGGCGAACCCGACTATGCTCGCCCCACCTTTGGAAGCTGGCTTTCCGACTGCCCGTCCGAAGGCGAGGCCGAAGCCGACGAAAACCGGCCTTCTGGCGGCTCAGCCGAAATCGAGGTCCCCGTCGATGCCTCCTGCGACTACGTCACGATTCACCGCGTGGCAGTCGCCGCCCGTGCCGCGAAGCGCGGGGTGGCATCGTTCATGATGCAAAGCGCAATCGAGCTAGCCCAGAGCTTGGGCTTTCGTTCCGTACGCGTCGATACCCATGAAGGCAACATCCCCATGCAGCGCATGCTTCAAAAAAACGGCTTCAGATACTGCTGCGACATCGAGCTGAGCACCCCCGACGAGCCAACGAAAAAACGTCTGGGCTACGAAATCCTGCTACCCTAGCGCGGGAACGCCGCATAACAAGGGACAGCTCCTTGCTATGACTTGTGCTCAGAGAGCATCATGTTCACGAAATCGGTGAAGGTGTTGCAGAAATACGTGGGGTTTTCGGCAGCCAAGACCTCACGGGGGAACATGCCCCACAGTGCTGCCACGGTCTGACAACCAGCTGCATTGCCGGCTGCGATGTCGAAGGGGCTATCGCCCACGTACAGACACTGCTCGGGTTGTAAGCCCAGGGCATGAGCGCCCATCACCAACGGATCGGGGTCGGGCTTGAACTTCGGGCAATCATCGGCGCCGATGCAGCACTGCAGGTAGGGCGTTGCACCCGCTATTGTAAGCCCGCGCCACGCCAGCCAATGCATCTTGCTGGTAACCACGCCCAGTAAAAAACCAGCCCGTTGCAGTCGATCCAGGCCATCCAGCACATCGGGGAACGCAGGAGCCCCCTGGTCGTGGTGGGCATGGTTGTATTCCCGGTACACGCGCAACAACTCGGCTTGCGCGGCGGGATCGTCCGAAAAATCTCGCACCTGTTCCGCCAGCGGCTGGCCAACCTTGTGCATCAACACTTCTTCGGGAAGCTCGCAGCCAAGAACCTGCCCCACAGCGTGCCGAAAACTCGCAAGGATAAGGTCGTAGGTGTCAACCAGCGTCCCGTCGTTGTCAAACAGAATTCCTCGAATACCGTCCATCACAGGCAAACCTCCACATTGAACATGCATGCTTCAATTATGCCACCTTCTACATGAACAGCTGAGTTTCGTTTTCGAGAAAGAACGCCTTTGCACTAGCCTTGTTCCAAATGCCGAGTTATCACTCCCAGAAAGCGCTCGCCATAACGGGCGGCCTTGGTGGCTCCCACCCCCGACACGCGGAGGAATTCCGCCTCGTTGCAAGGCTTGCGAACGCTCATGTCGTTAAGCGTTGCATTGCTGAACACGATGTATGCCGGCACGCCCTCTTCGGTGGCTATTTCGAAGCGCAGCGCACGCAGCTTCTCGAACAGTTCCCGATCGGCCTCTCCAAACTGCTCGGGCGCACCCAGCACATTACCTTCATCGCCAGAACCCGAAGCCCTCGTGCTTCGGAGTTCGGGCTTTGGTTTGGGTTTTTCCTTGGGAACCTTCAGCACCAGCTGCTGGCGCTCGCGCAAGAACTGGCCGCTTTCCTGCGTGAACAGAACAACCGGGTACTGCCCTTCCGCAAGCGAAAGAACGCCCCGCTCGATGAGCGCCTCCAACACGAAACGCACGTGCTTGGCAGAATCTTGCTCCATGATGCCGTAGGTGGAAAGAGCATCGAGCCCCCCACGCATGATATCGTCGGCCTTCGAACCGCGCAGGATGGCCACGATCTTGGTTTTTCCCAAGCGCAGATCGCGCTCGCCCAGCCGATACACGCAACTCACGATTTTCTGCGCGTCAACCGTGACATCGCGCTCGACGAATTCCGTCTCGCAGTTGCTGCACGACCCGCAAAAACCCGGTGCCTGCTCGCCGAAGTAGCGCAGGATGAAACCGCGTAGGCAATCTGTGGTCGTAGAGTAGAAGGTCATCTGACGCAGCCGTTCTCGAGCGCGCTTTAGCAGTTCGTTGCGCGTGGCCAAATCGAGCCCTTCACCCTCGATCGAGCTCCGCTCGAGCAAAAACTCGCAGGTGTGCACATCGCCCGGCGCGTAGAGCAGCACGCAGTCGGCTGGCTGTCCATCGCGCCCGGCCCGGCCCGCCTCTTGGTAGTAGCTTTCCAAGTCGAGTGGCATGTTGTAGTGCACCACGAAGCTCACGTTGCTCTTGTCGATACCCATGCCGAATGCACTGGTGGCCACCACCACGTTCACGCGATCGCATACGAAATCGTCCTGATTTATCCGGCGCTGCTCATCGGCTAGGCCCGCATGGTAGCTTGTTGCAAAAACACCCTGATCGCACAGGTATTCGCTTACCTCGTCCACCGCACGGCGCGACGAGCAGTACACGATGCCGCTTTCCCCTTCGTGCTCGCGGCAGATGTCCAGCAGCTCACGCTTCTTGTTGGCTGGACGCCGTGTTTCGAAATGCAGGTTGGGCCTGTCGAAGCTGGCAACCACCCGCAGCGGATTGCGCAGCTGCAGCACGTGGGCGATATCGTCGCGCACCACGGCCGTGGCAGTCGCCGTGAAGGCGCCCACCACCGGACGAGATGGCAGCATCTCCAGGAAGTCGTTGATCTGCGTATACTCCGGCCGGAAGTCTTGCCCCCACTGCGAGATGCAATGGGCTTCGTCAATCGCCACGAACGTTGGCGCGCAGCTTGCGCTAAACGCGCGGAACGCGTCGTTTGCCAGGCGTTCGGGCGAAACGTAGAGCAGCTTGCAAACGCCCTTCTCAACCTCACGCAGCACTTCGTCGCGCGCCTGGGAGCTTAACGCGCTGTTGAGGAAAGCAGCGGGCACCCCCGCCTGCAGCAAAGACTCCACCTGGTCTTTCATAAGCGAGATGAGCGGCGAGACAACCAGCGCATACCCCTTAAGACACAGCGCCGGCACTTGGAAGCATATGGACTTTCCCGCGCCCGTGGGCATCACGGCAAGCACATCGCGACCGCTAAGCAGCGCATCCACGATATCGCCTTGGTTCGGCCTGAAGCTGTCGTAGCCGAAATATGCCCGAAGCGCCTCTTCTGGCTGCACCATGCACGTCTTCCTCTTCGCCGTCAAACTTACAACACCCATCCTACCATGCGCGTTTTCCCCAACAATCCATTTGCCCAGGTAGCCCGTTTTCGCAGACCAAACCTAACCAAAATCCAACGCGCGACCAAGATTTCAGCAGGCCACAACAAAGGACCGCCCGTTGTCATGCATACACTTGATCGCCTCAAGAAAGGCGACATTCACAACCTTACTTTTGCGCTAAAACCAAGAGGGATTGGACGCCAATCTGGTTTCGAATACCGCAGCCGAAGCTACGGGGGCATCGACTGCGAGCATTATCCAGACGTGGTACCATCCTTTTGAAGTCATAAGAGGGGAGCTCCTTCTTATGGCGCCGCACGAGATAGGACAACAGTCATGCTCGACTTGAAGCGAATCCTGGCCAGCAAGCCCCAAGAACACGAACCGCAACCATTCGAGCCGCTTGCAACGCCTTGGAGCGAAGCGCTCGACCCGGAAAGCGTGCTGCCCGAGCATCCCAGACCCCAATTCGCCCGCAGCAGCTACCTTGCCTTGCATGGGCGATGGGAATATGCGATTACGCCCGCATGGATAACGCCGTCCATCGCCCGGGCAGGCGATGCGCCCGAGCGCTTCAACGGAAGCATACTCGTGCCGTTTTCCCCTGAGGCGCCTCTTTCGGGAGTCGAGCGGCAGCTGCAGCCCGGTGAGCTCCTATGGTACAGGCTCCGCTTCGAGGTGGCACGCCCGCCACACATCGCCGTATCCGCCGAAACGTTTTCGCTGCCCGCAATCGTTAGCGCATTTGGCTCGATGCTTGCCATCAAGGCGGGCCAGCGCTGCCTGCTGCATTTCGACGGCGTGGATCACGCATGCGCTTTCTGGGTGAACGGCATGCAAATGGCCGTGCACGAAGGGGCCTACCAACCTTTTTCCGTCGACATCACCGACGAGTTGAACTGGGGCGAAAACGAGCTGCTGGTGTGCGTGTCCGACCCTAGCGACACCGGTCCGCAGCTGCGCGGCAAGCAGAAGCTCCAACGGGGCAGCATCTGGTACACCGCGCAAAGCGGCATCTGGCAACCCGTGTGGATGGAAGCGGTTCCGCAAGTACGCGTGGAATCGCTACGTGTTTTGGCAGACATGCACGCAAACCTGACCATCGAAATCGAGACGAACCTGCCGGCTCCTGCATTCACTGCGCGGATCTTTCCCAGAAGCTGCACCAATGGGCTGGGCGAAGCGGAAGGCAACCTCGCTTTGCAGGCAGAAAGGAAAGAGCCCGAACTCGAAGCCCCAGCCATTGCCCCCTTCGCGCAAGCTCGCCCACAAGATTTTGGGCAAACGGCACGAAAGGCATCGGAAGAACGCGACCTCGTGCGAGTGACCGCGCGCATTGACCCGCAACGCCCCCGCTTGCAGACAGCACAGATTCACGTCGACGACGTGCAGCTCTGGACGCCCGAGACCCCCCACCTCTACGCCATCGAAATCCGCTGCGGCGACGACAAGGTGCAGACGTATTGCGGGTTCCGCACGGTTGAAGTTGGCCCCGACGACAAGGGCGTACCCCGGTTTAAGCTCAATGGCAAACCGTATTTCCTGCGCGGCGTTTTGGACCAAGGCTATTGGCCAGAAAGCATGATGACGCCACCTGCAGATGCAGCGCTCGTGCACGATATCGTCACCGTGAAAGATCTTGGCTTCAACATGCTGCGCAAGCACCTGAAAGTGGAAAACGGGCGATGGTACTGGCATTGCGATCGCCTTGGCATGCTCGTATGGCAAGACATGCCAAGCGGCGGCATGAATTACGATAGCTGGTACACAAGCCACCAGCCTACCTTGATACGAAGCTCGTGGACGCGTCAGCGCGATGACACGCCCCTTGGGCGCAAGCGGCTTTCCAGCAACGACCCCCGCATGCAACAAGAATGGACTGCCACGTGCCGCAATGCCGTGAAGCGGCTCTGCAACCATCCCTGCATCGTCACCTGGGTGCTGTTCAACGAGGGATGGGGGCAGTTCGACGCCCACGCCGCCACGGACATGGTGCGCAAGCTCGACCCCACGCGACCCATCGACGCCACGAGCGGATGGTACGACCAGGCATGCGGCGACTACTGGAGCGTGCACAACTACTTTCGCACACTCGCCGTGTGGCCCGACCAACACGCTTCTGCACCCCGCGCCTTCGTGATCAGCGAGTTCGGCGGTCTGACGCTGCACGTCACCGACCACAGCGCGCTGGAGCTCTCTTATGGCTACAACAGCTTCGACGATCCCGCACAGTGGCGCACAGCCGTGCGCAACACGCTTGCCCAGGCTGACGCGCTGGAGGCAAAGGGGCTCGCCGGATTTGTGTATACCCAACTCAGCGACGTGGAAGAGGAAACGAACGGCCTGCTCACCTACGATCGCAAGGTAAACAAGCTCGCACGCTAGAACCCAAAACCTCCCCCTTCGAGCCACAAGCTCCAGCTAAATTCCGCGAACGCCAACAATCGCGAGATGACGGCAGTAACCTCGACTGTTCCGACGTATACCAGAAGCAGGGACTGCCACGTTACGCTATCGCCTTGGCGAAGAAGTCGTCCACCTTATCCATCAGGCCCGGATCTGCAACGTTGGCCGCTCGTTTGTCAATGGATGCCGAAAACTGCTCGAGCGCAGGCTCCAGAGCATCCCCATCTAAGGATTCCTCGATTTCCGCCCGCTCTTGCACCAAACTGTCACCATACATCTGCGCTTCGACAGTGTAAAAGTAGTCGGCATGCCCATCGCGACCCTCGGTGGACATGGTCACGTATTCCACACAGGGATTCGTGATCTGGTCGCGATGCGCGATGATGGCCGACCCGTCGTATCTGATCACGCTATCGCCCGTGCCGTGCACCACAAGAACGGGAATGTCTGACCGGTTGATGCCATCAACGGCAGACAGGTTGGCATACTCCCCCGCATACCGGCGGCTCACCAGCCATAACGTGGGATACTGCGTGTAGCCTGCTACCCCCACGGATGACACCACCGTGTCCTTGACGATGCCCCAAGGCGACTCGAAACCCGAAAGACTCACCACGGCGGCAACGTCATGATCCCAGTTCAACACAGCCGTTACCGCATAGCCACCCCAACTGTGCCCCAACAGCACTACAGGCAAGCCGGCAAAGGGGGAATCGGGGCGCTGGGCGTCGGTTTCCACATACGTAAGCACTTGATCGAGCGTCACGGCAGACTGGGCGAAGCTCATCGTGGAATCCCCATCGCTTTCGCCGCAACCGATGTTGTCATAGGCCAGCACCTTCCAGCCATTGTCAACCAGGTACATGATGAGCGCCAGGTAGTCCTGATGCTGCGAAAAGATGCCGTGGCTGAGCACCACCAGACCTTTGTCGTTGTTTTCGGGCCCATAGATGTAACCCTGCACATGGTAGCCTTCCGCCTGCAGGTCAACCGGCACCCGATTGTAATCGCTTGCGATATCGTCGTAGACCAGAAGCGTGGTGTACGGATCCGCTGGATAGCGTTGGAATGTCTGGCGCATCACGGCCTTGTCGCCAAAATACGAAGCGATGAAAAACACTGCAACCAACACGAGCGAAAACGCCAGCAAAACACGGCTGCGATTCCTTGCTTTTGCATGCTGCACGACT
Organism: Eggerthellaceae bacterium; assembly: GCA_045118335.1. Lineage (GTDB taxonomy): Bacteria > Actinomycetota > Coriobacteriia > Coriobacteriales > Eggerthellaceae > W1P20-047. Next base: position 12,020 of record JBGUXY010000006.1, read on the forward strand.
CCACCTTCTTCACCTTCGCCACATCATGAGTCAGGCCAAATGGCTCTATGGCGCATAATTCATAGCACACATGATGCTCCAACGCCACCCACGAGCCAGATGCCTGCTCTTACAGATTTCCGCGCAGGAGGTCTTTCGTTATGCCGAAGGATTCTCGCAGCAGGTTGTTTGGCAAGTACCAGGTATTTGAAGGAGCCGCTATCCCACATGCGTGCGCAATTCCCTGTTTTCGGGCAATATGCACGGCGCGGAAGACATGGAAGTTGTTGGTGACTATGCCCACGCGGGCCGTTTCGGAATCGAAAAGCTGCATGCTATTGCGGATGTTTTGATACGTGGTGAGCGAGCGGTCCTCCACGATGATGCGGGAAGGGTCGAGGCCTCGGTTTTCCAGGTATTCCGCCATCCCGTGGGCTTCGGGGATGGATTCGTTGGGACCCTGGCCGCCTGACACGATGCAAATCGTTTCGGGGTTTGCCTGCAGGTAGTCGTATGCTTCGTCGAGCCGATAACGCAACACCGCACTCGGACCACTCTCGCGCACCTGAGCTCCCAGCACGATGACGTAATCAAGATTGTCTTCGCCTCGAGCACCGAAGGAGCCTAGCGCACAGCCCTGCGTCACGACCAACACGAGAAGCACCATGCAGGTTAAGGCCTGCACGAACCGCTTCAGAACCGCAGGCATTGCATCCCACAGCCCCACATGGACAACCAGACCAGCCGTGATGCACGCTGCACCAATCACGTACCACACCGCGAAGAACCACGTGCCCGATTGGACCATCATGACACTGACCCCATATACGAGGAACAGTATTCCAACTAGAACTAGAAACGCAGCCAACAAAACCCCTTTCAGGCTCACCATGAACAACATCGTAACGCACCACGTCGAAACGGCCTCATTTTGTCACCAGCGCGCTGCCAAAGCGCAATGAGCATGTCAAAGCGTTTAACACGCTGCAGATGCGTGTAATCAGGCGTATCGAGGGAATGCGAGCCAAAAACCCTCGCCCAACATACCTAGGCGCATCTGGCGCATCCAGCATACCCAGGCGTGCCAAACCCCTTTACCTCGCCTGAGTGGACGAGTCGTTTGGCTTGGCACCTGCCTATGGCGCACCTGCATTGAGCCTTTTGGCCTGGCACTCTGGCACATTGGGGTAGTAACACGGGCGTAACATTGGCGCGATATGGTATAGCGTTAATAATCACATGAACCACCACGCATGCAATGCGAGGTTTCGGATAAGGGGTTTGGATGAACATTTCACAGCGCCTCGAACGTCTTCCCATGACGAAGACGATGTACAAGATCTTGATCCTGGTTGGCATCGGGTGGATGTTCGACGCCATGGACCAGGGCATGGTGTCGGGTGTGTTGGCAGCCGTGGGGCAAACGTGGGACCTTTCCACGTTGCAGCAGTCGATGCTCGCAAGCGCCGGCACGTTCGGCATGATCTTGGGCGCCGCGCTTTCCGGAGCCGCCGCCGACCGCTGGGGCAGGCGAACCGTGGTCGTGTTCACGCTTTCGCTTTACTCCATTGGTAGCCTGCTGTGCGGGTTTTCGGCAAGCTACCCCATGCTGGTCGCATGCCGCTTCCTTACCGGCTTCGGCTTGGGTGGAGAGCTTCCCGCAGCATCAACCCTGGTAAGCGAGTTCTCGCCAAAAGCATCGCGTGGCCGCAACGTCGTGCTGCTCGAAAGCTTCTGGGCTTGGGGCTGGATCGTTGCCGCCTTGGTGGCATACCTGCTCATCCCCGTCTATGGCTGGCGCATCGCCTTCATCGTGGGCGCCCTGCCGGCATTCTTCGCCGCCGTGCTGCGCCGCAAGGTGCCCGAATCGCCCCGCTATCTGGAGCTTGCCGGCAAAAGCGAAGCTGCAGACAGCCTGGTAACCGCCATGGAAGCCGAAGCGGGCATAACCATTTCCGACGAAGAGAAAACGGCGATGGAGCGGCCTGCGAAGGCCCGCGGGTCGTTCGCGAAGCTGTGGAGCAAGCCGCACCTGCGCTCGACCATCGTGTTGTGGGTAATCTGGTTCGGCATCAACTTCGGGTATTACGGGTTTGTGCTGTGGACCCCCACCCTGCTGATGGGACAGGGTTTCACCATGGTGCGCAGTTTCGGTTTCACCGTTATCATGTGCCTCGCGCAGCTGCCTGGGTATTTCTCGGCCGCGTGGCTCATCGAAAAGATTGGCCGCAAACCCACCCTTATCATCTACTTTGCCGGCACGGCATTGGCATCGTGGTTGTTCGGGCATGCGGGAACGGAATCGGCCGTACTCGCAAGCGGTTGCCTACTGTACTTCTTCGCGCTGGGGGCCTGGGGCTGCGTGTACTCCTATTCGCCCGAGGTCTACCCCACCGAGGTGCGTGGGTCGGGAACGGGCTGGGCGGCAGCGTTCGGTCGCATCGGCGCTTTCATCGCGCCCTTCGTCGTTCCCGCAGTCTATGCGGCTTATGGCGAACAAGCAGGCTTCGCCGCCGTCTTCGCCGTCCTCACCGCTGCGTTTGCCATCACCGCCCTCGTGATAGCCCTTGCCGCCCGCGAGACCAAAGGCCAGCCCCTCACCGAAACCATGCAAGAAGCGCAATAGCAGCCCAAGTCAGGGTGCCAGCGGGTGCCAGCGGGTGCCAGCGGGTGCCAGCGGGTGCCAGCGGGTGCCAGCGGGTGCCAGCGGGTGC
>JBGUXY010000007.1:0-25747 GCA_045118335.1 Eggerthellaceae bacterium
AGGTGCCCGCACCGCCATCGACAACTGGGCGTTTGCCCGCGCCAACGGCGGCAAGTTCATCTTGCGCATCGAGGACACCGACCCCACTCGCTCGACTGAAGAGAACACTCAGGTTATCCTGCGCGCAATGCGCTGGCTTGGCCTCGATTGGGACGAAGGTCCCGAAGTCGGCGGCGATTACGGCCCCTACCTGCAGACGCAGCGCATGGACACCTATACAGCCGCACTCGAGGACCTCAAGGCGATAGGTGCCGTGTACCCATGCTTCTGCACCAAGGAGCAGCTCGACGCCAAGCGCGCCGAGGCCGAGGCTAACGGAGGCAAGTACGCTGGTTACGACCGTACCTGCCGCGATATCGACCCCAAGGAAGCAGCCGCTCGCATCGCTGCTGGCGAAGAGCATGTATGGCGCCTGAAGGTTCCACGCGACCACGGCCCCATCGAGTTCGATGACGCCGTCTACGGGCGCATGAGCTTCCCCGCAGACGTCATGGACGACATGATCTTGGTGCGCAGCGACGGCAGCCCCACCTACAACTTCGCAGTAGTCTGCGACGATGCGAACATGCGCATCACGCACGTTATCCGTGGTGACGACCACCTTTCGAACACCCCACGTCAGATCCTCATCTACGAGGCGCTGGGCTACCCCGTGCCCACGTTCGCACACCTTTCCATGATCTTGGGTGGCGACGGCAAGAAGCTCTCCAAGCGCCATGGCGCCACGAGCGTCGAGGAATACGCCGACCGCGGCTACCTTCCCGACTGCATGGTTAACTTCTTGGCGCTTCTGGGTTGGAGCCTCGACGGCGAGACCACCATCATCCCGCGCGATGTGCTGTGCCGCGAGTTCAGCCTCGAGCGCATTACGAAAAAGGACGCGGTTTTCGACGAGAAGAAGCTCGACTGGATGAATGGCCAATACATCCAGCATATGGGTGCTGGCGAATGGCTGAAGAACAGCATGCCGTGGTTGGCAGCCGCACGCACACTTGGCATGCGCGTTAGCGAAACGCAGATCGTGCCATCACCTGCCGCCAACGATCCGTACGTCCATTGTGACATGACACAAGACGAGCTGGACGCATGGTCGCACGACTTCGGCGAACGCACCGAATTCTACAAGGCGCTCTACCCGCTGATCTCCGAACGCGAGACCTCCCTCACCGAAGCAGAGGTGAAGCTACAGTACTTATTCTGGGGCCCCAACGTCGTGCTCGACGAGAAGAGCGTGAACAAGGTTCTTCGCAAGGACGGCGCCCGCGCGGACGAGGCCCTGCGCCTGGTGCGCGGCGTACTTGCCGACGAATCGATCGAGTGGAAGTGCGAGCCGCTTCAGGCCGCCTGCCGCGAGCTGTGCGAGCCCAACGGCTTCAAGGCGAAGAACCTGTTCCAGCCCGTGCGCGTGGCGGTGTGCGGCAACATGGTATCGCCCCCGCTGTTCGAGAGCATCGAGCTTCTGAACCGCGACGACGTGGTAGCGCGCATCGACGCGACCCTGAAGGCAGCGTTCTAACATGGCTTTGTTCGGGAAGAAGAAGAGCAAGGCCAACAGGGCCACAGCTGGCAACGGCAAAGCAGATAGAGTTGCCGATGCCCCACGCTCAGACGATGGGACTTCGGCAGCCTTTACCGACGGTGAAGCAAGCGCTACGCCCTTGGATGCTGGCGCGGTTTCTTCAGGCGATGAATTGCTCGAAGCTCTTCCCGAAGACTACGGCACTCAAACCCAGACGGCTCGCAAGAAGATGCCGAAAGTCGTGATCGTGAAGCAGTACTGCACACATGCAGCTGGTTCAGACTGCGAGCGGTGCCTGATGTGCTGCCCCAACGACGCCATTACGCTGGAATCGGGCAAGCCGCCCATGGTCGACCGCGAGATGTGCACCGGCTGCGGTATCTGCTTTGGCGTATGCGATGCTTTCGCCTCCACGCGACTGACCATGCACGACCTGCACACCCGCATCCAGCGCATCGCCACCTCGGGTAGGCGCGCGTACCTAACGTGCAAGGAAAACGTCTTCCCCGGTTTGGCCCCCGACACGAACGTGGTGGTGCTCCCCTGCCTTTCCATGATATCGCCCGACTTCTTCACGTTGCTCCTTTCGGAAAACATCAGGCTCACCATCGCCTGCGACCTGAAGTATTGCGAAGACTGCTGGCGCGCGGGCGACTTGGGTGGGGAACTTTTCCCCCGCGCGATCGAAATTGCAGAGGAGCGCACCGGCGATAAGGTGTTGTTCACGATGCGCATCCCCGAACAGCAGACCATCATCGACAAGGTCTCCGACGTCGACCCGCTCGGCAGGCGCGAGGCGTTCACGGGTTTCGCCGGCGATCTCGCCGAGATTGCGTCGGGCAAGCGGCGCCTGCGCAACTCCACGGTGCTGCAGGACTACTACCTGAAAAAGGAACAACAAAGGGCAGCATCACTGGTGAACCTCGCCGATGAGTCGCCGTTTGCCAACTTCAAGCCCGCCGGCCATGTGCGCAAGGTGCTCTTCCCGCAGCAGAAGATTCTGCTCGAGGCCATACAGCGGCGACCCGATATCGCCAAAAGCATCCCCGTGCTGGTCTCGCGTACCGATGCGAATGCCTGCTGCAACGAGCTCGCCTGCGCCGACTCCTGCCCCACGGGTGCCCGCAGCTCCGATGGTAAGGGCGCTCTCACGTTTGACGAGCGTCTGTGCATAGGCTGCGGTATCTGCGTCGATGCCTGCGAACACGGCGCCTGCTGCGTCGAGGAAGCAACCGCTCAAATCTACCTGTAACATGTCATGCGAGCACGATAAACCTTCTATGCGCACTCATCGCGTCATCGGGAACAGGGCTGCACACGCTGTGCGCACGCCAACGACATCAAAGGCACGCGATAGAAATTGTGCCTCATGGCCATGGGCTCACTTGCGCAGGTCGTCCATCAAGGCGTATACGGCTTCCAGGAGGCTTCCATCTTCGGCAAGGGCGAAGTACTTCAAGGGAACCTGGAGCTTGCGAGTTTGCTTCACATAGCGAGCACGTGCACAGCGCAGCGCCAACCATAGATCGCCCGTCGGCTGCGCCACGGGTTCTATGTTGAGCTTGCCGCCCACCACGGTGACCGATTGGACGTGCATCTGGTTGGCTAGCGCCTTCACACGGGCCTTCTCGAAAAGGTTTTCGGCTGCCTGGGGCATCTGCGGCCAACGTGCGCGGGTCGCCTCGAGCAGCTCGTCGACGATGGCAACCTCGTCGGCTGCCGCTATCTTGCGGTACAGGAGCACGCGCTCGTCTGCTTCGCGGATGTACTCTTCGGGAAGGTAGGTATGTGCCGGCACGTTTACCGTGATGTCCGAGAGGACCGGCGGCAACAGGTCGCTCTTCTCGGCGCGTCCCTCGCGCGTGGCGTTCACGGCCTCGGCGAGCATCTGCGCGAACAGGTCGAAGCCGACAGCCGACATGTTGCCGCTCTGTTCGGCACCGAGCATGCTACCCGCTCCGCGGATCTCGAGGTCGCGCAGGGCTATGCGCATGCCGCTGCCAAGCTCCTGGTGTTCGTCGATGGCGGTCAGGCGCGCCATGGCCTCCTCGGTAAGCGAGATGTCGTCGGGGAACATGAAGTAGGCGTACGCCTGCAACGCGCTGCGACCAACGCGACCCTTGAGCTGGTACATCTGCGCCAAGCCAAGCCGCTGGCTGTCCTCGATGATGAGCGTGTTGGTGTGCGGGTTGTCGATGCCGCTCTCGATGATCGTCGTGGCGACGAGCACGTCAACCTGTCCCGCCGAGAACTCCTCCATCACCTTTTCCAGCTGGTCTTTGCTCATCTGCCCATGGGCAACGCCCACCGTGGCCTCGGGCGCAGCCTGCTGTACGCGCGCCACGGCATCGTCGATGCTCTTCACGCGATTCGACACGTAATAGACCTGGCCACGCCGGTCGAGTTCGCGGCGGATGGCGCCGCTGATCACGTCGGGATCCCACTCGCCCACGTGCACCTCTACCGGGCGGCGCTCGTCGGGCGGCGTGAGAATCAGGCTCATGTCGCGCACACCCGAAAGGCTCATCTGCATGGTTCGCGGTATAGGCGTAGCAGAAAGCGTGAGCACATCGATGCTTTCGCGAAGGTTCTTCAACTGCTCCTTGTGCCCCACGCCGAATCGTTGCTCCTCGTCGATTATCACAAGACCCAGATCGTGCGGATTCACGTCACGCGAGAGCAGCCTATGCGTGCCCACGAGCACCTCGACCGAGCCGTTTGCGAAACCCTCGAGCGCGGTCTTCTGCTGGGCGGGCGTGCGAAAGCGGCTCAGCACTTCGACCTTCACACCAAAGGGGTCGAACCTATCCTTGAACGTAGTGTAATGCTGCTGCGCCAAGATGGTCGTGGGGCACAACACCATCACCTGCTTGTGGTCCTGCGTGGCCTTGAAGGCGGCGCGCAGGGCGACCTCGGTCTTGCCGAACCCGACATCGCCGCAAATGAGGCGGTCCATGGGTCGGGCAGACTGCATGTCGGCCTTTATGTCGGCGATAGCTGCAAGCTGGTCGGTGGTCTCTTGATAGGGAAACGCCTCTTCCATCTCGCGTTGCCAGGGGGTATCGGGCGCATAGCGGTATCCCTGCGTGGCAGCGCGACGAGTGTAGACATCGACGAGGTCGAATGCGAGCTGCTTGCTGGCCTTGCGCGCACGGTTGAGCGCACGGCTCCAGTCGCTCGTGTTCAGGCGCGTAAGGCGAGGGCTGCTGCCTTCAGGGCCCACGTAGCGCGTCACGCGGTCGAGCTGCTCTACGGGCACGTAGAGCTTGTCGTCTGAAGCGTATTCCAACAGCAGATAATCGCGCATCACACCGCCGACCTCCTGGCGCACGAGGTCTTTGAACAGCGCGACGCCGTGCGCCGCATGGACAACGTAGTCACCAGGCTCATAGGGAAAAGTGATTTCCGTCACGTCCACTCGCTTGCCTGTACGAAGCGCCGTCGATCCACGCGTGTCGTTGATGCTCACGAGCGCAAGCTTCGCCTTCGGAATGATGATGCCGAGCGGGATGTCCACATCCACGATGTTCACGACGCCTGTTTTCAGCCGCTCTGGTACCGAGCTGTTCACATCAAGCGCCTCTGTTATGGGTAGGCTGCGGTCCACGCAGGCGAGCTTCATGTCTTCGCGTGCACGGTAATTCGGTACGCTGAACACAACGGTGTACCCCGAATCGATGAGGCTCCTGAACTTGCCGAACACCTTTTCGGGATTGCCCGCCACATCCGTGCGCTTCACGGGCAAATCGACATCCACTTCGCCTCCTGCACGCATGATGGACAGAAACGTGCAGCGCTGGTTGCTTCCGAAATCGAGTTTCGTCGCAGGCACGTAGAGCCCCTCGACCGCAATGCCGGATCCTTTCGCGCGGGCGCATATCTCATCGTAAGCATGCAATCCGTCGTCGATGAGAGCGCGCGGTTCGAGAAGCACCGTAAGCGTGTCTGAGGGCAGGTAGCCACCGAATGTGTCGGTGCGCTCGTAGAGGTACGGCAGCAGAGCATCGCAGCCTTGGGCAAACACGCCACCTTCCAGCTTTTCCAGCAACTCCCGAAGTGCTGGGCTCGTTTGTGCCGGGTTGTAGAGCTTCTGCTTGGCCCGCGCGATACTGCGTTTGGAGACGGCGAACTCCCTCACCGGGTATATGTCCACCACATCCAAGGCGGCGATAGTCTGTCCCGTGCTCGGCACGATGCGACGGATTTCGTCAACCTCATCGCCAAAGCAGTCTATCCGCACGGGAAATGCGAGGTTTCCCGGGAAAACGTCGATGGTTCCGCCGCGCACGCAAAACGTCCCGGGTCCTTCCAACTCCCCGGTGTTCTGATAGCCTGCGTTCTGCAGGGCGAGCGGAATGCTTTCGTAATCCGTTATGTCCTTGCGGGCGCACTCCCCCACGTCGCGTCCCACCGCAAAGTCTAGCGGCAGATAGTAATCCGACCCGACGGGCGGGAGGCAGCGCAACAGTGAGCGCGCAGACGCCACCACGATCACGTCACGGCCCGAGACGAGCGCGTGGAGCGCCTCCATACGACGTGCGACTTGGCGTGCATCAACGGGCTTTTCGCCGAAAGGATAGTCCGAACGCTCGCAAAAACGCAGGACCCGCTCCTCACCAACGTAGGCTGAAACGTTTCGCGCAAAGTCTGATGCCGCTTCTTCGGCGGCAACCACCACAAGCGTGGGTTGTGGCACGAGTGCGAATCTCGCCGCGGTCATGAATGGACGTGCCGACGAAGCGATGCCCATGGCGGCATCCTGCCCTGCATCGAGCTTTCCCCAGAAGCGCAGGACGTCTTCGGACCTTGCCATCTTGTATGCGAGCGCATCGATAAGCATGCGCACCCACCTCTCTTGTGCATGTGGTAGACGATTTCTATAAAGCCGCTTGAGAGGTTTCCCAACGCATCCATCATGCGGCAGAGCGTCTCCACCTAACCCTATCCGGTTAGCGCAACACGAAAAACCGCGTTTCGCGGTTGCCGGGAGTTTCAATTGGGGTAGGATTGTATCAGCAAACTCCCCGATGGCAGACTCATTGCGGAGCTACGCTATCGAAACCGCACACCGCTGAGTCCGGGAGGCTCCATGCCCAGGGAGAAAAAGGCAGATAAACTGGCCCGCGCCGCCGAGATCGAGCGTCGCATGTACGAGCACTATGGCGAAGGGGCCTGCTCGCTTGACCACACGACACCATTCCAGCTCACCTGCGCCGTCGTGCTTTCCGCACAATGCACCGATGCAGCCGTGAACAAGGTAACACCCGAGCTCTTCTCGATCTATGGCACTCCCGAGGCAATGGCCGCTGCGAGCGTGGAAGATATAGAGCGCATCATCCATCCGCTGGGCTTTTTCCGCTCGAAGGCGCGAAACCTCGTGAAGCTTGGCCGCATGGTAGTAAGCGAATTCGGTGGCGAAATCCCCAATGACATGGATCTACTGCAGAAACTGCCTGGCGTCGGCCGCAAGACGGCAAACGTGGTGATGTGCCAGGCATTCCGCAACGCACAGGGCATTGCCGTCGACACGCACGTGTTCCGCATCGCCCACCGGCTGAAGTTCGCCGGCCCGAGCGCCGATACCCCCGACAAAACGGAAGCCCAGCTGCTAAAAGTCTACCCGCAAAGCGACTGGCTCTACATCAACCACCAATGGGTGCACTTTGGCCGCGAGTACTGCAACGCCCGCCGCCCCCACTGCGCCGACTGCTTCATCAACGACCTTTGCCCGTCCGCAATGATCAATTAGGGACGGGCACAATTTCTCATTTCGTCATTCCGAGAAGATCGGGAATGTCTGAATTGATCGCAAAACGCAAAAGAACCCATTCCAAACGAACCAGAAGCGAGTGATTGCACACGTCCCCAACTGATCATTAGTCCCCAACTGATCATTACCAAACGAACCCAGAAATGAGAAATTGTACCCGTCCCTAATTGATCATTGCATGGTGATGCCCTGGCTGGACCACCTCACCTGTTGCAGCTACCCGAACGATCGCATTGCGATGCACGAGCTCGGCCAAGACGCAATCAACCAGATCAGGCAACCTCTCGAACACCCGTGGGGTGAGCCCGATGGTCGCTTCTGCTGGTGAGGCATTCTCCACCTGCATCCCATAGCACACGCCCTCTGCTTCGTAACCGAGAAGAGCGGCCGATCCAAACAGGTCGGATAGCTTCAAATCATGCAATGAATACGAACCGAAAGCACGTTTGGCCATATCATCGGGAGAAAACCGGAATATGGTACCCGGTTCGCTTTCAGTGCCATCTACGGCATCGACCGTGATGATGACATCGTAGAGGTCGACCATGCCCACAAGCTCCATGCTCATGCATCCTACATCGTAGAGGTCCACACCATCCATCTCATAGGACTGCAGCTCGCGAAATGCCGCAGGCCCCACTCCATCGTCAAGCATGAGCAGGTTGCCCACGCAGAACACAGCTATGCGATTCCCCTCTTCCATCATGCATCGATTCCCTATCGTATGACGATGTTGTAGTATGTTGCACCCGCCAGCAATGCTACGCCCAAGATGACGCAAGCCGCGGCCCACATCTTCTCTGAAGCCAAATACTGTTCTTTGGTCTTCCCGCGCTCATCTATGGCGCGGTGAAGCGCCCTCGGTTGCATGATGCGGGCAAAGAGCATCGTTGCCACCAACAACACGACGAACGTGAGTATGGCCAACACGATGCTCAACGGTTCTGGGTGCTTCCATGCCGCATAGAACAAGTTATCAGCAAATAGCCATACGGGATACCACAAGATGGTCATCCAGGCACCATGAGCAGGACCCCAGATAGGCGGAAGCAAGAGAGCCCCGATATTGAAGAACGGGACGCCTTCCAATAGCTCCGTCTCGGCCCGAACCTCCTCTTCTGTCAGCCCTGCGTATTCACTGCTCTCGGTCATAGTTGTCTCCTGAACTCAGATGAAAACAAGGGAGGGAACCTAAAGCGTCCCCTCCCCATGTTCTAAAGAAAGCAGCTATTGTCTAGATGCTGCGGTCTTCGCCACTCAAGTTGTGAGTGTTGATATCGTAGGTTAGACCGCCATGCTCTTTGCGTGCAAACATCAGCTTCATCAGCGGCATGCCGCCTTCGGTAGCCGCCATGTAAATGTGGATGATAATGAAGATGATGAACACGAACATCATGAAGTAGTGGATGATGCGCACATGCATGAGTCCACCCACGGCAGTGGTGAAAGCCGCGAAGATGGGCATGGATGCCGTCGTCTCCCACAGTGCGAAGCCGGTGTAACCCATGAACAGAATCAACACGGCAACGCCAAGATAAGAAATCTTTTGCGGCACGCCGAACTTACCGGCCAGCGGATGGTCTTTCTTCACGAACAGGTAGAACTTCACCCACGCTAAGCCCTGATGACGGTTGTCAGCCTGCGGCAGCCAGGTCTTGTAATCCTTCTGAAGCTGACGCGTGCCGTTTGCGGGGGCCGATTCAACCACGAATGCCAATATGATGCGCACGATGCAGTTGATCACCAAAACGATGCCACAGAAGATATGCGCACCGCGGCAAACTCCCATAAAGCCGCCGAAAGCAGGATAGTGGATGTAGAATCCAGTCAAGATGAGCACGATCATGCAGATCAGGTTGACATAGTGCGTGATCACCAGAGGCAGCGGATGAGCTTCACGGTAATGAGCGAGATGCGCCATTTACCTCACCCCCCAAGGGTTGGTCACGGTATGGAATTGCTTGCCCGTCTTGCGCTCGGTGATATGCACGGCGCAAGCGGTGCACGGATCGAAGCTGTGAACGGTGCGTAGAGCGTTGATGGGCTGTTCGATATCGCCCACGGGCACTCCGATGAGAGCTTGCTCCATGGGACCAGGCTCGCCATCTACGCTGCGAGGGGCAATGTTCCACGTGGTGGGAATGATGATTTGGTACCCGGTAATCTTGCCGTTCTTAACATGCTCTGTGTGATAGAGCGCGCCACGAGGTGCTTCCCAGAAGCCGGTGCCGTCGCCCGTGCGGGTCTCGGGCTCGCGGAAGTACTCGGAGTCGCCGCCCTTTATGGCTTCGATCAGCTCCATGGTCCAGTCCTTCATCAGGCCGGCGATGTAGAGAGTCTCGATCTGGCGGGAACCGGTACGACCCAGCGTGGATTGCAGCAAGTCTATGCGGCCGGGAGCCCCGACGTCTTCCAAGAACTTGTCGATTTGCTCGACGATGAACGGCACACCACGCTTGTATGCAACAAGCAATCGGGAAAACGGACCTGCCTCCATGCACTTTCCGTCGTAAGACGGTGCCTTCGACCAGGTATATCGCTCGCTGATGGTTTGCGAAGCCTCGTCATCGTAGTACTGGGTGAACAGCGGTTTCGTCTCGCCCTGGCGTGGGTTGAGGTCAGAATCGCCCTCGTACCACGAGTGTCCCACGTACTCCGAGATAAGGTCTTCGTTTACATCGGAGAGGTTCAACTTCTCGTCTAAGATGCCTGCGGGCAGATAGCGGTTGTTCATCTCGAAGCTCTCGTCTTCAAAGACACCCCACGCCACGTAGCGACCGCAGCCCTTGCCGAAGTTGAGGGCGTCTCCGTAATACTGCACGAGGAGCTTCGTGTCCTGTACCACCGTAGTGGAAACCCAGTCGTAGAGCTCGTTGACCATTCCCCATAGATCGTCGAGCTTTTCCTCGGTCGGGACGAACGCCGTTCCACCGGGTATGATGGTCATGACATGTGGCATCTTTCCGCCAAGCAAACCAGCGATTTCACTTGCCTTTGCCTGCATGCGCAGCGCCTCGAGATAATGGCCGGTGAGGATGAGGTCGAGCTCGGGCGGCAGCTTGTAACCGGTCTTGTCCTCGGACTCGAACCAGTTTCCACTAAATATCGACAGCTGACCATTGGCCGCGAAGGCAGCTAGACGGTTCTTGAGTGCTGCGAGGTCGGTGTTTGTGGACGTTTCGGCCGCAACTGCTAGCTGGTGTGCCTGAACCGGATCTGCTTCGAGCGCATTGAGGGGGTTCACGTAGTCGAGTGCTGCCAAGTTGTAGAGCCATAGGATATGGCTGTGCAGGTATTGGGCGCCTTCGATGAGATTGCGGATGATGCGCGCATTGTTGGAAATGGTGATCCCGTAGGCTTTCTCGGCGGCAATCGTGGATGCGTGGGAGTGGGAAACCGGGCACACACCGCAGATGCGCTGCACGATTTGGGCAGCATCCTCGGGCGTGCGGTTTTGCACCACGAGTTCCATGCCGCGGAAACAACCGCCAGAAACCCAAGCGTCGACAACGACGCCGTCCTCCACTTCCATCTCGGCGCGAAGGTGGCCTTCGATGCGGGTAATGGGGTCGATGATTGAACGCGTCATTAGCTCTGGCCTCCCTTCTTGGCTTCGATTCGGGCTACGACCTCGTCATACTCGGCGTCGATGCGCTTGCGGAACTCTTCGGCACTGATGGTCTCGGTGCTGCCATCCTCGTTGATGATGGTCATTTCCTGACCGTACTTGCCGATGGCGTTATCGGGGTGCTTCGCATCGTATGCACGCTGCTCCTCGAATTTGACCTTGCCTTTCATGCGCCCGGAAGCCTTCATGCCGAAACCGTGAATCGCGATGGCGGCTGCCACGATTCCCGTGATGCCCAATGCGATGGTCTGGGGCTGCACGCGCCAACCGCCGATGATCAGATCGCGATGACGCTTGTAGAACGGGGTGTTTACCTGCACCCAGTTGTCCGCTGTGTTGTTGGGGTCTGCCTCGCAGCAACCGATACAGGGAGCACCCGCCTCGACGCACCAGCTGCGACGGTTGTTATAACGCACGACACCGCAATTGGCGCGCGTTTGCGGACCGCGGCATCCCAGAGGGTAGAGGCAATATCCCTTCGCTTCCTCGGCGCTGCCGAACTTGTAAACGAATTCACCGTTCTCGAAGTGTCCTCGGCGCTGGCAGTTGTCATGGATGGTTTGGTCGAATATGAGGGCGGGTTTTCCCTGCTTGTTGAGTTCGGGAATGGTCTGCAGCAACACGACGTCAACAAGCACGGCCACAAGCCACTCGGGGTTGGGAGGGCATCCTGGAATGTTCACGACGGGAACGTCGATTCCCGCCTTCGCCAGGTATTGCTGCACGCCACATGCAGCCGACGAGTTCGGCGTAGCGCCCATCCACCCACCGTTTACAGCACATGAACCCAGGGCAACGACTGCGTTCGCATTACTCGCCGCCTCGATGAGATGCTCGGTACCCGGCATGTTGGCGACACGCAACGCCTGTCCATCCCAGCCTTCTAACACGGCTCCCTCGTAGACCAAAACGTAGTTGCCAGCCTCGATCGTCTGGGCCTTGGCCTCTTCCATCGACCAACCTGCAGCAGCAGAAAGGGTTTCGCAGTAGTTCAGCGAGATGAGTTCCAATACGACCCTTGCCGGATCTGGTTCTTCTATCTGGGCGAATGCTTCAGTGCAGCCAGTGCACGATGCACCCTCGATCCAGATAACCGGATAAAGGTTGCCTTCGGTGGCCCCGATTACCGACTGCTCCAAAGCCTCGGCAACCTGCACTACCGTGAGCTGATGCAGCCCAGCGGCAGCAGCGATGGCACCGCAAAGCTTCATGAAGCTTCTTCGGGATACGCCACGCGATTCTAGCATCGATGCAAAATCTACAGCGCAAGCCTCCTTCTCCATGTTTTCCACCTCCTAAGGTGTCCTCTCCTCTCGACGCGGCTCGGCTTCCGCGCCCCACGATTACCGCAAACGCATCATGCGTTGCCATCCCCCCCTTTATGTGCGGTTTCGTAGCTAGTTCAGTGAATCGCCCGCATGCGAAGGGTGGATCCTTCAAGCAAGATGCGATACGCAGCTAGCTACTCACACTACTTAATTGTACGATGACACGATGCTTTTCTCTGTCGTGAAAAACCCTAAAAAAGGTATTTGAGCGGCGAAATCACATAGTCTATCCCCGAACTTGAGCAGTACTGACTCTTATATATTTCATAACCATGATTAGCCATTGTTCCTTCGTTTTGAATGCCGCATTCAACTTCTATCCATCGCCGCATTCATGCTGTTGGCAGTTGTCCTGTGCGCTATCATGTCTTTCCGAGAAGCACTCTATCGCCTAATCTTGGAGGCAGTTTCATGAGTAAAGACGTGACTATCGCATTCCTGGGCCCGGCTGGCACGTATTCAGATGAAGCAGCTCGTCTATTTGCGCAGCGGCTTGGAGTCGAAGCGTCTTTTGTCGCTTTACCCTCATTCAACACCGTATTCGAGTACGTCGACAGTGGTCGGTGCATGTATGGCGTCGTGCCAACGGAAAACTCACTGGAAGGAGCGGTCACGAGCACGCTCGACAACTTCGCGTTCAACAGCGATGCATGCATCCTGGGAGAGCAGGTGCTCGGCATCCATCACTGCCTTCTCATGCAGCCCGGCGCCGATGTAGCCGACATAACTACCATCGCCTCGCATCCGCAGGGGCTTGCGCAATGCCGCCGTTTCATCAATGAGCACCTCCCTGGACGAAAGACCATCTCCACGTCATCTACGGCTGAAAGCGCTCAACTTGCAGCCGGCAACAAGCATGTTGCTGGAATTGCCAACGCTTTCGCCGCCGAGCTTTACGGTGCCCACGTTGTCAAGGATGACATTGAAGACCATATCGGCAACGAGACATCTTTCGCCCTCATAGCGCCTCAAGGAACCGCACCCGTGTTTTCGGGCACCAAGTACAAGACCTCGCTTGCCCTCTTCCTGCAATCCGACCGCGCGGGTGCACTGCTCATGATTCTATCCGAGTTTGCCTACGCAAACATCAACCTCACGAAGATCCAGTCCCGCCCCACCAAGCGAGCGCTCGGCGACTACATGTTCTTCATCGACATCGAGGGGTCTGTATACGACCCCGATGTACAGACCGCACTCAACTGTCTGCGGCTGAAGCTACGCAACGTAAAGGTACTTGGCAGCTACCCCATCATCTGACGCGTATCAGGGCATCGAGGGGGTGCCAGGGGGTGCCAGGGGGTGCCAGGGGGTGCCAGGGGGACACTCCAAATGTCTCGCTATTGAGACTGAGAAACAGGTGTGAGTTAGTAGCCCAACAGCGAGACATTTGGAGTGTCCCCCTGGCACCCCCTGGCACCCCCTGGCACCCGCTGGCAGGCCAATGCAAGACCTTTAGAATACGAGTGATTCTCCATCGCGCCGGAAGAAACCCTCTTTCACTAGGTCGGAGACGATTGAATCGAACAGGGTCTTTGGTACCGGCTGCCGCCCAGCAGATAACTCGGCTGCATCAAGAGCTGCGTTCACTTGAGAGGCAGTCACACCTGGCGAACCGAGAACCTCACGAAGCACGAAGGCTCTCTTCTGGCGCCTCGAGCCCTCGAAGGTGCCCTGCCGAGTATAATGCGCGGATCTACGACTCGGGTTCATGCCTGCGCTCTTGAGGTGAGCACCCCAATCGAGCAGGGCATAGTACCATCGACGTGGGTTGCTGGCGCTGCATGTCTGCTCTACCAGAGGGCGCAATTGCGCGTCGCTGATTCGCTCTTCATCGGGAAAGAACCAGTGGATAAACACCGTTCGAACATTGGTTTCGAGGTAAACAGCGGGTTCATTGTAGGCAAATGCCATGATGCCCGCCGCAGTAGCCGGTCCAACACCCGGCAAAGCGAGCAACTCGTCATATGTCGACGGGAGCGTGCCACCATGATGAGCCGAGCACTCGTCGGCGGCTCGCTTTAGCGCAAGCGCTCGGCGGTTGTATCCAAGCCCTTGCCACATCTCCAACACGTCAGAGACATCGGCGCTGGCAAGGGCGTCGATCGTAGGAAATGCCGACACGAAGCGCGGCCAGTGCTTCATCACGCGCGACACCTGCGTCTGCTGCAGCATGGCTTCCGAAACGTAGACGAGGTATGGATCGTCGACAAACCGCCATGGCAATTCGTCGCGAGCATATAGGGCACCCTGACTCCAAGCCTGTTGCACAAACGCCTCGAGAGCCGACTCGCTGAAGTCGCTCATGTTCTCATACTCCTTGGAGATCTCACACTAGAGCTCTTCGATGACGATAGCCATTATGTCACGGGAGGTAAAGCCACTTGTGCTGCATTCTGCATCTTCGGCCCCAACTTGCACCATCGCCTATTCGCCATCTTCCTTCAGCAAGTCGTCGATGTTCTCTAACTCGCGCCTGAAGCTCTCTACCACCGATTCTTCGATCTGTGCGTACTCTTTCGAATCGAGCGGTTGGTAGGCGGCCATCTTGTCGAAGATGTTGTCGCTGGTAACGGGAACGTACGCATGTTTTCTTATGCTCTGTCCGAACGCCTGCTCCACGGCTTCTCGCGCTGCCATGTATATGTCGTATCGCGACATCGATTCCGAATAGCGAACCAGGTCGTCAAAGTTCATATAGCGCATCGAAGGATAGAGCTGGGCAATGTGCTTCCATATAGCTGCACGTTCCTCCTGCGTGGGAGGTTCGATATCCAGCACTTCGCAGGGATCTAGGAGCTCACGCAGAAAAGGGTCTTCCAAACTGTGCGTCTCGCACGATGCAAGCACGGTGACGTAGGGATTGCCTATCGAGGACTTGATGAACATCAGGGCTTCACGCGCTCCCCGCGCAAGCTGGTTTGGCTGACCCATCTCCAATCCGTCAGCTGCGCCAGCCAACGGAAGTGACCACAAATCCACATCTTCGAGCATCAGAGCCATGGGAGCGTTGACGCCGCTTTGCAAGAACTGGAAATGCGCCTTGAAGTCGCTCGTGGCCATGATGCAAAGGACCGGAACACCATTGGGAGCCTCCTCCATGTACATTCGCACGGTGGGAAGACCCAGTTCACCCACCGTTGCAGCCATGAAGTGCGTGGCGTCCTCGCGAGCGTTAGAACGAAACACCATCGTCGAGAACGAGGGCAGCGACGAAATGCCATGACGACGATTGAGCATAGCCATAAAGTTCCTGAAGCGCTCATCGTCGGCAAGACCTATTCCCCTCTCGTACATCATCTGCACGGCGCAATCGTAGCCGATGAGTTCGCTATAGCCCGTGACCATCGATTGCTCGGGTTTGAGCCGAGCCGCATCGTCATCGGTCTTCGACTCGGTCTTTGCTGGCTTTTCCTGTTTTTCCTGCTTCCTCGGCGCATCGCTTGAGAATCTATGCTCGGTAATCTTGCCAAATGGCGTTGAAGGAGGCAGTAGCAACGAATGTTGGGAGCCATCGTGCTCGCGCGTCTTTTCATTCGATGCCCCATCGTCACCTTCGCTCGACACGTTTATCCCGAAATGGGACAGCATCGCATTGCCGAACGCATCACCCGAGAAAAAGCTCGCCATCTCTTGAAGGTCGTCGCGCGACAGGCCGAAATCCTCCAGCTTGTCCAACATGAGCTCTTGAAGGCTGTGCGCATAGCCCTTGTTCTGCTCTGCCGTGTTATACGGCTCCAGCTTTTCGAACACATGCTCGGCGAGAGCACGTGCATGGGCTTCGCAAGCAAGCTCCATTGCCCGATGAAGCCCTTCGACAACTTGCTTTTGCGGTCTTGTACCCCCTTCGGCTTCCTTTTCGTAGGCTGCAAGGAACAGATATGCTGCCAGCAGGCCCTTTCCTTGCGCAGCTGCCTCACGCGCCATTTCCAGATAGTCTTCTGCGGAGCGGTTGGCGTCGTTGCCGCCGCCAAGCGAACTATTGAAGCTCGAACCAATGCCGAACATGCGCCCACCTCCCTCTCGTATGCGCCAGTAATGTATTGTCGTTTCACCTTGATGATTGTATATGAGCGGCAACCTGAAATCACACGGCATTTCGCTCGAGGACGGAAATGTCACCCCATCGACACCGTATCGTAGCGAATAACCTGGTGCGCCCCCTACAGATCCAAATCGCCAACCTGGGGTTTCTTCCAATTCAATATCTGCCAGTTGCGCCTTTTCGCCTGCCGCTCCAGGGGATTGTCGGGCGTCACAGCACAGGGATGCTTAGCGCGCTCGAGCAGGGGAATGTCTGAATGGTGGTCGCCATATGCATATTCGATCACCCAGTTGCCTCTTCCAAACCGCTCATCGGCAAAGCGCTTCACTGCGCGGACCTTTTCCATGCCCTCGATTGGCAATCCATCAACGAACCGCGTGTAGTTTCCCATGTTGTCCACTTGCATGGACGTGGAAATGCCAACATCGAACGGGTGGCTCTTCTGGGCCTGATCGACTATGGCCTGCCACGTAGCCGAAACCACCACGACCAAGATGCCTTCCTCGGACATGCGGCGCATGCTCTCGTCTGCTTCTGGTCGGTAGCGCTTGGAAACCACGTCTTCGTAGAACTGGGCAAGATAGGCATCAACCTCTTCTTTGGGAATGCCATCGAACGGCTTGAACACCAGCCATCTCACCCAACTCTCGTTTTGCGGAAGCTGTAGCTTGTAGGCAATGGCCCAAAAACAGATGCGCATGGCAGCCCATGGATCGAGTTTGCGCCTGCGGATGAGATATCGGACCAGCATCACCGGCGAATTGCCCGAAATGCAAGTACCGTCGAAATCATAGACGGCCAACTTGTTCGTATTGAAGGGATGCCGCTCACCGCTTCCGTAGAGCGCGCATATCGGCACCCCTGATACGTAATACGTCCCGATGTTGTGCTCTGCCTGCGTCATCGATGGACTCCCCTCGATTCTTCGGGGCGCCCGTCTGCTATTCGAGCTAAACCCCTTCAAACTGTGAATTATAAAGCCGCGCATAGAATCCGCCAAGCTCGAGTAGCTCGTCGTGAGTTCCCTGTTCCACGATGTCGCCGTGATCCAAGCACAGTATCAAATCCGCATTCCGGATGGTCGAGAGCCGATGAGCTATGACAAACGACGTGCGTCCTTCCATGAGGTTGTCCATGGCATCTTGAATGCGCTGCTCTGTTCTCGTGTCGACAGACGAAGTGGCCTCGTCGAGTACGAGCATTTGCCGATTGGACAGAATAGCTCGGGCAATGGTGAGCAGTTGCCGTTGTCCCTGGCTGATGTTTGTCGCATCTTCGTTGATCAACATGTCGTAGCCATCTGGCTGTGTGCAGATGAAATTATGGGCGAAGGCCGCTTTGGCAGCTTCCTCAACCTGCTCATCTGTAGCATCGACGTCGCCATACCGTATGTTTTCGCGAATCGTTCCGCAGAAAAGCCAGGTGTCTTGCAACACCATGCCCACAAGCGAACGAAGATCGTGTCGGTCGAATTCTCGTATGTCATGACCGTCGATGAGGATGGCGCCATCGTCGACATCGTAGAACCGCATGAGCAGCTTCACGAGCGTCGTCTTTCCAGCTCCAGTGGGACCAACTATAGCCACGGTCTGACCCGGTTCCACCTTCGCCGAGAAATCGCTTATGACAGGCTTGTCGGCATCGTAGCCGAATCGAACGTGACGGAACTCGACATCCCCGCGTAGGTCCTGCAAGCTAGCCGTTGCCTGCCAGTCCTCAACCTCTTCTTCGTCGAGGAACTCGAAGACACGCTCAGCGGCAGCGGCCATAGATTGAAACACGTTGGCGACCTGCATGAGGTGTTGAACGGGTTGCGTGAAATTTTTCACGTACTGGATGAAGGCTTGGATATCGCCCACCGTGATGGTCCCCGATACGGCAAGCCAGCTTCCGGTAACGGCCACGACCACGTAGCCGGCATTGGAGACCATGTTCATGGCAGGCATCATGAGACCGCTGATGAACTGCGATTTCCACGCGGATTCGTAGAGACGTTCGTTTGTTTGGTCGAATTGCCCCACGACGCGGTCTTCTTGATTGAAGGCCTTCACCACCATATGCCCCGAAAACGTTTCCTCCACCTGTCCGTTGATTGCCCCCAGCGTCGCCTGTTGTGCCTTGAAGTATTTCTGGCTCTTCTTTACCACGAAAGCGAGCAGTCCTGCAGATACGGGCAAAATGAACAAGGTGATGAGCGTGAGCAGCGGAGAGATGGTAAGCATCATCACGACTACACCCACCAACGTCACGCTTGCCGTGATGAGCTGCGTAAACCCTTGCGTGAGGCTTTGCCCGAGGGTGTCCACGTCATTCGTGATACGCGAGATCACATCCCCCGTCGAATTCCTCTCGAAATAGCCCATGGGCATCCGGTCGATCTTGAGGTCTATCTGACGGCGCATCTCGTAGCAGGTGTTCTGCGCAATCGAGCTCATCACCCATTGTTGCAGAAGCGAACACAGCGACGAAACCATGTATATGGCCAACGTGATGATCAATATGGTCCGAATGGCTCCATAGTCGATACCGCCAGTTCCTTTGACCTTTGCCATCACGCCTTCGAAAAGCTCGGTTGTGGCAAGAGAGAGCACCTTGGGGCCGATGATGCTGAACACGGTTGACGCCATTGCAAACACGACCACGGCAGCGAGCGCGACCTTGTACCTCCCCATGAAGACAAGCAAGCGCTTCAACGTTGCACCAAGGTCCTTTGGCTTTTCGCCGGCCATCATTGCTCCAGGGCCGTGCATCGGGCGATGCCGTGGGACGCTGGCGCGCGCCTCTACGTTCCCGCTCATGCCGCATCACCGCCTTCCAGCTCGGCTACCGAAAGCTGTGAAGTGGCTATCTCGAAGTATTCAGGGCACGAAACCATGAGCTCATCATGGGTGCCTTGCCCAACCACACGTCCCTCGTCAAGCACGATGATGTTATCGGCCGAGCGTATGGTGGCTATGCGCTGCGCAACGATTATGACCGTCGAATCGCCTGTGAATTGGCGCAAGGCGCTTCGCAATGCCGAATCGGTTGCATAGTCGAGCGCGCTGAAGCTGTCGTCGAAGAGCAGAACTCGGGCTTTAGCTGCCAAGGCACGGGCAATGGCCAATCGCTGACGCTGGCCACCCGAAACATCTGTTCCACCTTGTGATACGGGGGCATCGAAACCCCCCTCCCTGGCTTCGACGAAATCGAGGGCCTGCGCAACGCGTGCCGCTTCCCAAATACTCTCTTTATCCATGCCCGGTTTCGAATACCCGATATTCGAGCCGATGGTACCCGAGAACAGGAATGCCTTCTGCGGTACGTATCCCATGGTCTGACGCAGGGCAACTTGCGTGATATCGCGTACGTCAATGCCATCGACGAGCACCCGTCCTTCTGTCACGTCATAGGCACGAACGAGCAATCGTAGCACCGTGGACTTTCCCGAACCCGTCGCCCCGATGATGGCAGTGGTCTTGCCTGGCAGAGCCGTGAAGCTCACATGTGAGAGAACCGGCTTCGCCGATCCCTCGTAGGCAAAGCTCACATCATCGAATTCTATCCTAGCACCCCCACTTGCGGCGAGAGTGCCGTCGAGCGGTTCATCGGGATCGACGATTAAAGGTTCCGTCGCCAGCACTTCGTCGATGCGCGATGCCGCGACTTCGGCACGTGGCAACAGGATGGCAATCATCGAGAGCATTAGAAACCCTGCAATGATTACCATCGAGTAGGTGATGAAGGCTATCATGTCTCCCGTCTGGATGCTGCCAACATCAATATATCCTGTCCCCACCCATACGATGAGCGCCGAAACGCCGTTCATGACGAGCATCATGGAAGGCTGCATGAACGCCATGACCCGATTGGTGAACAGCTGCGTGTCGCGCAGATTGCGATTCGCCACATCGAAGCGCGATTCTTCGAATTGTTGCCTATTGAACGCCCTGATGACGGGTAAGCCCGTTATCAGCTCGCGCGCAACTAGGTTCACGCGGTCGATGAGCGTTTGCATGATCTTGAACTTCGGCATGGCAACCCTCATCAGAACTGCAACCAAGCACAAGACCACGATTACCGCAAGGGCTATGATCCAAGACATGGAAACGTTCGTGCGAACAACCATGATGATGCCCCCCAGGGCAAGAATTGGCGCAAACAGCACCATGCGCATGAAGATGATGCAAACCATCTGAATGAGCTGTATGTCGTTTGTGCCCCTTGTAATGAGCGATGCAGCAGAAAACCTGTTGATCTCGGCATCCGAGAAAGCCACGACGCGGCGGAACAGCTTCCCGCGCAACTCTCGACCGATTCTTGCACCGGTTCGGCTTGCCACGAAAGAAACGGCTGCCGTCGCGATGGCTCCCACCAGCGTAACGCCCAGCATTCTCATGCCCACTGCAATCAGATACGAGAACTGCACCGATCGCGTATCGATGCCACACGCCTCGTTTTCAGCATGAACGGCGAGTATGGCTTGCTGCCGGATGAGGGCATCGCTCACCGTTTCGTCTGTCTCCTGAACCTGAGATTCTGTACTATAACCACGCGAGATTGCAGCAAGTGGCTCAACGAGCAGGGAATCGAGCTCTTGCCTCTTTGATTCGCCTTTATCGTTGAGAGAATATGTCCCCTCTTGGATTAAGTCGTATGATGATTCGACTATCTGTCGAGCTTGTGGATCGAGCATGCCGAGAACTGTTTCGAGCGTTTCCTCTCGCATGCGTTCGGGCACGGCATCTTGCACGCCAGCTTGCTGTATTCCCACGTCCACGATATCCGCCGTGAAGGCGGGCAAAGCCAAGTCGCATATCGCTTGCAACATGAGCAGGACAAACACAAGGGCAACCGCCCCCGCATGTCCTCTCAGGTATTTCAATATGCGCATGTGGCAAACCTTTCGATAAAGCAAGCCCCTTAACGGTGCATCAGGGATAACACGATGTAAAACTATAGTAGAGAAACCATGTGAACACATGTTTCGATACGTATCGTTTGCAAGATGTATCCATAAAGCACAATCGCAAAACGACGACAATCGGGCGGCGTGCTGCAATGACACCAACCGCTATAATGGCGGATGAAGCCAAGAGGAGATGGAACGTGTCGATATCTAGCAACAATTCCGCTACATCGTCGTTAACGGACATGCACTGCCATCTTGATTTTGCCCCCGGTGCTTTGCAAATAGCACGGGAGGCGGATTGGCAGATGCTCACCATGACCGCGGATCCACGCGACTACCAGAAAACGTGCAGGTCTTTCGTTGACTTTGATGGCATCAGAGTCGCTGCAGGCCTTCACCCATGGTGGATTGCAGATGGAACCTGCAGCATGGAAGAAGTCGATTTCCTCTGTCGGCTAGCTACTCATACTCGCTTCATCGGGGAAATCGGGCTCGACTTCTCCAAGCGCCACCATGGCAGCGAAAACGCCCAGCTAGCTGCCTTCGAACGCATCGTGGGCACTTGCGCACGGGAAGGAGGCAAGGTCCTTTCCATCCATGCGCTGCACAGCGCCGATGCAATACTCGACATCCTCGAAAGACATGCGGTTATGGAAAGCTGCACCTGCATCATGCATTGGTTTTCCGGTTCAGCTCCACAACTCGCACGCGCCATTCGCATGGGTTGCATGTTCTCTTTGAATAACCGCATGATGACAACGGGAAGGGGACGTGAATACGCAAAAGCGATTCCGGAAAAGCGCATCCTCTTGGAAACCGATCTTCCTTCGCACAAGGGAGATACATGCCCGACACATTCGATGGCAGAAGCGCTCCAGCAAGCACTTTTCGCAATCGAGCAGGTGCGTAATTGCCCTTTGCACGACATAATTGCCGACAATGCCCATCGCGTGCTATCCGAGAAGCCTTAATCAAGACCAATTTTGGAATATTAGTTCGCAAAACAACAACAAGTTCGCTAGAATGGGGCCTGGTAAGCGGCCTAGTGAAAAGCGTCCTTGTCACATTCTGCAACGCAGCCAAGCGTTAAGAATGAGGACGTCTTTCCCTAGACCATACAAACGCAGACCAAAAGGAGGAAGTATGGCAGAAGAGAAGAAAGGCCTGATTCAAGAATTCAAGGAGTTCATCGATCAGGGCAACGCAATGGACATGGCCGTCGGTGTCGTGATCGGCGGTGCATTCACGGCTATCGTCACTGCACTCACCGACGATATCATCAACCCACTCATCACGCTGTGCACTGGTGGACATGTAGGCGAAGACGGCGTTGCCGTCCCGCTGATGATCGCCGGCATGAACATCGGCAATTTCATTTCCGCAATCATCAACTTCTTGATCATTGCACTCGTCGTGTTCCTGCTCATCAAGAGCATCAACACGATGAAGGAAAAGGCCGCCGCACTCGCCAAGAAGAAGGAAGAGGAAGCCGCCGAGGAAGAAGCTGCCGAGGAGCCTTCCGAGGAAGTCGTTCTGCTCCGCGAAATCCGCGATGCACTCGCAAAGCAGTAGCAGAACCGTTTCGCTCATATCGCAAGAAACAGAGGAGCCCCTATCGGGGCTCCTCTTTAGGCTGCAGGCATGCTGACGGTATCGTCAATGCATAATCCAAGGCCACGTTACACTTCTAGCCAAAGAAGCTTACCAGTATTCCCTTGCCTTCACATCTACCCTTCGCATTCGGTTCCTGTACACTATCCGCATGCAAAGTGCGCTCTACACCATCTGGCAAATCGTCTGGGGCTTCCCCCAGACCCTCGTTGGTGGAATCGTCTATATCGCAACCCGACCAAGAAAGCGGGGATGGTTCAAAGGCGTGCTAGTAAGCACCTGGTCCAAGAGCTCAAGCATCTCACTTGGCATGTTCGTGTTCGTTGCGCAGGAAACCGCAAGACACGATAGCCTGTCCAACCCCGAGCGCACCAGCTTGAAACGCCTGATTGCGCATGAGTATGGACACACCATACAATCGGCTATCTTGGGGCCCCTGTACCTGTTGGTTGTAGGACTCCCCTCGCTCATATGGGCTAGCAGCAGTCCCTGCCGCATTTATCGGTCGAGGCGAAACGCTTCTTACTACCGATTCTTTACAGAGCGCAACGCCAATTGGCTCAGCTCCCGCCTCTTCCACCTTGATGTCCCGAAATAGGCAAGGCCCATCGTGTAGATGGGCCTTGCTTCGATTATGATTCGGTCTTTAGCGGTTCACGTTGTAGAACGCTTTCATTCCGGCGTATTCGGAAGCATCTTCCAGCCTGTCCTCGATGCGCAGGAGCTGGTTGTACTTGGCGATACGGTCGGAACGGCACGGAGCACCGGTCTTTATCTGGCCAGCGTTAGTGGCAACGGCCAGGTCGGCGATCGTGGTGTCCTCGGACTCGCCAGAGCGGTGGCTCACCACGCAAGTGTAGCCGGCACGCTGGGCCATCTGCATGGCCTCGAAGGTCTCGGTCAGACTGCCGATCTGATTCACCTTGATGAGGATGGAGTTGGCAGCGCCCATCTCGATGCCCTTCTTCAGGCGCTCGGCGTTGGTGACGAACAGGTCGTCGCCAACCAGCTGGACCTTGTCGCCGATGCGCTGCGTGAGCTTCACCCAGCCGTCCCAGTCCTCTTCGGCCAGGCCGTCTTCGATGGAGATGATGGGGTACTTCTCGACGAGAGCAGCCCAGTAGTCCACCATTTCCTCGCTCGTGAGTTCGCGTCCTTCGCCCTCGAGCTTGTACACGCCACGCTCGGCGTCGTAGAGTTCGGTGGTGGCGGGGTCCATGGCCAGCATGAAGTCATCGCCAGGCTTGTAACCGGCAGCCTCGATGGCCTCCATGATGTACTGCAGCGGCTCTTCGTTGGTCTTCAGGTCGGGTGCGAAACCGCCTTCATCGCCAACACCGGTGGAATGGCCAGAAGCCTTCAGCACGTTCTTCAGCGTGTGGTAGACCTCGCAGCACCAGCGCAAGGCCTCGGCGAACGTCGGGGCACCAACGGGCATGATCATGAATTCCTGGAAGTCGACGTTGTTGTCAGCATGCACGCCACCGTTGAGGATGTTCATCATGGGCGTGGGCAGCAGATGGGCGTTCGGACCGCCGACATACTTGTAAAGCGGCAGGGCTGCTTCCTCAGCAGCTGCGCGGGCGGTTGCCAGCGAGACGCCCAGGATGGCGTTGGCGCCGAAGCGACCCTTGTTGTCAGTGCCGTCGAGAGCGATCATCGCGTCGTCGATGGCACGCTGGTCGTCGGACTCGTAGCCCACGAGCTCGTCGGCAAGCTCGGTGTTCACATGCTCGACCGCGGTCTGGACGCCCTTGCCCATGTAGCGGTCCTTGTCGCCGTCGCGCAGCTCGACAGCCTCGAACGCGCCAGTCGACGCGCCGGACGGAACCATCGCACGCCCCATGGCGCCGCTTTCAAGGGTGACTTCCACCTCGACGGTGGGGTTGCCGCGGGAGTCGAGAACTTCGCGGCCGTACACATCGATAATCATGCTCATGTGGTGCCTCCTTGGGGCGATTGGTTACTAAGCGTTTCCATGATAGCACTCAGCGCATTTGCTTCAACGACGCTTCGGCGGAAATCGAAGCATACAGGCCAACGGCTGTTCAGTGTAACCAAGTGTTGCGCAAACAAAAATCGAGGCTACGAACAGCGCAACTGCACGCCGAGCTCGCAGTCTGAACTGCTTTTTTCGCAGCTGGGTCCAATACAAGTACATCAAATAAAGGTATACGAAGTTGCCGATGAAACCCGCAATTGAAGACCACCTCAAACTATCCGACGCTATATCGCTGATAAGATTGCCCGCCGCAAATGCGAAACAACCCGGCAGGCCGAAAAAGATTCCGTAAACGGGCATGAGCATGCACACCGGTCGAACGTCGGTGAATCCGGGGATGATCGCCAGCGATTTGAACGGGAGTGAGATTACCAGATAAACCGCGAGCAGGATGATGAACAACGTCGCGTTGCGAACGGAGATCAACCGAATGCGCAGAAGAAGTGCCGAGACAAGATCTGGCATGCGTTTTGCATGGACGTGCCAAATGGACTCGGAAACTGCAGCGTTGGGCATTTCGCAAAAACCCGTAGCGCAACCAGCTACGCTTGCTCGAGCTTTGCACGCATCGCAAGACTGCGTGGGGTATCCATGCCGTCGAAATGCACCTCATAGGCGCTGCGCTCGGAATCGATGCCCACGATCGTGCCCATGCCGAACACGGGATGCTTCACGCGCGACCCCACCTCGAATGCGGGTGCAACCTCGGCCTGGTCGAGCTGGGCATCGCGAACGTGCATATACGCGCGAGCATCCTTGACGAGGGAATCTTCGAGCGGCGTGACGAAATCGACAAGATCGGGATCGATATCGAGCACGAAACGGCTTGGGTAGCGTGGCATTCCGTCATGGCTCGTGCCGTCAGCGCACGTGAGGAACAACCGCTTCTCGGCACGCGTGATGGCCACGAATGCGAGGCGACGCTCCTCCTCCATGGCTTCGGTGGTCTTCGTTTT
>JBGUXY010000008.1:0-17052 GCA_045118335.1 Eggerthellaceae bacterium
CATGTCTGACGACACCATGACACTCGTTATCATCCGCCACGGCGAGAGCGAATGGAACAAGAAGAATCTGTTCACCGGATGGGCCGATGTCGACCTGTCCGAGGCTGGCCGCATCGAGGCTGCTGAAGGTGGCCGCGCTCTTGCTGCCGAGGGTTTCGATTTCGACCTGTGCTATACGAGCTACCTCAAGCGTGCCATCCACACACTCAACATCGTGCTCGACGAGATGGATCGCGCATGGCTGCCCGTCATCAAGTCGTGGCGTCTCAACGAGCGTCACTACGGTGCGCTGCAAGGCCTGAACAAGGCCGAGACCGCTGCGAAATACGGCGAAGAGCAGGTGAAGATTTGGCGCCGCAGCTTCGATACACGTCCGCCCGCGCTCGAGCCCGGCGATGAGCGCGATGCCCACGCATGGCCCCAGTACCGTGACGTCGACCCTGATTGCGTGCCCATGCACGAGTGCCTCAAGGACAACATCGCTCGCACGTGGCCGTATTTCGAGTCCGAGATCCTGCCGCAGATGAAAGCCGGCAAGCGCGTGCTTATCGCTGCGCACGGCAATTCTTTGCGCTCGCTGGTGAAGCAGTTCGACGGTCTTTCCGAAGATGAGATCGTGAGCCTGAACATCCCCACCGGCGTGCCGCTGGTCTATGTGTTCGATCAGGACATGAACGTGCTCGAAAAGCGCTACATCGGCGACCCAGATGTCATCGAGGCCAAGATCAACAAGGTGGCCAATCAGGGCAAGGCCAAATAGCGCCCGCCCAAGGCTTGAGGAGCAGCGCCCTGCGATGAATGTCGCAGGGCGCTTTACGCGATATGGGTAATCTGGGGGCTGTTTTCAGGTGCCAACATGCAAAATATGCCTTTGATGCATACAATCGACTGCTTTGTTGTCATTAATCTCAATTTATGATATTTTGCTGCGCCATAATCAGCTGCAATGTTGGAATAAGGGCTTGAAATAGTATCTTATACGCTACTTCTATTGATAAATGCACTATATATGTTACATCTGCTCATTGCAAAAGTATCATAAACTGAAATTTCTGACATTGTTTTCAGGAATCATAAGTACTGCAGAGATCCGCTAGGCTCAATTCGCAGGCGTCAAGCCAGTATCGATGGCAATAAGTCTCATCTGATGACGCGCACCGGAAAACGTCAAACCCAGCAAGCCTTGATATCACTACGCCCCCGTATAAGCGTCCTCGATGCCGTGAGTGAAATCGCGCGACCCAAGCCAGTCGCGCTCTTCTTCGGTTTCGGGCTCGTCGATGCGCTCGATCTTGAAAATCACAGGGCGGGTACCGTCATTGCAGCAGGCAATCATGATGCGCTCATCGTTCGTCCAGCCCTTCATGATGGCGCCGCCCTGCAATGCCGTGTAGATGTAGCGACTGATGCAATCCCACGCCTCAGCGCAAGGAAACTTTGGATCGAGGTCTCGTCCGAAATGCCAGAAATCGTCTTTGCCATTCTCGCGTTCAAACAGATACTCCTGCCCCACCTCGAAGCAGGGACACGAGCCGCTGGCTGGATCGGCTAGATATGCGCTCTGGAAATCGGTGAAGCACTTCTTGTCGATAACCGTCACCTTGCAGGTATGTTTCATGGTTCAATCCTCTCCTTTCAGCAACCCCTATTGTATCGCCACCCTGGGAACTGGAGTTATGCATGTTAGCCGAGCACGGTTCCTGCTGGTGTGTCAAGGAACGTGCGTGCCAAGGACGGGGCGTGGCGCATTATGCGCGTGCTAAGGTACGCGTATCAAGGAACGGGGGCGTGGCACATCGCAGGGGCGTGGCGCATCGCAGACATGCCCGACTTTGCGATCGAGCGACTTTACAGCATCGTACCGTACTCGACGAAGATCTTGCAGCCCGCGAACTTCGCAGCGGTGCTCGATTCAGCCAGCCAGAGCACTACCTCGGTTATGTTGCTGGAATTCGGTAACCCCAGCGCAGGCGGCTAGTCGCCACCAAAGCAATCAGAACCCCCTGATATTTGATTGCCTTTGGTTTTTCTGGGCAGACCCGCGGTCGCATGGCGCTGGCGAATGCGCTAAACTCGCACGTGATGGAAAGACACGTGGCAGGAGGATCCCATGGCAAACAGCAGCAAGACGATTTGCGTGTTTCTAGCAGAAGGATTCGAGGAAATCGAAGCCATCACGGTGGTGGACGTACTGCGGCGTGCGCAGCTTCCGGTTCTAACCGTCGCCGTCTCCACAGGCGCCACCGAGGCTTCGAACCCGCCGGCAATCGCGGGCGCGCACGGCATACCCATCATCGCCGACACCATCATCGAGCAGCTTGATGCAACCAGCGTCGAAGCCCTCGTGCTGCCTGGTGGTATGCCCGGGACCAAGAACCTGGAAGCTTGCGCTCCGCTGCGTGATCTGCTGGTGGAACTTGCGAGCGAAGGCAAACCGATTGCCGCCATCTGCGCTGCTCCCATGGTGCTGGGCCACCTGGGCATCGTGGACGGCCGGCGCGCTACCATCTATCCCGGCATGGAGGCGGAGCTCGTTGGCGCCACACCTGTAGCAGAGCCCGTGGTCGTCGACGGGAACATCACGACCAGCCGAGGTCCCGCAACTGCCTTGTCGTTCGCGTTGGCCTTGGTCGAACGTTTCTGCGGAAGCGATGCCGCCCAGGCGATAGCATCGAGCATGGTGAAGCTATAAGAAGTAATCGACAGCTTCGACGGCAAGCCTTTACGACGGCAAGCTGAGGCTTCACTTTCGTGGTATGACGGCGCAGCAACCAAGACGCGACTACGTTAAACGCTGTTGACGGCACGATGTGTCCCTTACGCTTATGAAGGTTCCACAACCCGGACAGCTCACAGACAGAAGGATTTCAATGGTTAACCCTCGTACATCAGGGCAGAACCTAGCGAATACATCGCGGATCGCGACCGTCCTGGCGACCGCCTGTTTCGCAGTTGCCCTGATCATAGGGTTCATGGGCGTTGGTGGGGCCTTCGCTTCTGCTGCGAAGGTGGCCATGGCGGCAATGCTGTTCTTCTCGCTATGCGGCGTTGTCTTGCTCGTCGTGGGTGTGCGCCGTCACAGAGCGGCTCGCCTTGCGGGATGGGTTCCTGCATGGGAACGCGCATCACGCTCATCACGTGAGAACACTGCGACAGTTGATTCCACCGGCGTGCAGCCTGCGACCAGCACCGCAGCGCAGACCGCCCATTCTCAGCACCGCGACAGTACCGCGCCAACTCCGGCCATTGACGCACAAGCTCCCAATGACGACGCGCGAATCGACGGCGCATCCGCTGCTGGCGCGCAGCCATCTGATGCCGAAGCGAAGCCCGCATCCAAATCTGTCAGCACGCAAACCACCGCTTCCGCGACGCCGGCCTCTCCTCTTCCGACCAACGTAGCATCATTGCCGGAAACCGAGCCAGACGATTCCACAGCCGCCGATTTGACACGCAACGACAACGACGAAAGCGACGACGGCAGCCCCTCCAGACACAATCCCGCAACCCTCAAGAATTACGCGCAGCATGTTGGCAGCATGCCCTCGGAGTCAATTCCCCGCAGGATGGCGCGCGAACGCATGGCAATCGTAGAACGCATGCTGCTGCGATCGGAAGACGCATTCGCAACGGCTAAGGACGTGATGTCCTCTGGACGAACCGTCGATGCCTTCGCCGACCTTTCTACCATGCTGGCAGCATCCAAAGCGCTGGAGCTGGAAGATCCACCCCACGTCAAGCCCATCAAGCTCTCCCGCAACGATCGGTATTGGCTCGGCGGTGACGCGCCAGAGATTCCTGACGAAGTATTCGATGCGGTACTCAGCCTGGAAGCCGCCTTCAACATCTGCCACGACATGATCGTCTCCCAAGGCTCGCATCTGGGATACTCCCGCAAGGGCAATACATTCGACAGGGTTGTTGACGTGCTGACCGCAACGAGCAAGGTCAAGCCCAACTACACCTCGCGCTGTGACGCACTTGCGGTTGCCTACCCCAACGGAATCAGCGAGCAGCCATTGGGCGAGTGGGAACTGCGCATGAACATTGCCAATGCAGCCGAAAACGCAAGCCTGCCCTTCCGAATTGTTTTCGATATGAAGACCAACGCGGCGGAAAAGCTCGTACTGGTGCAAATGCAGGTTCCCCGTCCCAGCTGCTTTTCCATCGCTGGTACGGACGAAGACCTGCAAGAGGCCCTGGCACGTGACTACGCATACCGAAGCGCCCTGTTCATGGCGCAGGTCGCGCTGGGATCGCCTGATCCGGCACGTTCTGCCGATACGGTGGTGGTGACATGCTATCCTCGCGGCAACTCCAACGCCGTGCTTTCCCTGAAGGCAACGAGGTCAGACCTTCCCCAACTGCACAAACTTACGCGCCACCGTGCTCCCATTCAGGATTTTTCCCATCCCAACCTGCGTATGAGCTGGGACAATGCCTGGTTAGACCCCGTTGATCCCCACCTGGACGCCGACGATCCGCTTTTCGCACCAGAGCGTTACACCATGCGCGTCGAGCTCAGCGACCGGGCTTGCAGCCCCACCCTAGCCGCCGCTACGGGAGCTCGGATGGAAAGCGATTTGGGAGTGGAAGAAGGCGCATCGATTCGCAAGGCTTGGGCGGCTTTGGAATGCCGCCTTGCAGCAGCTGGCTCCACCACCGAAGCAGCTGTCACCGCGGTGCACGAGCTGCAGGAAACGTCAACGGATTCCGCTGTCATCGACGCCTGCAGCCGCGTAATGCGCACGCTGGTCGATGGCACTGCCGAACCAAGCCAGATCGAACAGCTCGAAGCCGTGTTCACAAGCGGATCCGAGCTGGGAAGCGCACTTGCCACCAGCGCTGTCGCATTCGCAAACCGAAATCCCCTCGAATTGGAGCGGGCCGCAGATCAATTGCGTGATGCCCTCACCCCGTCCATGCAGATCGCGTTCATGGATGACACCGAATCAACGTACCGTCATTTCCACAACCCGGCGGAGCGCGTCATCTACAACCTCCATTACGCCGACAACCGCACCGTCCATTTGGTACCGCGCGCTTACTATGCTGCCAACGAGATGATGACACACCTTCTCTGCCTGCTTGACCGCTCGCAAGAGGCCATCTCTTATGCCGACGAGGTCGTGAGGCTAGCACCCCTTTCCGCTGGAGCCGCTATCACGAGGGCACGCGTTCTCGAAGAGCAATCGAAGCTGTTCGAGGCGATTGACCAGATGAACGAGTGCATTTCTCTGGCTCCCACGATTCGCGACGCCGCATTAGCCTACTACCGCATGGCGTACCTACAGTGGAGAACGGGAAGCCACCAAGGCGCTGCGGCTTGCTACCGTGCTTCCATCTCGATGCGCGCCGATATTGCAGCCCAAGCGCAAGTTGAACTCTCCGAGCTGCTCGAATCGGATCACGAACTGGAAGACTGCTCAACCGAAGAGGCTTTCGGCATCCTTCGCGAAACGGGCGTGAACATCTGGCCGCGACAAGAGCGCTACGCCGATTTCGCTCGCGCCGCCGTAATCTGCGCCAACGAGCACCTTTATCCCGTCGCCCAGCAACTTTCCTTAGCGCTGCTGGAATTCCACCACGACGACGCCCTCGTAAATGTCCGCAGCTCTTTTTCCGCCCAATAAGAAGAGGCAGCCGCCAAGGGGAATGCCAAGGGGCACCCAGCGTTGGGGCGTATAGTGCGTGCGTTTCGCGGTTCTAGAAAACCGCGAAAACCCTAAGCACTTGCGTCTTCTTCTTCGTTTTCCGGAGGCTCGACGAGAGCGCGGTTCCTATCCATGAGCTGGTGCTCGAGCTCGACGATGCTTGGAGGGGTCCAGGTGATGGCATCGGCGCCGGCGTTGATTGTGTCAAGGATGGTGTCGCCGGTTTTGCCTCCGCTAGCCATGATAGGCAATACAGGAAACGCTTGGCGCACCTGGCGCACCACTTCGGCCGTCTTGCGCCCAGCAGCCACGTTCACGATGTCGGCACCAGCAGCGATGCGCACCTGCACGTACTCGTCGAAGTTGATGACCGTCACGACGACGGGAATATCGACGTAAGCCGAAACTGCCCGAATGGTTTCTGGCTCTGCCGAGGAATTGAGCACCACGCCCGTCGCACCCTGCATTTCCGTGAAATGAGCAAGGTCGACCGATCTCTGACCACGGGTAACCGACCCGGCTATGCCTGTGAAAACCGGACATTCGGCAGCTGTGAGCAGGGCTTGCGTGATGGCTGGCTGGCAGGTGAACGGATACACGGCCAACACCGCATCGGCATTGCAGTTGCGAATGGTTACCACATCGGTGCTGTAAACGAACGATTTGATGATACGGCCGAACACGTTGATGCCGCAGCACAGCGAAATCTCTTCGGGAACGCATATGGGTGCCTTGCGATAGTGCCCCTCGACTCGCTTCGGCTCGGCAGTAGGTACGATGATGTGCTCTAATTGGCTGACGGTCGGAACGACCGATTCGCGCGCAGCCGAAAAAGAGATGGGGACAGCCATCTCTTGCAGGGCAGAAGCATTCCGCATTTTCTGCATGCGCTGATCGCGACGAGTCGCGAGAGTGTTGTGAATCTCCCCGAATTTATGTCGACGGAACTCACGCTGAACCATGGCGTATCCTTTAACCAGGTAGGCGCCTTTCTTGCGTTTCATTATAACGTGAGCCTATTGTATCGATATTGCATCTAGGTAACAAATGACACGCCAAAACGCGAGCCGTTCTCAGGCTGTCTTATCTATGCATGTGGCAGTTGGAAATAGCCTGAACCTTGTGGCTGGCATGCAAGCCGCGTGAACCTTTCGTGCCACTTGGCTCGGGGAGCGGAAAGATTGCAGCACTTGGCTGGCATCGAACACTTCCAAGAGCCAATGAGTCAGCTGCCCATAGCCGCTTGATTCAGAGTCGGGTTCCCAAGGTCATCCTCCTCGCATCTGACTTGCTGTCTACGGATGCCCCCTCCGTTTAGCGCGGCTGATATCGTCTAGAATGAACAGCAACCCGTTCCAAGGAGGAAGCGAATGACCAGCTGGCTTGATCGAACCGAATTGCTTTTGGGTCACGACGCCATAAAGCAGCTCGCCCGAGCGCACGTGGCGGTGTTCGGTGTGGGAGGCGTAGGCGGCTTTGCCATCGAAGCCCTGGCCCGAAGTGGAATCGGCGAACTCACCATCGTCGACAGCGACGTTGTCGACCTCACCAACTTGAACCGCCAGATCATCGCCACCACCGAAACCCTGGGGCAGGCAAAAGTCGATGTCATGGCGCAGCGCATCCGCAGCATCAACCCCAACTGCCGGGTTCGCCCCCATAGATGCTTCTTCCTGCCGGAAACCACAGGCGAGTTCGATTTTCGCAGCTTCGACTACGTGGTTGACGCCGTCGACACCGTGACGGCGAAGCTGCAGCTTATCGAAGAGGCACAGCGATGCGGCACGCCCATAGTCTGCAGCATGGGTGCCGCAAACAAGCTCGACCCCACCGCCTTTACGGTGGCCGACATCTACGATACGAGCGCGTGCCCTTTGGCGAAAGTCATCCGCAAGGAATGCCGAAAGCGTGGCATAGGGCACCTGAAGGTAGTCTATTCGCAAGAGCCTGCCATCAAGACTAGCTCCTCTTCCGCCGACGAGCGTCCCACACCCGGCTCCGTCGCCTTCGTCCCGCCCGTCGCTGGCCTGATCTTGGCCAGCGAGGTCGTGAAGGGCATCGTGGCGCCCTAGCGCAACCATATGAGTCGGCTGCCTGCATGAGGCAGCTGCACGTAGACGTTTGGCTCGTCCTGGCGAGTTGGCTGCCCGAAGACGGATCGACTCATCTTGCTAAGTCAGCCGCCCGTAGACGGACCGACTCATCCTCATTTCACCCGCACGAAAACCGTTTGGCGTGCTTTAATAGTGCATGACATTTGAAAGGCATAACCATCGCTTCGAAGGAGGCCACATGTACGCAGACGACAAGCTGCTCATCGCCAAAGGAGACGAACCTGTCTATATGCTTCCGCACATGGCCAATCGCCACGGACTCGTCGCCGGCGCAACGGGCACGGGCAAGACCGTTACGGTGAAGACCATCATCCAGAGCATGTCTGATGCGGGCATTCCCACGTTTGTCGCCGACGTGAAAGGCGACGTTTCGGGCATCGCCGTCGCGGGCGAGGGCACGGAAAAGCTCGTGGCGCGTCTGGCGAAGCTCGGTATCGAGAACTACGACTTCCACGGATGCCCCGTGCATTTCTGGGACGTGTACGGCAAGGGCGGCACGCCCGTCCGCACGACGATCACGGAAATGGGCCCGGTGCTGCTCGCACGGCTGCTGGGGCTCACCGAAGTGCAGCAGGGCGTGCTCAACATCGCCTTCCACGTAGCCGATGACGAGGGCTTGATGCTGCTCGACTTGAAGGACCTGCGATCGATGATTACCTTCTTGGGCGAGAACGCATCCGACTACACCACCGAATACGGTCAGATCTCGCGGCAGAGCGTGGGCGCCATCCAGCGTTCGCTGCTGCAGCTGGAAGACGCTGGCGGCAACATCTTCTTCGGCGAGCCGGCTCTTGATATCATGGACTGGCTGGGCTGTGACAAAGACGGTTGCGGGTATGTGAACATCCTTGACTGCGTGCAGCTCGTTCAAAGTCCGCTATTGTATTCCACGTTCCTTCTGTGGATGCTCTCCGAGCTTTACGAGAGCCTGCCCGAAGTGGGCGACCTGGAAAAGCCCAAGGCATGCTTTTTCTTCGACGAAGCGCATCTGCTGTTCAACGATGCGCCAAAAGCCCTGCTCGAGAAGGTGGAGCAGGTGGTGAAACTCATCCGCTCGAAGGGCGTGGGCGTCTATTTCATCACGCAAAGCCCCTCCGACATCCCCAACAGCGTGCTCGCGCAGCTTAGCAACCGCGTGCAGCACGCACTGCGCGCCTACACGCCAGCCGAGCAGAAGACCATCCGAGCCGCCGCCGACAGCTTCCGCGTGAACCCCGCCTTCAACACAGCCGAAGTCATGACCGAGCTGGCAACGGGCGAGGCTTTGATCAGCTTCATGGACGAAGACGGCCGCCCATCCATCGTGCAGCGCGCCATGGTCATCGCCCCGGCGTGCTCCATGGACGCCGCACCCGAAGATGCTAAACACTACATCGCCGAAAACGACGGCCTGCGCTACAAGTACAAGGACGCCGTCGATCGTGAGAGCGCCTACGAGTTGCTGAGCGAGCGCGCAGCTGCCGCCGCCATCGCCGCTGAAGAAGCCGCTGCAGCTGCCGAGGCGGAGAAGCAGCGCATCGCAGAAGAGAAAGCCGAGGCAAAGCGCCTAGCCGAGCTGGAGAAGGAACAGCAGCGACAAATGCGTGAGCTTGAGAAGCAGGCTGAAGCCGCCGAGCGCGCCCGCCAGAAGGAACTCGAGCGCCAGCGCATCGCCGCCGAGCGGGAAGCAGAGCGTCGCCGCCGTGAACGTGACAAGCTTTTCAACCGCGTCGCCGGCACCGTTCTCACCACCGCCAGCCGCAACTTCCTCGGATCGCTGAAAAAGGGACGATAGGAAGCCGACTATACGAGCAGCCAAATGGGAAGGATGCCTTATATGAAAAAGCTCACCATTCGCGTTGTCCTTTGCTGTGCCGTCTTGACCCTCATCGCGTGTTTCGGGCTCGTATCGTGCAACAGCTCCGACAGCACAGCTTCAGAAGAAACGCAGGAAGCAGACATTTATGTCTCGGGAACCACGAACCTGCACCTCGATGGCGTCTATTGGTACGCCGACGAGGATGACGTGATGTTCATTCGGTTCTTCAACGGCGGCCTGGTGCGGGGCATCGAGTGCGACGCTGGCACAACACCGCAGGAAGGTTTCGAGCTGCTTGAAACTTCTGGTGGCGAGTGGACCAACATCATGACAGCAGACACCTTCACCACCAAAGCAAGTCTCGAAGAAGGAGATTCTTCCAACGACGGTGCTCTAGAGATTGACACCATTGAATTCGTCCTGGAGAACGCGGATCGTGGAATCACCATGACCTACAGCGGCGAGGTTCATGGCGACACGATTGACTTCACGGTGGACAAGGTCTTCGAAAACAGCGTCGTGCCCTCTGACTTGCCCGACATTCCGTACCAAGATGAACCTGAAGCCTATACATACACCTTTACTCACGTCGACTCGGAAACAACCGAAACTGAGTAGACTGCGCGCCTAGCCACCGCCGCCTATCTGCATGAGTCGGTGTACCTGGTCACCCGACTCACAGGTCGCCCATGGTGAAACAGCGAAGCCCGATCTGGCGGCTAATACGCCGCCAGATCGGGCCGCAGCGTCGCAGCGCGTGGTGCGAGGTTCCGCCGTTCGGCAAAACGGCGGAACCCTTATGCCAGGGATCCCATCGGATCCCACGGAGCAAGCTCGATGGGCTCCATGGTATCGAAGATCTCGCGCTGTTCGGGCGTGAGGTACTTCTTGTCCACAATCACCTGGTAGACGTACTCGTCGAACCAG
Source organism: Eggerthellaceae bacterium (assembly GCA_045118335.1). Lineage (GTDB taxonomy): Bacteria > Actinomycetota > Coriobacteriia > Coriobacteriales > Eggerthellaceae > W1P20-047. Next base: position 10,494 of record JBGUXY010000008.1, read on the forward strand.
CTGTCGGCCAGGGCGCAGAAGCCGTCGCGGCCGTGGTCCTTGCCCCAGCTGTTCTCCACCTTCCACAGCGTGGGATTGCCGTTAGCGTCTAGGTTCACGCCTTCGAGCACCATGGCGTGCGTCATCACCGACTCGCCGTAATCCAGGCGCTGCGCCTTGTCGAAACCGGCGATGATGTCGAAGCCAAACAACCCGTCTATATCAAGAGCGTCCAGGTCCATGATGCCATCACTGCTCACGAAGCTCTGGTCCACGTCGCAACCGAACCACACGGGCAAATCGTCACGCAGCTGGGCTATGGCCAGGCGTTTGAGCTCGGCAGGCGGCAGGTTTAAATAGCGCACGCCGCCAGCCTCAATCACGTTGCCCAGCCGCGCGACGGTATACGTGCGATCGTAGGGCTTGTCGGCCGTGGGAGCCGAAACCACAGACACGAAATCGTCCAGGTTCATGCCCACCGCTTCGGCGAAAAACTCCTGCGGCGTGAACGTTCCGGAAAGCGTGAGCTCATCGTCCTTGTCACGCTCTCGCACCTCGAAGGTCTTCGGTGGCTGGCCTAAACACACGGTAAGCAGCTTCAGCACGTTTTCCATATACCCTTTCTTCTGCACGCGCAACGCATCGATGTCGACACCAACCGTATGTGCTTCGCGCAGCTTGCAGGCACAAGCACGCAAGTATCGCGTCAAGTAGCCATCAAGGTCACCCGTGTTCTTCGAGCAGGCGGTTTCAGGCATGGTCTCTTTGGGTACCATGCCGTATTTCGTCACGAGCGCCTTGAACATGTCCCATGCGCCGCCATCATTCACGGGGTCCCTGAGCAAAAACGACACCAAGCGTCCTTCGGTGGGCTCGTCCAGGGTGTCCAGGATGTTTTCCAGGAACCAGTTCGCTTTTTCAGCCTTGTCCCAATACAGCGGATACGACCCTGAAAACTCGAAGCTCTTCAGGTTGTACTTCTTCATTACGCGCGTGCGCATCGTGTTCATGCTGGCAAACATCCAACAACGACCCGAGCGCATCTGGTCGGTGACCTTGCCCTGCTTCACCTCGATGTCGAAAGTGGTCGTAGCACGCGCAGCCTGTTCTGGCACGCGTGCAACCGCCCGCACGCCCTGCGCCGTGACGGCGTTTTTCGCCACCGAGTTAGCGCGATCCACCAGGAAAGCAGCTTCAGCCTGCTTCAGGTCTTCGGTCGTAATCATCATTGCATCTTGCATGGTGCTCCTATCCACAGGTGAGCGCAACGACGTTTCCGTCTAGCCGTGACGCTCTCGCGGTTATGCTCCGCACATACTTTACCTGTCCGAATCTGCTTGCGCAAAGCCCACTTCGGTCACCATTTAGGTAAAACGTGTAAACCGCATCACAGCCATATTGAACCAAACCTGCCGTCAAGCTGAAGTGAGTCCGCAATCCTGCGGCAAAATGCAAAAATATCGCCATATGGTGTGGATTATCCTTAAACGAAAGCCTTGTGTTAGGCAATCTATTCATCGTTATCCCAGCTCATGAAAAACTGTATAGATTAGAGACGTGGATTAATCTGCCAGAATCCACACCATATGGCGATATTTTTGCATTTTGCCGCAGGATTGCGGACTCAAGGCTATCGAAAGCACAAAGCTGCTCAATTATTCGACTTATAGTCATCATATGCACTGGAGAGCTCGCCACAGAATTGAAGGATGGATACCGCACCAAGAATCGGTTTCGACTCTTTCGAACCTTCAGCTATCGGACAAGGTCCAACTCATCTCGCAGACGGAACCTTGCCCAAGATCTGCCGAGTCAAAACCGTCGCATTCGATTCGTCGGTTACGATATAGATGGTGTCCAAGACGGGATCGTCTATGGTTACAGCAACGCACGGCCGCTTGATAACATGCCCATCGCATCATCCTCCAACTCGGAATTCGCGTTGGATAGCTTGAGCGGCGACAATCGCATCGTAGGGCACATAGCGCCATATCGGTAAATATGAGACCAGCTTGCGGTAAAGCGCTTGCTCCCCCAAGAAGTAGTTCTGACTAGCGGTGACTGGACCATCGCCAAAATCAGCTTGCAATACATCCTGACCGAGCGTCCGTTTCTGCAAGAACGGCTGGAACTGCACCACGAGGTGCTCCTTTCAACGAAAAAGACATCATAACACGACAGGCGGACAGTATCTCGCTTGCATGTCACGTCAACCACGAGCTGTAGGCATGAGTTTGTTCCTGGACGACTTGGGATGAGTTCTTCTCGTCATCTAGGCAACTGCAGACGGCCAAGGCAAAATGGTTTGTCCCGTTTTCAAGCAGCGATCATATCAGCGACTATCACGGACGTGATGGTTCGCCCCCGACACCAGCTATGGGCTATCGTCGCATCTTCTGCCGCAACGATTCCAGGCGGTTTAGGGCGGCGTCGATGGTTTCGGGGCGCTTGGCGAAATTGAAGCGCACGAGGGCGTTTTGCGGCTCGTGGAAGAAGCTCGAACCTGGCACGGCAGAAACGCCTACTTCGCGAGCCATTTTCTCGCAGAATTCCAAATCGTCTTCGTAACCGAATTCGCCAATGTCCATGAGCACGTAGTAGGCACCCTCGGGTATCGTATGGGAAAGCCCGAGCGCATCCAATCCGTTGCAGAAGTAATCGCGCTTGGCGGCGTACATGCACCGCAGCTTGTCATAGTAGTCCTGCCCGAAACGAAGTGCAGGCACGATGGCGTGTTGCAAGGGAGCGGGAGCTCCCACCGTCATGAAGTCATGCACCTTCTTCAAGCGCTCTGAAATCTCCGGACACGCGATGGCATAGCCTAGCCGCCAGCCGGTAATCGAATACGTCTTGGACAGCGAACCGCAAGTTATCGTGCGCTCCCACATGCCTGGTAACGTGGCGAAATACGTGTGTTCGTTTGGCTCGTAGACGATATGCTCGTACACTTCGTCTACCAGCACATATGCCCCGTATTTGCACGCTAGGGAAGCAATTAGCTCCAGTTCCTCGTGCGTGAATACTTTGCCACACGGATTCGACGGATTGCACAGAACCAGCGCCTTCGCACCTTGCGCGAAGGCAGCCTCCAGCGCGGAGGGATCGAACGTGAAATTCGGCGGTACAAGCGGGACGAAGGCAGTGCGTGCACCAGCCAAGATCGCGTCGGCACGGTAGTTCTCGTAGAACGGCGAGAACACGATTACCGTGTCGCCCGGATCGGCCACGCACATCATGGATGCAAGCATGGCCTCGGTGCTGCCACAAGTGACGGTAACCTCTTCTTCGGGATCAATAGCGCGGCCCATGAATCGGCTCTGCTTTTGCGCGAGCGCCTGGCGAAACTCGGCCGCACCGTAGGTGATGGAATACTGATGCACAGGCTCATGTGCAGCTTGCTGAAGCGCTTCTAAAATCTCGGCGGGCGGGTCGAAGTCAGGAAACCCTTGCGAAAGGTTCACAGCGCCACATTCCAGCGAAATGCGCGTCATGCGCCGTATCACCGAGTCGGTGAACAATGTCGTCCGATGCGAAAGCGCCTGCATCCAGACCACCACCCTTTCGACCAAAACCTCACATAACGTGTCAGCTTATCGAATCATAACGAAAATCGTGCGAAATTGGTGTCTTGTTGGAAATTCATTACGCCCCCTATTTCATACGCCGCGGGTTCCGCCGGGCCAACGCCACGGGTTCCGCCAGGCCAACACCGCAGGTCGCCCACGGTAAAACAGCAAAAACCGACCTGGCGAGCGCAAAAGCCGTGATGAACAGCGGGAGTTGCCTCGGCAGTGGGAGCTGCCTCGGTAGCTGGAGCTGCTTCAGCAGTGGGAGCTGCCTTCAGGCAACGACCGGACCTCAGCGCGGCTAGCGTGCCGCCAGGTCGGTTCAAAGCGTCGAAGCGTATGGTGCGTGCATTTCGGCGGTCGCTAGGCTGCCGGACGCCTGTAGGCGAGCCAGTAGAGCACGCCCACGAAGATGGCGCCGCCGACGATGTTGCCCAGCGTAGCGATACCAATGTTGTAGAACGCGCCTCCCCAGGTGAGCACGCTGATGTCGGCAGTACCCGTGTAGACAACGCCCGACGTCTTGGCCAGCACGCCCATGGGTAGGAAGAACATGTTGGCAACGCAGTGCTCGAAGCCCAATGCCACGAAGGCCATGACGGGGAAAATCGTGGTGAAGATCTTGTCGATAACGGTGCGGCCGGCAAAGCCCATCCACACGGCTAGGCAAACGAGGAAGTTACAGCCAATGGCGCGGCAGAAAATGACCAGTGGCGAAAGCCCGATCTTGCCAGCGGCGATGGTCTGCATGGCGGAACCCACCTCGCCGCCATTCATGCCAGCGCAGTTCGCGCCCAATACGATGAATACCAACACGAGCGATCCCACGAAGTTGCCAACCCACACCAGCACCCAATTCTTTGCCATGTCGCCCCAGGAAATCTTTTTGGAAAGCGCCGCGGTAACCATCAGGCTATTGCCAGTAAACAACTCTGCACCCGCCACGATCACCATGATCAGACCCAGCGAAAACACCAAGCCGCCCAGAATCTGCGATGCGGCAAACGGGAGATTGGCATCGGACTTAACATATGTCATGAACAGCGCACCGCAGCCGATGAACATGCCCGCCAAAATAGCCAACACGAACGCACGACCCAGTTCCAGCTTCGTCTTGCCAACAGCTACGGTCTCGGCCTTTGGCTCGATGGCAGCCGGCGCCAAGCAGTCGGGCTTGACCATGTTCAGGTCCTCTTTTTCTATCGCCATCATGTCCTCCAAATCGTACGTTAAGCCCATTGCGGGAGCACGTCCGCCCGTCTTTTATCTGCGGCGGCACCCAGAAGAAGCGGAAACGCTCATTCATGCACCGAAACACGCTCGGGGCTCGAAAGCAAATTGTATACCACCAGGCCAGCGATGGCATCGAATTCCCGCTGGCCGTGCCAATCTGGCAAGTGATTCAACATGTTTTCGCGCAGAGACACCATCGGCGCGAGGGTTAGGAGTTCTATTCTGTAGCGAACGATTTCCTCCACGTCTCCAAACCAACGATGCATTTTAGATTTGCACAAAACTTAAGGAAAAGATTCTTCTCCCCGTACACGGATTTCCCGCTAGAAATAGAGGATTATTATGAAACCTATTGCTCCTGCAAAGACGAGAGAAGAGAGAGGAAGACTGTGGAAGGATACGGGAACCACATCGTCCAATACTCCCGGGAGTATTCGCTGTGCGCCGGATGCGAGACATGCTCGATCATGTGCGCACTCACGCACGAGGGCTACACCGGCCCCACCAACGCGCGCATCAAAGTGAACCTGGGAACCCGCGACCTGATGCACGAGGTGCTCGCCTGTCAGCAATGCGATGACCATCCCTGCTATGACGCGTGCCCCAAAAAGGATGCCGCCATGCGCATCGACCCCGAGACGGGAATCGTCTACATCGTGGAAGAGGACTGCATCGGTTGCGGCAAGTGCGTAAAGGCCTGCAAGTTCGACCCGCCGCGCATCGGGCTGCGCAAAGCGAAGAAGCGCAAGGAATGGAAAGCCGTGAAGTGCGACCTTTGCCGTGACAATCCCGAAGGCCCACAGTGCATCAAATACTGCATCGTGCGCTGCATCGGCCTGTCCGACGATTCCATCATGCTGCCCGAAGGTGCCACGCCGGCCTACCTGCAAGACGAGAAGGAGGCCCCGAATGCCTAACTACAGCAAGCAGGACATCCTGGACAACCCGAACAACAAAGACGGGCTGCTGGGCTACTGTGGTCGCATCGCCCGCATCAACCTAACTACAGGCGAGGTCTCCGAAGTGGACACCTACCAGTACGTGCCGAAGTATGTGGGCGGCCGCATGATCGTTCACCGCATCTTCTGGGACGAAGTCGCCCCCGAGACGAAAGCTTTCGACGAAGGCAACAAGTTCATCTACATGACTGGCCCTACCACCGGCACGGGCATCCCCGCTGGAGGCCGCTCCGCTGCTGGCGCCGTGAGCCCCATCAGCGCCCCCGAGCAGTTCAGCTGGGGCAACATCGGCGGCTGGTTCGCCACAGAGCTGAAGTACGCTGGCTATGACGGCTTCATCATCGAGGGCAAAAGCGAAACCCCTGTCTACATCAAGATCGAAGACGACAAGATCGAGATCCTGCCCGCCGACGACATGTGGGGCATGCGCGTGCATCAAGCTCAGGCTGCATTGGAAGAGAAGCATGGCCACGATTTCAAGAGCTTCGTCATCGGCCCTGCAGGCGAGAACCTCGTGCGCTTCAGCAGCATCACCACCGGTAACGACAGCGTGCTTGCCAAGGGCGGCTTCGGCGCCGTGTGGGGCTCCAAGAAGCTCAAGGCAGTCACCGTGCACGGCACGGGCTGCGTGGCTCCTGCCGACCTGGAAAAGCTCGACTACCTGCGCTGGAACATGAACAACCCCAGCATGAGGCCAAGCCCCGTGCTGCACTTGGACGCCATCGGCGTTCCCGGCGGCGAGTTCCCCGTGAAGTACGACCGCGGCAACATGGCCTGCAGCCCCGGCTGCAACCAGCACTGCAACGCCCTGCTGATGAACGG
>JBGUXY010000009.1:0-34046 GCA_045118335.1 Eggerthellaceae bacterium
GACCTTGCCGCTGAGGCACGCTGATGCAGCCAGCCAGCCGGCATCGCGGCCCATGGTCTCGAGGATGAAGACCTCTTGGCGCGAAGCCGGATACACGTTCACATCGAGCCAAGTCTGCAGTGCCGTCGTCGCAATGAACTTGGCGGCAGAGGCGAAGCCCGGGCAATGGTCGGTGTGCATGAGGTCGTTGTCGACCGTCTTGGGGCATCCGATGAAGCGCTTGCCGGTGATGCCTTTTTTCGCCGCGTACTCGGAAAGCGCGGCAACCGTGTCCATCGAATCGTTGCCGCCGATGTAGAACAGCGTCTCGATGTCGTGCTTGTCCATGAGCGCCAGCAGCTTCTCGAAATCCTCGACGTTATCGCGCTTCAGTTTGTAGCGGCACGACCCAAGCGCCGACGACGGGGTCTGCTGAAGCAAATGGTTTTCCTCGTCGCTCATGTCGGTGAGGTCAACGAAACGCTCCGCCAGAATGCCCTCGATGCCGTTCAGGCCGCCGAACACGCGGTCGTACACGGGATTCAGCTGGTTTGCCTTCACGATGCCTGCCACCGTCGCGTTGATGACCGAGGTGGGGCCGCCCGATTGGGCCACGATGCAATTGCTCATAGCGTTGTTCCTTTCTTTATGGTAGCTTTCTCTATTGTAGCAATTGTATGTGTGCCGCATGGCGTTTAAGCGGGTGCGGGCATCGCCGAGAAGGAGCAACCATGGACTTCACTTCCAACAAACGACCTGACGATATGCAGCGCATCACGACGCCCGAGCTTGCCGAGGCGTTCATCGAGGAAGCAGTTGCCGCCATGCGCGCGCAGGTGGGCGACGGGAAAGTGCTCTTGGCGCTTTCGGGTGGCGTCGACTCGTCCGTGGTCGCGGCGTTGCTCATACGCGCCATCGGCAAGCAGCTCGTATGCGTGCACGTGAACCACGGCCTCATGCGCAAAGGCGAATCCGAGCAGGTCATCGACGTGTTCCAAAACCAGATGGGCGCAGAGCTCATCTTCGTGGACGCCACCGACCGCTTCCTGGACCTGCTGGCAGGTGTCGCCGACCCCGAAGCCAAGCGCCACATCATCGGCGAAGAGTTCATCAAGATATTCGACGAAGAAGCGGCCAAGCTCGAAGGCATCGGCTTTTTGGGACAGGGCACCATCTATCCCGACATCTTGGAATCCGAAGCAGGCGTGAAGGCGCACCACAACGTGGGCGGCCTGCCCGAAGAGCTGAACTGGGAGCTCGTCGAGCCCGTGAAGCTGCTGTTCAAGGACGAAGTGCGCGTGGTTGGCAAGGAACTGGGCCTGCCCGACGGCATGGTATACCGTCAGCCCTTCCCCGGCCCTGGCCTAGGCGTGCGCTGCACCGGCGCCATCACCCGCGACCGCCTGGCCGCCCTGCGCGAAGCCGACGCCATCGTGCGCGAGGAAATCGACGCCGCTGGCCTGGACATCTGGCAGTACTTCTGCGTGGTGCCCGACTACCGCGCCACCGGCGTGCGCGACGGCAAGCGCGCCTACGAGTGGCCGTGCATCATCCGCTGCATCAACACCGTCGATGTCATGACCGCCGAGGTCCCCGAGCTCGACTGGGCCCTGCTCAAGAAGATGACCGACCGCATCCTGGCCGAAGTGCCGGGCATCTGCCGTGTGTGCTACGACTTGAGCCCCAAGCCAATCGGAACCGTCGAATGGGAATAGCCTGAAGGGTTTTCTAGGCGATTATTGTTTATTCTCGTTGTTCACTTGGGCTTTACGTTTCGTACCAAAATAGCGTTGCTTTCCTAAGGGAGTAATTGTACGGAGGACCTCCGAACGTCTACGGCGGTCCGATAGGTCAGTACAAATCCATGATCGGTTACATGGGCCTGGAGGATGCCGGCATCGTTACCGCTGCCGGCAACGAGAATGCTTCAATCACGCTCTACGCGAAGTGGACCGAGGTCAAGGCCGCGTCTACTGCGGGGTCGGGGAAGCTGACTGGCGCCCCGACTGCCCCGCATCGGCTACGAAAACATGGCAATCGTCGTCGCGCTTTCGCTGCTAGCGACGGCATTCCTGTGCACGATGGTGCTCGATGCCAGGAAAAGGGGCGCTCGAGCTCACGTCGGCAGACATTCGAGAAGGTCTCCCCAACGCTCCGTGAGGGCGCGCGCACGTAAAAAGGTGCATGGAGTGCGATGCGGTTCATATTCGATGCATGCTTTGCTCCGTGCGCACGAATGGGTATCATTCAGTGACGAATAAGCGTACAGATGGGAAAAGGGTGCATGGTGGAACCTTCGGGATCGCTGAAAAAGACGAAAATGTCTACGCTTGGCGTTGTCGCCATCGTGTTCTCGTTCGTTGCCGCAGGTGCATTTGGCATCGAGGAAGCAATTGCTTCGTGCGGACCGGGTCTGACGCTTGCCCTGTTGCTCGTTATCCCACTCATCTGGTCGTTTCCCCTGTGCGAGATGGTAGGGGAGCTGGGTTCGCTCCTGCCGAACGAGGGAGGCATCTACGTTTGGGCAAAGGAAGCCTTCGGCGAGTTCTGGGGCTGGCAAGCTGGCTTCTGGGGTGCCATGACCACGTGGTTGTGCCAGGCGGAGTTCATCACGCTTGCCGCTGATTACCTGGGCAAGCTCTTGGGGATGTCGCCCACGGCGGTTCTGGCGGTGAAGATCGGCGTGATCGTGCTGTTCAGCATCGTGAACATCGTGGGTTTGAAATGGACGGAGAAGTTCGAGACCATCATCATGGTGCTCGTCTTCGTGGCGTTCGGTGCCGTGGCGGTAGTAGGTTTCGCGCATTGGCAGCACAACCCCTTCGAAATACCCGCGAACTTGGAAGGCGGCATGTTCCATTCGGCAGGCGAAGGCGTTGCGGTCATCATCTGGATGTACATGGGCTATGAATGCATGTCGAACATGGCTGGCGAGCTGGAGAACCCACAGATCATACCCCGTGCCATGCGCATTGCCAACCCGATCATCGCACTCAGCTACATCCTGCCGACTCTGGCTGCGCTCGCGGCAATCGGCTCGTGGAGCGCCTGGTCGGTCGAGCCGGGTCCGACTACCATAGGCTACGATGACGTGCTCATCCAGTACGTGGGTTCGTGGGCGGGCATAGCATTCATCGTGGTGGCCGTCCTGGCGAATTGCTCGATCTTCTGTGCGCATGTTGCAGAGGGCTCGCGCATGTTCTTCGTCATGGCACAGGACAACATGTTCCCGAAATTCATGGGCAAGCTGGACCGTCGGGGTGTTCCCACAGTGTCGATCGTGGTCATGGCCGTATTCACGGTCATCACGTGCCAGTTCGATTTCGTCACGTTGGTGATGGCCACCAACGCCATCCAGTTCTACATGTACATGCTCATGGTGGCGTGTGTCGTGAAGTTGCGAAAACGCTATCCGATAGAGGAGCGAAGACGTTCGGGGCTAACCGTCATGCCAGGCGGCAACGTGGGGCTGTATGTAAGTTCGGCTCTGGTTGTGGGAATGTGCCTTCTTGCCATCTACCTCGCCGGTCTCGACTACTTTTTGACGGGCTTCGTCTTGCTGTTCTTCGGACTAGCGTTCTACGTGGTATGCAAGCGACGCTACAAGGGGCGCTATTGGGAAGACCCCAAGGCATATCCGCTCGATTCGAAGACCCACCTGGGTTTGGGCGATCTGCGAGATATCGGGTTCTACACCGTACTTGCCGGCGCGATGGCGCTCCTCGGCGCTGCATTCGCGTTCATCTTCGATCACGCGACGGGCGCACAGTACTACCTTATGCAGAACGGGAGCGGATTCTTGGGGAATTACCATGCCATGCTCGTTGCATGCGTAGTAATTGGAATTGTTTGCATAGCAGGTGGCATCGTTGCCCGGAGGCTGTGACGGCAAACCAGCGTGACGGGTGCGACGGCAAACGCACCTGCGAGTGGCCGTGCATCATCCGCTGCATCAACACCGTCGATGTCATGACCGCCGAGGTCCCCGAGCTCGACTGGGCCCTGCTCGAGAAGATGACCGGCCGCATCCTGGCCGAGGTGCCGGGCATCTGCCGTGTGTGCTACGACCTAAGCCCCAAGCCAATCGGAGCCGTCGAGTGGGAACAAAACGAAGAGATGCGAGTCAACTATTAGTTGACTTCTTCAACTGAAATCAACTCCTCATCGCTCGGCAAATGCAATCAAACGCCGTATCCTTGAAACATGAAAAAGGAACCAGCGCAACGAGGAGCAGCTATGGGACCTGTAATCGCAATCGGTGCCAACATCCATCGACATCGCAAGGAGTGCCATCTGACGCAAGACGACCTCGCGCGCCACCTTGGCGTCACGAAGGCGTCCGTGTCCAAATGGGAGACCGGACAGAGCTATCCCGATGTCGAATTGCTGCCCCGTATAGCCGCGTACTTCGATGTGACGGTCGATGCACTCATGGGTTACGAGCCGCAGATGGGCAAGGACGGTATTAGACGGGAGTGCGCGCGCCTGCGCGAGGCGTTTGCAACCATGCCTTTCGACGAGGCGCATGCGCAATGCACAAAGCTCGTCCATGACTATTACTCGTGCTACCCGCTGCTCGCGCAAATTGCAGTGCTGTACCTGAACCACTTGAACCTCGTAGACGGGGCGAAGCAAGGAGAGCTGGTGCGTGAGGCTGTGGGGCTATGCCGCCGCATACGCTGCAATTCCAACGCATCGGCCGACACCAGGCTTGCTGAGGCGGTCGAGGCGAGCCTAGAGCTTGCAACCGGCGATTTCCAGGCAGCGATAGAGGCTCTCGGAGACGCACCCGATATCGATTTGGGCACGGATATGCTGATCGCTAACGCCCACAGCGCCCTGGGGCAAACGGACGAGGCGGACAAGATCCTTCAAGGGGCGCTCTTCCAAGGCCTCGTGCTCAACTTGAACCGGCTCGCCCAGATGGCAACGCTGTATTCCGGCAATCCTGCGAAGATCGGCATCGCCTACGAGCGCACGCAGGCGATCATCGACGCGTTCGACCTGGAATCGGTCTACGCGAACACGGTAGTCATCCACCTGTCGTTCGCGATGGCCTTCATGATGGGTGGCCACGCCGACCGCGCGCTCGACTGTCTTGATGGCTACGAGCGGGCTGCCCGCTCGCTGTCCTTCCCCATCAAGCTGCATGGCGACGCATTCTTCGACAAGATCGAGTCTTGGATCGAAGACGTCGACGGCATTGGAACGAGCACTCCGCGCGATGACGCGCTCAACAGGAAGAGCCTGGTAGAAAGCGTTGCCAACAATCCAGCTTTTGTTTCTCTAGCCGATAACCCGCGCTTCAAGCGCGTCGTGAAAAGCCTTGAGGAGATTACACGATGAAACGTCTCTCGATTTACCTCCTAGTTACCTTTGGCCTTACCTGGGGATTGCTTATCCCGGCAGGATTCTTGCTCGGTACGTTCGAAAGCGGAGAAACGTCGTCGCCGACAATGATAGGCCTCATAGCGCTCAGCATGTTCTTCCCGCTCGCCGGCGCGCTCGCAGCAAACTTCGCCTGCAGGCCCGAAGCCCGCATCGACCTTTGCTGGCGGCCACGCATCATGCAGAATGTGCGCAACTACCTGATTGCCTGGTTCACGCCGGCGGCGATCGCGCTTATCGGGTGCATAGTATTCTTCGCCACCAACCCGCACCTGTTCGACCCGACGATGAGCTCCTTCATCGAGTCGAGTGCCGCTGCTGCGGGGCTTGCGCCCGACGAGCTTGCAAGCCAGATGCCCCCAACTCCCGTCCTGATAGGTGCAACCCTGGCCTCGTCACTTACCATCGCGCCGTTCATAAACATGATTCCCGCATTCGGCGAGGAGCTCGGATGGCGTGGCATGCTCTACCCCACCCTCGCCGAGCTCACCTCCAAGCGTTCGGCTGCGCTTGTCGCGGGCGTCACCTGGGGGTTGTGGCACGCGCCAGCCATCGCGATGGGACACAACTATGGCATGGGGTATGAGGGGTTCCCCGTCACCGGCATCCTTACGATGACATTGTTGTGCACTGCCATGTCCTGCTGGCTGTCGCTTCTGCGCACGCGGTCGAGCAGCGTATGGCCCTGCGCCCTGGCGCATGGCGCCTTCAATGCAGTTGCCAACATAGGGGTCGTGTTCTGCTCGGCCGGGCAGACGCTGCTCGGGCCCAGTCCGCTCGGCCTGGTAGCCGGCATCCCGCTGATGGCAATAGGCGTGTTCTGCTGGTTGCGCCTATCTTCTGCACGATAATCAACCTTTGGACAAAACTTCGCTCGCAGACGCTTATCGCAATACGGTGGAGACGAGGGTTGCCAACCCGCTGGCCAAGAGTCCCGAATGCACCACATGCAATCACTTGCCAGTTGACGCCCAACGCGTGCAAAACGATGGGATGAAAGTCGTCGTATGTGCATATAATCTAACAGCGTAGACGAGCACAAGGCGTGGTTGCCTCATGGTGACGGTCGCTTGGACAAGCATGAACAGGGTGCACTGCATTTGAAACTCACGAGAACGCTTATGTACCGCGATCGAGAGCTCCTCGATTTCGATATTGACTCCGTAACAGGAATTGTAAGCTCCGTGCGCGTGCTCGATGAATGGTGCTTGGATCAAGGTGCCAAAGCTCCCTCGTTTGTGGGAGGCGGGATGACTCCGAAGTCACTTGCAGGCGATGTCAAACGCATGGTGCAGCGGCGCAGGCTCTCGCCTATGCGCGCCGATCTTCCCGATATCCTGCGGGCTACGGGGACAGACAGTTCAATCGAGCTCGCGCTCAAATCCCATGGGCTTTCTCTAACCGACCCGTATTGGTATCGTCCCGCGGGCTCGCATGAGTGTTGGGCAGACATCAATTTCTTCGACAACGGCTGGGACGCTTCCTTCGGGGAAGCAGTACTCGCGCGCGACTGGGATGCGCTCTCCAGAGCCAGTATAGAGGTGCCGGATGTCACCTGCGGGGGCTGGTCGCGCAAGGCATGGGTCCGCAAAGGCGGCACGGTATATCTTCTCAAAGGTCCGTCCGCTATGGGATCGATGTATCTAGAAGGCGAGCTGCTCGCTGACCGCTTGTTCTCGCGCATCCTTGAGCCCGCGGATTACACCCATTACGAAAAGGTGCGCCTTTTCGGCGAGGACTATATCGCGTGTTCCACCATGCTTGGGCCCAATGAGGAGCTGGTGCCAGCAGAAGCCCTGCTCGAACCCGATGTGAAGCGGGAATTCGACGACGCATGCGCCCAGAGCTCCCGTGTCCTTGAATGCTATGAGCGTTCGCTCGCTGGCCTTGGGATCAAAGACGCCCGGCAAACGGTCGCGAAAATACTGGTCGCCTCCACGCTGACGATCAACCGCGATTTGCACCTCATGAACTTCGGCGCCATCCGCAACGTCGAAACTGGCGCATTCCGCGCCTCGCCACTCTACGACTACGGCGGAGCGTTTTGCATAACCTTCCCCAAAAATGTAATCGAGACGCTCACGGCGAATCCCACCTTTGCCCTTATATGGATGTTCAAGGAGTTCAGCGAGCTCGAGCCAGATTGGGATTATTCCTGGTACGACCCTTGTGCTCTCGAAGGGTTCGGGGGAGAACTCGAAGCCTCCCTCGCCACCGTCGAAGGCATGCTGGAAGGATACTCGAAGCTCATACGTCAGGCATTTGAACTCCAGCTTGAATACGTCAACGGAATGGTCGAGCAATCGACTGCGTAAGCCAACCTGACACTTTTGCGGACATGATGCCTGACAAGCGCTGATTCTGAACGCAAACAGAACCGGGTACCTGTCCCCTTTTCTGTCATTAAGACGAAAATCAACGTCATATTCGAAAATTGAAGAGACGGCACCCTCAGTTTATGCGTAGAATGAATGTATCTGAATTACTACAAAGAAGGGGTGATCATGGATCAATCGGACATCTCTCCTGAACTGAGGGAGAAGGCGAAGGCCTGCAAGACACCTAACGAGCTCGTGGAGCTCGCCGAGGAAACGGGCGTCGAACTCACCGACGAGCAACTGGACCAGATCACCGGCGGCTCAGGTTGGAACTCGGGTTGCATGTTGTCACGTGATTCGGCGGGCTAGTTGACGAACAGCTTGTCCGAGCATGACCGTCCTCTTTGACGTCAAAGAGGACGGTCTTTTTTTGGAGATGATTTGCTGCGTTCTTTGATTGACTCAACTGCACGCTTCCAGATAAACCGCATCACTTGCAGAGCTTTCCCGATTCTGCGCATCATGTGATAGTTATAGTATCATTCTTGGTTCATTGGTTGTATGATGGAAGCGTGAAACGAGTCGCCGACTGTCATCCACGGCACGCATGCCGGGCAGTGGCGACTGAAGAGCGGTTCATGCGCTTGAAACCTAAACACAATCGATGCCTGAACGCTATGAAACAGGGCGGCAAGAGGAAAGGATGTGCCATGTCTGCCAAGTTACAGGTGAAACCATCGATGCTGCCGGGAATTCTTGGGGCAGCCAAGGTCGTGGGCGCGACAGCGGGAGTAGCCGCTGTGGCAACCGGCGCCGTGCTGGGCGGATGCCGCGCCGTGTACGAGTGGGGCAAGGAATGCTACGCCACCCCCGCCGAGCAGGCGCTCACCTACCCCGGCGACGAGCTGATGGAGCGCTTCGACCCCACACTCGTCGAGACGGTGACATCCGCCATCACCATCAACGCTCCGGTCGATGAAGTGTATCCCTGGATCTACCAGTGGGGCGGCACGAAGTCGGGCTCGCTTAGCTCCGAGCTGCTCGAGCGCGTGTTCGGACGCATGTCCATCTTCAACCGATACGAGATCTGCGAGGAATGGCAGATGCCCGATAGCTTCATGCCCGGCGACTTCATGGAATGGGACCGCAGCGGCATGGGTTGCGAGGCAGCCGATGTGGTGGCCGACAAGTACATCCTAAGCTTCTCCGACATAAAGCACCCACCCCGGGCACGTGGCGCCTACGCCATCGCCGGCGGTACGGTCGACGACATGAACTTCATCTGGGGCTGGTACTTCGTGCCCCTACGCGGCAACAGAACCCGCTTCATCTGCCACTGGAAGTACTACGGCACGAAAAACGCGCCTACCCGCTTCGCCCTGAAGCGCGCCATACTCCAGTGCGGCACAGCCATGCAGCGCTGGCAGATGGAATACACGAAGAAGTGCGCCGAAGGCAAGATGCCGGTGCACAAGCACGTGAAACTCTACCGCAAGATCTTCGGGCCATACCACTACGTACCCGACGAGGTGCAGGACGTAACGGACTGCACGCACGTGCGCGATGGCCGCCAGGCGCCCGCAATCGAAGAGGTTCGCCCCGCCAAGATGGCCGACCCGGCTTGGCCACCCGTCGACGGCCCCTGGGATGTGGATTACGACTTCTACAAGGAGCGCATCCCGCGTGCCATTGCCGAAATCAAGGAGCAGGCGGCAAGGCAGCAGGCCGCTGCAGACGCCAAGATCGCCGCACTCGAACACGAGCTGGCTGCACTCAAGTAAATACAGCGAACAGAGCATGGACGGAAAAGCGCGCCTCCCGTTCGTCTGGACAGGGAACCCGCCTTCCGTTCACGCACGAGCATATCGTGACCCATGTTAGTTGCGTATTGACGTGAACACGGGACACATTCCCTGTTCACGCAGAGAAAGGAACACCAATGGACAAAGACGTACGCATAGCGATCATCGGCGGTGGCCCAGCTGGCCTTTCCGCCGGCATGTACCTAGAACAGGCCGGTTTCGAAAACTACACCATCTTCGAGCGCGACGGCTGGGTGGGCGGCAAATGCCACTCCCCCGAATACAACGGCCGCCGTTACGAACTGGGCGCCATCATGGGCGTGCCTTCCTACTACGCCATCAAAGACGTCGAGGACTTCTGCGGCATCACGCATGACGGCCCGCGCCTGAACCGCAACTACAAGGACTTGAAGGGCAACGTCATCGACCCGTTCGACCCGAAGAAAAACCCGCTGCGCATCCCGCATCTGATGAAGATGAAAAGTCAGGTGAAGAAGTTCGGCGAACTGCTTCAGACCAAGTACAAGGGCTACGACGTGAACGGCCACCGCGGCGTGGCGCAGGGCCGCTACGACGGCTATGCGGTATCGCCCGATCGCGAGTACATATCGGGTGAAAACGAAAACCTGAAGGATCTGGCCCTGCCGTTCAAGGACTTCTGCGAGCTCAACGGCATCGAGACCGTGCAGGATATCTGGATTGGCCCGTTCACCTCGTTCGGTTACGGCTACTTCGACGAAATCCCAGCTGCATACGTGCTGAAATACCTCGACTTCCAGACCACGATGAACTTCGTGAAGGTGAACCTGTGGACGTGGAAAGACGGCACTCAGTCTATCTGGGAGCATCTAAACGACAAGATCAAGAACCCCGCACGCTTGAATTCCAACATCACGAAGGTGGAGCGCAAGGACGGCAAGGTCTTCATCACCGTCAACGGCGAAGTGGAAGAATTCGACAAGTTGATCGTGACCTCGCCCCTGCAGTTCTTCGGCGAATACGCAGACGTGCGCGAAGACGAAAAGGAGCACTTCGACAAGATCGACTACGAGCGCTACGACGTTTTGGGCTTCCTCACCGACGAAGACAAGGCTCCCGAGATTTCGTACTACATCATGGATAACATGACGCCCGAGAGGTTGGGCCATCTGATGGTGTATTACCACCGCTGGCCCGACCTGGGTGCAGACCAGATGTATGTAACCTACACGCTGCGCAAGCATCGCGACTTGAAGGAGCTCGACTACGAGGAAACGAAGAAGACCGTGCTCGCCGACCTCGAGACCATGAAAAACCCCGCTAAGGAAGTTATCCAGGAGCGGGATTGGTACTACTTCCCGCACGTGTTCACCGAGGACTACGCCGCCGGCTGGTACGACGACGTGGAAGCGATGCAGGGCAAGTACGACACCTATTACGCCGGCGAGGTAATGAGCTTCGGCGACATGGACGAAACCGTCGAGTACAGCCGCGAGCTCGTGCTGAGGTTCTTCCAGTAGGAAACCGCAGCCCCCTGGCTTCTTGAAGCAAGCGCCAGGGGGCCGCTTGCAGTTGGGCATGGCTGGCGCCCGTTGTGCATGGCTGGCGCCCGCCTGCAAACTGGGCATCAACATGGTTTAGTGTCCTAAGTTCGGCGAGACCCTTGCAAAACCCCAGGTCGCGAATTGCGATACCACCTATTGGGGCGAAGTTAGGACACTAATTGGCGTTGGCCGGGGTGCAGAAGGCGTTTTCGGGTATTTCAGGATGGCTTTATGAATCGTTACGTTGACTTTTCCGATTTGATGGACCGCATGGCTGCAGCTTCACCCGATAAGGCGGCTCTGCTGACGTGCGAAGGCGATGACGAAGTGCAGGTGACCACCTGGAGCGATTTGTCGTTGCGTGTGCTCGAGCGAGCTTGCGAGCTTCAGGGTCAGGGCTTTTTATGCGAGGCTATTCTGGCCGATGGCACGCTCGACTGCGTTGTGGAAGTGTTCGCCGCCGTGCGGGCGGGGCTTCAGATAGCGCTCATCGACCCGTTTATTCCAGACCAGATGGCGGCACCGCTCTTGCACGCAGTTGATGCCGATTGCGTATGGGCATCCAGCTCAGCCCGTCGTGAAAAGATCCAGCAAAACCTATCGCCGGATTCGAAACCGGCTTTTGGGGAACATGCCGTTTTGTTCTTCACGAGCGGAACAACAGCCTCTTCGAAGGCGGTTGTGCTCACAGACCGCAGCCTGATGTCGAGCGCGTTCAACGGCTCGTCGCTGTTGCCGCTTTCCCCAGATGACACGTTGCTTTGCCTGCTGCCGCTATCCCACGTGTTCGGGTTCGTATGCGGCCTGCTCTGGGGGCTTTCCTGTGGTGCCACCGTCGTGCTCGGCCGCGGGCCGCGCCATTACGTAGACGACTTCGCCGCGTTCAACCCGACGGCTGTCTCGGTCGTGCCGAAGTTGCTGGAGTTTTTGGTGGCACATGATGTGCTCAACGAAGGGTTGGAGCTGGTGCTCGTGGGGGCCGCCGACTGCTCGGACGAACTGCTAGACGCATTGCGCCAGCAAGGGATTCGAGCCAGCCTGGGTTACGGCTTGACCGAGACGAGTTCCGGCCTGGCACTGAGCCTCGGCGACGACTTCCACGCAATGACCATCTGCCCCGAAGTGGAGATTTCAATCGCCGAAGACGGCGAGGTGCTTGCGTGTGCGCCAACGTGCCTGATGCAAGGGTACTATCGCGACCCCGAGCAAACCGCCCAAGCAGTGCGCGATGGCGTGCTGCATACGGGCGACTTGGGCATTCTGGACGATAAGGGCCTGCTGCACGTCAGCGGACGCAAGAAAGACGTCATCATGCTCGCGAACGGGACGAAGGTATTCCTGCCCGATTACGAATCCGCTCTGGCGGCCACCCTGGCCCAACAAGACGTCTGCGTGGTGGTGCTCGAGGGCAAGTTGGCACTCGTATGCGGGAAGCTTTCCGCCGAACACACCGACGAGCAGATCATGCAGGCAATCGAGCCGGTAATGGCCGGCTATCCGCACGGCTCGCGCATCGCGAAGATCGCACGCTTGGGGCACGCCCTGCCCCGCACGGCAGCAGGCGATATCGAACGTTGGAAAATACTGGAGGAATTGTAATTGGCAGGGGGCATGACAAGGGGACAGGTGAAGGCCCGCGCACGCGAGATCATGGCACAAGATCTTCCCGACGACTTCAACCCCGCAATCACAGACGACGACCCGCTCATCGTGGAAGGCGGTGTCGACTCGCTTGGCTTCATCCAGGTGCTCACCAAGCTGGAAGCCGAATTCGACGCCCACGTTCCCGACGAGGAATGGTGGGAAGTCCATTCGCTCAACGCTCTAGCCGAGGTAATCCTGCGCAACCCCCGCTCCGAATGAGCCACCAACGAGCCAAAGGGTCGTGTGCCCTGGGCAAGTGACTCATCAAAGAGCAGATCACTTACCCAGGGCACTCGACCCATTCTTGGCTTGTCAGAACAGGCACGCTTCTATAACGTCTTTGCCGCGCAGCACGTCAATCCATTCGCTGGGGATGGAATCGGCCCCGTAGAAGACGCCAGCCAGTGCGCCGGCAACGCAGGCGGTCGTGTCGGTGTCCTTGCCCATGTTCACGGCCGTTAGGACGCATTCGGCAAAGGAGCTGGTGTTCACCAGGCACCAAAGCGAAGCGTTCAGCGTGTCGAGCACGTAACCGCCCGATTTCACCTTCTCTTTAGGCACATCCGCCGAAAAGGCCCAATCATCGACCCGAACGTCTGCCAAAGCTTCGGCAACCGGCGCACCGGCAACGAGTTTGCGCAGCACGTGAACGTAGGCCACGCACGACTCGGTCGATATCTGATGCGCGTGTGTGATAGCCGACACCGCTCGGATTTCGTCATCGGTCGCTTCGATGAACGCCAGCGGTGCGATGCGCATGAGCGATCCGTTCCCGTTATCGCGCACGCCGGAAAAACCATGCCCCTCGGCAAGCGCGGCCGAGGTCGTGCCGCCGATGTCGAACATGACGCCGTCGGGCGTGTACTTGCCATCGTAGGCCCACGCCCTGAACCTTCTGCGCATGTCGTCGCAGTCGATACGCCCGAGCTCCCGGATGCTATCGCACGTCGCGAGCATCATGGACGTGTCGTCGGAAAACGTACCGGCAGGCCGGCCGTGCGAGCCGCCCGAGACCATCCCCTCGCATTCGAAGGAGCCGCGAACCATGAATTCGTAGGGCACCCCGAGCGCATCGCCTATGGCTGCGCCGTAAACCGCATCTCTCAATGTCGCCATCAGCTATCCTCCCACTCTCCTCGACAACACCCCCGTTGCCTTGCATATCCGGACGTGCGCATCACCATCGATCCTTTGATCGACCATTTTTTGCAGGTGTTTCGAAGATAGTCGTTCGCTACCTGTGCAAACGTGCTTCAAGCGCCTCGTTGATGGTCTGCAATGCCTGGATGCGTGCATACCATTTGCTGTCGCTTTCGAGCACGATCCATGGTGCGTACGTCGTGGACGTAAGGCGGAACATGTCGTCGACGGCGGCCTTGTACAGCGGGTACTTGTCGCGGTTGCGCCAATCCTCATCGGTGAGCTTCCACGCCTTGCCCGGGTTGGCTGCACGGGCCTCGAAGCGGGCAAGCTGCTCGTCGGGCGTGATATCCACCCAGAACTTTAGCAGGATAGCGCCCCACTGCACGAGTTCGTGCTCGAAGGCGTTGATCTCGTCGTAGGCGCGCGTCCACTGGGCGGTGGATGCGAAACCTTCCACGCGCTCCACGAGCACGCGGCCATACCAGCTGCGATCGTAGATGCCTATGAGCCCCGCCTTGGGCATGCGCGTCCAGTAACGCCACAAGTGCGGATGCGCCAACTCGGTCTTCGAAGGCGCAGGTGAGGGGTAGATCCGATAAGAACGTGCGTCGATGGCCTGGGCGACGCGCTTGATGTTGCCACCCTTGCCGGCAGCATCCCAGCCCTCGTACATGATCATGAGCGGCACGCGCTTGCGAAACGCCTCTTCCTGTAGCTTGCGGAACCGCGCTTGCTCTTTCTTCAGGAGCATGCGGTACTCCTCGCGGTCTTCGATGCGCGGCTTCACCTTGGAATGGTCGATCTGCGGATAGCCCGCCATGATGATATGGCTCGAGCCACAGGGTGCGAGCCTGCTCTGGGCGGCCGCCTGCTCCTCGTAGGCTTTGATCATGGCATCCGTATCTTCGGGCTGAGCGTCTTCTGCTCCACCAGCCGCCAAACCCGACTGCGCACCGGAGTTCTCGTCGGCCTTTTTCTTGGCTTCTTCGGCTGCAGGATCGGGAATGGTTGCAAGCTTGTGCTCAAGCGCATCGACGAGCGCCTGCGCAATCTGGATGTTGGCCACTCGACGGTCTTCGCCGTTTACAACCGTCCAGGGCGCTTGCGCGAAGTTGCTGCCTTCCAGCAACTCGTCGTAGAGCTTGTATGCCTCATCGTAGTATTCCGTCATCTCGAGCTTCTGCTTGCTCACGCGCCAGGCGGTGTCGGGATTGTTGTATAGACCCTCGAGGCGCTTTTTCTGCGCCTTCTTCGACACGTGCACGAACAGCTTCACCACGACATAGCCATCGTCGACGAGCATTTGCTCGAAATTGTTCGCTATCCGCTGATAGCCGGATACTACGTCTCCGTGTAGCTTCATGCGAGCCTCTATGGCGCCCCTTTCGGACGCGGGAAGGGCATTTGCCTTCTTCGCGAGCTTCTTCATAGCCTTGGCATCGTCTTTGCTTAGACCGAACAGCACCTGCTCGGCGGCCGCGGTGTACCAGCCGCGATCGTAGAAGGTAATCTCGCCGCGCTCGCCGAGTGCTTCCCAGAACTGTCGCATGAGGGGGTTTTCGCCCATCACGCCCCATTTGGACCCCTCGAACTTCCTAATCGCCTTCGGGTCGAGGTCCTCGGTTACATGCACCCTCGTGGCACGGGCATCCAACTCGTAGACAAGCTCGGAAATGCGGCTGCCCTTGCCGGCTCCGCTCCAGCCCTCGACGAGCACGACCAACCCCACTCCCGCAGACCGCGCCTGCTGTTGCAGCAGCACGAGCTTGTCGATGAGCTCGTCGTGAACAGGCTTGTACTCTTCTTTTTCCATCTTCTTGGACATGAAGTCGATTCTTTCGAGCATGTTGCCCCTTTCTGCCAGAGTCGTAGTCTCTTATCCGTTCTTCAATATGGCGACTGCTGTCATCGCAAGCAGTTGCAAATGCCATTATCCATGAAATGGGACAGGATTTAAATCGCCTGTCCCATTTCGACTTCACATTTGAGATTCACCTTCTAAAACAAATCGAAATGCATTTTATCAGATACATCAACTTTGGCGAACTGTCTGTTGTCCAGCACGGTGTACTTGCCGCCTAGCGCCATAAGCGATTCATGGTCGCCGACTTCCTTGATGTCGCCGTTTTCCATGTACAGAATCGCGTCAGAGTCGTGAATCGTCGAAAGCTGAGTGCGATCACCAAGCTCGTGCGCCGCTTCCCGCTGCTGATCACCTTTATCCTTGAGAAGATGGTGAACGTTTTCCCGAACCCCTTTTCCTGCAAGAACGCTTTCCTGCGAACGCTTTCCCGCGAACTCCAGAACGCCCCGCGCGTCGAAAGAGCTCCCGTTCTAGTCTTCCGAAGCACTTTCGAGCATTTACCGAGCTTTCTTTCGATGCCTTCCAGTGCAGGAATCTTGGGTTTGCAGAAGCGAGAAAGACTCCTTCCTTCTGTGTGTCGAGCATGTCAAGGACCGTTTTCCAACGAAAACGTGAACGCGCACCCCGACATGAACCCGCACGTGAAAAGAACACGCGCGCCGATATGGACGTGCACGGGAAAAGAACAGACTCCCCGATATGGACGTGCACGGAAAAAAGAACAGACTCCCCGATATGGACGTGCGCGGGAAAACGAGCCTTGAACATGGGCTCGTTTTCCCGATCAGCAAACCATACTTCGGATCTTACCCGTGCATTCACCATTTCATGTCGAGCATGGTTTCACGTTAGTTGCAGGATGCTTACAGGACGGCAGGCTTTCGAAGGCATTGCGCAAAACCCTTTACAATCGAAACAGTTCACAAGGCTGGCACGCTTGCCTCCGATGCAAGTCGCACAAAGCATGCAGCGACTGGCACCGATGCAGCATCAAGACACGACACGGAGGATTTGCAACCATGAACATGAGCAGACGAACTTTTGTTAGCGTTGCAGGCACCGCGCTTGCAGGCGTCATCATCTCGGGATGCGCTGGAAACCCAAGCCATGAAGCGTCCCCGGAATCGGGTTCGCAAGGCGATCACCCCACCTCGCTTGAGATGAACGGTATCGACTACCTTGTGCTGGTAAACAAGCAGCACAAGCTTCCCGATGGATGGGAAGACGCCGTCGACATCGTGAGCTTCAAGAATTCCGAGGACTGGGATGTTGACGTGGAGGCAAGCTCCTACGACGCCTACCTTGCCCTGAAAAAGGAGCTCGAAGCCGAAGATGGCATTTACATCGACTTGGATTCCGCCTACCGCAGCGTCGCGGACCAGCAGCGCATCGTCGACGAGTTCACCGACAAGTACGGCGCAGAGTACGTGAAGAAGTACGTTGCGGTGCCGGGCTACTCCGAGCACCATACGGGGTTGGCGCTAGACCTCTTCCTGATCATCGATGGCCAGGGCGTCTATGAAAACGAGGACATGGTCACCTACCCCGAAATCTGGGACAAGATCCACGCCAGGCTGGCCGATCACGGGTTCATCCTACGCTATCTACCCAAGAAGAAGATATTCACGGGTTACAGCTACGAGCCTTGGCACATCCGCTACGTCTACGACCCGAACATCGCCCGCGAAATCATGGACGAGGGCATCACGTTCGAGGAGTACCTGGGAGAAGTCGACCCCGCCGTCGCCGGCTGCGAGGTGGATTATGGTAGCTCTAAGATCTACGAGGAGCCCGATATGGATGCGGCGCTCGAAGAGATCTTGAACGAGTTTAGCACCTGGACTGGCTGCACCATGAAGCGTTTCGCCTACGCGGGCGACGAGACCGCCAAGCAGAACCTAGACTACGTCAACAGCTTGCGCGACGGGGATACCGACGAGTTCGACCAGGCCATCGTTTTCCTCACCGATTTCCACTCGCCCAGCAAAGAGCAATCCGAGGGCACCGCATGGGAGCCCGATACCGATTACGAAGACTACGAGTGGTACCTGGGCCGCACCGGCACCGACGGCGCGTGGAAGCTGCTCACCTGGGGCTGGGGCTAGAGCTTCGATGGACTGCGGGGACGGTGCCGTTTTGCAGAACTCGCTGGGACGCAGCCAACCATTTGCACGTATGATATAAGGCAACGCAAAACCATTCGAGGAGGCGCACGATGAAATTCGAGAACCTCACACCCGAGCAGCAGGCGAAGGCGAAAGCATGCAAGACGCCGGAAGACATCCTGGCGCTTGCCAAAGAAGAAGGATACCAGCTCTCCGACGAGGAGCTGGAAGCTGTTTCCGGTGGATGGTGCGATAGCTACACATGCAGTGTTGTTTGCAGGGCCGTGTAGGAGCAACGCCCTTTGACATGCTCACGCCTGGAGGATGCAGGCAAGTGAGAAATGGGAGAAATGGGGACGGGTGCATTTTCTCATTTGGTCCCCGTTTCTCCCCCGTTTCGGTCCAGGAGAAATAGGGACGGGCTCATTTCATCATATGCCAGCATGAAAACGAAAAACACCTCATCGAGAATGACATATGATGAAATGAGCCCGTCCCCATCCCCCCATTTCCCCGCTCACATCCTGGGGATGCAGGCAAGAAGCTGAGGTGGCGAGTCAATCTGGTCAAGAAGAGCGACGGTGCGGACGATGCGGCGCATGCTTTCCGTAGACGCTAGGCTCGTGGCACCAGATAGGATCTGACCCAGGATGTTCCCAACCAGCATCGAGGCGCTTGTGTTGCGTCCCGCAATCTTGAACCTGGTGAACCCCATGTCGGCCAGCACGCGGCGCCTCGCGGGGTCCACGTAGGTGCTCGGCTGTCTGGCAAGGCCCCTTCGCATGATTATGCACCCGTTTGATGGGGCGGGCCTTCCTTCGCGCATAGCCTCGATAGCCTTGGCGGTGGCTGCAACATGTTCGGCAGCGAAGGGGCAATCGACCAGGCAATTCTGGTTCACGATAAGTTCGATGCGATCGGCAACATCTACGAGCTGCCAAGCGATGCCCCCTTCCAGCAGCGCCTCGTTGCGCACTATCACCACATCGTAAAGCTCGAGCAGCTTGCGGTAATACTTCTCTTCCCCAATGCCGTGAAAGCTTTTAGCCCGGGCAAGAAGGCAGAGGTTGTAAGAGGCCGCCAGGCTCACCTCGGGATGCGTTGAGCGGATGTGGCGCGCCAATCGCTCGTCGACCACGATAGCGCTTCCCCCGAATTCCCCGACCAGCGAAAGCAGCATGTTGCAGTAGGCGTCATTTAGGTAATCCCCAGCATCCGGCCGCGAAAACGTAAGGGCACATGTAGCCCCCACCTGCGCATATGCCTCGAAATACCTACGTAGCTCCTCTTCGGAAAGCTGGGGCATCCTCGTGTTCCTGCCGCCCGCCCACGCGCAGTCGGTGCATCCGTAGGCACTCGAGAACAGCGGCTTGGGAAGGAAGGGGGCAAGCTCTTTTGCCAAAGTGAGCGCCACCCAGTCGTTGTTGAACAACGTCGGAACCTTCCAGGAGACGCGTTCGTCTGCGAGCGCGAGAGCGGGTTGGGAGTCTCGCACGGGGTCGCGCCTGCATGAGGGGACTTGAGCGGGCCGGGGGTCCCGCATGGAATCGCTTTCGTCTACGTGGGCGAGATCGGGTCGATAGCCCCGCATAGGGTTGCATTTGCCCACATTGCCAAGCTGACCAACATGATCTTCCGGTTTAAGGGCGGTCGCATTTCGGAATCGCAGCAGTCGATCCAGCAAAGCGCCGACCGCATCCAGTTCGTCGTCTGTCAGCGCGCAGCCCTCTTCTAGGCCGATGGCCAAGATCTCTTCCGGATCTTCTGCCCTGCGCAGGCGCTCTTGCTGCTGGGGGGATAGGTCTTTCTTTCCCACGTTCGCCCTTCTACTTGATTCGGATGACGTCGCGCCCTCCCATTTCATTATACGTGTCGAAGCAGAAAGCCATCTTTCCGCGTTCACAAAGAACTCGTTTCTCCCCCACGAACCACGGTTCTATTCCGCAAGCCATGGTCCTTGCCCGCAAGCCATGGCTCTGCTTAGAATTCCAACGAGCCCTTCGAGCCCTTTAGCCCGAGCGGCCAACTCGGCGACAAACAGGTGAGTCAAACACCTACGAGCAGCCGGCTCGAGCAGGTGAGTCAAACGACTGCGGGCATCTAGCTCACACGAGCAGGTGCTTCAACCGACTGCGGCAGCCGGCTTATCCGGACAGCTGCCCATCTGCAATCAGGTCTCGTCCGCCGGAATCGCCCGATTTGGCCCGTTTTTCAAAGTATTGTGCATCGAAACGCGAAGTATTGTGTAGGCACCTTCGGCATGTCGTTCCCTCCCCTTGCCTGACCTGGGGTTTCGCAAATCCCGCACCCTTTGAGGAAGGAGAGCTGCCCAATACTTTCGATTCCGGTACACAATACTTTCGATTCCGGGACAACTGTGGGGGTTTCTGCGGCGCAGAACCGTTGCGCAGCTTGTAGTGCAATGACTGCTAGTAGACCTTCTCGTTCTTTTGGCACACTTAGCGTATAGGTGTAAAGAAATTTGGGATTGTATCGTGAGCAAAAAGCGAGTGTGGGACAATGCCTTTGCTGCCAGCGAAGAGGAAAGGAACGGCTCCATGGCTTACTTCGAACTCGCAAACGGCGAAAAGCTTTACTACGAAGACACGAGTGCAGGCGAAAAGACCCTCGTCATGCTGCATGGTTGGACCAGCTCGCATGAGATTTACGAAAGGCCCGTCGAGCTGCTCAAAGACAAAGTTCGATGCATAACGTACGACCATCGCGGCCATGGGGGCAGCAAAGACGCCAACGGCGAGCAGGTGACCATGGAAACGCTCGCCTCCGACCTCCACGAGCTGCTCGAAGGAATGGACCTTCCAGACGTCAACCTTCTAGGTTGGTCCATGGGCGCAGGCGTGGTGATGACCTACCTTGAGCGCTACGGCACCGAGCGGCTGCGCCAGATCATCCTCTGCGACATGACGCCCAAGCAGATCAACGATGACGAGTGGAAACTCGGACTCTATCAAGGTACCTACACCGCGCAGAACATGGCCGACGATGCGGGAAAGCCGTTCTTCGGCCTGTACAAGGAATTCGCTATCGGCGCCATGCCCAAACTCAAGAAGCTTCCGGGCATCGTCCTCAACCCAGGTCTGAAAAAGAAGCTTTCCGCATGCGACGAAAGCGTGCTCGCAAGCCTTGCGGCCTCCATGAAGGCGCAGGATCATCGTGGCTGCTTTGCGGACCTCGACATCCCGCTGACGTATTTCTTTGCAGATCCGGGATCGCTCTTTTCGCCCGAACTCGCCGAATGGTACGAAAAGAATGTCCTCTCCCCGTTCAAAGCCGTGCGTTTCCAAAACGCCACGCACATGCTCATAGACGAGTACCCCGAAAAGTTCGCCACCGAGGTTGCAACCCTGCTATGAGAAATAGGGACGGGTTCATTTTCTCATCCTGTGAGTGAGAAATAGGGACAGGTTCTTTTTCTCATCCTGCAATGGGAAAATGGCATGAGAAATAGGGACGGATGCGTAAAACACCGGCTCACGGTTTACGCGACAATCTCCTCGACCTTTCTGCAAGAACCACCGCTCCATGAGCCACCGGAAAGCGCTTCCAGCTCCTCATCGGAAAGCTCGTATCCTTCCTCCTTGGCAAGCGCTAGGATGTCTTCCGGAGTCTTGCATGCCTTTGCCTGCGCTTGCTGTTCGGGTGTCAGGTTTTCGAAGTCCATCGTGCACCTCCTGGGTGGAATCAACCTTGCCGTCCATTCTACGCGCAGGCGACGGGCTTCGTCTCTGCAGAGCCCCGGTTTTTTGCGTCATTGGGACGTTTCTATTGGCACGTTTCTCCAAGGCTTATCTTCTCGTTGCGCTAATCGATAATGCGCCAAGAGAAACGGGGCGGTTTTTACAGTCATTGCACCATGAGAGAAGGGGTGGTGCGGAAGAAATGGGAAGAAATGGGGACGGGTTCTTTTTCTCATCCAAACGGAAAGAAATGGGGACGGGTTCTTTTTCTCATCCAGGGAGTGATGAGAAAAAGAACCCGTCCCCATTTCTCACCCGGAATGCTTCTGTCACCTGCTAGTCTGGCAACCCGCTCTGAACCACCTTTACGAGAGGATCATTTGAGTGCACCCAGCACACATCAAGATGATTCCCAGCACAGTCAGCACGATTCCAGCGATGAGAATGCCCTTCAGGTACTTATCTGAGCCACGAAACGCCTGCGCATCTTGCGGCTTCGCCGGGTTGTACCAGATGTCGCAAACATCGCCGACCTCGTTTACCTGCATGCTGTGATCCGTTGTTTTAAGCTGGTATTCGACCCCGCCAACAATGTAGGAATAAACATGCATGCTTTTGCGGGGACCATCGGAATTGTATCGCCGCCGGATTTCCCTTAGCACGCCCTGTGTCTGCATGGAGCAACGAGCATTCTTTTTCTTGTTGTACGGATAGCAGATCATAAGAACGACTCCAACGAAAAACACCATGAAACCCGCAATACCCATAACAACCCCTCTCTCGTTAACACACGCCACAGACAACAATAAGTCAAGTTGATTATACCATCCAGGTTTTGCTGCCGCTTAGGCTCAACAGCGAGTCGGGAACCCGTCCCCGACTCGCAGCATGGATGATTCCACCTGGGTTTTACAGCTGCCTAGTTGACCAGCATTGAAGTTAATCTGGCCCAAACAGCCTGGAAGGGGATTTTTGAACGGAACCATCGGCTTCGGTGCGCTTCCGTAACCCCAATCGCCCGCTTCCGGCAAATCATCAGAGTATGTATGCTCACACGAATTCTGGTTTTATAGCTGTTTTCTAACGAATTCTGTCACAATAACCGTTTTGCCGACTTTATCGACTGATTTGATAGGAAAAAGTGAATACAATCATTCACAAATGGAAGTCTTTTCCACTCAGAGCACAGAATAGTGAATCGTATATACATCATCAGCCGCAAATTTCAAGGCTATTAAGTCGGCAAATCGGATTCTTTGACAATTTTTCGGGGATTTGCGAAATGATTAGCACGAACACAAGATCTCGAGTTTCCAATGACCGAGGTTGCTGAACCGTTGATTGCAGATGCGGGCCAAAAGCGGGGTGAATCGATAGACGCTTCTAATGACCAGCGACAAAAGCGCAGCGCTGTAATGTACCGCGAAAGGGACGCGGGAAATCCTGTTCTTCACATACCATGCAGTCGTCGGGCAAAGGGTCCGAAGCGTGTATAAGCCGGGCGATCATCACAAGGTGGTTAGCATGGAAGATGTAAAAGCAGGTACCGTGAGCCAAATCGTCGAGGCGCGGACTCGAATAGCGGAACTGCTGCTCGAAATAGACCACATCGTGTTGCAGGTGAACCCGCAAATCGAGGCAGAATACGCGACCAAGATCGGCTACTTGGAAAACGACCTGCTGAAATGGCAGATTGCAGCCCGTCGTGCGCGGCGCCGTCACGCATTGGCGCAGGCGCGGGTTAACTGCGGCATTGCGTTTGCGATAGACGAATTCGAATCGCAGCTCGACGAGGAGTTCGCGGAATGGGAAAACTTGCTCGCCAAAAACGTCGAGGCATTCCTGCAAGCCGCAGAGCGAATGACGGGCACCCGTCCGCTTTCCCCCACCGAATCGCGCGAGCTCAAGCAACTGCACCGCGAGCTTATCAAGCGCCTGCACCCCGACCTGCACCCTGGCCAGTCGCCCGAAGCGATGCGCTTCTTCATGGTCGCGCAGGCCGCATACGAGCAGGGCGACCTCGATGTATTGCGCTCGATTGCCATCGCCACCGAGGGCATGGGCAGCGAGCCCGACGACATCGACCTGCCAGATGACGAGGCGGCCGCAGAGCTCGAAATCGTGTTGGCCCACGAACGCATCGTTACTCAACAGCTTGCACAGCTGAAGCGTTCCAACCCCTATGCGCTCAAAGAGATGCTGGAAGACGCAAAATGGGTCATCCACCGCACGTCACAGCTCAAAGAGCAGATAAACGAGCAAAAAACAGCAGCGAAAGCCTACGAGGAACGTTTCAAGAAACTCGCAGAAGGAAGCGGAAGTGGACGCTAACGAAAAGCAAGGCAATACGCTCGCAACCATCGGGGCCGGTGGAATCATCTCGGCGGCGAACGCCTCTGGCACACCGCTTTCGGTGCCAGTCCCCTTCCAGAACTCCATCGTGCTCATCGACGACGCACGCGTAGCAGGCACCACCCATGTATGCAACATCGACGCCATCGTCGAGAAGCTCGAAGTGGGAGCAAAGCTCGATCTCGTGCGCGAGCCGGGGAACCTGGCAGATGGCTGGGCAATCAGGGTCATGGCTGGCGGAGATAAAGTGGGATATGTGCCAGCAGACTGCAACGAGGTGATAGCGCGCCTCATGGACGGAGGCAAGGCGCTTTCCGCCAAGCTGACCAGCAAGGAAAAGATCGGCAACTGGAACAAGCTGCACATGGAGGTGAGCTTGGATGATTAAGCACATTGGAAACAGGCTGCTGGGCTCGCACTCGCCGAAAAGCAACGCGCCCATCTTCGAAGTCGACTTCGAAGATAACAAGGCTTACCCCAACGGAGACACCCTACCAAGCATCTGGGTAAGCAAGCCAGTGGAGGATAGCGAGGGAAACCCCCTTGGTCGTACCTACGTCATGAATTACACCTTTGGCAGCCTCGACGTTGGAGGCTGGGATGCGCTCCACTACGGAGGCGGCTACTACGACGAGGCGATGAGCTACACCGACCCGGCAGACCGCGACAAGCGCATCGACTGCTTCAAGGCCGCCGAGCTTCTGTACCGCCATGCTGCGGGAAGGGGAAACGCCGTCGCCAACCTTTGCCTTGGCTACGTGTACAGCTACGACCGCTGCGAGGGACACTACTGGGTCGATCCCATGACGCTGGAAACAGAAGAAGACTACAAGCGCCCCTGTCCGCGCGAGGAGCGCGCGTTCGAATGCTTCGAACAGGCTGCCGAAGCCGAGATCTGCGAGGCTTGCTACAAGCTCGGCGACATGCACAAACACGGGACGGGGTGTGTTCCCGACACCAGCGAAGCCTTCTACTGGTACCTGAGAGCATCCGAGCTCACGGACGGCGAACAGCCAGTCATCCTGGGCAGCATCGCTCTCCGCCTGGGCGAATGCTACGAAGAGGCCATCGGATGCGCCCCGGACTTCGCCCGTGCGCTTAGCTGGTACCGACAAGCCGTCGCAGCGCTGGATGTTGCCGTGGATGCAGGCGAAAGCTGGTATGCGAAGGCGCTCGCAAGCGCACGCGCCGGCGTGAAGCGCTGCGAGCAAGAAGTAGCCGTGGCTAAACAAATCCTGCTTATATTGTCTGGGTAACGCTCCCTTGTTCCCCTAAAACGTGATCGAGTCCATAACGTCGCGAATCTCGTTTTTACGGTTCTCCGGTTTATCCGTGCACATGCCCGTTACATCGATCAGATTCCCCTCGGGGGTGCATACAAGGCATTCCGCAAAGAACGTATCGCCATAGTCATCGTCGCGGAATACGGCTTCCATATATGCAGCCGATTGCCCATCGATGGTCATCACCCGCGATTCTAGGACCTCAGAGGAGCCATCTGTCGAGTTATATGCCGCGACCATCCACTCCAATTCCGATTCGGCGTCGAACGAATCATTTTCACCTCTCGGATAGAGCGTGACGTCCGACCAACCATCGCCCTCGTAATCGGAAAACGAGATGTAGTCGCCTTGATCGTCTTTTTCCCAGCTGGAGGGAACGGTGAAATATATTCCCTCGAACTCTTCCTGCGACCAACCTGCCAAGGCCCCCGAAGAAGCTCCAGAGTCGCCGTCGGACCCACCGTCGGAGCTACCACCCGTGGACTCGTCTCCGATTGGCACCATGAAGGCAGCAACGATGAGCGCCAACACCACCGCACCGGCGATAATGCCGTACTTGATCGGGTTGGACTTCTTGGAGCCTGCAGCGGCGTTGGGCATAGCGGCCGCACCGCTGTTGCCAGCTGACGCCACGTATGGGGCTGCAGCGGGCGGCTGGGCGCCCTGTATCGCCGGAGCGTATCCAGGAGTTACCGCATAGGGCGCAGCTGGCTGCTGAACGTTGCCAGCATATGCGTTCGAACCATGCTCGCAGGTGGAAACGCTGGCCCCGACGATTTCGAGCTTCGACTTGATGGTTTCGGCGTCTGCCCATCCAACGCCTGCCTTCACGACTTGCGGAGCCCTATCGACCAGATCCTTCGCTTCCTTCAAGCCCAAGCCAGTGACTTCGCGGATAACCTTGATGACGGCGATCTTGTTGTTGCCGAAACTATTGAGGATGACGTCGTAGCCAGCCTGCCCCACGACAGCCGCCCCAAACCCTGCATTCGGAGCAACGGGAGCTGGCGTTGCGAAAGGCGATGCGGGCTGAGCTGGCGTTGCGAAAGGCGATGCGGGCTGCGCTGGCACATAGGGCGCAGCAGGCTGCACATGCTCAGGCGACTGGCTAGGTTGAACTACCCCGCTAGCTCCCTCGGTATCAGACATCGCCCATATCAGCTGCTCGCCGCAATCGGTGCAGAATATAGCCCCGTCGGGAACGTTGTTCCCACATTTCGGACAATTCACGGAACCCCCCTCTGCGCTCGGCACGTGAGCCGCTCAATCGCAAGCAGCAAATCCATTATACAGGCGTCGGATGCCCATGCGCTTTGCTTTCGCGTATCGCGCATGCCCGCCGCGTGGCCCCTTACTGCATGTCGCGCAACTCACGCAGGGAAACGGAAAAGTCATGGGTTTCAAGATTGCCGTCCGAATCCCTTTGTTTGCAGGCCTTGCATTCAGCCCAATAGATGTAGCTATCCCAGTATTCCGACCAGCCGCCCTGCTTCGTAACGGAACCGATGGTGCCGCAATGCGGACAGCATCGTTCGTCGAGCACGGGGTCGTCGTCTGGCAGAAGTCGTGCCGCCTTCTGCTTCATCGGTTTGCCGAAAGCCGCGGTGGTCAGAATAGCCAGAATGCGATCGCGATCTTCGGGCAGAGACATTT
Source organism: Eggerthellaceae bacterium (assembly GCA_045118335.1). GTDB lineage: Bacteria > Actinomycetota > Coriobacteriia > Coriobacteriales > Eggerthellaceae > W1P20-047. Next base: position 26,753 of record JBGUXY010000009.1, read on the forward strand.
CGCCAAGGTCAAACGCGATGTTTTCAGATGCCTTCTCGTTTTGCACGAGCATGCTCCACTCAAACGGCGGGCGCTCCATGCGGTTGTACGCGTCTTCCACCGCCTCTCTTATGACTGCATCCCCGCTGCCATCGAAAGGCCCACGCTTCACGTTTCCCAGGTAGATGTCACGATACTGGTCCATAAGCCCAAGCAAAAGCTCGCGGTCGCGGACCTTCGCGAACGCTGCCGCCCTGACCGTTGCATCCTGCCTGCCTTCGCTGTGCACGGTTGCCGCGACTTCTGCCAGAAACGCCTCGTCCGACATCATGCGCACGGCTTCCAGCCTGATGTCCTCTAACGCGATACCACCGCCGCATTTCGCGACGGAGCACAGCTCCTGTTCGGTCGCCCCCGTCAACGCGGCTTTGCGTACCTCGGGGTCGACTCGCCGCGATGTGCGCGCAACGTCAAGGCGCGCATCCCTGTTTTGAAACTTCGAGACTGCACGCAGCTGCACGCTGCGATGCGGGCATTCCGTGGCGATTGCAAACAGAGTTGAGTCGTCGCTCACCTTGTCTATCGCGCGCAACGCCTTCGCCTCGTTTTTGCCCATCCACGCTGGCTTGAACAGCTCCATGTTTCCCCTTGCCCTCGACATGCCGAAGTGCTTCTTTGGCCATTATGGCATCATTTCCCACCGAACCTAGCTGAAGCGATGATTTGCAGTAGTGTAAGCGCTACCACCAGGTGTAGCCGCACTTCAGGCATACGTACGAAAAGCCATCGGGGCCCACCACGAAATCTGTGCTCCCGCACCTCGGGCACTTGGTGGGCTTGCCCTTGACTTTGGAATCGGCCTCATCGCCACCCGCGATAGCCGCCAGCACCCCGTCGGGCACGGGAATGCCGGCCTCCTTCGCGAGCGCCAACAGATCCTGGGCGCTGCCGCACGCACGCGCCTTCTCCTGCAGTTCAGGGCTTAGATTACCGATGAATTCTTCCAAGTTCACGATTGCCTCCTCTACGCGGGTGCCATGCACTTTCTTGCATGGTCATACGATGCAACGCTCGAAACGTTTCGTCGGCCACGTTATCATCACCCGCGATTCAACGCTGCATCAGACTAGCGTATGAGGCTAACCCGCCACAATCACTGCCGCCAGCTGGGATGGATGACGATTAGCGAGGAGCACAGCCTGGTGATGTCGTTGTTCGGGGAAAGGGCGCTCTTTCGACAACTCGGCGATGAAGGGCTTCTTCGGGAGGATGTGATTACGCAAAGCGGCAAGGCTGCATCTGCAACCTTGCCGCGTCGACAGCTATCGATCTGCAATGTAGCAGCATCGAGCGTCTGCCAAACAGCCTCGAAGCTTAGCCCGAGACCCTCGCCTGCAGGTTTTCGGAAAATCCCTCGGCGTACTCGATGAGCTTTGGTTCCATGTACGTGTCGATCAGCCTGGCTAGAGGGCCGCGGCCTTCCGCCTCGAAATGGGCGACGACATCGGTTTCCCCTTCTCCGGCTTCGGACAAGGTGACGGTTCCTGCCATTGCCATGTCCTTGGACTCGCAGCTGAACTTGGCGAAGCTGGGCTCCTCGAGCTCAAGGATGGTCGTCACGAGGTCCTGTTTGACCTTCATCAGGCCCAACTTGATCTGCATATGCCATATAGCCTGGCGTGGATCGTCGGTTTCCTCGATGGACACGACTCCTGGAACCAGGTTCCCCAGCGCTACCAAATCACCAGAAAAGGCGAAGATGCTCTCACGGGGTGCGGGAATCCGGAATTCGACGTCAACTGGCGTTGCCATTGCTATTCATCCTTCGTGTTCTCGATGAGCATCAGAGCGGAATTGCGACCCGCGAATCCGGATACGCCGGGGCCACCATGACAGCCGGCACCACCGATGTAGAGTCCTTCGATGGGGGTCTTGTAGTTCGACCAGCCAGGCATGGGGCGCCAGGAGAACATCTGGTCCAAGCGCGGGTCTGCATGTCCCCAGTCGTATGTGCCGAACATCTCCTTCAGACCGTTGGGCGTGAACACGTAGTAGTCCTCGACGATGTCGCGGAAGTTGGGCGCGTACTCCTCGATGGTGTCGAAGACCTTGCGCACGAATTCGTCCTTGACGTCTTGGTCGTCCCAGCTTCGCCCGTCGGCGAGCTCGTAGGGAATCGAACACACGTGGCACTTGACGGAGTATTTGCCCTCCGGAGCCATGCTCGGGTCGTAGAGCGACTCGTTCACCATGACGAGCGACACGCGCTCGGGGATGATGCCGCGCTTCCATTGGTCGTAGATGTCTTCGGCATAGGGGATGTTGGGGCCGATGACGGTGCAGGCCTGATGCTGCCAGCCGCCCTGCTCGCCGTCGGGCAGGCACGTGTATTCCGGAAGCGCCTTGAGGGCTAGGCAGATCTGTGCAGTGCAGACTTCCGACTTCACGGCGTTTACCAGCTTGATGGTCGTTTCGTCCAGATTCTCCTTGCCCACCATCCCGAACAGCGTGCTCTTGATGTCAAGCGTGGAAAGGACGTTGCCTGCCTCGATGCGCTGTCCGCCGACATAGACGCCCTTGACCGCTCCGTCTTCGAAGATGAACTTCTCGACGGGCGTGTTCAGGAAAATCTCGCCGCCATGCTCCTCGACGACCTGCTTGAACACGTTCATGATGGTCAACATACCACCCTTGGGGCATTCGTAGGCAGCGGGAACGATGTAGTGCATGCCACAGCCGAAAGCGGAAAGCGGACTCTTGGGGCCAGCGAAACCGGCGTCATTACACATGTGCCCGAAGTAACCGGCGGTTCCCTTGTTCAAGTCAAAGCCGCAATCGGTAAGCAGATCCTCGAGACTCGAGAACATCATCTGGCGGACCATCAAGGCAGACTCAGGATCGTCGAACATCGAGAGCATGTTGCCCAGAGAGATGGGCGGGTTCATCTGCAGCGGGATGAAAGCGTCTGCCAACCCGCCCCAGAGGCCACCCCATTTGCGGTATGCGTCGCCCTCAGCCTTGTCGTACATCTTTTCCAGGAACTGGGCCGTCCGCTCGGTATCCGGGTAGAACTCTGCGAAGTACTCGCCCTCGTTCTTTGAGGGAGACCACAACCATGGGTCGTACTGGACGTATTCGTAGTCGTGATCGTAGAGCTCCATGGTCTCGCGAAGCTCGGGGGCCATGTGCCCGAAGTACATAGCGCCGGTGGAGCACTTGTAGCCGGGCATGAACTCGTACGTTGACGCCATGCCGCCGACCATGGGGTTCTTTTCGAAGACAGCGACGGATTTACCAGCGTCCAGCAGGTACTTTGCCGCGATAAGGCCGTTGTGCCCAGCGCCGACGATTACGACATCGTATCTGTCCTTGATTTCAGCCATGACTCACTACCTTTCCTTCTCCCGACTTCGTCGGGTAAAGATGCGTCGTGCATTGCGGCATCAATTTGATTTGGACATTGAGTCCAATGTCAGCAAAACCAACCGTTGAAACCCGCATCTGCTGTTATGATTAAACTATCGGCCATGACCTCGATATGAGATTATTGTATTGCTCTTAATCGTTGACCGTCCATGCCGCACATCGTTGAGTGTCTTTAATCCTAATTGGACGCTTTGTTGTAGAAAGGCGCATCATGAGGCTCTCTTTAGACATGTTGGGGTACTCGCTCTCGCGCAAAACCGAAGTGCACACTTACAGGCGTCCAGAATCAACTTCGAGTCGTAAGCTGCGCAAAGGACCGTTCGCGTCGGGGAGAGGGTTCGGCAGGCCCATGCTGGCCATAGCTGAATCGTTCGAGTACGAGAGCGTGGCCACGAAAAGCAATATGGCAGGTCGAGTTGTGGTGCTGGACGCCGACATGCTCGAAAGACTGATTGCGGCAAACGCGCTCGCCGCCGACGCTCTCTACCTCTGCGCGGGACCTGCACCCGAAACGTGGTTGAGGGCAGACCCCAACCTGAAGCCTTGCATGATGGCAGCCCCCTCGCAGACCGCTGCGGGGCTTCTGAACCTTGCCCAAGAAACCTTCGACCTGTTCGATTGCTGGGAATCCAGCTTGACTGGAATTCTGCTCGACGGCGGAGGGTTCCAAGCCATGCTCGAGGCAACCGATCCCGTGATGTTCCATCCACTGGCGCTTCAGGACAACGACTTCCATCTCGTAGCGTTCTCGAACATGGCTCGAAAGCATGGGATTCTCGATTATTTCGCAAATGGCAGGTCGCTGGCCCCAGAAGTGGTGGGCAACATGGTGAGAGGAGGTGCTTACGCGCGCATCGTCGACAACATGAGCCCCTATGCGTTTGACCTTCGCGAGGTGAGTGGCATCGCCCTCAACTTGCGCTACCAGGGCAAGTTCGAGGGGTTCCTGCTCGTCAACGCGCCCGAAATGGACGATGCCATGGCTGCATATTACGGGGACGTACTCACCGTGCTCGGCGGCTATGTGAACAGGCTCTTGGACGACAGGGGCAGGTTCGAGTCGCATTGGATGACCTCCAACGAACTCCGGAAGCTGTTCGCATCGGGATTGCGCGGAGAGCCGCTTGACCCGACATCATGGCGCAAGGCGCTCATCGACAGCGGTTGGAGCGCAGACGCAACCACACGGGTCCTTTGCATGGGCACCGAGAACTCCTCAGACGGTGCCATGGGCTACCTCAAGAAAGCCGTCGATCAGAAATGGCCCGGGGTCGCGACGGTACTTCAAGATGACAAGCTAGCTGTCCTGACGAGCGAGGAGGCGCTCGCTCGCGAACTCGAATCGCCCTATGGGTTGGAGCTGGGCCAGATCTTCCAGGAGCTTCGCGTCAGAATCGGCGCAAGCCGTGTTCTGCACAACAGCGGAAACCTTGAGGCAGCTTTCAAAGAGGCCGAACTGGCAATGGGCTTGGCTCCCATTTGGGACGGCATCGGGGCGCTGATCCGCTTCGAAGGAGTTGCCCTCGAAGCGATTGTCGGCAAGGCAATGGAGATGCTTCCTCTGGAAAGCCTTTGCGACGAGGCGCTGGTTGAGCTGAAGAGGATCGACGAGTCTTCCAATACGGATTATTTCAGCACGGTAAAAACCTATTTGGACAACAGACTCAACGCCGCTGCCGCATCACGGGCGCTGAATATCCAGAGAAGCACGTTCTTCTACAGGCTCAACCGCATGAAGGAGCTCACAGGGCTCGACTTGGAAAAGGCCACCTCAGAGCAACTGGTCCATATCGCACTTTCTGTATGGATGCTCGACCACAACCTGTAGCGACGCCTTCCCCACTCGGCCTTCCAGCTGATGCCGCTTTTCAGCACGCTTCTCCATTGAGTCGGTTGACCAGGTACACCGACTCATCTGACAAGGGCACAGGAGCGCTAAAGCCCAAGTGCCTTCGCGTGGTTCCAGAGGCGCTTGTAGAGCGTGACCAGCTCGGATCGGAGCTCCTTGTCGCCCGTGAGGTAGCACACCGAAGCCACGCCGCAGCAGATGCACGTGCCCTTTAGCTCCGGCATGGGCTTGCCGGCGAAATCCTCCCAGCTGAAGAAGCGCGCGCTCTTTTCGTCCATCTCGCGGCAGTACAGGCCGCGGCTCGTCACGGCGAAGCCGTTCTTACCGCTCTTGAAGATCGTGTCGTCGTGGATGAGGAAGACCTCGTCGCTCGGGTCGATCCTGAGCCCGCGCAGAATCTTCGGGGAGCTCTGAAAGCTGTCTTTGCCGAAACCGGAAACGAACTCGGTGCATATCCTTCCTGCGTACACGTCGATTGGCGAACCGTCGAATTCCTCAACGGGGTCTGCTGCGGACTCGCCAGAGAAAGCCGCTGCTTCGATATCGCCAAGCACGAAGCGCGTATCACAGTACTCGCATGTCGCGAACCTTCCGGAGATATCGCTGATCTGCGCTCCGCAAGCGGGACATGTCAAGCTCTTGAGCTGCATTTCAATCCTCCTAGCCGGATTGCCTTCGCATCGGTTTCGCCAATTTTCGAAAAGAATCTTAACGCACACGGCGCTCATCCGACAATCGCGAGGCTGGCTATCCAGTAGAAGATTATGCACGGGGCTTGCTTATGAAATGCATTCGGGCGCTCTTGCCGTTGGGGCTTTGCGTTGGTATGAATGGTGCGAATAACATCGCACAAACGCAAGCGTCGAGGCCCGTCGGCAAGAAGCACCTTCGGGGCAGGCTCCAGCTCGCCGGCTTGTATGACAAATGACCTGTCCCCTTGTCATGCCTGTCATGTGACAAATGACCTGTCCCCTTGTCATGTTGCCAAGCATGCTAAACCCCCTTGCCGGGTTTACACCTGGCAGGGGGGTTTCTTAAGCCCTCATAAGCCCTCTTGAGCTTTTTTGATTCACAGACCAGCATCGGGGTTGGATATTTCGTGCAGCATGGGCAATAATGCACGTAGAGGCACCAACTGAGCTTCGTTTGGAAAGGAGCTTGCCATGTGTACGGGAATTCGCTTCACAGACGGACTGGGCAACATGTACTTCGGACGCAATCTGGATTGGAGCTGCGGCTACGGCGAGCACGTGGTCATAACCCCGACCGGCTGGAGCCCCAATTCTCCCTTTGGCGCCATCGGTGCAATCAAACGGCCCATCTTCGGCATGGGTATCGTAGCCGAAAACACCCCTTTGTACTTTGACTGCGCAAACGATGCAGGTCTTGCCGTTGCCGGGTTGAACTTCCCAGGCTACGCCCAATACGAAGTCGCTCCGGTGCAGGGAAAGACCAACGTGTGCGCTTGGGAGTTCCCTTTGTGGGTGGTTGCCAACTTCCAGACCGTGGATGAAGTGGAATGCGCCCTTGCGGACGCGGCCATCGTGGACGAACCCATCAACGACCAGTACCCGTCCTCTCTGCTGCACTGGATCATCGGCGACGCTGAGCGCAGCATCGTGGTGGAGTACACGGCACAGGGCATGCAAGTTTTCGACAACGGACTCGATGTCCTGGCCAACCAGCCCGGTTTCGCCTATCACGTGGAGAACGTCCGGAACTACATCAGCTGCTCCCCCGAGGTCGAAGGCCCCGTCTCCTGGCGCACGGCCGAGCTCTCCTCCTACGGCAGTGGAAGCGGCATGCGCGGAATCCCCGGCGACTGCTACTCCCCTTCGCGCTTCGTGCGCGCCGCATACCATAACGCCTTCTATCCGCAAAAGGACACCGAGGTCGAAAACGTATCGCGCCTGTTCCACACGCTGGGAAGCGTTTCGATGGTGGACGGCGCGGCCAAGATGCTCGACGGCGCCTACGAGATAACCGTCTACACCGGCGGCCTGTCCACGCGCACGAACACCTACTACTACAACACCTACG
>JBGUXY010000010.1:0-12763 GCA_045118335.1 Eggerthellaceae bacterium
CTCGGGCAGGTGGGCAACGCCGGTGACGTCGGTGGTGCGGAAGTAGAACTGCGGACGATAGCCATCGAAGAACGGGGTGTGACGGCCACCTTCTTCCTTGGTCAGAACGTAGACCTGGCCGGTGAACTCGGTGTGCGGGGTCACGCTGCCGGGCTTGCAGAGAACCTGACCACGGACGATTTCGTCGCGCTTGACACCACGGAGCAGAACGCCGATGTTGTCGCCAGCCTGAGCTTCGTCGAGCAGCTTGCGGAACATCTCGACGCCGGTGCAGACGGTCTTGGAGGTCTCGCGGATGCCCACGATCTCGAGGTCGTCGCCCAGGTGGAGAACACCGCGCTCCACACGGCCGGTGGCAACGGTGCCGCGGCCGGTGATGGTCATGGTGTCTTCCACAGCCATCAGGAAGGGCTTGTCAACGTCGCGCTCGGGAGTCGGGATGAAGGTGTCGACAGCGTCGAGGAGCTCCCAGATTGCGGCCTGAGCGTCCTTGTCGCCTTCCAGCACCTGCAGGGCGGAACCGCGGATGATCGGGGTGTCGTCGCCCGGGAACTCGTAGGAGTCGAGCAGCTCGCGAACTTCCATCTCGACGAGCTCGAGCAGCTCTTCGTCGTCGACCATGTCGCACTTGTTCAGGAAGACCACGATGTAGGGAACGCCTACCTGACGGGCGAGCAGGATGTGCTCGCGAGTCTGGGCCATGGGGCCGTCGGTGGCGGCGATAACCAGGATGGCACCGTCCATCTGAGCAGCACCGGTGATCATGTTCTTGACGTAGTCAGCATGACCGGGGCAGTCGACGTGTGCGTAGTGACGGGTATCGGTCTCGTACTCAACGTGAGCGATGGAGATGGTGATGCCGCGCTCGCGCTCTTCAGGAGCCTTGTCGATGTTCTCGAAGGCGGTGAAGTCAGCCGTGGCGGAACCATGGGAACCGTCGTTCTCGGACAGAGTCTTGGTGATGGCGGCCGTGAGCGTGGTCTTGCCATGGTCGACGTGACCAATCGTGCCGATGTTCACATGCGGCTTTGTACGCTCGAATTTCTCTTTGGCCATTGAACACTCCCTTCAATGAATACCCTCCCGAATTGGGAGGGTAACTGCTACTAAGAAAAATCTTGCAAACACCAGCCTGCGTCGCATTGCGCAGGCTTGATGGGATAATCAAATGGTAGCGGTGACTGGATTCGAACCAGTGACGCCACGGGTATGAACCGTGTGCTCTAACCAACTGAGCTACACCGCCAATTAACAACCTCATTCGAGGTAGAGAACAAATGGAGCCTGCGACCGGACTTGAACCGGTGACCTCTTCGTTACCAACGAAGTGCTCTACCGACTGAGCTACACAGGCAAGATGGTGGGAGCGCTAGGATTCGAACCTAGGTAGGCATAGCCAACGGGTTTACAGCCCGTCCCCATTAACCACTCGGGCACACTCCCATTTCAAAGGTGTCGCTAAACACTGTGCAATTTTCAAGCTGCATGCTCGAAGATGCTATCACATCCACGAGCACGAGAATAATACGCTAGGAACAGATTCGTGTCAACGCCCGACACGCCCCCGGGCGTATCCCCATTATTCCTTCACTTTGAGTCTTTGACCTGCGCTTATGCAAATTGAGATGTATTTCTTCCAAGAACCTCCATCTAATAGCCAAATTCTTTGCTGCCTGAAAACCTGGGTGGTACCCTTGCACTGGTGCTCTACCGCATCAAAGCAAGCAATTTGGGAGGTCCCATGCCCACTTTCGAAGAATTCACCCAACAGCAGCTTGGAGAAGAACTGGCACGCCTAAACGAGGAATATGCCGCTTACGTGGCGAAGGGTCTGAAGCTTAACATGGCCCGGGGCAAGCCGTCCCGCGAGCAGCTCGACCTCAGCCGTCCGATGCTCGACATCGTCAACTCGACTTTCAGCTTAACCGCCGAAAACGGCATCGACTGCAGCAATTACGGAGTACTCGACGGCCTGGAAGAAGCACGTGCCTTCATGGGCGCCATGATGGACGAAAACCCCATGAACGTGTTCGTCCATGGAGAGTCGAGCCTGAAGATCATGTACGACACCATTGCCAGCTACTACATGTTCGGCGTGCTGGGCAAGACCCCCTGGTGCGAGCTCGACGAGGTGAAGTGGCTCTGCCCCGTCCCCGGATACGACCGCCATTTCGCCATCACCGAGGCGTTTGGCATCGAGATGATAGACGTCCCTTTGCTCGAAGGCGGCCCCGACATGGACATCGTGGAAGAACTCGTCGCCAACGACAAGGCCATAAAGGGCATCTGGTGCGTGCCGAAGTACTCCAATCCCACAGGCACCTCGTATAGCCCTGATACCGTCCGGCGTCTGGGGAAGATGCGCTGCGCCGCCCCCGACTTCAGAATCTTTTGGGACAATGCCTACGCCGTGCACCACCTCTACGACGATCCCGCCGAGCAAGACCAAGTGCTCGATATCGCCGAGGCATGTGATGACGGCGGCTATCCGAACCGCTACATCAAGTTCGCCTCGCTTTCGAAGGTAACCTTCCCCGGGGCAAGCATCTCGGCATTCGGCTGCAGCATGCCGAACATGAGGGAAGCCAAGCAACGCCTAAGCGTGCAGACCATCGGCTTCAACAAGCTCAATCAGCTGCGCCACGTATGCTTCCTAAAAAACATGGATGGCCTTACAGCTCACATGAGCAAGCACGCCGCCATAATCCGGCCCAAGTTCGAAGCGGTGCTGGAAGCGCTGGAAAAGGGCTTGAAAGGCACCGGTTGCAGCTGGACCAATCCGCGCGGTGGATACTTCATCACGTTCTACGGCGTCCCCGACACCGCCAAGCGCATCGTGTCTCTTGCCAAGGATGCAGGCGTGACGCTTACCGGCGCCGGAGCGCCTTTCCCCTATGGCATCGACGTCGAGGACAGCGTCATCCGCATAGCCCCCACCCTGCCTTCGCTTCAAGAGCTGCGAGAGGCTATGGACGTGTTCGTGTGCTGTGCGAAGATCGCCTGCGTAGAGCTGCTGCTGGAATAGCCCCCGAGCCGACCACGCCCGGCCAAAGCCCGAAGTCCCGCGAACGCGTTGTGGTGATTGCACCGCATCCATACGACATGTCCGCCGCAGCACTCAGCCGTTTTCCGCCAAACAACGCCGTCCGCAAGTTCTTCGCCTAGGCAAAAGACATCTTGTTCGGCAACGCGTGGAGCCTATCCTTGGTCAGGCCCCTTGGACGCGTGCCATTCCTCAAGCACCCAATCTCGGTCGCGGAACTTAAGAGCGGCTTCGCGCCCCACGTAGCGCAGGTGCCATGGCTCGGCGGGGACGCCCGTCACGCTTTCCCTTCCTTCCGGGTAACGCACGATAAAGCCATGCTCCCAACAGTGCTCGGCAATCCAGTCGCGGTGGGCGGTGTTGCTTTCCGAGAGGAAGGAGCCGATGCCTGCACCGACATCGAAGGCCAGACCCGTCTGGTGTTCGCTCTCGCCGGGCCGCGCGGCGTAGCCGTCTTTGTCGCTGCGCTCGTATATGTCGGCTTGGCGCTTTGCGTCGCGGTACGCGCTGCGTATCGCGAAGTCGCTAAATCCCGCCTCCTCGGCCTCGGAGAACATAGCGTTTGCCGCCTCGAAGACGGCACCAACGAGGTATTCCCTGCGCATGGGCAGGAGGAAGTGGCGCGGTCCCTGCGCCCAGAGATCGACGAGACCATCCGGCTCCCAGTCGAGAGGCAGCGGGTGACTGGCGTTCACGAGCATGAGGAAATCGGCCATTATGCCTCTTCCAGGACGGCGAACAGCGCCCGCATGCCGTACTTCCCAGGCGTGCGGGCGCACGTTGAACAGGTGAGGATGCGGCTCGCCTCGTCGGGCGAGACGTCCGAGCGGAGCCAGTTGCCTTCCTCGACCTTGCCGAGCCAGCGGGCGAAGTCGCCCTCGCCGTCGAACTCCACCCTTTCGGGCCAGGGGTCCCATCCGTGGAAGCGCGCCCCGGCGAACCAAGTCCCTCGCCAGCGCGCCCCGTTGCACGCCATGAGGTCGACGTGTGGGTGCTCGTCGAGGTAGCCCTGGTCGCAGAGCGCGCGCACAGCGCGGAACATCGACCAATCGGCCATCGTGTGGGCGCAAAGAACCGTGTTGCGCCCGCCGATACGCCCACCGCACGCGAGCGCAAGGGAGACGGCGCCATGAAGCGATTCGTCCCCGCTGAAATTGTGCGTGAGATAGTACGACTTGTCCTCGCGGGCTACGACCACGGGGTAGTCGATGGGAGTCCCGGGCATGTGGACCCAGCCCGCCACGTCGGGATTCACCTCGGCAAGCGTCGAGAAGTCGACATCGGGCCACCGCTGGGCGTGGCCGACCATCTTGGTGCCGAACACCGCGGCGTAGATGAACCTCGGGTCATAGGGGTCTAAGAAGCCGAAGCGGTCCAGCTCCGACTGCGTCGCCTCGCTCCAAGCGTGCTCCGAGCTAGTCAAGTCCGTCGCCACGGATCTCGCCGGTCATGAACGCGGCCAGCACGTCGGACTCGTCGATGTCGTCTCGCACGTCTCCACTTTCAAAGGCTTTGGGGCACGGGTGATCCCACCCTCCCGTGATGCCCTCCAGCTCCTCATCGGAGAGTTCGCGGCCCTCCTCTTGGGCGAGCGCGAAGAGCTCCTCCGGGCTTTGGCAGGCCTTGGCCTTTGCTATCTGCTCCGGGGTCAGACCCATGTTCTCGAGGTTCATTTCCAAGCTCCCTTCTTTAAGCCTTCTATGAACATTTCATCTCATTATATGTTGCGTCCGCCCATTTCATCCCCTCCATTTCTTCAAAGAACGCAGGCACGCTCAACGCTTAGCCAATTGGGTCGGTCGGCTCGCGGACTTGCCCATACATTACGGAGTTACTCCTCGACCTTCTCCATCACGAAGGCCATGGTAGTGGGACGATAGTAGGCGCTCACGTCGTTGAGGGTGTCGTACCACGCGACGCCATCCACCGTCTGGAAGATGGCCACCACGTTCTCGTTGCCACCCTCGTTGTTGGGCTCTCCTGCCGCCCATTCGGTGAACGTCATGTCCTCTCCGGTTACCCATGTGAAGCCACCAGGGGAATTGCGCTGCGCGCCTATCCAGAACAGGGTGCAAGACGAATCTGCAATCATGGACTTTACCTGCTCGTTTTCCTCTTGGGAGGTGATGCATGCCAGGTAACCGCCCTGCGATTCGCAATAAGACTCCGCTTCGGCCCAGGTCATGGGCTGCTCCACGATCGTGTAGGTATGAGGTGCGGGGCCCTTGGACACCACCAGGCTCATCGAAGTGCCCTTGTCGACCCGCTCTCCAGCGGCAATTCCCTGTTCTGTGACGCAACCAGCGGCCACGACATCGCTGTAGCTCTCGGTCACGTCGGATACGGTCAAGCCAGCATCAACGATGTCGGCTTCTGCATCTTCGCGGGTCATGCCGGTATAGTCGGGAACCGATACGCCGGCGGCATCGATGTTTTGTTGCGATTGCTCGTTAATAGCATCGTCAGACTCCCCCAAGGTGACGGAAGTCGTGCTGGAACCTGATGCGCCACCCCCAGAAAAAGGACCGATCTTCGCGATGGCCATGCCCGCCACTACGGCAACCACGAGTACAACCGCCGCGACAGCAGCGATAAGACCCGTTCGCTTACCATCTGATTTCGGCTGTTCGGACGATATCGGAAGATGGGCCGAAGACGTTTCAGCTGCAGGATAGGGCATGGCGGGAATCGCGGCTGGCTGAGTGGCGCCGGAAACGGGCTGTGTTGCCGGCGTCGCTTCCGGAAAAACCACTTCTACCTGCTCAAGGGGCGATCCGCAGTTGGTGCAAAAGAGCTGATCATCTTCTGCCATCGTGCCGCATTTCGTGCAGAACATGAATGTGACCCCCTATCTCATGGGCAATTTCACGCGGAGGATACGCACGAGGGATTCGTCGATGCGCTCTTCGGAAAGGGTTCCGTCTTTCACGGCAGCGAGCACGGCATCGTAGGTGCTGAACAGGTCCGCGGGCATAAGCGGGATGTCGCACCCCGCCTGCAGGGCCATGACCGCAGCCTGCGGACCATAGTCCGCAACGGCCCCCATGCCAAGCGAGTCGGTGACCACGATGCCATCGTAGCCGAGGCGAACCCGCAATATGTCGTGGACGATGGCGCTGCTCAGCGAGGCGGGCGTGGAATCACCCACGATGTTGGGCATCGAAAGGTGGCCAACCATCACAAACGGGACTCCCGCCTCGATTGCCGCGCGAAACGGCAGCAGCTCGCATGCATCGATGTCCTCGAGCGTCTTGTCGCTGTAGATGCTTTCCTCGTGGCTGTCCCCCATCGCGGCGCCGATGCCGGGGAAATGCTTCGCGCAGCACAAGATGCCAGCATCGTCGAATCCATCTACCTGGGCACGCACCATCTCCGACACCGCTTCGGCATCGCTTCCGAACGACCGGTAGAACATGGTGTCGCTCTCGGGGTTGTTTGCCACATCGCAGCAGGGGGCGAAATCCGTGTTAAAGCCCAGGGGAAGCAGGTAGCCGGCAATCGTTTGGGCCACCTCGCGCGCATACTCAACGTCGCCCGAGTCGCCCACATCGCACATATCGCCCACATTGGCAATCCCGAAAGCAGGGTTGTCGCTCAAGCGCGCTACCGTGCCGCCCTCTTCGTCGATGGCAAGAAAGGCAGGCACGCCTATTGTGTCGCGGGCGATCTGGTCCATGTTGCCCAGCATGCGCTTCGTCTGCTCGCGGTCTTCGAGGTTGGCGGACATGTAGATGACGCCGCCAACCGGGCATTTCCCGTATGCCTCGCGCGTGGCATCACCAGCTTCCGTGACCACATCCATGCCCGTCAACGTTTCGGGATGCACGATGAACAACTGAGCCACCTTCTGCTCCAACGTGAGCCCTTCCATGAACTGGCGCGCCAGGCCCTCGGCGGTAAGCTCCTGGTCGGTGGACATACCTTGGCGATCCGCATCCGAGGGCACCTCGCCATCCGCCAGCTCGCCATCGTTGGCCGCTTCATCGCCGCTTGCGGAAGAACACCCTGCAAGCGGCCCCACGATAGCAAGTGCTGCAGTACCTGCCAGCATCTTCGAAAAGCGCCGACGCGTCATGACCCCGCCGGAAGTCGTCTCGGCGAGCTGTAATTGCGTATTTGCGTTGCGATATTCCAAGGCAACCCCCATTCCGTTCATGATAGCTACCATATCACAGATGATCTGGGCTGCGACTAGGTCCAGAACTCGAACATGTGGACGAGGCGCTGGTATGCCCAGGGGTAGGCGTTCGAATACCAGTCGGATTCGGCCACGAAGCACAGGCATACCATGTAGATCAGGCTCATGGCAACAAGCAGGGGCAGCACTTTTACCGCGATCTCGTGCGCTTGGCCTTCTCTTTCCATGTTCTCGTTGAGGATGAACGCCACGAGCACGGCGATAAGAAGGAGCATCACGCTGAAATCGGCATAATACCGCTGCAGGATGCCCGCCATTTCGGCATCCGCGAGCGCGACCACGATGGAACTCGCGATAAGCACGCCCATCACGCCTGCAATGGTGTGGGTGGCACGCTGACTCATGCGCAAGCGGATGGCATGCGGTGCCAGCAGCAGCAACCAGAGCACCGGCAAGCACGCGAACACCCCGCCGAAGGTAACTTCCTTGACGGTTTGCCCCATATAGGTGGTGTCGAAGGAGCACGCCTCGATGAAGGGGAACGTTCCCACAGTCGAGGGAGTCTGCACGAAGAACGCGAACAGGGCGGGAGCGAGCCTTCCTAAGTCCATGCCCCGGCGGGTCATGTCATTGGTGGTAAGGTTGTAGTTGCTGCCGAAATCGAGCGGACTGCCGAATCGAGCAACGTTGTACCACATGACACCCGCAATCACCAGCACGTACGGCGCGATAAGGCATGCAAACTCCAATGCCCCCTCGCGAGTGCGTATGCGGCGTTTCGAGATGTAGGTGCGCCAAAACAGCGGAAAGGCGACAAACGATAGCACGACCATCTGCGGTCGGCACCCGATCACGAGCGCCATGCACAGCGAACCGAGCAGATAGCACAGCGTCTTGCGCTCGCTGCGACGCCCGCGCATCCACAGGTACAGTCCCCACACCGAAAACGCCAGCGCCATCATGATCGGCAGCGAGTAGAACGTGGGGTGTTTTGCAAGGTACAGAACGCCGCTGCAGAACACGAGGGGAATCTGCAGGAGCAAGTAGAGCCCCAAGCTCACGCGTTTGAAATGGTAACGCGCGAATCGGTCGAGCAGGGCCGTGCACCCGAGCAAGAACGCGAGCGCGGAAATCCACACGCCCACCGCCGTGGGGAAGTTCGCGTGCGTGATCAAGTAGAACGGCAGGTAGAACACGATGACGGGAATCACGCCGAAATAAACGTAGTAATGGCCATCGTAGAATGCCACATCCCAAAGATAGGGCTCTCCGGTCTCCTTCTGCAACTGGTCGCGTGCTCCCTTGTCGTAAGGGTTTTCCATCTCCAGCAACCAGTTTGGCGGTTCTTCTTCCAAATAGAGCTGCCCATGGGACATGGCGCGCGCAAGATAGGAATACTGCTGCGCGTTATCGCCTCCCACTTCGAACGTGTTCACCAGGCTGACGCCATCCCACGAACCCCAGTTGTACGACGAGGTTGCCACACCAACCTGGTTCGATCCGAGCAGCAAAAACGCCGAAAGCAGCACCACTTCAACTGCCGTGAACAGCGTAACGCTTGCCTTCGATGCACGCGGATGCTCAAGGATGAAGATGGAATACACCTTCGAGCGAGGGCGGAACAGGTACACGAGAACCGCCACGCACCACGTGGTGATAAACCGGTTCACGTTGAAGCTGAATGGGTAGACCGCATTCAGGTAGACGGTGTTCAAGATGATGGGGTAACGCACCCGGTCGCCCACTATCTCGATCTTGAGGTTTTGAGATATGCCCGTGGTGGAAAGCTTTATGTACTCGGTGGAATCGGCATTGGTGGCCACCAAGCGTATGGGCACGCCTTCCGTGTACGGGGTGGAATCGAAATACGTTTGATGCGCCTCGTCGGTGAACTGGATTTTAACCTGCAGGTTCTTGGCAGATTGCCGGGAGCTGAAATCGAGCCGGATGTTGTGTATCTGCTTGTTGAGATTCGAGAACTCCACGACATGGTTCGATTCGGTAATGAGGAAATGCCCCTCTTCGTTCGTCTGCAGATCGATCTTCGAACCGAGGTCGATTTCGTCGTTGCCAAGCGATGTCCAGTGATTCATGTTGAACAAAAAGACCTCGAGCAGCGCGGCAAGAGCCAAAAGCACCAAGGCCGACTTGAATATATGGGTAATCAGAGCGCCGTAGCGCTCCTTTATCCTTCGGTATTCCGATACGATTATTTCCCAGGTGGATGGACTCATAGGGGCAACTATATAGAAACAAGCCCCTCGACGCAATGCGTCGAGGGGCCATAACGGCTATGCAGCTTTGCGCGCCTTCGCAGTTCGCATCACTTCAAACCATATTCCCGATCAGGTTGCCAAGGTGTGAACAGCGACTGCTTGCCCGATGAGTCGGACCGCGCGCGAGGAGTTCTAGATGCCCAGCGTGGAGACAACCTCGTCCAGAATGACCTCGGGATCGCGGTTGCCGTCGACGGAGATGAGCAGGTTCTTGCCACGGTAGTAGTCAATCAGCGGAGCAGTCTGCTTCTCGAACACGTCGAGACGGTTGCGCACAGTGGTCTCGTTGTCGTCATCGCGCTGGTACATCTCGCCACCGCAAGCCGGGCAAGCGGTGTCCTTGACATTGCCGATCTTGCCACAGAAACGGCACATACGGCGAGAGGTGAGGCGCTTCACGATGACCTCGAAGTCAACGTCGATGAGCAGAGCGCAGTCGAGCGGACGCTCGAGTTCGGCCAGCATGCTGTCGAGCGCGACAGCCTGCATGGTGGTGCGGGGGAACCCGTCGAGCAAAACGCCCTTTTCGGTATCGGGCTGCTGCATGCGTTCCTTCATGAGGTCGATGATCAGGTCGTCGGGAACGAGCTCGCCGGCATCCATGAAGCCCTTGGCCTTCTTGCCAAGCTCGGTCGCGTTCTTCACCGCAGCGCGCAGGATGTCACCCGTAGAGATGTGGCACATGCCGAATTTCTCGACGAGCAGAGCCGCCTGCGTCCCTTTTCCGGCACCCGGAGCACCCAGCAAAACAATGTTCATTACATTTCCTTTCTATTAGGAAACCGATAGACGAGAACAAAACCACTACAAACCACTATATCAGTACCAGCAAACCTTCCAACATCCATCTCGTTTTTCCCTCAACGGTTACCAAACAGTTACCGATCCGATGTTGGTGCTGGCAAGTCAGCGAGGGTAATTCTGGTGAGTACGAAAAGCCTAACTCATGCAGGAACGTACTTTGGGTACGCGACGGAGCAGACGAGGGCTTAGCGTAGCGCCAGGATTGGCCGCAGCGTCGGCCAGTTCCGCGGTTCTATGAACCGCGGAACTGGATTACTTGAAGAAACCATCGTAGTTGTACATCTTCAACTGCGACTCGATCTTGGTCATGGTGTCGAGCGCGACACCGATCATGATCAAGATGGAAGTGCCGCCAAATGCCTGAATCAGCTGGTTTCCCGTGAGGCTGAACAGAATGGACGGTATGACGGCCACGGCGGCGATGTAGAGACCACCAGGCAGCGTCACGCGGTTGATGACGTTTTTGATGTAGAGGACGGTGGCCGTGCCGGGACGGATGCCCGGGATGAACCCGCCCTGCTTGCGCAGGTTGTTACCCAGCTCTTCGGGATTGAACACCATCGACGTGTAGAAGTACGCGAAGAACACGATCAGGAAGGCTGTGAGAATCCAGTTTAGCCAGCCCTGCGAGATGGCATTCGCGAACACGTCGAGCGCGTGCACGTTGAACAGCGCGGCAATTTGCGCGGGGAAGTAGATCAGGCAGCTCGCGAAGATGATGGGGATAACGCCTGCAGCGTTCACCTTCAGCGGGATGTAGGTGCTCTGCCCGCCCATCATGCGACGGCCCTGCACACGCTTGGCATAGCTCACCGGGATGCGGCGCTGGGCACGTTCCATGAAGATGATGGCGGGGATGCAGATGATGACCACTGCCAAGATGAGCAGCGTCACCGCAAGGCCCATGCCGGCATCTCCTTGGCTGGAATTGCTCTGGAAGATGGCGGAGGGCACGCGAGAGACGATGCTCGTGAAGATGATCAGCGACATGCCGTTGCCGATGCCGCGCTGGGTGATAAGCTCGCCCATCCACATGATGAAGGCGGTGCCGGCAACCAGCGTGAACACGATGATGATGCTCGTGAGCCAATGCGGCACAGCGCTGCTGAACACGACGCCGTATCGTTCGGACTGGAAGAGCAGCAGATAGCCAACGGCGTTGATCAGGCCCAGGCACAGGGTCAGCCAGCGGGTGGTCTGCGTGATCTTCTTGCGGCCAGGTTCGCCCTCACGCGCCCAGCGGCCCACCGTGGGGATAACACCCTGCATCAGCTGCATGATGATGGATGCGGTGATGTAGGGCATGATGCCCAGCGAAAACACGCTGAAGTGGGAAAGGGCGCCTCCAGAGAAGACGTCGATCATCGTCATGGCCGCACCGCTGACGTTTTGGTAGGCGTCAGCGAATTCCCTGAAGGGTATGCCGGGTACCGGCACGAATGCTCCCAGACGGTACAAGGCCAAGATGCCCAACGTGAACAGGATCTTGTTTCGAAGCTCCTTGACCTTGAACGCCTCAACAAGTGAACTTAGCAAGGCAGCTCAACCTTTCCTCCGGCAGCTTCGATCTTCGAAGCGGCAGATGCGGAAACCTTGTCGACACGCACGGTCAGGGCCTTGGTGATTTCACCATCGCCCAACACCTTCACCAGCGCATCGGCGTGCTTGATGATGCCGCGCTCCTTCAGGCTATCGCCATCCACGACCTCACCAGCTTCGAACTTTTCTTCAAGACGCTTGACGTTGACGGGAACGTACTCGACGCGGTTGATGTTGCGAAAGCCCGGCAGCTTGGGAAGACGACGGGCAAGCGGGGTCTGGCCACCTTCGAAATGGGTGCCCTTGCCGCCACCGGCACGGGACTTCTGACCGTTCAGGCCGCGACCAGCGGTCTTGCCGGTGCCACTCGCGGGACCACGGCCCACGCGCTTGCGGCTATGACGAGAACCCTCGGCAGGTGTGAGATCTTTCAGTTCCATGATGTACGCTCCTTTTCGCTATAGCGGGGCCGCTTCGGCCCCGTTGCTGGCAGCTCGCAGCCAGCTAACTCCCTTGTGAATGTGAATAATAGTAATCGAAGCACGGACGCAACAGATACCGGCTGGAGAGTGCATGCAAATTCGACAACTCCCCGCTTCGGCCCTGGCGCCCGCGCCTCGATTCGCATCTAGTCTTCGGTGACCTCGACGAGGTGCTTCACCTTGAAAATCATGCCGCGAATGCAATCGTTGTCGACCTGGTCGACAGTCTTGCCAATGCGGCCCAGGCCCAGCGCCTTCAGGGTCTTGCCCTGATCAGAGGGGCAAGCGATGGCACTGCGAACCTGCTTGATATGCAGGGTCTTGGTGTCAGCCATGAGTTATTCCTCCCAACCGTAGATCGAAGCGACGGACACGCCACGGCGTGCGCTTACCTCTTCGGGGCTCTGCATCATCTTCAAGCCCTCGGCGGCAGCTTTCACGATGTTCATGGCATTGTCGGTGCCCAGGCTCTTGGTGAGAA
>JBGUXY010000011.1:0-41832 GCA_045118335.1 Eggerthellaceae bacterium
GTCACATCATCAACGATGCGACGGCCGGGGAACGGCCCGAACTATCACGTGTGCACCATCCGAAAGCAGACTCGAAATACCCTAGGCTTCACCTTCCCTTTCCATCGCCAGTTCGATGGCAATGGCCAGCTGGTCGGCGCATGACGTGGGCTTGTTGCCACAGGGGTTCCCGCGCAGCTTTTTCGCGGTTTCGGCGGCGTCGGACCCTTCGAGCAGCGTTCCCAAGGCATGCAGGTTTCCCGGGCATCCGCCAAAGAACTGCACGTCGTGCAGGTTGCCGTCCTCGACGCGGAAGCGTATGGCCTTCGAACACGTCCCCTGGGTCATGAACTCGTATGCGCCCATAGCTGTCCTCCATCTAGCGAAAGGGGACTACCCCTTCCCAATACATACATGCCGTTGTGCCATCATTGCCAACCGCGATTTCTTTCCCGTGAACCATACTCCACGTTCCACCGAGCTGCAAGCATGCTTTTGCATAATGCACATCGGCAAAAAGGCATCCATCCACTCCGTTGCGCAAAACAGAAAAACAGCTCTTGTATAATGCAAGACAAATCGTCAGCACGACTGTTGCCATCGCTACTGGAGATCTGGAGAAACCCATGTCCGAATGCACGCACTGCCACACCCCTCTGGTCGACGACGCCGTGTTCTGCCCATACTGTGGAACGCAGGTGAAAGGCGCCCAGGAGTGCGAGGACTACACCTACGAGGCCTTCATCAGCTACCGGCATCTGCCGCACGATACCGAAGTCGCCACGCAGATCCAACGTCGGGTGGAGGGCTTCAAGATTCCGAAGGACCTAGACGGCCCGCATGCCGGCAAGAAGCTGGGGCGCCTGTTTCGCGACGAAGACGAGCTCCCCACTTCAAGCTCGCTTTCCGACCAGATCCGCGATGCGCTCAAGCATTCGCGGTTCCTGCTGGTGGTATGCACACCCCAAACTCCCGAAAGCCGCTGGGTTGCTCGGGAGGTAGAGCTGTTCAGCTCGTATCATGGGCGTGACCGCGTGCTCGTGGCGCTTGCAGAGGCCGAACCACCCGAAAGCTTTCCCGAACTGCTGCTGCACCGCAAGATCGTGGCCCCCGATGGCACGGTTCGCCTAGAGCCCACCGAGCCCCTGGCCGCCGACTTCCGCGACAAGACCAAGTACAAGCAGGAGTCGCTGCGCATCGCGGCAGCCCTCGTGGGCTGTGGTTACGACGACCTACGCCAGCGCCAGAAGGCGCGTCGCAACGCCCATATGGCGAAAATCGGCGCCGCCGTAGCCGCCGTGTCCCTGGCATTTGCGGGCTTTTCCGCCTACCAGCAGGCCCAGATCGTGGAAAACCAGCGCCAGCTGCAGATAAGCCAGTCACGCTTCCTAGCACAGGAGGTAGACGATTTGCTTGCCCAGGGCAATCGCACCCAAGCGATCCAGGTTGCCCTCACCGCCCTGCCGGAAAGCTCCACGAGCAACGATCGCCCCTACGTGCCCGAAGCCCAAAATGCCCTCGAGCAAGCGCTGCAGACATATCGAACCGCCGACGGTTGGTATCCACGCTATTCGCACACCGAGCAGGCAGACGTGCAAATGGTGCGCGTGAACGGCGAAGAGGGGCTTTACGCGGTGCTCGACCAGACGAACACCGTTCATGTCTATCGAATCGCAACCGGGAAGCAAGCTTGCGTCCTCCGGCTCGATGATCGTAGCGCCGAGATTCTAACCGAAAGCAGCGCAGACCTGGGCAAGCCCATCTGGCAAATCGAATTCTGCGGACCAAACCTGGTTGCCTACGAAAACACGAACGTCATCGCATTGTGCTTCGACCCCACAGACGGCACTCTGCTCTGGAGCTACTCCCCAACCTCGATGCAGGATAACGATCTGGAGAACATGTACATCACCGCTGCCACCTCTACCGACGATGGCTCAAAGGTGGCGCTCGGACAGTCGGGACTGCTCACCGACGACCAATACGAAACGCATTACTTCGACGGCATCACCGTACTCGACGGGCAAACGGGCAAAGCCATAGCCGAATCGAGTTTCGAGGTGGACGATAGCGGCTTCAGCAGCCAGTCGAACGCCGCCTTCGACGACAGCGACCGCTACGTTGCCGCTACGTTCAACAACCATCTTGCCCTTTTCGACCTGGAGGGCGAAAAGCTCACGTCCGCCGAAACGGCCTACAAATCCTGCGAGGATCTTACCTGGTCCGGATCCGTCCTGCTCATTGCATCGAGCGATTACATCCAGAGTTTGGAGGACGATGGCGATGCGATGTCATGGCCCTGCGCTTTCCAAGCCTTCGACACGGAGGGCAAAGAGCTGTGGTCGGTTAGCGATACGCTAACCATGCTCACGAGAGGGTATAGCTTTTACGAATCCGACGTAGAGTTTTGGTCGAACGACCTTGACGACAACGGATCTTTTTCCCGCGTGTTGGCTTCGATGGGCTGCGACCTGATGGCAATCGAGACGTCCACGGGAAAGATGGAAACGCTCAACACCTTCCCCAACCCAATCTGCTGCGCAATTACCAGCGGCGATGCCGAAAGCCGCAGTATTCACGTGTGCACTGCAGATGGAACCCTGACCTTTTCCGACTTGGACACTCAGAACTGGGGGGCAAGCATGACCGACAGCTCGATCGAAGCGGTCAGCTTTGGGCAGTTCGCCCAACCCACCGGTAACGGAAGCGATGACTTGGGTTATTTGGTGAGCACCCCTGCCGATTTCAACGATCAGCGGACGACCACGGTACGCACGCTTTGCTCGACCGAAGGCTTACGCGGGTCATTGGGGCTGGGTTCTCTGGTCAACTACACATTCAACGCCGACCGAACCTTGATTGCCGCCCAGAGCTCGAGTTTTTCGGCCGATTCGAGCCCGACGTGGAAATCAACCCCGCAAGAGCCCGCGCTATACGTGCTCGACGCTTCGAGCCTAGAACTCCGCACGACAATCGACGGATCGCAGATATCCCAGGCGGGCATCGGGGAAATACAACGGTTGACGTTTTCGCCAAACGAGCCCGATACGCTCCTGGTTTTCGGCAGCACCGATAAACGCGAGAGCATCGTTGGTTCCTTCGACGCGAACACAGGTGATTTGCAAGCTGCGCGCATATGCGACAGCGGCTTGATGGAATCGCAATGGAACGCATGCGCAGGCAGCGGCACCATTGTCACGTTCGAGTCGGGGTCTGATAATAATTGCATCGTGATGCTTGACGGGCGCACGCTCGAGGAAATGACCCGCACAGAATGCGAAGGCCTGGACATCTTCGACCTTGCAGGCGATACTGCCGACGCCAGCAGCGCGAATGGTGGAGCTTGGAGCGACGGCAAAATCGCCGCATTCGCGCCCAGCGGAGGTGGCCAGGCCACGATGCTCGACTTGAAAGCAGGCGAGCTGGTGGAATCGGATTTAACCTCTTACAATTTCGCAAGCGATAGGGTCTTGTTCCACGACGATGGCGAAGAGCGCTTTGCCATTGGAGCCGGGGATTCCGAGCTCGCATGCTTCGACCTGCCAAGCGGCACCTTGCGCTGGACCTGCGAAGTTCCCCAAGGCTCGCCCAGGTTCGTATCAGCTTCACCCGACGGAAGGGTTGCCATCGCGCAGGCATCCGGATCGC
Organism: Eggerthellaceae bacterium; assembly: GCA_045118335.1. Taxonomy (GTDB): domain Bacteria; phylum Actinomycetota; class Coriobacteriia; order Coriobacteriales; family Eggerthellaceae; genus W1P20-047. Next base: position 3,628 of record JBGUXY010000011.1, read on the forward strand.
TGATTGCCGTGGATGCCGCGACGGGAACCGTTTTGGGCACTTCCACCGCACCTGTCGGCACGGTGTATGAATGCAGCTATTCCAAAGATGGCAGCAAGCTGTATGCTCGGTGTCAGATTCCCGAAGACTCCTTCAGCCGCTGCACGCTCGAGGTGATCAGCCTCGACGACCCTACGCTCACGCCAATCAGCTCGATTCGCTATGGAATCACGATCTCGACCATCGGTGACAAGGTGCTCGTCGATGACGACAGCTCCTTGCGGCCAAGCGTGTGGGTGATGCCCTACTTGAGCCTAGACGAGCTCATCGCACAGGGACGCGGGCAAACCGCCAGCTTCGAGCTCACCGAACAGGAACGCCGCACGCTCATGATCGAGTAGCAGAGCGCGACGAGCAAAGGAACATGGAAAGCATCCCATGCCGAAAGCGCCGGATGACCCCTTCCACCTTTACCGACGGCTCACCAGATACGGTGCGGCAATGGCAAAGGCCCAGTCGTAGATGACGGGGTTGACGAGCGGTTTGCCCGACACGTCGACGTCGACGGCATCCACGGTCGCGCCGGCCAAGTGAGCATGGCCATCCTGCACCTCGAAGGAAACGTCGTCGGCGCATTCCCGCCCTGGCAAGGCATCCGTGGGATGCACGATGTAGGTGCCATTCGCCAGACCCGCGCACACATGCCCAGCGTCATCGCCCGACACCCATTCATCGATCACCTGGTAGTCGGAATCGAGCAGTTGCAGCGCAATGGAGCCCACCTGATCTGCTGATTTAGTCATCCCCACGGTTCGCACGCACACAGAGCCCACTCCACGTGGCACTGTTGCATACTCTGTGTATGCGAATCCACTCACCGCATGGAGATAGTTTGCCCAAATGTCTTCGTTTTCGCAGATGAGAGTGTGTTTGCGCAAGGGCTCGATCTTGTGACGCGTGTTTTTGCCCGCAAGCAGGCGGCTCAAGCGCTCCTGCTCTTCGGGCGACAAGTACGTAAAGCCCTGCGTCTGGTAGAACACCGTCCATCGATCGTGTTCGCTCGTGCCAAGCGCCAAGCACGCCTCGTCGGTGGGAGCAGGCGACATCGTGCCCTGGCCCTGATTGTATTGCGCTGCCAGCGCCCAGGCCTTGTAGCGGGCGTGAAGCGCAAGGGCCAAGTTGGAATTGTGCCTGATCTGGGGTAAGCAGGCTATGCCGCCGTCGGGGCGGGCCGCCGTGTCGTCGAACGAATTGCCATCCGCTGCGGCAAGGCTTCTTTCCACGGCCGCCCTTAGCACGGCCACCTCCACATCGTCGCGCGCGAAATCCATGTCCTGCAGGCCACCCCACAGCACATCATAAAGATCGGCTGCAGCTTGTCCTGCACGCTCGAGAGGCGAATCGATGATACCGCCATAGCCAAACAACTTGCGGCTGCACCCATAGGGAACGATCCCGTAACCCGGCATGCCCTCGTCGAACTGCGACGATATGAGCGAATTCGTCGCATCGCTGCGCACCAGGCATGCCACCAGGGGGTGCGTGCCAACGTTTTGGGAATGCGACTTCCACTGCTGCAGGAAGAACATGCGCGCATGCATGGCAACCTCGAACGAAAGCGCATCGTTTTCAAGTGCCACGATCACGTACAGGTGGTCGCAATCGGCATAACGCTCCAGATAGGCCGCATCTAGCGCAGGGGAAAGCATGGGCACATCGGTGAAACGCAGGTCGAAGCGGCTGGTTTCGGCTAGCTCGGGGTAGCGCATGAGAACCCGGTTACCCATGACGCGTGCATCGGGGGCCGCCACGTCTACGCTCAGGGAAACGTTGTACATCTGACCGTGCCACAACGCTGCCTTCATCGCTTCTTCGGCATAGCGCCCCGAACCCAACACCAGCACGGCAAGCTCGGTTGGTTCCATGGGACGCAAGCCGCCAGAAGACACTTCCTCGTCGTCGAGCACGCAATGCAATGGCACGCGGAAAAGCAGGTCATAGGTGGCCATGGTGGCCTCGTTTAGAACCGTGATCCGAAGCGAAGGGGCGTTGTCGGTGCGCTCTCCACGACCGTTGGCCGCATCGAGCACGATCTGGTCATCCACGCTGTCGCTTGTCACGAACAGCCGCACGCGGGCCACGCGCTCCTGCGCATTGGCGCCGGAAAAGGCGCCAGGGTCTTTCGGACCCCTTCCCAACCGGAGCGCACGCAAGGTGCGGCACGTCTGGGCAACATCGTCCTCGCAGCTGTCGGAAATGGCGAAGCACTTCATCGTGGCAAACTTGAACGACTCGCAAAACCGTGCGGCCAGATCGCAATAATCGGCCTCGAAGCACTTCACGCGATCGGTTCCCAGACGCGTGATCTCGGTACTCCAGGTATCACGCTCCAGCTTGCTCATGGAACCGAACACGACCAGCGCCCGTTTGTCACGCTGCATCACGTCCCGAGCCAAACCATAGGTGTTCGCATTGAAGTCGCTGAACAAAAACACGTTCTTGCCGCGGCTTGCACCACCCACGGTATGGGCGGTTGAAAGGCGCGAGAGGTTCTGGATTATCAGGTCGTACACGTTCATCGCGCCCACCAGGGGCAATGCAATGTAAGCACATCCGATGAGGCAGTAATAAAGCGTGGCGAGCCGCCCTTCGGGCAAGCCCGAAATGTAGTCAACATAGCCGTTGTCCAAGATCACGGCCTGCAGAAGGCGCACGCCTAGCAAAGGAATCGTCGTGAGCACGTTGCCATGTTGGATACGCAGTATCAACGGGAAGATGAGCACTGCCGTACCGACCAGCAACGCCAGGAAAAGCCCCAGCTTGCGACCGGAAGAGCCGCTCGTGCGGTCGCCAAACAGAAAACGCGGTTTCGCCACGCACACGAACACGGCTATGGCCACCACGAAAGCGGACAGCAGGAAGACGGCCATCGTCCACCCGGAAAGGAACAGGGTGCCTTCAATCAGGATTATGCCTTCTTGCATGTAACGACCTCCCCGTTTCTTGACGCAACGCCGCCCCGTCGATCTGCTCTATATACATTGTAGCCGTTGCGGGCACGTTTCCGACCTCGTTGCGCACGCTTTACCGAAAGGCACACCTGAATAGACAACCGAAAACGGACGAACCGCACCAAACCCAGCGATTCACCTGCCCCCCCCGATGCACTGCACCGGTGAATAGATACTGGAAAATCCTCCATATCGCACGCTATCGGCACGGAGACTCCATGCAGTCGGTATAATAGCTGGTTGTTCGAGAAGACATGGTCTCAGATGCTGCATCGACCCATCCCCCCGAACACGCTTAGAAGACTACGCCCGCCCAAGGACCGACATGGCAGTTCTGCTCGCACTCTGCAAGCTCCCCATAAGATCACCTGAGCTTTCTTTTGGCATGTGCCCTGGTGCACGGAACGAAGCCTTGACGACAACAGCGGCAACCGGTTTTTGCCAGGGTTTTGGGTTTTGGTTCACGACAACGTCTACGATGAAGACAATTGGGGATACCTGGGCTATTACCAGATTGGCACGGCAGACGACGGAGGATTTGGCATCATGCTTATGTATATAGACCCGGGGACGGGAAGCATGCTGTTCACAGTGCTCATCGGTGTCTTGAGCGCGGGAATATACGGGTTGCGCAGTTCGCTTATAAAGCTACGGTTCTTGCTGAGCGGCGGCAGGCAGGAAGCCAAGCAGGACAACGTGACGCCCGTCGTCATATTCACTGACGACAAACGGTATTGGAACGTGTTCGAGCCGATCTGCGACGAGCTGGAAGAGCGCGGTTGCACGACGCGTTACCTTACGGCATCCCCCAACGACCCTGCCCTGGACAAAGCCTACGAGCACGTGAGCTGCGAATTCGTGGGCGAGGGAAACAAGGCGTTCGCGAAGCTCAACATGGTCAAGGCAGACTTGGTGCTTTCCAGCACGCCTGGGCTGGACGTATACCAGTGGAAGCGCTCGCGCGATGCCCGATTCTACGCGCACATCGTGCACGCAATCAGCGACGCAACCCTCTACCGAATGTTCGGCGTCGACTATTACGATGCCGTCTTGCTCACAGGCGACTACCAGGTTCGCCAGATCCGCGAACTGGAACGGCTGCGCAACCTGCCCGCCAAGGAGCTTCCCGTGGTGGGAATCACCTACATGGACGCCATGAAAGCTCGGCTTGATTCTGCCGAGCCGCTACCCGAAAGCGAACGAACGGTGCTTCTGGCTCCATCGTGGGGCAAAAGCGCGATCTTTAGCCTCTACGGAGGCAAAATCGTGGATGCACTGCTAAAGACGGGGTACCACATCATCATCCGCCCCCATCCGCAATCGCTCACCTCTGAAGCGGAGCTGATGGGCAAGTTGAAGCAGCAATACCCGGAAACCGAGCAGCTCGAATGGAACTTCGACAACGACAACTTCGAGGTGTTGCGTCGAAGCGACGTGATGATTTCCGACTTCTCGGGCGTAATCTTCGACTTCGCCCTGGTATTCGATCGCCCCGTGATCTACACCGACCCCGGCGCAATGGACACGGCGCCATACGATGCCTGCTGGCTCGACGAGGAACTGTGGACGTTCGAAACGCTACCCAAGATCGGCCGACAGCTCGACATGGACTCGCTGCAGGACATGAAGTCGCTCATCGACGATTGCATCGGCAACCCCGCTTTCCAGCAGGGCCGCGATACTGCCCGCATGCAATGCTGGGCCCACCAGGGCGAAGCGGCCAAGGTGACCGTGGACTACCTGATGTCGAAGCTCCAGGAAACGTCGGAGCCTCAGGAAGCGTAGGCAGCGCGTGCCTTGCGAAGGCTCATCCCCCTCTTGAATCGCTATCGCTTCAGTGCCTCCTGCACATCTTGGAAGGGAGCAGGGCCTTCCATCATCAGATGGCTATCAGAGGTATCGTATTCTTTGCCCTCGGGTGGCAGGATCACGTTGAGCACGATGCCCACGAGCGAGCCCACGGCCAAACCAGAAAGCGAGATCGTGACGCTTCCCGCCGGTATGATGATTGCAGCATCCGCACTGTAGGCAATGCCGATGGAAAGCACCAGAATCACCGCTGCGATAAGGATGTTGCGCGTCTGCATGAAGTCGACGTGGTTTTCGATGAGGTTGCGCACACCCACGGCGGAAATCATGCCGTAGAGCACCATCGACACGCCACCGATCACGCTTGGGGGCATGGCGCCAATCACGGCTGCAAACTTGGGGCAGAAGCTGAATAGGATGGCAAAGCAGGCTGCAAGCCGCACGACACGCGGGTCGAAGACCTTGGTCAGGGCCAACACGCCGGTGTTTTCGCCATATGTGGTATTGGCTGGCGCTCCAAACAGCGACGCGACCAGCGTGGCCAAGCCGTCGCCCAACAATGTGCGGTGCAGTCCGGGCACGGCGATGTAGTTGCGGTTGCAGGTGGAGCTGATAGCCGACACATCGCCAATATGCTCGATCATCGAGGCCAAGGCGATGGGCACGATGGTGATGATGGCCGTGATGGCCAATCCAGAATCGAAATTGGGACCAAACAAGGCAAACACGGTTCGATCCCACACGATGGGCAAGCCAATCCACGGTGCCTGAGCGACGCCGCTGAAGTCGACCTCGCCAATGGCGGCGGCAAGCGCATACGACACGATCACGCCCATGAGGATGGGAACGATCTTGACCATTCCCTTGCCCCAGATGTTGCAGACGATGATGGTGATTACGGCAGCCACGGCCACAAGCCAGTTCGTGGAGCAGTTGGCAATAGCCGAGCTCGCCAAGATCAATCCAATCGAAATGACAATGGGGCCCGTGACCACCGGCGGGAAGAAACGCATGACCTTGGTGGAGCCAAAGCCCCTGAACAGGGCTGACAACAAGAAATATAGAAGCGCCGAGCATGCCACGCCCAAGCACGCGTATGGGAGGAGGTCTGCCTCCCCGTTGGGCGCGACAGCGGCATACCCCGCAATGAAGGCAAACGACGAACCCAGGAACGCCGGCACCGAGCGCTTGGAAACCAGATGGAACAGCAGCGTGCCCAAACCCGCGAACAGCAGCGTTGCCTGAACGGGAAGGCCCGTGAGCACCGGCACCAGGATGGTGGCACCGAACATGGCGAACATATGCTGGAAACCGAAGAGCACCATCTTCGGCTTGCCCAGGGTGCGGGCATCGTATACGGCATCGGGAGCATCGTGCTGCCCCATGCGCGGTACGTCGTTCGTTGCCATGAAGCGTCCTTCCTCACGTATCGCCACGTCACCCCGCATCTCACAGACGGCTCAGCCGCCAGGAAGGATCCCCCCATATGACACAAGGTGGCAAACCTGCATAATTATAGCGAAGCTATGCATGTACCGAAACCGCGAAACCTCGTTTTACCTCGATTGCAAGCTGCAATTAACGCTCCTATCGACCACAACGACGAAAAGACGCAATCGCGATTACAGCTCGTTGATTTCGAGCGCCAAAATGGTGATGTCGTCAAATTGCTTCGCGCCCTGCGCGAAAGAAACCACGTCGTTGTGCACCGACCCGACGAACGCCTCGGGATGCTCCTCGCCGCATGCATTCGCCGCAGCCTTCAAGCGCTCCTCGCCATATAGCTCTCCATCGACGTTTTTGGCCTCGGTCACTCCATCGGTGTAGAGCAGGAACTTATCGCCGTTACGGCAATCAAGCGAAAAGACTTCGTACGAGCAGCCATCGAGAAGGCCAAGTGGCAACCCGGAGAGGCTCCTCAGCCATCGCCAGCCAGCCCCCTCCTGCCAAAGCAGCGGTGGGTTGTGCCCGGCATTCACATACTCCACCTGACCCGTCCCGTAGTCGAGCACACCGACCCACATCGTGACGAACATGCAGGCATCATTGCCGTCGGTCAACGCCGCATTCACGCTTTCGACAGCTTGGCTCAGTCCTAAACCATCTTCCAACTCACTTCTGACCAACGCCTTCGCTTTCATCATGAGCAGTGCCGCTGGGATACCCTTACCTGATACGTCGGCCACCAAGAAGGCGAGCTTGCCTGAATCTGGCCCACCGTCACCCACGCGGAAGAAATCGTAGAAGTCGCCGCCTACCTCCCTCGCAGCGTCCATCGTCGCGTATACATCGAACTTCGGAATATCGGGAAACGGTGGAAACGTGCGTGGCAGGGCGGATTCCTGGATGGCCCGTGCTGCCGAAAGCTCAGAATCCATACGCGACTCAGCTTCGGTGATCCAGCCCTGCAACGCCTCGACGGTATCGTTGATGCCAGAGGCAAGAGACCTGAATTCCCGCGTTCCCTTCCCCTCGACACGAGCATCCAAACCGCCCGATGTGATGCACCCGAGCGCCTCATTCGTCTTATCTATGCGCTGCGCGACCAGGAAGCAGAGCAGGCGGTCCATGATCGCGCCAACCGCGATCAGCATGACGAGCACGGCAGAGGTTTCTCGCCCCAGAATGGCGTTCCGATCTCTGAATGCCATACTTTTCGGCTCGATGATCATCACGGTGTATGCGTCCTGCTGCGCGGCGAACAGGAATGCCTCGTCATCGTTGCCGTCGCTATACGTACTCACATCAGAGGGCTCGTCGAAGACGCCTCCATAGGGAACGGTCTGCAACTCACTGCTGCTGAGACTCGTATCGATAGCTTCGCATACCTCGTCCCCAAGGAGTTCCCGCACATTTCCGCCAACGGGCATCCGCGCATCGTCACTCGCAATCACCGTGTCGTCGGCAATAATCGCGACAGTGCCGGTCTCAGCGAGCGAATACCCAGACAGGATCTCGCCTACAGGATCGGTCAGGAAGCGAAAGCCCTCGGGATTCTGAGATTCTAGAACCTCTGCCGTCAATCCAGACGAGTCTTCAATCTGCTCGAAAGCGTCCACACGCTCACCAAGGTACTCCAGCTGCAGACATAGGTAGTTCACCTCGCTGCGAATGGCCGTCTCTGCCTTTTCCCGCTCGTCGGCAGTGACGTTCGTGAAGCTAATGGTCACGAAGACCAGATAGGCAAGTGCTGCGACAATGAGTATCGCGATTCTGAACAGTCCGCGAATGCCTATCTCGCTGCTTTTCATGACACGAACACCTTTCGCCCCGTACCTACTCGATGCTCAGCATGTCGACGATACCGCTCAACTGCGCTTGCCCTCGCCATTTCGCGAATTGCCCTAGAACCGATTGATGTCGGTCAGGTCGAAGCGAGGTATACGGCGCAGGGCTATCCAGCCCATGATGATTGCCAGCGCAACACTACAGAGGATACCCACGATCATGGCAACTGCATCGATGCCCTTGAAGAAGCTTCCCGCATCGGGCTCTATCGACCATACCGTGATCGAGCCCATGATGCCTCCCACGACCAGACCCAATATGATGCCCAACGCGGTAAGCACGATGCTGTCGTTGTAGATGTAGCGCTTGGCGTCTTTGACGGAAAAGCCGTTGATCATGAGCACGATCAGCTCGCGTTTCTTCTCGTCGATGAACATGACGTTCAAGTTCAACAACACGACAATGGCCATGAGCACGGCAAGAACCAGGTAGATGATCACGACGGCACGCGAAACGACGGAAAAGTCGTTGAAGTTCTTCTTCTGGTTGGCCTGGTCTTCTTCGAGCGATTTGACGCCAGAGACATCGGCGAGCGAAGATTTGACGCTTTCTGCAGATGCACCGTTGGTATTCACGAGCAGCGCATTGGGCTCGAAAGCGGCCCCGAAGGCGTTCTGGTATGTCTGCGAGCTCATGACGATCTCGTTGTAGGTCAAGTAAAACTCGTAGAAGCCGGCAATGGTGACATCATGCAGCTGCCCATCGCCCACGTCAATCGACAAGGTGTCTCCGATTTTGGCACCTGCATGCTTCGCCATGGCCCTTGTCACCCACACGCCATCGCCACTCAAATCGCCTTGCGATCCCTTGATTGGATTCACGTGGTAAAGGTTCCCGAAGCTTTCGGGATCGTTGGTCACGATGATGCTCACCGCCGCAGACGATCCATCGGCAGTGGTCAGGAAGCCGCCCTGTTTGCGCACCGGGGTGGTGAGCGCACCATTGCCTCGCAAAACGGCGTCGGCATCATCCACCGACCCCTCGACACTCGGGTCAACCTTGACGATCGCGTCGTAGTTATAAACGCGATTGTAGTGCCTTTTGTAGCTGGCCATCACGTCGTCGTTGAGGGTAATTGCCGTCACGATGAGCGCCGTGCAGCCCGCAACGCCCACGACGGTGCTGAAGACGCGCCGTTTGTCGTTTACGCAGTTATTGACGATAGTCTGGATGAACAGGGACAGCTTATCCCAGATGCCCCACTTTTCATAGAAACGGGTCTTCGCACGCGGAGGCTCTTCGCCACGTAGTAAATCTACCGCCTGACGACGCAAGATGCCGCGGCAGGCAATCCACGTGGCACCCAGGACCAGGACCAGTTCCAAACCGCCCACACCCAGCGTGAGGGGCCACCCGAAGTGCGATGGGTAGTGTCCCATGATGAAGCGACCACCCAAAACGCCACCGATGATGCCCTCGACGAGGAAGAAGCCCAAGATGATGCCGACGATGACGCCAGCGATGACGGCAATGCCCGAGTACAAGAGGAAGCTCATGGTAATCTCACGCGAGCGCAAGCCCAGCGCCTTCTTCGTGCCGATCTGCGTAACCTGCTCGTGCACGATGCGGCTTACGGCCGAGTAGCTCACCAGCAAGCCCACGATCATGAACAGCGCCGCCATGGAAATGGAAAGCCGCGTCGTCACATCGGAAAACGTGGACACCTCGATCTTGCCGCCGTTGTCGAGCCTGCTTTGGACCGTCCAGTTGTAGCTCTTCATGTCGCCAAGGGCGGTCTTGGCCTCATCAAGCGTAGCCGACTCTTCTTCGATGGTTGCCTGACCTTCGCTTATCTCTTCTTTCGCGTCTTCGAGCTCCGCTTGGCCCTCTTCCAGCTGGCTCACGCCTTCGAGATAGCGTGCCTTCCCGTCTTCGAATTCCTGCACTCCCTGTTCATACTCCACCCGAGCCTGCTCCAGCTTGGCCACGCCATCGTTGTACTGCTGCCAGCCCGAATCGAGCTTCGCCTTGGCTTCGTTGAGGGTCATCTGCTGCCCGTTCACGTCAACCGGAGTGTCATAGGCCTCGTCGAGCGCTGACATGGCAAGCGGGATGTAGTAATCGCAGTTTTCATGACTGATGGAGAAGGGGAATTTCTCCCCCGTAGCTGCCTCGTACTCGCTCGCCGCCTGAGAGCACGCATCGTCGATGCGCGCATCTGATTTCGCAAGATCCTCTTCAAGTGCCTGGACCTGCAGATCGTGTTCTTCTTGCGTTATCTCTCCCGCTTCGAGCATCGCATCAAGGGTCTCAATCTCATTTTTAATTTGCGCTTGATATTCGCGCTCGGCGGCCACGTTGTCAGACAGGTTGTTCAACACGGCACGAGCTTGCTCTATCCCCGCAACTGCCTCGTCGTAGGAAGCCTGCAAGCTCGAAAGCTCATCGTAAGAGGCGATCAGGTCGTTTTCCGCTTGGGAGATCTGGGCTCGTGCAGATTCGAGTTCGGCCTGCCCCTCCTCGAGCTTCTGCCTTGCCTGCTCGAGTTCCTCGGCTTTTTGCGCCAGGGTCTGCTCCCCTTCGCCGACCTGCTCCTGCCCTTCATCAACCTTCGCCTGGCCCTCGTCGATTTGAGCTTGCCCCTCGTCGATTCGCTCCTGCGCATCATCGTGGATGGAATCGTAACGGGCTTGCGACAGCTGCGCTCCCAAGACGGTTATGCGCTCGCCTATCTCGGCAGATTGCTGCTTGTATTTCTTCGAGAACGTGTTGAGATTCGAGAGGCTGTCGCAACGGACGTTCACCACGGGATAGGCATCTGCAAAGGACTCGGCGTTGAAATCGTCGGGCAGCACCCACACGATGGCATCGATTGCACCTTCGGGCGAATACCCCAGCGCTATCTGGGAAAACGCGACGTATTCCGAGCTCTGCACCACGGCTGTGATGCGATACGACCCACTGTTGAGATACTTCATCTGCCCGCCGTCGTCGCCGTCGGGGACAAACTGCAGGGTGTCACCCACGCCCACGTTCAGCTTCTCGGCCGTACAGGCCAATATGGCGGCTTCCCCGGGATGCTTGGGCAAGCTGCCCTCCACGACGTCGAATGCATTGTCTGCAGAACCTATCGACTGCACCTTCACGTTGTAGTCATCGCCTGCCAGCGTGCAGGTCTGAAACGACTGTCGGAGTCCCTCGACGCTGCTCACGCCTTCAACTGAGGCAAGCTGGGCCAGGTCATCTTCGGTGAGCCCATAGGGATAGGCTATCTGGAAGTCGTAGAGGTCGTTTCGGTCAAACGCCTTGTCGGCTGCATTGCGCAGCGCAGGCGACGACCAGCTGATGCCCACGAAGATGCCAACGCCCAAAGCAACGAACATGAGGATCGAGAAAAACGAGACGAACGTCGTCTTTATGTTGGCGAAAAGCTCTCTTACCTGCGTCGGCTTCATAGCTGCCTACCAAACCAGATCGGTGGCGTGTGCGGGGTGCCGGTTGATGGTGACCTCGTACATGCGGCCGTTCCTCATGCGCACGATGCGGTCCGCCATGCGCGTTATCTCCTCGTTATGCGTGACCATCACCAGCGTGGTGCCCTCTTTGACGACTTCCTCCATAACCTGCAAAACCTCGATACTGGTGGCATAATCGAGCGCAGCCGTGGGCTCGTCCGCCAAGATGATGGTCGGGTTTTTCACCAGGGCGCGGGCGATGGAAACACGCTGCTGCTGGCCGCCCGACATCTGCGAGGGATAGCTCTTCTTCCGCTCGGAAAGACCCACGATTTCGAGCACCTCTTCTGCGCTACGAGGCTCTTCCACCAGCTCGCCAATGAGGTTGAGGTTTTGCAGGGACGTAAGATTGGGCATGAGGTTGTAGCTTTGGAAGATGAACCCGATGTTGTTGCGCCTGTACTCCGTGAGCTGGTCTTGGGTGGCTTTGCTGAAGTCCTCGCCTTGGAAGATGAAGGTGCCAGACGTAGCCTGGTCCATGCCGCCGATGATGTTGAGCAAGGTCGACTTGCCGCATCCGCTCTCGCCCAGCAACACCAGAAACTCGCCCTCGTACACGTCTAGGTTCACACCTTTGAGCACCCTCGTAACGTTATCGCCATTGGTGAACTCGCGCGTGATGCCCCGCAGGCTCATCATCGTCTTGCCAGGTTCCCACGGCTTTGCCAGCGCCTCGTTCTCGTCGATGGCGACGGCGGCCATCATGGCCATGATCTCCATCACGTCGGCAGCTTCGTCGGAAAACCGGCCGCCTCCTGCCTTGTTCACGAACTGGATGGCTCCCAGGTTTTCGGACTTGCTGGTAAATGGCACGCACACCATCGATTCAACCTGCACGCCCTCGAAATCGCGCACCGTCTGCTCATCTGGATTCGCCCGGAAATCGAGTAGACGCTCGGCAACCTGCGTCCGATACACTCGGCCAACCGATCCGACTCCCGGCTCGTGGAAGCATTTCGCCAGATCGACGGGGCAAATCCAGTAATACGGGCGCAATAGGCCATCGTCTTGATCGTCGGCGTACCAAAGCACTGCGCTTTCGGCTTCGGAGTTATCGACGATGGCCTTCAAGCCTTCCCGCAAAGCCTCGTCGAGCGTGACCGCATTCGAGATTGCGTTTTGAACCGCACCGATAGTCTTGTAATGGGAAAGCAGCGAACTGTCCACGTGGCACAACCTCCTCGAGCACGTGCGTTATGAAACCTCGACGACGGAAAGGAGTTATTGCTACCCCTCGATGGTGAGAATCTTGTCGAACCCCGTCATCTCGAAGACGTCCATGACATCGGATTGCACGTTGCGAAACACCAGAGAACCGCTCACCGAGGCACGTTTCTGCATGGTCATGATCACGCGCAAGCCCGCCGAAGTCACATACTCGCACGGAGCCATGTCGACGACGATGTCCTCTATGCCCTTTTCCGCGAGCGACGAGGCGAACTCGTCGAGCTCGGGGGCAGTGTCTGTATCGAGGCTTCCCTCCAATGCAAATACGTACGGAGTTCCTTCGTTGATGACCTCGATGTTCATAACCTTCCCTTTCTCCATAAACCTTGTGGGCTCAAAGCCGCACCGAGCAATCACAACCGATTATCTATTGATGTCACCATCTCTTGACGATTGTCACCACGTTGCCCCCATCCTCCCGATCGTAGAGCATCTCGTCCATGCTGCGTTTGACCATGAGGATTCCCAGACCCCCTACGGGCGCATCCTCGACGCTGTCGGGCATGACGGCGTCGGGTTTTTCCAACGGGTTGTACGGAATGCCGCGATCGGCGATGACCACGACTGCCGAAGGCGGGTCGTCGTTTACGGTGCAGCTCACCTGCACCATGCCAGGTTCTTCGGTCGTTGCATCTGGATAGGCATAGCGCGCCACGTTCACGAACAGCTCCTCGACGGAAATCACGATTTGCTTGATCGTGCGTGAGGGACACTCCCAGCGCTTAAGCTCGTCGTTGACAAAGGCCTTCACATGACGGAGCTCGTCAAGGCTAGCTGGCACGATAAGCGTGGTTGGAGTCTCCGAAGAACCACCAGCTTGCCGCATGCTGTCTGCCATTCTTTATACCCCCATACGAAAGAGCATACATGGATTTCGGCATATAAACCGAATCTCCAGGCACCTCGTTGCATTGGCTTTGCCTTAGTAGCATTTTACACTATCAACAACCTGTGGATACGGATTCGTCCAATTGAAAGGGTGAAATGCGCCCATTTTCTTCTGCGCAAAAACCAGGAGCGCTTTCCCAGGCATCGCACGAGCAACGAAGAACTATAATGGTTGCGTTCATTTCACCAGCTGTCTTCTTCGAAGGAGCTTCACCATGTCCGATATACATGTCTTCGACCATCCACTGATAACCGACAAGCTTACCCGCATGCGACGCAAAGACACCTCCTCGCAGGTCTTCCGCCAACTGCTGAAAGAGATTTCGCTGCTCATGGGCTATGAAGTGACCCGAAACCTCAGCACCATCACCACGACGATCGAAACCCCCATCTGCATGGGCAACTTCCCCGAGCTGGAGGACCGCTTCATCACCATCGTTCCCATCTTGCGCGCGGGATTGGGCATGGTCGACGGCTTGCTCGAACTGATGCCGTTCGCTCGTGTGGGTCATATCGGCCTGGTCCGCGACGAGAAGACGCATCAGCCCGTGGAGTACTACTACAAGATGCCCATGGGAGTCGAGCGGTCCACCGTCATCGTTGTCGATCCAATGCTGGCCACGGGTGGCAGCGCCATCGATGCCATCAGCAGCCTGAAAGCACGTGGCTGCACGAACATCCGGTTCATGAACCTCGTTGCGGCACCCCAAGGCATCCAAGCCATGCAGAAGGCCCATCCCGACGTCGACATCTACGTAGCTGCCATTGACGAAGGCCTCAACTCCAATGCCTATATCGTTCCTGGCTTGGGCGATGCGGGTGATCGCATCTTCGGCACGAAGTAACCTTCAATTGGAGCATTCTTCCTGATGAATGCTCTTTCTTCATCGAAGCGCGAGCGGCTATAATGACACCCTGATGCACACGATTTGCGGGGTGCAGCCATCGTTGGCATACAAGCTGCTCCCCGGTTTGAAAGGGATTCATATGCAGATCACGCCGGCAGAGGTTTCCGAGACATTGGCCATGGTGGCCAAGCAGCACCTAGATATCCGCACCATCACGCTGGGGTTGAGCTTGCGCGGCTGCACGCATTCCGACATGGACGTCATGGCCCGCAAGGTTTACGACCGCATGACCACTGCTGCCGAGCAGCTGGTGCCCACAGCCGAGCAGCTCGAGCGCGAGTATGGCATCCCCATCGTCAACAAGCGCATCTCCGTCACCCCCGTAGCCGAAATCTGCGCAGCAACCGACGCGCAGGATCTGACCCCCATCGCCGAAGCCATGGACCGCGCCGGCAAGGAAGTGGGCGTCGACTTCGTGGGCGGCTTTTCCGCTTTGGTGCACAAGGGCGCCTCCGAATCAGACCGCAAGCTCATGGCCTCCATCCCCCACGCGCTGGCCGTCACCGAACGCGTGTGCTCTTCGGTGAACGTGGGATCTACGCGTGCGGGCATCAACATGGATGCAGTTTGGACCATGGCAAACACCATCATCGAAACAGCCCGCGTCACAAAAGATCGCGACTGCATCGGCGCAGCGAAGCTCGTGGTATTCGCCAATGCCGTGGAAGACAACCCCTTCATGGCCGGCGCTTTTCATGGTAGCGGCGAGGCCGATGCCGTGGTGAACGTGGGCGTGTCGGGTCCGGGTGTGGTGCGCAACGTACTCGCGCACATGGATTCGGAGGCCGACCTGACAAGTGTTGCCGAAGCCATCAAGGGCACTGCATTCAAGATCACGCGTGCTGGCGAGCTCATGGCCCGCGAAGCCAGCAAGCGATTGGGCGTGCAGCAAGGCATCTTGGACCTTTCCCTTGCTCCCACACCTGCCGAAGGTGACAGTGTAGCCGAAATCCTAGAAGCCATTGGCGTTGGCCAGTGCGGAGGTCCGGGCACCACGGCAGCGCTCGCGATGCTCAACGACGCAGTGAAGAAAGGCGGCGTCATGGCAAGCTCTTCGGTCGGCGGGCTTTCTGGCGCGTTTATCCCCGTCTCGGAAGATGCGGGCATGATTCGCGCTGCCGAAGCAGGCGCGCTGTCCCTGGAAAAGCTCGAGGCCATGACCTGCGTCTGCAGCGTTGGGTTGGACATGATCGCCATACCCGGCGACGTGACACCCGAAACCGTGTTCGGCATCATCGCAGATGAATGCGCTATCGGCGTCATCAACAACAAGACCACAGCCGTACGCCTTATCCCGGCCATCGGCAAGCAGGCGGGCGACACCCTGAACTTCGGCGGTCTTTTGGGATATGCCCCCATCATGCCGGTGAACCTACATGCAGGCAGCGTGTTCGCCCACCGCGGCGGCCGCTTCCCCGCCCCCTTGAACAGCCTGAAGAACTAGAAATCACAACTGAGGAGCCCAAGAGCGCCTGTCACACCTGCTCTGCTTTGCCCCCAATACGCAAAAGATGCCGCAAGACGGCAAGCATAACGAAACACCATCGGTTCACCAAAGTTAGCAAAGCCGCATCTGGCGTATGGATAGGCCTGACTTGCGCAAAAGCGGCCTTTGAGCCACAACGGAGCAAACGAGGGCCTAACGCGCCGCCAGATGCAGCCGCAGCCTCAAGTTTTCCAGCGTTCGCCAGAACGCCGGAACCATATATTAGTGATGGAAAAGGCGCATACCGGTGAAGGCCATGGCGATACCGTAGTTGTTGGCTGTCTCGATCACGTTGTCGTCGCGGATGGAGCCACCCGGCTCGGCGATGTAGCACACGCCGGACTTGCGGGCGCGCTCGACATTGTCACCGAAGGGGAAGAACGCGTCGGAACCCACGGTCACACCAGTCTGAGTGGCCAGCCATTCGCGACGCTCATCAGCGGTGATGGGCTCGGGACGCACGGCGAAGATCTGCTGCCATTCGCCATCGCGCAGCACGTCGTCGTATTCGTCGGACAGGTACACGTCGATGGCGTTGTCGCGGCTGGGGCGACCGATTCCCTCGACGAACTGCAGGGCGAGCACCTTCGGATGCTGGCGCATGTACCAAGTGTCAGCTTTGTTGCCCGCCAGGCGCGTGCAGTGAATGCGGCTCTGCTGGCCTGCACCCACGCCAATAGCCTGACCGTCTTTCACGTAGCACACGGAATTGGACTGCGTGTACTTCAACGTGATGAGCGAAACGATCATGTCGATCTTGGCCTGCTGCGGCAATTCCTTGTTCTCGGTCACGACGTTTTCCAGCAGCTCTTCGCCAATGTGGAAGTTGTTGCGGCCCTGCTCGAAGGTGATGCCGAAGACATCTTTGGTCTCCTGCTCGGCAGGCACGTAATCGGCGTCGATCTGCACCACGTTGTAACGGCCACCGCGCTTGGTGCGCAAGATCTCGAGCGCCTCTTCGGTGTAGCCAGGGGCGATGACGCCGTCGGAGACCTCGGCCTTCAGGTATGTGGCAACATCGGCGTCGCACACGTCGGATAACGCTGCCCAGTCACCATAGCTGCACAGACGATCGGCACCGCGGGCGCGGATGTAGGCGCAGGCTATGGGCGAAAGCTCGCCTTCCTGGTCGACGAAGTAGATCTGACGATCCACGTCAGAGAGCGGCAAGCCAACGGCAGCGCCGGCAGGGCTCACGTGCTTGAAGGACGCAGCCGCGGGAAGACCCGTGGCTTCCTTCAGCTCGCGCACGAGTTGCCAGGAATTCAAGGCGTCCATGAAGTTGATGTAGCCCGGCTTGCCGTTGAGCACGGTGATGGGCAAATCGCCACCATCCTTCATGAAGATGCGGGAAGGCTTCTGATTCGGGTTGCACCCATATTTCAGTTCAAGTTCATTCACGAGAGTTCCTTTCATTTTGCAACAACCGAATCTATCTTCGGCTGTTGCCTATATCCCAGGTCCATATCAGCCAGCGAGGTTGAATCTGGCAAGTGCAATAGGCCCGACTTACGCAGAAACAGCCTAAGGGCTGTGACGGAGTAAACCAGAGCCTAGTGCGCCGCCAGATTCAACCGCAGCGTCGGCAGTGACGCCGTTCGTCAGAACAGCGTCACCTTTAATCTCCCAGGTTCTTGTTGTAGAGCTTCACCTCACCATTGACGTTTGCGTACAGCGAGACCTTGTTGTCCTCGTTGAGCGCGGCCCAGACCTCGTCGGCCTCTGGCAGCATCACGGGAATGGGCTCGCCGGCAAACGAAGGCAGCGGGTTGCCATCGCCTACATACGTGCTGATGAAATAGCCGCAACCTTCATCTGCGCCTTCGTAGGCGAAGAATTCGCGAATGCAACGTCCATCTGCACCGCGCTTCAGAATGGAGATCTCGAACGTACCATCGCCTTTGACGATGGCGCTGATGCGCGGTGTGAAGTTGGGGTCGTCGGGTTCGTATTCTCGCGCCATGCAACCTTTGCGGAAGCATCCGGCCTCCACGATAGTGTCGGTCTGGTTGCCATTCGTAACCACTAGGGCATCACCCATGGTGCGAACCGGGTTGTAGATAATCAGGCTCGGGTCTTCCATCTTGGAAGCATCGTGAGCTTCGGTGCGGATGCCGTCTTCGGTCTCCACGAAAATGCGGTTGCGGCTGTTGAAGCTGCGACCCATGATGAAGTAATAGACGCGCCCCGCCCCCACGGCAATGCCACGCCCAGGATAGGGGTTGTTCCGCAGAATCTCGGCCAAATCTTGCATGCAGGCTTCCTCCTTTGCCATCAGCAACGTTCCCAGAAAGCCCGCCGCAGATGACAAGCCCCCATAAGGAAAGCAGCTTGCCCAGACGGTCGGCAGATTGTGAATGCGCTGTTCCCCCGTGGTTTTCCACGAACATCCGTCAGTCGCAGCGCACCTGAAATTGCGCGCACAGCATAGCACAGGCCGCGCAAGCACCGCACCTGTCACCACACCCGAAACAGACAATGCCCATGCGGCGGCAACTCATCCATAAGCCGATTTGCTCATGCGAGCAACAGCCTCTCGTCAAAGCCCGCTTCCACACGCAACGGGCTCCACAACGCAACCAGTCCGCGATTCAAACGAATCGGATCAAGATCCATTCCCTTGCAGGATCGCGCAAGCAAAGGCCGAGGTTCGCGGGCAACTCGAGGGGCTGCGGCTCAGAAAAACTCGCAGGTCGTCGGGAGTGTCAATGTCATAACATGGCGAAAGCACGGCAACCGACGCTCCCGCATGGTCGAGCGATGCTAAAGTCTGCTGCAGCACCGATGCACTCCCGTATTCCATTACGGGAAACGCCGCAGGAGTGGGAGCCTTCATGCCCACCAGGCAATAGCCCCCGTCGAACGTAGGCACGAGTACGACATCATGGACCCTCAGCGATTCGAAAGCCTGCTCGATGGTATCTGCCTCCAGCTCGGGAATGTCAGACCCCACGAGCAGGCATGGACCGTACCCCAGTGAAAACGCATGTTTCAGCGCTAAATCCATGCGCTCCCCCAAGCCATCACCTTCCTGCGCGTACAGCATGCAGCCATCACCCACGATTTCCCGCATACGTCCTTCTAGGCTTTCGGGAGTGCTGCACACAAGCACCGGACGACCTGCAGCCAGCGCGTTTTCCAATCCATCGGCGAGCATCGCCCGAGACAGCGCGCATCGCTGTGCGGCGTCGAAATCAGGCGCCAGCCTGGTCTTGCATGAATCATCAAAGGGAGCACGGGTGAATACGATCACCGCTTCTCCCAAACCAGAACCTATCAAGCCGATTTCCCCTTAGCCCGGTTGATGAGCGAATCCGCAACGTCAGGTAGCTCTTCTGTACTCAAAAGCTCAACCAATGCGTGGCGTATCTGCGTGCCGCCATGACGCGCAACCGTCATCACGCACGAAGCACAATATGTGCGCATCGGCCCCACTTCGGCAAGCTCGGTGGCGTAGAGATCGGCAGTCTGGGCATCGAAGATGCGACCCCATCCCTTCAAGCCACAGCAGGGAACGCCACGAACCTTCTGCGGGTCAGCGGGCAGAAAAGCGCTCAAAGCATCCAATATCTCGCCCGAACGTCTATCGGGACACGGCTGCCAAAGCGGGAGGTCTTCTACAAGAGGACACAACGCGTCTTCAGAAAGCGAGCGAATCACCGAATACACGTCCTTGACTTCGATGTGCGAAAAAGCCTGACGCATGCGGTAATAGCAATTAGGGCAAACCGTGATGACGCTTCGCACGCCATGTTCGAGCATTCGCGCCTCAAGGGCACGCGCAATAACATCTGCTTCTTCCAGCAACCCCATGTCGACCACTGGCTGGCTGCAGCAGTCGTATACGAGTCCTGTGCCCAACCGCTCGGCGAGCAGCCCATGCAGCATTTCGGTGGTTCGAGGATAAATGGCCATGAAATTGCATCCGGGAAACAGCACCGTCTCGGCTGCATGGCGATAGTTTCGAAACGGGTAGTGCCGCTTTTCCATCGCCGCTGGGCTATGCGATTCAGCCCAACTGAGCTTGCGCCATCTGTCGCTCATCGCCCATCCTCCAACACTTGTTCCCAATCATCGGCTTCTTCGACCTCAGAAACGTCATCCGCCGCTGCCTGCTGTCGTTCATCGTCCTCCCCGACTTCGGCAGGCATGCGCTTGCGCAGAACGGCCGCCAGCACGGCAACGAGCACCGCCAGGACCGCGACTATCGCCACATAAGCCCCCACCTGGCCTTCTGCTACAAAACCCGCTGCCGCAACAGTATAGAGCGCCGTTCCGGGAATCATGAACACGAACGACCAGAACGTATAAGGCCAAAACCGCATGTCGCTGATGCCATAGGCGAAATTTTGCAGATTGAACGGGAAGATGGGCACCAAGCGTGTAACCGCCAGCACGAAAACGGCGTTTCGCTGCGCACCATCGAACAGTAGGCGATTGAGTTGCTTGTTGCGCGCGATACGTGGCTTCAGGCTATCTTTTAAGAAATACCGCCCCACTAGAAACGAAAGCGACGATCCTATAGTTGCCGCCACCAAGCAAAGAATCGTGCCCGCAACAGGACCGAACACGAGTCCTGCCACGATGGCGAACACTACCCCGGGCATGAACAGGGCTACGCAGCCCACCACGGTTATCGCCACGTACGTCACTGCCGCCCGCAACGGATGCGCTGCCACTAGCTCTCTGAGCGAATTGGCTCCCAGAGCGCTCTCCAGAGCGCTCGACCAGCCGAACGCAGCGTTCAAAGCCAGCAGAGCGGCCACGATCACCACGAATGCAAGGGGCTTCGCGAACTCCTTTGCTTTTTCGCTCACAAGCTTCCTTTCCGACAGTGCACCGGGCTCTCGGCAACCTCCTATCGCTTATCGCGCTCATTCTAACCGCTCGAGACGAAAAAGCATTCATCAAGTCACAAGCTTTTCAAAACGCTCACCGGATATCTCGGTACGCCCGGACCAAACTTTCGGGGGATTCGCCACGACGATACCGACTGCGCAGCTTCTGCATCGACGCAATCACCTTGAGCTGATGGAAAAAGCCGCTGCCGAACCGCCGCGCTGATGTGACGAGCGGCGTACGCGCCTGGCCAATTGAAAACCCCGCATCCCGAGCGTTCAAGCTGAACTGGTAATCCTCCATGAGAGGCAGGTCGGGAAACCCGCCAAGCTGTTCGAACTTGTCTCGCCAGATGAACATTCCCTGGTCACCGAAGGGAACACCCTGCCGTGCCCGGCGATTCGACTGCCATGCACACGCTCGAAGCAACCATCCTGCATCGTCGAAGCAAATGCCGAAAAAACCCCAGTCGTTCGAAGACAGCACACTGCGCACCTGCTCGAGCACATCTTCTGGAACCACGCTATCCACATGCAGAAACACGAGGATATCGCCGGTCGCAGCAGCAGCCCCATCGTTGAGTTGCAAACCACGCCCCTTGAAGCTTCGCACGAGCATCGCCCACGGCGGCACCGCTTCGCATGTGCCATCCGTGCTGCCTCCGTCGACGAACACAACCTGGCATTGCTTACTCAGCGGCTCCAGCTGGCTTACCATGCACGATATCGCAAGCGCCTCGTTGTACACAGGCACCACTATCGACACCTTTGCACTCTCGCTCATATGCGCTCCTAGAAACTATCCAGTACTCGGAACAATACCAGGAATCCAAAGACTTTCCCGCGCTTTCTTCAGAGAACCTCAAGGTTGCAAATTCCCACTTCACAAGGCGTTTTCTTTTTAGCATCGAACAAAGCGTAAAAAATTATAGCAGCCACCGGCATTCTGGCATCGCCGCTTCCTCATGTATTCAAATATAAACACCGCAAAAAAGAGAGTTGGAGAAGAATTACCGTATTGTCTACTGGTCTTGCAAGTGGTACCGTGTGTTCGTTGCAATGCCACCTCAGCTTGCTCGCTATGATTCTGCACGCGATACGCAATGCAAGAAGCCTGGCTGGCATTTTCTGCTGCAACGCCGCATTATGTATTCTCCACTGCCAGTTTTCTGGCAATTGCAATAGCAGCGTCATCAGCAGCAACGCCCTTCGCAGCGTGGCTTTTGACACTGTAGAATCAGGAGCTTGAATCATGAAGAAATCCATCGTAGCAGCACTGGTCACCGTCATGGCGCTCTTCGCGCTTGCCGGCTGCTCCAGCAACTCTGCATCTACCGACACCGAGGCCGAATCCACCGACGCCGCAGCCACTGCTGCTACCGAAGGCGTTGTCGTTGACGAAGCGGCAAAGACCGTCACCTTCTCGGCAACGGCCACTGGTTTCGACGCCGAATCTTCCATCCACTTCCTGGTAAACGAAAACGGCAGCAACGCTGAAAAGGCGTTCTTCACCACCACCGCCACCAACCATGATCTCTTCGACGCACTCGAGTCGCTGGGCGCCACCCATGGTGACAACATCGCCGTCGAAGACACTGGTGGCACCATCGAGGGCAGCGACCTCAAGATCGAAATCATCGTGGACGGCACAAGCTATGCCCCCAACGAGCTGGTTGCCGGCTCCGACCTGCGCCCCGATCAGCCCCGTTTCGGTGGCAACATCGACTTGAACGACGAATATGGCACGGGCTGCCTGTTCTGCATGGAGAGCTGCTCGCTGGGCATCACGAGCAATGCCGCCTACGAGTACTGCGAGCCCATGGAGTTCGCACCCACGGATAACATGCCTGCTGCCGGCACTGAAGTGACCGTGGTCTACACCGTCCTGTAAAGTGCGAATCTACGCTGCATTCTACGACGCGTTCGCAATCGCCATCGCAGCGACGCTCGTCTGCGTTCGGTCTATAACGATTTGCATGCACGTGAATATGGGCGCCCTGTTCCTGGGCGCCCTCTCCGTGTGTACTGTGGTGTTTCTGCTGATTTTCCGCACAATGCCCGCAAATCGTATCCGGTGGGTCAGCTTAACTGTGCTCGCCGTCTGCACCGTGGCAACGCTTGCGCTGTATGCATTCGTGTTCCCCCAGCATCTGGCGATGCAGCCAGCCATGGCGCTGCGCCTGGCATTAGGACTGAACACCACCCCGCCACCCGTCATCGGCATCATCGTGCCCGTTGCGCTCATGGTGGGGATCATTCCCCTTATCCGATCTACGTCCGCAGAACGGGAGACTGGCTCTTTACGTGATTTGAGCCGCACTCGCACATCTGCCCGCTCTAACAGTCAAAACGAAACGAAACGAGAAGGCGTCATGACCGAACCTGAACGCTCCAATGAAACGCCCCCGAAAAGAAAGTCGATGTGGGTGCAACGCGGGGTGCTGGCCGCAATCGTGCTTGTCGCCATCTGCGCTTATCTCTTCTCGCCGACCGTACGCAACGTGTGCGCTGCCGTGCTGGCGGCATTCGCGTCGGGGGACTTCGACGCCATGCACGATTTCGTGGCATCGTATGGACCTTATGCCGCCGCTGTATCGTTTTTGCTCATGGTAGCCCAATCGGTTGCAGCTCCTCTGCCGGCGTTTCTTATCACCATCGTCAACGCCAACCTGTTCGGCTGGTGGCAAGGAGCGATTCTTTCCTGGTCGAGTGCCATGGTGGGAGCCGCCGTATGCTTCTGGATCGCCCGCATTCTGGGACGCGAGACGGTGGAGAAGCTCACGAGCGTTTCCGCCATCGCAAGCATCGACAAGTTCTTCGAAAAGCACGGCGACATGAGCGTGTTCATCGCGCGGCTGTTGCCATTCATCTCGTTCGACTTCGTCAGTTATTTCGCAGGTCTCACCGGCATGTCGTTCTGGAGCTTCTGGCTCTGGACGGGCTTGGGCCAGCTGCCCGCAACAATTGTATATTCCTACGTTGGCGGCATGCTCACAGGCGGCGGCCGATTGCTGCTCATGGCGCTGCTCATCCTGTTCGCACTTTCCGCGCTCGTTGTCTTGCTTCGTCAGGTGTATACCGAGCGAAACAAGCGGAAAGCCGACGCCGACGCCGACGCCGACGCCGATGCCGATGCCGATGCCGATGCCGATGAGGAAGATAGCGCCTAAATCCCCTTCGCAATATGTGCATTGTTAATTCTGCAAGTACATTTCATGCATCGAGTGTGCATCTGGGAACTTACGATGCACACTCTAATGAAAGACATCATCGCAAAAGACAGCGCAGAGGCGTTATCCATGCGCCTGCAAGCGCCACACCACGTTTTTCGTAACAGCGGGCTTTCAACGTGCAAACGATGGGCACATGCAGTTGCATTCGCGATACCATAACGCAAATGCATGCACGAAGAAGGAGCGCACATGGGCGCTATGATTGGCATAGACCTGGGAACCACCAACTCCTGTATGGCCACCATGGAAGGTGGGCGGCCAACCGTCATCCCCAATAGCGACGGCGAGCGCACGACACCCTCAGTCGTGGCATTCACGAAGCAGGGCGACACGCTCGTGGGAACGCCCGCCAAGCGCCAGGCGGCGGTGAATCCCGAGGGCACGTTCATGTCCGTGAAACGCAACATGGGATCGACCCGAAAGGCCCGTGCGCACGGCAAGTTGTACCGCCCGCAGGAGATATCCGCGTTCATCTTGAAGAAGCTCAAGGAAGATGCGGAACTCTACCTGGGCCAACCTGTCACTGATGCAGTCATCACCGTGCCCGCCTATTTCACCGACGCGCAGCGTCAGGCAACCAAGGACGCCGGTGTCATCGCCGGGCTCAACGTGCAGCGCATCATCAACGAGCCCACGGCGGCGGCTCTTGCCTTCGGCGTCGACCGCGAGGAAGACAAGGCCGTCATGGTGTTCGACCTTGGCGGTGGCACGTTCGACGTGTCCGTGCTTTCCATTTCCGCTGGATTCATCGAGGTTTTGGCCACTGCTGGCGACAACCACCTGGGAGGCGATGATTTCGACGAACGGCTCGCCAATTGGGTCGCCGGCGAATTCAAGCGCGAACACGGCAAGAACCTGCTCGAGGAGCCCATGGCCGCCCAGCGCCTCCGTGAAGCCAGCGAAGCCGCCAAGCGAGAGCTTTCCTCGCTTGCCTCCACCACCATCAACCTGCCCTACATCTGCGCGGGAAAGCAAGGGCCGCTGCATCTGGAGCAGACCATCACCCGCGATGTGTTCGAGCAGCTTACCTCTCCGTTGGTGGAACGCACCCTCGAACCATGTCGACAGGCACTCGCAGATGCCAACGTTTCGCCATCGCAGATAGGCAAAGTCATCATGGTGGGGGGATCGAGCCGCATTCCCGCAGTTCAAGAAGCCGTGCGCAAGCTCACGGGGCGTGTTCCCGACCACAGCGTGAATCCCGACGAAAGCGTTGCGATGGGCGCATGCCTGCAAGCGGGTGTGCTCTCGGGCTCCGTGAACAGCCTCATCCTGCTCGACGTGACACCGCATTCCCTGGGCGTGGAGGTCATAGGCGATCAGATGAGCGTCATGATCCCGCGCAACTCGTCCATCCCCACGCGCCATACCGAAATCTACACCACCGCGCAAGCCGTGCAGCCGATGGTCCAAATCCACGTGCTGCAGGGCGAAAACCCCAAGGCCAGCAAGAACCGCTCCCTGGGCAAGTTCATGCTCGGAGGCCTACCGCCCGGACATCCCCAGATAGAGGTCGTCTTCGAGCTTGACATCGATGGCATCGTGCACGTTTCCGCCCGCGACCTCACCACCGGCAAGGCCGCGCAAATCTCCATCACCGGCTCGTCGAACATGTCGCTCCCGGAAATCCAGAAATCTCGCAAGCTGCTGGAGGGAAAGTAACGTATTCGGAATCCTTTTTACCTGCGCAGCGTCGAGAAGAAAAGCAGTACCATGACGATTGCCAATACGGGGAAAAGGAGCAAGATCAGGGCATATGTTCCCGTGACATCAAAGGCCAGGTTGACGAGCACAGGGCCCAGGGCGAGCCCTATATAGGAACATCCCGAACACAAGCCCAGCTTCTTGCTGAACTCAACTTCTCCAAACGCTTCCTTCACGCCCGTTCCCACGGTCACGGCGCACGCGCTGTACGCAGCGCCAGAACAAGCTGCCGCCAGCAGCACGACTTGCACGGGAATGCCCGACATACGCAGCATCAGTGCGGCAGCTGCCGTCAGCGCACCGCATAAGGCCAGCCCCCACTTGGTACCCAGGCGATCGCATATAACGCCCAGCGGCACCATCATGACAGCCGCCGCGAACAGCGACACGCTCACCACCTGACCTTGCAGGGCACCGAACCCCAAGTCGATTGCGAACAGCGGCAGGGTGCTCATCATCCCATAGGAGGTCATGCTGAGCAGCAGATAGCCAAAAGCCAGAAGCCACATACGAGGGCTTCGCACTGCCGAGCGAAACGGCACGCCCGATGGCGCGTGATCGGCGGGGGCTTGCGATGCTCCGTCGACGACAACCTTCGTTGCAGCAGCATCACTTACGACACTTTCGTCCCCGAAGGAAACACCAGCATCATCCACGCCGTCTTCGTCTTCGTACATGGCAACAACGCCCAGATCTCGAGGGTTGCCCTTGTACAACAAGACGCACGCAACGGCAGAGGCAGCTGACATGATCACGCAAATGCCAAACGAGTAGCGCCAGCCAACCGTGGCAATGAGCGCGGCAATCACCATGGCGAACACGATGCCTGCCACATTGCCCAAGGAATTGGCAGTACCGATAAGCGAGCCCATCCGCTGCTTGAACCAGCGGTTCACTCCCGCGGCCACTGTATTGTACGCAGTTATGCTGCACCCACACCCATACAAAGCACCGCCCAGGTAGAGCATCGAAATCGAATCCATGAAAAACCAGGTCACGAATGCAAGCGTGTTCAACGTTCCGCCGATGAGCAACATGCGGCGTATCCCAACCCGCTCTTCGATGATACCGAAGCACAGCAGGCTCACCGTGGCGCTGATGACAGCAGGAATGCTGAGCACCACCATGAACTGGGTCCGCGTAATCCCCAAATCATCTACAACTGGAGCAGCATAGAGATTCATGCAGTTGTATTGGATACCCGTCCACATGATCGCCATGATGCAAATGGCAGCAAAGGCCATCCAGGCATACTTCGCTTCAGGGCCATTACCCATGAAGGCACTCCTTTTCACCAAAAAGGGTCTAAAGTGGCAAAAACACCCACCCATACACCGCATGGACCAATTATGACGAAAACTGATTATCCGCTTACGCGTCCCCGAGCGCAAGACACGCATCCAGCCGAGAGCCAAAAACGGATAGGAGCCCATCTGATCCTTTGGAACCTTTCGGATGATTGCGCCTGCGCTCCACATTCATAAGCCGCTTTGAAACTCCAATCATGCACCACAGGCGAATTTCGCCACAATCCAAGCGAATCAAATGAATCCACTCCTCGTTCATGCCCGGCGAAGAAACGCGATATGATGAAAGCGCATGACGAATAGGCAGGCTGCAGAAGGGTCCACCACCATGAGAGCATTCATAGCGCTCGAGCTTCCAGACGAGTTCGTCGGCCAGACGGCACAGCTAGCCCACGCCCTGCAGGCCCATGTCCAGGGGCGCTTCATGAAACACGACACGTACCACCTGACGCTCGCCTTCCTTGGCGACGTGGACGAGCGGCAGGTGAAAGCCGCCATGGAAGCGATGGATGCCATATCGCATCACCACGCGGTCTCGCTTCGCCCCGAAGGCTTGGGCTCGTTCAAAGCCCGCAAAGAACGAACGCTCTACCTGGCCTTGGAGCGCATGCCACAAGGCCAGCTCCTTGCCGAAGCGCTTCGATGGGAACTGGAATCGCGCAACATCCCCTTCGACTCCAAGAAGTTCCTTCCCCACGTGACCCTGGCACGTCGCGCCAAGATCGCAAGCGCCGACCTTTCGGTACTCCCCTTCCCCCATGAGGCGATCGCTTCTGACGTTACGCTGTTCAAGAGCATCCTCTCCCACGAAGGCGCCACCTATAAACCGCTGTATACCGTCGAACTCCAGCGGACTGATTCTGAAACGCGAACGTCTTAATCGAAACCAGGCAAAACAGAGGGCCGCCCAAACGAGCGGCCCGCATCATCGCTATCAGCCAATAGTCGGCTAGCAGATCTTCACGACCCAGCCTTCGGGTCCTTCGATGGTGCCCGCCTGGATATCGGTGAGGGTCTTGCGCAGCTTGGCCATTACCGGACCGGAGGTTTCGGAGCCATCGGGGAACGTGACGTCCACGCCCTTGGCCTCGATGTGGCCTACCGGCGAGATAACAGCCGCCGTTCCACACAGGCCGCACTCCACGAAGTTGCCATCGAGCACTTCCTGGAACTTCACGGGACGCTCGTCCACCTTCATGCCCAGGATATCGGTTGCCACGGTTACCAGCGAACGGCGGGTGATGGAGGGCAGGATGGAGTTGGTAAACGACTGGGGCACCACCAGCGTGCCTTCCTTGTCCACGAACAGGATGTTGGCACCGCCTGCTTCTTCCACGTAGGTGCGCGTGGCGGCATCCAAGTACATGTTCTCGGTGTAGCCGTTCTTGTGGGCCTCTTCGTAGGGATGCAGGCTCATGGCGTAGTTAAGGCCCGCCTTGATGTCGCCCGTGCCATGCGGTGCTGCACGGTCGTAATCGGCGACGGTGATGGTAATGGCCGTCTCGCCACCCTTGAAGTAGGGACCCACCGGCGTGACCAGGATGCGGAACTGGTATTCGGTAGCTGGCTTCACGCCGATGACGATGCCCGTGGCAAACATGAACGGGCGAACGTAGAGCGCCGCGCCGCTGCCATAGGGCGGGACCCATTCCTTGTTAGCCTCGACGACCATCTTCACGGCCTCGACGAACTTGTCCTCGGGAAACGCAGGCATGACCAGGCGACGCGCCGAATCGGCCATGCGCGTGGCGTTCAGGTCGGGACGGAAGCATACGATGTCGCCGTTTTCGGTGGTGTAGGCCTTCAGGCCCTCGAAAACTTCCTGGCAGTAATGCAGGATGCCAGCGCATTCGCTGATGGTGACGGAATGATCTTCCGTCAAGCCACCTTCTTCCCATTCGCCATCGCGGAAATTGCAAACGTAGCTGTAGCTGGTTGGCATATAGGCAAAGCTCAGGCTTCCCCAATCCAGATCCTTCTTCTCCAACGCTATCACCTCGTGAAATCGGATACGTGCATGCAAACGGCTACATTCTAGTACGACATTGCAACGAAACCCATAAGAACGCGCATCTTCTTCAAATGGAAACAGCGGGTTGGATGCATGAAACCACAGGCGCCCGAAAACGGGAAGCAAAAGAGCACTCGTCGCTAGAGCATGCTTGCATGTGCGGAAAGCACAACTTGGAGGGCATCGCTACCCCAGTCCACACTTATGCTCATGCATGGAAAACAGCAAAAGCAAACCTTCGTCCCTTGTTGATGATGCACATGGTCGTTGATTCGCAACTGGGGCAATGCAATAATTGCCAGCATGGAACTGTCGAACAGCAGCACGAACAAGCCCAAGGACAAAAGTGCCCGCTTTGCGCAGGGCATCGTGTTTGCCCTCGTAGGAGCTTCGCTTTGGGGTTTTTCGGGTTCGTGTGCACAGTTTCTGTTCGAGCGCTACGAAATCGATTCTCTGTTCATAACCGCCGTCCGCATGCTGGGTTCTGGCTTGCTGTTCCTGGTCCTCTTGAAAGTGACCAGGCCTCGGGAACTCCATGACGTCTTGCACAACGCCCCCGAGCTGCGCAAGCTCATCCTCTTTGGAGTGGTTGGGCTGTTCCCTTCGCAAATCACCTACGTGATCACCGTCAACTACACCAACGCCGGCACCGCAACGGTCCTCCAAGCGCTCAACATCGTGTTCGTGATGCTGTACACATGCGTGATGATGCGTCGCGGTCCCCGACTGCTCGAGCTCGCCGGCCTCGCCATGGCCATGGCGGCAACCGTGCTCATAGCCACAGGAGGCGACTTGGGAACGCTCGCCATTCCACTTGCAGGACTTATATGGGGTTTGCTCAACGCGCTTTCCGTCACGTTCTACCTCGTGTACCCGAAAAAGCTCTTCGAACGCTGGTCGAGCCTTGTGGTCATCGGCTTGGGCATGCTGTTCGGTGGCATTGGCACCTGCGTGATTTGGGGCGCATCTGGCATTGCGCACGCTGCGAGCAAAGGTGCCGTTCCCCTTCTGGCCACGTTTCCCACGCTCGATCTTGCTGGCTGGACCATCCTCGGTGCCATCGCCATAATCGGAACGCTCGCTGCATTCGGGTTGTACCTGCACGGCGTCTCGATCGTCGGCGGCATGCGGGGAAGCCTGCTTGGCGCCATCGAGCCGGTAAGCGCCACCGTGATCTCGACGCTGTGGTTGACAACACTGTTCACCTGGGCAGACTGGATGGGCTTGTTCCTCATGGTCGCCACGATCGTCGTCGTCACCTTGCAGAAAGACGGCTAGTGTCACCTGGTCCCATGAAGCCCCCAGACGGCGCGTGCAGCGCCCCCGCCCGCCGGAGGGCCATGCAGGGCTTCCGCGGAGCGGCGCCGCAAGAGAACGCGATTCATATAAGAATTCGGCAAGTCCAGATTATGGCTCGTTGATGCAATGTTTCGGTGAACAGTGCGGCCATCCATCGCCGAATTCAACACTGTTTTTCAGCCCGCAGGGCGCAAATCGCGTTCGGGGCGTCGCGCAGCGCAAGCCCTGCATGGCCCTCCGGCGGGCGGGGGCGCTGCACGCGCCGTCTGGGGGCTTCAAGGGACGCGCACGTCTTACTCGGCAGGAAACGAAGAGCTTAGCGTGCACTTGCGAATTGAAAGGGGAATCCCTGCGTGTGGATGACCTTGCCGCTTTCGGTACGGATAAGGGCGCCGACACCCAAATCCTGTGCCAGTTGCACTCCTGCATCGACTCCCAGCACGAACAAGGTAGTGGACAGGGCATCGGCCATCATGGCATTTCCGGCGAACACGGTTGCGGTAAGCACGTCATTGTGCACGGGATAGCCTGTTCGCGCATCTATCAGATGATGATAGCGCACGCCGTCGACCGTGACACCGCGCTCGTAACCCCCGCTGGTGGCAAATGCTCCTGCGGTTGCCTCGAGAATCGCCCAAAACCTCGTTCCGAACTCCGCATAGGGTTCCTGCTGGCCGAAGCGCCACGGTTGGCCGTCGGGCTTGGGCCCCAGCACCAGGATGTTCCCGCCGAAATTGAGAAAGCCACCCGTTGCCCCCCGTTGCAGCAAGAATTCGCCAGCCCGGTCGGCGATGTAGCCCTTCGCGATGCTCCCCAAGTCGATGCGCACGCCAGCGGGCAAGGTCACCTGGCCTTCTTCGAGCTGCATCGAAGAGAGGTCCGCACTCGCCAGAGCCTGGGATAGAGCTTCCCGATCGGGTATCGCCAAGGTTTCGGCGTTGAAGTCCCAAAGGTCCATGACCGGGCCGATTGCCACGTTGTAGGCACCTTCGGTCTCTTCGAAAAGAGCCTGGGCTATCTGCAGCATGTACGACACGTCTTCACTACATGGGCATGCCAAGCCAGCCGAACGGTTGATGCGAGATACTTCGCTTTCAGCGGAAAAGCGGCTGAACTGGTCGTTGTAGCGCATGCACAGCTCAACGCACGTCTCGACCACGTCTTCGGCAACATCGGCATGGATGATGTTGTACGTGTCGAACGCGAAGAAGGCACGCTCGCCTTCCCTCGCCAACCCAGGATTCCTCGAATCGGTCATGACCGTTCCTTTGACGACTGACAACGCCCACAGCGTGGTTTCGAAGGTGGTACCGTTCGCATTTCACCACGCTTCCTAGGATAAGACAGCATGCGCGTGTTCCACTACTTTCCTCACGTTTAACGCCTGGTTTTCGTGCGAATCCGGCTGGAGTGCATCACCTTTGCGCAGGTAAAGCAAGTACTCGATGTTGCCTTCGGGGCCCGTGATGGGTGAAAAGTCGATTCCAATCGCAACGAAACCCGCATGACGAGCATACCCCATCACCTGAAGCAGTACCCTTTCGTGGACTTCGGAGCTTCGCACCACGCCTTTTTTGCCCACGTTTTCGCGACCGGCCTCGAACTGTGGCTTCACCAGGCAGACCGCCGGGGCGCCCACTTCGAGCACGCGTGACATGGCGGGCAAAACCTTTTCCAACGATATGAACGACACATCGGTTGCGGCGAATTGCACGAGAGTGCCGAGCAGGTCCTCGTTCATCTCGCGTGCATCGATGCCCTCGAGGTCAACCACGCGCGCATCGTCACGCAAAGACGACGCAAGCTGCCCGTGCCCCACGTCCACGGCGAACACGCAGGCAGCACCTGCTTGCAGCATGCAATCGGTAAAACCGCCAGTGGAAGCTCCCACATCGACGCAGGTCTTTCCCCGCACGTCGATTCCGAACACCTCCAGCGCCTTTTCCAGCTTCAAACCTCCCCTGCCCACGTAACGCAGCAGCTCGCCCCTCACCTCGATGGCATCGCCAGCTGCAATAGGCGAACTGGGCTTGGCAGCAGGGACGCCGTTCACGAACACGTACCCGGTTTTGATGGCATCTTTCGCCCTCTCGCGCGAGGACACGATGCCGCGCTGCACCAAAGCGCTATCCAACCGCATGTTTGCACCACCTTGCCGTTAGGGTACCATCGTGAACAGTGCCACCGTTATACCATTTCAAAGCCGGGCGGCACTTGCAACGTCCTCGATTCCTGGAACAACCCGTCATTTACAGGCACCTTTTTGGGAAAGTCACGCCACGACCCCCAAGACACGATCATGAAGCCACCCGCTGCCTCTTCAGCACGCTTCGCGACGGCAACCATGGTACAGTATTAAAAACAACGAGAGGATTCCCGTGAAACACGATGTCGCAGCAAACCAGTTCCCCCCGTTCTTCGAGCAGGTGCTCGCTGAAAGCTACGCTCCCGAAGACGCACGCCGAATAATCACGGGTAGCAGCAAGCCACGTGCAACGAGCCTGCGTGCCAACACGCTGAAGGCATCAGCGCAAGAGATAACGAACGCGCTCGACGATGCGGGCGTGCAGCATCGCCCCGTTGCGTGGTACCAAGACGCATTCGTTATCCAAAACGCCAGCGAATCCGACATCTGGAAGCTCGACATCTACAAGGAAGGCAAAATCTACCTGCAAAGCCTTTCCTCCATGTTGCCGCCGCTCGCGGTTGATCCCCATCCGGGCATGGACATACTTGACATGTGCGCAGCACCGGGCGGAAAGACCACCCAGCTCGTGGCACTTGGAGGCAAGGGAACCTGTGTTACCGCATGCGAGATAAGCGCTCCGCGCGCGGAAAAGCTCGAGTACAACCTAGGGAAGCTGGGCGCTGGCAACGTGGTCGTCATGCGTCAGGACGCCCGAAGGCTCGACGACTTCTTCCGCTTCGACCGCATTCTGGTGGACGCGCCGTGCTCGGGTTCGGGTACGCTGCGCCCAAATGACTCCAAGGCCTTCAAGCGGTTTTTCCCCGAGCTTCTGAAAAAGTGCATGCGCCAGCAGGCAGCCCTGCTCGACAAGGCGCTTTCCCTGCTGAAGCCCAACGGCACGTTAGTGTATTCCACCTGCTCGGTGCTGCCTTGCGAAAACGAGAAGCAGCTCGCCGCCGCACTGGAGCGTACCCGCAAACGTGAGGCCTTCCAGATCGTCCCCATCGAGCTTACCGGCGCCGAGACCCTGCCGCTATTGCCAAATTCCCTACCTGGAACCCTGACCATCTGCCCAACCGACCTCTATGAAGGCTTCTTCGTCGCAAAAGTCAAGCGGGGCTAGCCCAAGCGCGCTTAAGCAAGCCCTTCGAGCAACCCGCTTGCAGCCACTGCCAATACGCCAAGGGCTATGCACGCCACGCAAAGACCCTTGCGGGGAACATGTACTACATGGGGCACAAGCTCGAATACGATGATGTAGAGCAACAGGCCGATCGTGAGACAGATCATGAAAGACACGACCCGTTCGTCGACCGAAGAACTCAAAGCCAGCATCACCAAGCCGCCGAAGAACGTGGAAAGCACGGCGAACGCCAGCACGATCACCTTGCGTTTGCGCGACTCGTTGCGCAGGCCCGAATACACGATCATGCCCATTGGCACATTGTGCAACCCCACGCCAATGCCCAGCACCATCGCCATCGCCAACGATTCGGCTGCCAGACTGTATACCGACATACCTTCGACCACATTGTGAACCACCAACGCGATGGTGGTGGCGATGCTGATGTGCAGTGCGCTATCTGCCGCATCGGGGTCATGACCGCGAGCATGTTCGTCGTGACTGTGATGTTCATCTGGAAGGAAGCGATCTAGCACCACCAACACTGCCACGCCTGCCACCACGCCCCCTATGGCCAAAGGCCACCCCAACGATTCGGCTTCTACTAAAGCTTCGGGGATCAGATCGTCGATGAGCAGCATGGTCATGGCGCCCAACGCCACCGCAATGGAAATGTCGCGAATGCGCTCGCCGTCGCGGGCGAATCCGGCAACCGCAGCGCCAGCCAAAACGAATGCGCCCAAAACGAGCGTTACGACAAGGCCCATTGAATGTCTCCTCGGAATCGTGTAGAAAACCGTCTGCGCGAAAGCGTTAGCGCATCCCGAAGTGTTACACTATCACAATTGAAAACGGTTCTCAATTATTTTTGAAAATGCTTCTCAATTTTGGAGGGAATGTGCCCGCAGGACAGGAATACAAAACCAGGCAAAAATCCCAGATTTCGACGTTTCTCGAATCGGCACGCGGCAAGCATCTTACCGCAAAAGACGTGCAAGAGCAGCTCGCCGCCCAAGGCGTGCAGCTGGGCACCGCCACCATCTACCGACAGCTCGAACGGCTGGTTAACGAAGGAGTCGTGCGCAAATACGCTCTCGGACCCGGCAACGGCGCATGCTTCGAATACGTCGGCAACGGCGCTTGCGAAACCGAGCATTGTTTTCACTGCATCTGCAGCACATGCGGAACGCTCATTCACGTCGAGTGCGAGCAACTTGCCAACATTTCCAGCCACATGATGAATCATCACCACTTCACCATCGACCCATTGCGCACCGTGTTCTACGGTACATGCGAGGATTGCGCACGCAAGATCATCTAATGCCCATGCTCCATCGAAGCTAAACCATCATTGCGACCGACCGATGCAGCCTTGCTATTCTTGCAGCTGCATCTGCATCTGCAGCAGGTACACGTCCTCGCGCAGTTTGTGGGCAACAGGTTCGGTAATCTCGTGGTTTTCCCGCAAGAGGCGAATCTGGTCGAGCTCTATGGTGAAAGCGCCCGCATCCACCTCGTCGGCATATTCGCGCGCTTTCTCGAACTGGCTCGCAAAGGTGTGCTTCATGCCTTCCGGCATGGCCTCGCTCACCCCATGTTCGATTTCAGTCGTGGGTTCCATGGGGTTTTCCTGGCCGTAGTTAATGCGGCCCCACAGCGAGTCGAGCGCCGTCCGATGCTCGTCGATAAGCGTTTCCGCTATATGGTCGCGTTGCGGATCACCCTGCCCAATCTGTTCCTGCAGATACGCGATTGCCGCATTTTCCAGGTCAATGGCGAACAGACAGGTGTCGTAGTATATGAGCTCTGCCTCTTCGCTGTCGATCTTATGGGGGCGGATGCGATGGGGCAGCATCGCCAAACGTCCGCGTACCGTGTCGAACTGAGCGCCCACCTTCTCGGCGTCGTTGAAGTAGCCCACCGACATGCGGATGCCCCGCAGGATGGAATAGTACGGCGCCAATTCGCGAGCCGAGTGCGTGTGTTCCCCGCCCGATTGCCGGATCTCGTCGGCGCGCTTCTGCTGCACCTCGAATACTTCGTGCACCATCTCGGTCATAACCTCGCCGCACGCCTCCATCGAAAGGCGCGTGCGAGCCAGGCGGGTGCGATATCGAGCGATTGCCAAGCGGGTGGCAGGCTCGTATTCAGGCCGTGTAGCGCTATCTATCTTCTGCTGCAGCTCCTCCATGGTGGCGGCATACACCTTCGTTCGCGCCTGCGCCAGCTCGTGCGCCCCGTCTTGCACCCCCTCGGGTTTTTTCGCGATAACGGGTAGCACGAAGTTGGCCAAAAGCAGCGTGGCAAGGATGGTACCAGCCGTGAGGAAGATGATCAGATCGCGGGAAGGAAACGCCGCTCCCGAGTCGACGTAGAGCGGTATCGTGAGAATGATGGAGAGCGTGACGGCACCCTTTGGCCCGGAAATGGTGGTTACCAGCGCATCGCGAAGCGCCTCGGCCGGATGCGCCGAACCCCTTATTCCCGTTTCGGAATCCACGTGGCGCAGCTCCATCACGGCCAGCCAGACAAACCGCATCCCAACAATTACCAGAGTCATAAGAATTATCAGACCGATCAGCATCCCGAAGCTGATGCCATCGTCGAGGATGGGGCCGATGCAGAAGGGAAGCTGCATGCCCAACATCACGAAGATGACGCCGTTGATAAGGAACACGATCACTTCCCAAAGCGAACTCGCCACCATGCGATGGCGCGCTTCTGCCGTAGACGACAGGTGCGGGCGCGCCCGCGCCATCACCAGGCCAGCTGCCACCACGGCCAGGATGCCGCTCACGTGCATTTCCTCGGAAGCCAAAAACACCACGAACGGCGTGAGCACCACGTAGAGCACGCGCACGGTGATGTTCTCGAATCCACGCTTGCGCACGGCGTCGATGCTCCAGCGTGCAATGAAGCCCATGGCCAAGCCCACCGCAATTCCGCCGAAGAACAGGATCGCGAACGTGGCGCTGGCATCGGCGATCGAAAACGCCCCCGTAACCACGGCTGCAATGGCGAATTGGAACGAAACCACACCCGAGGCGTCGTTGATGAGCGCCTCGCCGGAAAGCAGCGTCTTCTGCCGTTCGCTCAGGCTCACGGTTGAGCCCAAGGCGGCAACGGCAGCGGCATCGGTGGGGCCAAGCGCTGCCGCGCAAGCGAATGCGGCGGCAAGCGGAATCGACGCCACGATGGCGTGCAACATGAAGCCCATGGCCAGCACGGTGGCCAGCACGAGCACGATCGCCAGCGAAAGGATTGATCCCTTGTTGCGCCATAGCTGCCGGGCATCGGCCTCGAAGGCTTCGTTGAACAGCAGCGGCGCGATGAACAGCACCAAGAACAGCTCGGATTCCACGTGGATTTCTCCCAAGCTGGGGATGGCGAGCGCTACGACCAGGCCTACGGCGATCTGCACGAGCGGCAGCGCCACACGAGAGAACAGCTGCTCGAGAATCGAGGAGACGATGACGCATGCCAGCAATATGAGCACCAGTTCGAACAGTTCCACGTTTCCCCCTTTGCAACCGTCTCGATACATTCTACCTTACGGAAACACGTCACATTCGTTGGAACGCCTTTCACGAAAGCTTGTTCCGACACGAAAAAACCTCCCAAAAGAGCGTTTAGCGCTGCCCGATGGCATCGACAGCGAACGGATGTTACCCACCCGTGAACGGCATCATCACATCTCTATGCTAAAATACGGCTCCGCTGACATTCTGTGAGCCTCGAAAAACGAAAATTGGAGGAAGCATGAATACGAGCATCAAGCAGTTGGCCAGCAACCGAAAGGCAGCATCTCCTGCACTGCTGGTAGCTTTCATGGCGGCAGCTCTGCTAGTCGCGATGTGGGCTTTCGCAACACCCACAGCCTACGCCGACGAAACCGATACCGACAGTGATTCTAGCCAAACGATTACGTATAGCGGGTCGGACTTGGCAGAATTGGAATCGCTCGATATTAAGGAATTTGAGATGGTTGACCAGGCAAAGAGCTGGGATCCATCGTTTACCTTCGAAGGAACGACCCTCGACGAACTGAAAAGCGACGAAGGCCATTTCATCCGGTTGGTCACCACGAAAGACACAGATGTTGATATGGTGGTAATAGAACTAGCTGGAGACCAGTTTTTGGGGAGAGCCATCTCTGAAGGCACGCTAAAGGAAGGTACCACATACCTGATCGAAGTACTGCCAGATGCCACAGTCATGAGCGTTTCTTTCTATCAAAAAGTTGAAGAAGGCCCAGGCGAAGCGGAAGAGAGTAAGCGCGGCAGTGTAGACGACCCCAACACTGATGACACCGCCGAAACCCCCGAGGACATCACCAAGGGCGGCGGAACCTCCGAGAACCCCGAGAACGCCACCAAGGCTGGCGATAACCCCGAGGGCACAACCGAGGGCGGCGATAACCCCGAGGGCACAACCGAGGGCGGCGATAACCC
>JBGUXY010000012.1:0-15934 GCA_045118335.1 Eggerthellaceae bacterium
CGGTCTCGCGCCGAGCGGCTGCATCTAATATCTGATTTCTGCCCCCGGCCTTGTGCCGGGGGCGCGGGATACAGGAGAGCGGCTATAATGACTGCATGTCAGTTAGGGTTTCAGACAGAACAGAATCGCGGGCTGAATACGTCAACAAGGTCCGCGAGCTAAACGAGGTCATTGGCCTCACGGTTGCGAACGGCCCCAGAAAGTACATGCCGACATACGGCGACCGCCTGATCAACACTGCTCTTGACGCGTATATGGAAGTGCTTGAGGCAAACTCGATTTACCCGTCGAAGGGAATCCACGCTGAGCCTGACTACCTGAGGAGGCGCGGGCACTTGATAGAGGCGCGCTCCAAGGTAATCGCCGTTGCGGGCATCGCAGATGTCTACTTCAGCATGTTGATGAGGGTCGATAACGCCGGTAGTAAGAGCTACGACAAGGCGTTCAGCAGGCTTGAGAGGATTGGGTTGCTTTGCGCTGACGTGAAGAACCTGATATCGGGAGTTTTGGCAAGCGACGCCAAGAAATTCAAGGAGTATAATGCAAGCAAGGTTGCATCTCGTTAATAGCGCGGACAACTGGTGGGAGCGTTCTCCTAACAGCGGCAATTCGAATAACTTCTGTAATGTCAACACGGACGGCACAGCGAATAACAACAACGCCAGCAACAACAACGGTCTCGCGCCGAGCGGATGTGTCCCGAAAGCCCAGAAGAGTAGCCTCGGCGAAATTAAACGGGCCTCGGCCATCGAGTTCGATGGTATCGAGATGCAGGGAGGTGCGACCTTGGCCTCACGGCCGAATGAGCGCCGCCGATCCGGGAGGGGCTTGCGCTTCCCGGATACGGCATACGCCGGGGCGGCATGTTGACGTTCGAGGAGGTGTTCACCTTCGAGCACCTCTACGCCTGCGCGAAGGAGTGCTGCAACGGGGTCAGGTGGAAGGCCTCGACGCAGCTCTTCGAGGCGTCCATCCTCATGTGGGCCGCCGACATCAGGCGGCAGCTCATGGACGGCACGTACCGTTCCAAGGGATTCAACCGCTTCACGATCGTGGAACGCGGCAAGGTGCGACACATCCAGTCCGTGCACATATCCGAGAGGATGGTGCAGAAGTGCCTCGTTAAGCACTGCATCAGGCCGCTGGTGATGTCCAAGCTCATAAGCGCGAACCACGCGACCCTCCCCGGGCACGGGACGGAGACCGCCCTCAAGGAGCTGAGGGAGCACCTCAGATGGTGGCACGCCAGGCACGGCAGGAGCGGGGGAGTCCTCGTGATGGACTACCACGACTACTTCGGCAGCATACGCCACGACAAGCTGAAGGAGATGTACGCGAAGCTGGGCATGGACAGGAGGCTCTACGACCTCACCTGCTATTTCATCGACTGCTTCGACGGCGACAGGGGACTGGGGCTCGGCAGCGAGATAAGCCAGATAAGCGCGGTGTTCTACGTGAACCCGGTCGACCACTTCCTCAAGGACACGATGGGCTTCCACTGCTACGGGCGCTACATGGACGACTCGTACCTCATAGGCGACATCGACGAGCTTCAGGTCGCGCTCGGATGCGTCGACAACCTCAGCCGCGAGCTCGGGCTGGAGCTGAACCGCAAGGCGACGCAGGTGACCAGGCTCGACTGCGGTTCGTTCCGCTACCTCAAGAAGCGCGTGTTCGTCTCGGAGACGGGCAGGATCGTGATGCGCCTCGACCGCTCGAACGTGACCAGGGAGCGCAGGAGGCTCAAGAAGAACGCCGAGATGGTCGCCGACGGGAGGATGACGCCCGAGTCGGAGTTCCAGTCGTGGCAGTCGTGGGAGTCGTACGCCTCCAAGGTCGACGCGCACATGACCGCCGTGAGAATGTCCGCCATCAGGGACGCGCTCATGGGGGCAGTGAAAAAGGCACCCCCCCCCCGAAGCCGGAAACGTGAAACCGAACGATACCTCCTAGTTGGCTGATGGTGACAGTTTTGTCACCTCCCCGCCAGTAACACAATCTGATACATTCGTAACATGGGAACACCAGCGGCCCTCCGGTGCCGCTTCGTCTAAGGAGACCTATGGAATACAGCGCATTGCAAACCTTCATCACGGTCCTGCTCGCCATCTGCGGCGGCGTGGTGGGCATAGCGGGAGCCGTCGCAGTGGTGGTGCGGTTCTGGAAGTGGGCGCACAAGGACACCGAGAAGAACACCGAGGAAATCGGCGAGTTCCGTGCCTGGTTCGCTTCCGATAAACGGCGCATCGAGACGCTCGAGAAACAGCAGGCGGATGCCGACAAGCAGAACCGCCTGATGCTCAAGGCGATGGTGTCGCTGCTCGACCACGAGATCGACGGGAAGAACCACATCGACAAGCTCGCAGCTGCGAGGGACGCGATAGACACGTACTTGATCGAGGAAAGGTAGGGAACCATGAACGCACAATCGCTAAAGGCCATCGTGACGCTCGCCGTCACATGCGCCCTGAACATCGCCAACGCGGCGGGGTTCGCATTCGACTACGGAACTGTTTTCAACGTCGTCTTCAGCATCGCGAGCCTCGCCGCCGTTGCGTGGTGTTGGTGGAAGAACATGAACGTGACAGAGGCCGCGCAGCAGGCACAGGAGTACCTCGACGAGCTGAAAGCCAAGGAGGCATAACATGAGAATCAACGAGATCGCGGCGGAAATCCACCGCAGGATGTGCGAGGACGAACGGTTCGGCTACTCGTGGGAGGAACGCTACGGCGCGTACCCCGAGACGTGGACCATCGACGGCAAGGATTACACCATCAACGTCGGCGATTACGATTGCTCCAGCTCCACCATCACCGCCTGGAAGCTGGCCCTGCAGCACACCTCCTACGCAGGGGCGCTCGAAGGGGCCACTTACACGGGCAACATGGCGTCCGTCTTCACGGGCTCGGGGCTGTTCGAGTGGAAGCCCATGAGCTTCACCGCCCAGACGGGCGACCTCTACCTGAACGAGCAATGCCACGTGGCGATGTGCCAGTCGCCCGACCCCGACCTCCTGAGCGAGTTCAGCGGCAACGAGTACGGCGGTGCTTACGGTGGGCAGCGCGGTGA
Source organism: Eggerthellaceae bacterium (assembly GCA_045118335.1). GTDB lineage: Bacteria > Actinomycetota > Coriobacteriia > Coriobacteriales > Eggerthellaceae > W1P20-047. The sequence continues at coordinate 3,071 of JBGUXY010000012.1, forward strand.
CCAGACGGGATGGGAGAGCCACATCACGGGCTACTACAGCTACCCGTGGGACTGCATCCTGCACTACAACGGGGCGGCAGACGCGTCGTACGAGCCCGAGCCCGAACCTGAGCCCGAGCAGAAGCCCGGCAAGCCCGTCAACGACGCGGGCTTGTGGTACAGGGCGCACGTCCAGGACCTCGGCTGGTGCGAAGCGGTGCATGACGGCCAGACCGCCGGCACGGTCGGCTTCTCCAAGCGCATGGAGGCGATCAAGATCACGCCTCCGGAAGGTTACGTGCTCGACGTCGCCTTGCATATCAGCAACGTCGGCTGGAAGCACTACAAGGGCATCCAGAAGGGCGTGAAGGACCCCGTGATGGGCAGCGTCGGCAAGGGCCAGGCCATCGAGGACGTCCTTATCTCCGTGGCGGAGAGGCCAGATGGAGACAAGCGCAAGCTGTACTTCAGGGTGCACCAGGCAAACGCCGGCTGGAAGGACTGGACCAAGGAGGGCTTCGCGTCTGGTAGCGACGGCCTCAGCATCCAGCTCGAGGCCATCAAGATGAAGCTCGCCTAGATGTGGCTCCGCTTCGGCTTCATCGCCGCTGGGATCATATTCATCACCGAGCTGGCTGTTGGGCTGATGTTACTTCATTAAGCGCCCCGCAGGGCGTCGGCGGTTAGCGCACCGCCCGGAAACAACAACGCATGCGAGGTACTGCGGCACTGCCTCAGGGGCGCCCCGTGGCGCCATCCCCATGGGGCGCTCTCAACTCGGGGGCGCTCCATCGCTTGTATGACTAAATGGTGCCCACGGCTTCGGCCGTGGGGCGCTTTTTTTATGACCAAATCACGCAAGTTCATACGGAATATTTCAGGAATGCATACGGAACGCATCAGGAATGCACAGGTCAACGTATGCCAAGATATACAAAGATATGCCAAATTCTTTCAGGTTTCTAGAAACAAAAAACCGCGTCTGAGCTGGGCAAACGCGGTTATTGTGAGTGGTGGAGGCGCGGAGAATCGAACTCCGAACCATTCGCGTCTGACCTGCGGAAACGCGAAGCCATACGGAAAGAATCAGGAAAACATTTTGTCGAAATGCACGCGCAGGCTGTCCACGTCTGGTTTGTAGTAGCGTGAGACGGTGGTGTTGATGTTCGCGTGTCCGAGAATCTTGGATAGCGTTTCGATTTGTCCACCTGCCGTGAGGTAGCTCGTGGCGAACGAATGGCGCATGTTTTCGATTGATACGGGCGGCACGTCGGGATTATCGCGCAGGAACGCACGCCAGCGGTTCTGAGCCGTGGACGGGCTTATGCGCTGACCCTTGCCGCCGAGGATGAAGCAACCGCGACCGCTTGGCGTTTCGGCTATCCATTCCGCGAAGTCTGGGTGCATCGGGATTGTGCGCGTGGACAAAGGCGTTTTCGTTTCTTTCGATTGATTGCCGCCGTGCTTTGCAGATGCAGCGACGTATGCAGAATTGACCGTAATCGTGCGGTTGTCAATGTCGAAGTCTTGCCAATCGAGCGCGTATCGTTCTTCGGGACGTAACCCTTGCAATAAACCTGTGTAGGATATGCGCTGTACGCTCTGAGAGCCGCGCTGACGCACAATAGAGAGCAAGTCGCGTATTTGGTCAAAAGAGGTTAATACGATGCCGTTATCGCGTCTCACGCCTTTGGGAGGCATGGTGTAGCGTGCTTCTGCCGGGTTTGAGATTATCAGACCGTCTGCTTTAGCTTCGTTGAGGATTGTTTTCAACACGCCGATGCACTTACGCGCAACTGATTCAGTTTCGATTCTGTCCACCATCTTTTGTATGCGCGTGCGGTCGATATCGCGTATGTCCACGTTGCCGAGGTGTGGACGTATCCGCAGGCGTATTTCTTTCTCGTAAGTGTCCAGCGAGGTTGCAGCAAGCCGTTTGATCGCGTCGGGCCAATACTTGTTTTCGATATAGCTTGCAAGCGTCATCTTGCCGCCACGACCACGCAGCGCGTCTTTCTCCGCTAGGTATTTCGCTTCTTCGAGCTGTGCGGCGCGTTTGGTGGGCAATGTTGCGTATCTGCGGTTGCGTGTTCCGTCTGGGTTGTAACCCATGAACACGCTCACGTCGTAGACGGTCTTGCCGTCTTTGAGGGTTCGCGGTCTGACTGACATGGTAATATCTCCTTGCAGAGTGCAATCTACGGGTTGTTCTGCTGTATGTCCCCGCGTTCGACCTGGCCAGGGTGCGCGGGGATGCTTTTCTTATTTATGCCGACACCGACTCGCTCGAAACGTCGGCTTCTTTAACGGATGCGCCGACATACGCCTCGGCGCTCTTCAAAAGCATCGCACGGAACTGCGCGTCCATCTCCCTGTAAAGCTCGACCAGGCGGCGCTCCTTGTTGGACAACTCCATTTGATGCGCGGGCGGGCGCGCTGGTTTAATGTCATCAGCAACCAAATCATTTACCGAACAACCGAGGGCGTTGCATATCTCGCAAGCAACATCCATGCCCATCATGCGGACACCTTGCTCATAATTTCGATACGTCTTCGGCGGGATGCCTATTGACTTGGCAAACGCATCAGCATTACTCCATCCAGCCGCTTTTCTCAGTTGTTTTAAATTAGTCTTCATGGTTGCTCCTTTGCCATTGCAACCATCTTACCCGTTATGGGTGAAATTTTCTACTTTCTAGCTAATATCTTCTTGACAACTCCCCCAAAGTGTGTGATACTGTCACAAGTAGTTCACCAGAAATGAGGGAGGTGAGACAGTGAAGGTATACGAGTTCGACAAGCAAATTACCGCTGGCATTCTTCGTGGCCTGCGTGCAACGGCTCGTCTTTCGCAAAAGCAACTTGCCGATATATCGCATGTGAGCGAAGCAGCAATTAAAGGCTACGAGAACGGCGACAACGTTATGTCGTTAGAAGCAGCCGTGAAACTCTCTAATGCACTTGGGGTGACACCTGCTGACCTTGTTAGCCAAAAAGAGTTAACCACTTAGCACTACGTCCACGCCCAGGACGCTAAAACGGGCATCTGACAGTCGAACGCAGGGCGTGTCAACCGTAATAGAAAACTGCGTTTGCTTCAGCGATTGGTCATTGCACGGCACGCCTTGTGCTCGGCTGTCAGGCGGAACTTTGACAACTGCATAGAGCGCAACGTAATCGAGGTGGTTACATGACTGACAGAGTGATCATGGTCGTCAAGCCTGTCATCCACGGGCTAGACGGCTACATGGATAAGGTCGAGAAGCTCTCGTCGCTCCTCTCCGAGGCGATGTCGGTATACGACGAGCTGAAAGATGTGGAGCTCGAGGTTGGCTACGAGGTCGAACAGCCTACTTTGAACAGCTGACCGCAACCATCGCACCTGCCTTCCCCAGACGAGACAAGAACTTCGGAGCCGCATGTAGGGCATCTGATCGAGAAATCGTTCTCCTTCATTCCCTGCAGGGCGGCATCCAGTAACGCGGATTCGTCGAGCGCGACTTCCGCTTTGCAGTTAGGCATACAGGCTCCAATCCCGTTGCGCTCCATGCAGTTGTCAAGGTCAAGGGGAGATTGTAGCAACTCCCCGTCTTGACAACGGCATAGCGACCCACGGACGGAAGCCGTGGAACAGGAAACGGGGGCCAGCGGCGCGTGCCCCAAAGAAAAACGGCCGCATTTTATTCCGAGCATTCGCCAACACGCTCACTTGCACGGCACGACGTACCTTTCTTCGTGCGTTGTCCTCGGGCAGCGGACAGCGTTCTTAACTCCTCCTTGTTGCTACGGGCAAAGCACAAATCATCATCGTTATTCCTTTCTTCGTTTTCCGCTGTAAGGCAAGGGCAACAAAGTGAGCGTATTGGCGGGTGCCTGGTTATCGGTAACCAAACGATCAGTTTAAGGAGGTGAGAGCGTGGACAAACTCTACTTGACGGTTAATGAAGCCGCTGAACTATCAGGCATCGGCGCTAGGACGTGGCGCGATTGGCTCAACTCGAACGACCCGCCGCCGTTCATCCGCATCGGCAACAGGCGAATGATTCAGCGTGACGGCATTGCGCCGTATCTGGAAAGCAAACAGGAGGTTCGGTTATGAACAAGACAAAAGCGGCGCGGCACAGCGGCAACTGTGACACGCGCCAAAAGCCGTCCACGGATGGGGACTGGAACATTGTACCACGGGAATACGACCGCGCGACCCTCATCTGGGGAATCGCGTTCGCCGTCAGCATCGGGCTGATGATGCTGCATTGGGCGGTGATCGCATGAGCGCGGAGGAAATCTTCATGGAGGGCTACACCAAGGGCGAGCGTTTCGTGCGCATGGCCGACGAGTGGATAGCCGCCAACGGCCCCACCTGGGAGTGGATGAAGCGCAAGGCGCGCGAGAACGCGCTCGAGAAGCGCGGTTTCAGCGTCGCGAGCCTGGTCGAGGAGGCCAGGTACACCAAGCCCGTGCAGGGCGTGGACGCCTACAAGATCAACCACGACATCCGCCCGGTTCTGGGCAGGAAGCTGAAGAAGGAAGTACCCGAGTGCGCATCGGTGATAAGGACGCGCGACTCGGTGGTCGACCTGTTGGAAGGATAGGAACATGGCAAACGCGATAGACAGGTACTTTGCGGCCGACGCGATCAAAGCGGAGGTCGACGAGGCTCATAAGAAGGCGAAGCAGGACGCAGAGGACTACCTGGCAGATTTGAGGGACTCGATTGGCGCGACGTCGGTTCGCTCGACCATGTTCGGCGACGAAGCCGGCGAGTACCACTACGGGACGACGCGCAAGAAGCAGGTCGTCGAGTACAAGCTCGACAGCCTGGACGAGTTCAGGGAGTGGCTCTCGGACAACGCCAAGCAGGCCATGTGGTTCATCGAGTCCATGCCCGAGCAGTTCGGCAAGGCGTGGTTCGAGGAGAGCGGGGAAGTGCCGGACGGCATAACGCGCGTCGAGTACACGCAGCCGCCCATGGCGACGGCCCCGAAAATCTACAAGGGGGACCGCGAGGTCGTTAAGGCGAAGCTGCTCGAGGGCGGCAACATGTTCCTGGCGGCGGGCCAGCTCTTGCTGGGTGATGGGAAATGAGCGCGATAGAGTTCAGGCCCCTCAAGGCCGAGGACGTGGAGGTGCGCGTCAACCAATGCACCGACAAGGGATGCTCGCTGCTGATCTACAAGACGGCCAGGACGGACATGTCGATGCTCGACGAGACCCTGGGGCCCGAGAACTGGCAGTGCGAGTTCAAGAGCATAGACGGCAAGCTGTTCTGCGGCATCGGGTGCCGCTTCCAGGACGGAGAGTGGGTCTGGAAGTGGGACACGGGGACCCCGAGCAACATGGAGGCCCAGAAGGGCGAGGCGTCGGACGCCCGCAAGAGGGCGGGCTTCGCATGGGGAATCGGCCGCGAGCTCTACACCGCCCCCAGGATATGGGTCGGCTCCGACATGTGCAGGATCAGGGAGGGCCGCAACGGCAAGCCGCAGTGCTACGACGACTTCAGGGTCACCGAGTTCGAGGTCGAGGACGGCAGGATCGTGAAGCTGACCATCAAGAACATGAGCAGGAAGGGCCTCGTCGTGTACGGCAACGGCAAGGGCAAGGTCGAGGTCCCGAACGACTCCCTGAAGGCGGCCAAGTCGCGCATGTGGAGCGCCCTGCAGGGCTATGCGGAAAGGCACGGCAGGACAGCAGAGGAAATCCTCGAGGGCGTGAAGAAGCGGCCTGAGTGGGAGGCGCAGCATGAGAGCGCCGACTGGCTGCTGGCCGTCGCCAGGGAGTTCGAGGAAGCCGATGGATAGCCCGCTCGAGGGGTACGAGCCCCAGGTGGCCATAGACGACGAGTCGCTTCCCCTGTGGGTGCGCATAGAGGAGTGCATGAGGCTGCTCGACGTGGCATTGAGGGAGGCGAAGGCGAGGGGGACGGCGATGGTGGAGGCCGAGTTCGCGTACTACTCCGCCAAGTCGTCGGAGTCGTTCAGGCTCCTCGAGGCGGGGTACGCGAACACCTTCATACAGACGGTCATAAAGGGCCGTCCCAAGGTCGCAGAGGCCATGAGCGCGTACCACGAGGCCGAGGTGCTCTACAAGAACGCGAACGAGGCCATAAACGCGATGAAGGCGAAGCTGCGCGTCCTGGAGAACGAGCAGGAGCGCGAATGGCAGCAGTCAAAGAGAATCTAAGGAGTTGGAATGTCTGAAGAGACGTGGAGGTGGGTTAAGGGTTACGAGAGTCTCTACATGGTAAGCGATCAGGGACGCGTCATGAGCGTGCCGAAGCCGACGCACTACGGCCACATCATGAAGCAGAAGAAAACGTGGTCCGGCTATATGGTCGTTTGCCTTTGCAAGGAGAACTCGAAGAAAAACGAGTCTGTCCATAGGCTTGTGGCAAAGGCGTTCGTAGACAACCCAGAGGGCAAGGCTGAAGTGAATCATAAAAACGGCGTACGCGATGACAACAGGGCAGAGAACCTCGAATGGGCGACCCGCTCAGAGAACGAACGCCACGCGTACCGAAAATTAGGCAAGAAGCCCAACAGGCCATGGGCTGGCAAGCCGAGGAAATTCGCGAGGAAGTTCACCGACGAGCAGGTTCGGGCAATCAGGGAAGACCCTAGGCCTTCGAGAGTCATCGGCGATGAATACGGCGTATCGAAAACAGCAATCAGAGACATAAAGACCAGGAAAAACTATACGGAGGTTGCATAACCATGAGCATTAACCGAGTAAACATCTCAGGGAGAATCACCCGCGACCCGGAGCTGCGCCGCACGCAGTCGGGCATGGCGATCCTGAGCTTCAGCGTCGCCGTCAACGACCGCAGGAAGAACAGCCAGACGGGCGAGTGGGACGATTACGCGAACTTCGTCGACTGCACGGTGTTCGGCAGGAGAGCCGAGTCGCTGTCCAACATCCTCGCGAAGGGGATGAAGGTCGCGGTCGAGGGCAAGCTGCACTGGAGCCAGTGGGAGAAGGACGGTCAGAAACGCTCGAAGCTCGACGTGACCGTCGACGAAGTGGAGTTCATGTCGTCCAAAGGAGGACCCTCTGGCGGAGGCCAGGGCGTTCATGGAAGCGGTCAAGAGGGCCCAGTCGAGGTAGAGGCGACCGTGTACGACGACGACATCCCGTTCTGAAGCTAGGAGAAGCTGGCTATGTTCGTGAAGATATTCGACAACTACCACGCAGGTGCCAGCCTTTTGTCCGAGTCCGAGCAGGATGCGTTCTACGGCGCCGTGATGCGCTACGCGTTCGAGGGCAAGGAGCCCGACTTCGACGGCATCTCCGCAGCCGTGTGGGCAACGATCAAGGACTTCATAGACAAGTCGATACAGGGTCAGGGAAACGGTTCAAAGGGCGGTAACGGCAGGGGTAACAAGAACCCTGAAAAAGACACGGCTAAAACCGAGTCTGAAACAGGCCATGAAAAGGGGTCTGTAAAAGGGGGGTCTAAAACCCCCTCTGAAAACCAAAAGAAAAGAATAGAAAGGAATGGAAAAGAAAACCTAGAAGGTTTCTTTTCCAATTCCAGCGCGTCGGACGGCGCGGCTGTGGCTGATGCCACGCCGCCCTCCGCGATGGAGTGCCCGACATGCGGCGTCCCCATGGAGCGGACCAACGCCCGGGTATCAGGAACGGACCGGCACTACTGGCGCTGCCCCCTCTGCGCGACGGAGGTGGCCGAATGAGCTACGTACCCGAATCGCGTCAGCTCCGTGGACTCAGCTACGAAGTCGCGTCCCTCTACGGCATGCCCCACATCGGGGCCAGGTACAGGTCCGACAACATCAACGACACGGGCCTCACCGAACAGCCGTCGAGGTGCTCCGCATGCGGGAAGGTCGCGATGACCATGAACAGGCACCACGAGCCGCCGAAGTCAAAGGGGAGGTCGTTCCTCCTCGTCACGCCAATGGGACAGTTCGTCCTCAAGCCCGCGCTCATAGCACTCTGCGGGTCCGGCACGACGGGATGCCACGGCATGAGGCACAACGGCCTGCTAACGATCAGGTGGGAGTGGGACAGCGACGAGAACGCCGAGAAGTGGTGGAACGGGTACTGGCTCTCGCATGGCTATGCGCCCAATTCGAGAGAGCTGTTCGAGCTGGGCAGGTACGTGTTTATCGGCCCGGGCGTGGAATGGGAGGTGCGGGGATGATCTCGTACGAGAAGATGAGCCGAATCGAGGAGAGGCTCGAGGACCTCGAGGAACAGGTGGCTGTTCTCACGCACGAGAACGCCGAGATGGAGCGCGTCAACGAGCGGCTCACGCAGTTCGGCGAGTGCGCATGGCAAGAGATAGCGATGCTCGGAAGGCCAAACGTCTTGCTCTACGACTGGCTCTCCGAGACCGCTGAGGAGCTGGGGTTGAGATGAGCAGGAACAAGTCCAAAGGGACAGGGTTCGAGACGGACGTCGTGAAATACCTCCGCGAGAAGCTGGGGGACGACCGCATCGAGCGCAGGGCCCTATCGGGGAAGAACGACCGGGGCGACGTGTCGGGGATACACCTGCACGGCCAGAGGGTCGTCATCGAATGCAAGAACAAGCAGCGCATGTCGCTGTCCGAATGGTGCGACGAGGCCGAGGACGAGCGGACGAATGACGGGGCGGGCTTCGCCTTCGTCGCCCACAAGAGGCGGGGCTGCGGCGAGAAGCGCATGGGCGAGACATACGTCACCTGCACGCTCGAGACGCTCGCCGCGATCCTCGCCGGCACGAGGGAGCTCCTGGAGGGAGACCGATGATAACCAGGCAAGAGAAGGACTACCAGTACTCGAAATTGGCGAACGAGGTCATCGAGTACATGGAGGCTTGCGCGGACAGGCACATAGCGCCGATGAAGCATGACGTGAACATATTCAGGACGCGCAAGCTGCAGATAGACAAGAGGAGGCTGAAATGAAACGGACTTTAACGGCACTAGCATCGATGCTCCTCGCCTGCGGGGTGTGCGTGGGATTCACGCAAGCAGACGCATCGCAGGGCATCGACAGGGAGACCACATTCGAGGTCTCGCCCAACGACATCACCAACACCGCAGCGATAGAGCGCATGGACCACGAGAAAGCCAAGCTCCACGCGGCCCAGGCAATCGAGTCGTGGCAACGGATGCTCGACGCGGAGGCTGCAGATGCGCCTGAGAGCGCAGACGAGCCTGCGTGGGACGTGGTTTGGTACGAATACGACTACGAACCCGAATACGTCGACTACGGCGATTACAGCGGCTCTGAGACGTACTACCCGACGGACGGGCTGACGCCGACGGGCGGCATCAACTACCACGAAGGCCGCCTCGAGACGTACTACTCATCGCAAATCCTGTACCACCAGGACACAGCCGACTGGACGCTCGACGACGAGGGCTTCTACCGCACCGACGAGGGCCAGTACGTCGTTGCAGCATCCGACATGGAGCAGGGCACCGTGTTCGAGGGCTCGAAGGGCGAGTGCGTCGTGATGGACACGGGGTGCCCGGATGGCGTGACCGACTATTACGTGGGGTGGTAGGCATGACGAAATACATAAACACCTGCGACCGATGCGGAAAGCATTTCAAGGCGAACATGCGAAACCGCATGGTCATGCAGCTCGAAGCTCGACCGCGAATCTGGCACACGGATGCTTTCAGCCGCTACTACTGCGACGAGTGCGCGAAGCTGGCGAAAAAGGCGCTGCTTGCGTTCGAGTACGAAGGTGGTCAGCGATGAAGCGGCAGGCTACGCCTTGGGCGCTGTTCGTGCTGCCCGTGCTCGTTATCGCGTTCGCGGGTTGGTGCGTCGTGCGGGTTGGTAGCGGTGAGTGGACGGAGGTGCGCTAGTGGCAAACAAATTGAGAATCAATACGCAGTTATCTTTCGCTGATGACAGCGAGGAATACAAAGAGTTCGTTGACAAGTTCAAGCCGAAGAAAACGACCGACGATTGTTACACGCCACCTGAGATTTACGACGTTATTCTTGACTACGTTGTGGAGCGTTACGGTATCGACCGCGAAAACGTGATGCGTCCGTTTTACCCAGGCGGCGATTATGAGCGCGAAGAGTACACCGACGAATGCACAATCGTAGACAATCCTCCGTTTTCGCTGCTTTCGCAAATCATCGATTTCTACATGACGAACGGCATTAGGTTCTTTTTGTTCGCGCCGACGTTAACCTGTTTAAGTTCACGCAAGCACCTGATGAACACCAACCACATCGTGTGCCACACGAGCATCACATACGAGAACGGCGCGAAGGTGAATACGTCGTTTATCACGAACCTTGACACCGATGGAACCGTTATCGAGAGCAACCCAGAGTTGGCGAACTTGATAAACGCCAAAGACAGGGAGCTGCAAAAAGAAACGGTGAAAACGGTTGGCAATTACGTCTACCCAGACGAAGTGCTCACAGCCGCAAAGGTGAATTGGTTCTCTGCTCATAACACGCCATTCAAGGTGAACAAGTGCGATTGCATCCCGATAGCGAAACTCGACGCGATGGGCAAGAAGGGCATTTTCGGAGGTGGCCTCCTATTGAGCGACCGCGCTGCGGCTGAACGCGCTGCGGCTGAACGCGCTGCGGCTACGAAATGGCAATTGAGCGAACGCGAGAAAAAAATGGTTGATATGTTAAGCGAAATGAGTGAGCGCGAATGCTAATCCAAAACAATCTAGGCGAATTCATCGACAACTACGACCCATACGAAACCGACCGAAAGAAAATCTACGCGAACTGCCACGTGGACACGAAGCACCCGCCGAGCATGTACGAGCCGCGAGAGCGAAAGCCAGCGGGTGTTGTCAAGACGTGCGCGTACCGCAAGTGCGGACGGAAATTCCGCACGTTCAACGTGAAGCAGATGTACTGCTCGATTCGGTGCAAGGAACGTGAGAGCTATTACCGAAAGCGAGACAGAAAGCGAAAGGCGGCAGATGATGAGCTGGCATGAACCGGACAGCCGCTACCACGTTCCAATCAAGCGGCGCGAAGTGGATATCTACTTCACTGACGGCACGCACGTCACGGACGTTCTCAACATGATCCTGCAAGACGGCACGGAGCGCGAGATTGACCACGTGGAGATTGACGGTGAGACGCTATCGAAAGAGCGGACGTGCGAGGTGGTCAGCAGCCGATTCGACGAGATGATGGGCGAATGGTGCATCGAGCTGTCCTGCGGCCATTGCGTGTGGGACAGGACGGAGCCGCCGAACTATTGCCCTAATTGCGGCGCGAAGGTGGCAAATGGATAGCGCCTACGACATCTACATCGCCGCCGACGTTGACAACCTGAAAGCGGCTTACGCGCAACTGTGGCGTGATTACAAGTACGTCGTGCGCGAGAACGACTTGCTCCAAAAGGAGCTTGAGCGTTCGAGGGCGCGGCGTGCTTATCACGAGAAAGACTACACATGGATGACGGATTAAAGGAGGTGCGCGATGACTAGCGCGATGAAATACCTTGACATGGTCGAGAACGGTAAGGCGATGTTGGCGATTATCGAGGAAGCCGATTCGTCTGGCTTTGAAATCCTTGGCACGGATGGCAGGAACGTGAAGGTAAAGGCGGGATGCCTGCCAGTAGAAATCTCATGGGAGATGTGCTCGTGCCACGGGGGGCGGATATGGCTCAACCAGGAGAACACGAACATCCACATCGAGCTTTCGAGCGACGAGTACGACACCGAGAAGGGCATCGACTCGCCAGAGACGGAGCTTGCATGGCGCATAGAGCACGAGTTGTCGGATGCCGTGCGGCATTTCAGGGAGTTCGTGCACGTGGTGGATACCGTAGGCAATTACGGCAACCCGGAGAGGAAGGAGCGCCATTACTTCGACAGCATCGAGAAGGCGGCACGCTTCATCTTCGAGGAAGGCGGTCATGACCTGCTCAGCACGGAGGAAGTCAACCATGCGTACCCGAACAAGGACGTCAGGTTGCTGGTCAGCTACGACGGCGATTCGCGGGAGATCGATGGCAAGGCACGGCGAATCAGGTTCAAGTGCGAGAAATTGAAGCGCCATAAAGGCAGCGATTTTGAGGTCGATTACGAGTACACGCATGAATACTGGGTCTACAGGAAGGGGTTGCGATGACCGACAACGCAAACGACCGTCTATACACATGGCACTACCTCTGCGACACGTGCAAGTATGCAGACGGTGACGGTGCGGGGCATTTCATGTGCCTGGACTACGCGCCGCCAGAGTATGGCGGGGAGTGCTTCGGGCCGATTGGCGACAAGCTGCCGATACCCGATTACAAGCAGCCGCACGAGCTGTGCCTGAGCTGGAAGGAGCGGAGATGACCGACAACGCGAACGACCGCACATGCGAGACGTGCGACTACTGTGTGTACTTGGGCGAGGGAGATTTCGCCTGCGATGAGCGTGATTATGAGCACGTCATCGAGGATTGGGTGCCGCTGCGCCTGCCTTGCGAGAAGTGGACGGAGGGATGAGATGACCGACAACCGAACGACCGAAACGCCGATACCCAACAGGCTCGCAACGGTGCCGCCGAGCCTTTACGAGCGCATCGAGGACGTTCTCGCGAACCATGGAAACTACAACCAGGTCGTTCAGATCAAGCGGCTCAAGAAGTGCGTCGGCATAGCGTACCGATACGGCTACGTGGACGGATACCGCGACGGCCATACGGACGCTGAGAACGGCCACGATGAACGAGTGAGAGCGACGGTGAGCTAGATGACCGACAACCGAACGACAACGACCGAGCTGCTGTGCAAGCTGCTCGAAGAACGCGGCATCGAGTGGAAAGAAGGCGATGCAGCTTACGAAATCGAATGGAGCACGCCTGATGGACGGCATTGCTCCGCGATGTATTGGAAGCCGACGTTCACCGTGCTCGTGAGCGGATGCACTCCCGAGCAGGCCATA
>JBGUXY010000013.1:0-4014 GCA_045118335.1 Eggerthellaceae bacterium
GGTCTTCGTCACGCTGCCCAGCGTCTTCGAGCAGATGCCGCTCGGCCAGTTGTGGTGCTCGCTGTTCTTCGTGTTCATGAGCTTCGCCGCTCTATCGACCATCATTGCCGTGTTCGAAGGCATCATCGCGTTTGCCATGGACCAGTGGGGCTGGTCACGCACCAAGTCCGTTGCCATCAACGGTATTCTGCTCATCGTGCTATCGCTTCCGTGTGCGCTCGGCTTCAACGTGTGGGCAGGTTTCCAGATTCCGGGTATTGGCGATATCCAAGGTCTCGAAGACTTCATCCTTTCGAACAATATGCTGCCCATCGGCGCGCTGATCATCTGCTTGTTCTGCACGTCTAAGAAGGGTTGGGGCTGGAAGAACTTCATCGCCGAAGCCGACACAGGTACGGGTGCCAGGTTCCCGCAGTGGACGCGTGTGTACATGAAATACGTCGTGCCGGCGCTTATCGTGGTCATTTTGATCATGGGTTGGGTGCCGGTCGTCACAACGTGGATGGGCGGAGCGTAGCAACCACTGAAAACAACCATGGCACACCGGTACCTGGTACCAGTGTGCCATCCTGAAGTGACACACTGGTACCAGGTACCGGTGTGCCATTTTCCTAGGGCAAAAGTTATGCGAACAACTCACAATTCCGCAGTTCGCAGGCGGTATGGACAAGCGCCGTAATCATTGCGGAACGATAGGTTCTGGGATCAAATGACCACAGTGGCGCGTATAATGTCAACAACTTATTTCAAGCTTCAAAGGGGAGGGCGTTCACATGGCTTTTTACTTCGACGAACCGTCTCGCACATTTAACGAGTACCTGCTAGTGCCGGGCTATACGTCAGAGGAGACGATTCCAGCGAACGTCAGCCTCAAGACTCCGCTGGTCAAATATCGTCGTGGCGAGGAAGAGCCTGCCATTAGCCTGAACACGCCCATGGTATCGGCCATCATGCAGGCTGTGTCTGATGACAAAATGGCTATCGCGCTGGCAACTGAGGGCGGTCTGTCGTTCATCTACGGTTCGCAGTCCATCGAGGATCAGGCGGCCATGATTGCCCGCGTTAAGGACTACAAGGCCGGTTTCGTTGTATCCGACGCCAACCTCTCGCCTGATATGACGCTTGCCGATGTTGTCGACTTGCTCGAGCGCACCGGCCATTCGACGATGCCTGTTACCGAGGGTGCCGACCCGCATGGCAAGCTGCTGGGTATTGTGACCGACCGCGACTACCGTCTGACTCGAATGGGCCTCGACACCAAGGTTGCCGACGTCATGACTCCGCTCGAGAAGCTGGTCACCGCACCGGCTGACACATCGCTCAAGTTGGCCAACGACATCATTTGGGAACACAAACTCAACTCGCTGCCGCTTGTTGACGATAATGGCAACTTGGCTTACATGGTCTTCCGCAAGGATTACGACCAGCATAAATCCAATCCGCTCGAGATGCTTGACGAGCACAAGCGCTACATGGTGGGTGCAGGCATCAACAGCCGCGACTACGCCGAGCGCATACCGGCGCTGGTCGAGGCGGGCGTCGACGTTGTGTGCATCGACAGCTCCGAGGGTTACTCGGTCTGGCAGGCAAAGACCATCGCATGGATTCGCGAGCATTACGGCGATTCCCTCAAGGTGGGTGCCGGCAACGTCGTCGACGAGGAAGGATTCCGCTTCCTGGCCGATGCAGGTGCCGACTTCATCAAGATTGGCATCGGCGGCGGTTCGATCTGCATTACGCGCGAGCAGAAGGGCATTGGCCGTGGTCAGGCCACAGCAACTATCGAGGTTGCCAAGGCGCGCAACAAGTACTTCGAGGAAACCGGCGTCTATATCCCGCTGTGCTCCGATGGCGGCATCGTTTACGACCACCACATCACGTTGGCGCTCGCCATGGGTTCCGACTTCGTGATGCTCGGCCGCTACTTTGCGCGTTTCGACGAAGCGCCGAGCTTGCGCGTGCAGGTCAACGGTTCGTACATGAAGGAGTACTGGGGCGAGGGCTCCAGCCGTGCCCGCAACTGGCAGCGTTACGACTTGGGCGGCGACAAGAAGGGCATGACCTTCGAAGAAGGCGTCGATTCATACGTACCCTACGCTGGTCCGTTGAAAGACAATGTGGCCGTCACGCTTGCTAAAATCAAATCGACCATGTGCAACTGCGGCGCCATCACGATTCCCGAATTGCAGGAGAAGGCCAAGTTGACGGTCGTTTCGTCCACGAGCATCGTCGAGGGCGGCGCCCATGACGTCATGCTGAAGGACAAGACGCCGTATGTCGGCAGCTCCATCGGGCATTAAGCGCAAGTAAGAAACGTAAAGGGAGCCTCCTCAGATGATTGGGGAGGTTCTTTTTTGGTGACACTCAGGTACCTGGTACCGATGTGTCACCGAGGATTGCTGCTTTAGCTTTATACTTTTCCCATGCGTATAATGGCGCTCGACATAGGCGAAAAGCGTGTCGGGGTTGCGATCAGCGACCCTGATGAGCGCGTCGCTTCACCTGTGTGCGTACTCGCTGCAGATGAAGTTCTTGCAAATGGTCGGTCGTTTCGCATCGTCCTCGCGGACTGGGAGCCCGAGCTGTTTTTATGTGGGCTGCCTATGACGCTGTCCGGCGAGGAGGGTCCCCAAGCGGAACGGGTGCGGGGGTTCGCGGAAGCCGTTGCGAAAAGAATTGGAATTCCGTTAGAATTCGCAGATGAGCGGCTTAGCTCCGCCGAGGCCAAACGTAGTTTGCGTGAAAAGGGCCTGAGCGAAAAAGCCATGCGGGGCAAAGTCGATATGATAGCTGCAAGCATATTCTTACAATCGTGGCTTGATGCGCGCAATAGCGCGCGCGAACAGGCCGAAGACGGGTAGGCAAACATGTCCAGAAACAAGATCACCTATTCGCAGCATCCGAATCGGGCCGCACGTTCGGCGCATGCAAAAGGCGATAAGCAATTCCGCACCTATGATACGAGCGCCATTCGCCCGAAGCAGAGCCCCGGGGCTGCCCTTATCGGCATCATCGTTCTCGTCGTACTGCTCGTGCTCATTCTGATCGGAGTGTTCAGCTTCGTGCGCGGCTGCGGAAAGACTCCGCTTGTGCCGCGCGGCACCCAGGTGGAAATTACGATTACCGAGGGCGAAGGCGCCAAATCGGTGGGAAAGACGCTCGTGGACGAGGGTCTCATCTCTAATTCGAATGAATTTGTCGATCGCGTCAACGCAATGGGAGAGGAAGGCTCGCTGCATCCGGGCACGTATGTCTTGACTGGCGGCCAATCGATTGACGAAATCATCCAAGTGCTGCATACGCCAGCTGCGGCTGACACGTTCACCGTGCCCGAAGGGTCAACGCTAGCCCAGACAGCTGCCATTGTGGCAGAGGCAACAGGTGGGCGAATAACGGCGGATGACTTCATCGCGGCTGCGAGCGACGCATCTGCATATGCCAGTTCGTATGGCTTCCTAACCGATGTGGGCAATAACTCGCTTGAGGGTTTCCTGTTCCCAAAGACCTACCCGTACAATGGTGAGTCGACCGCCGATTCAATTATCAGAGTGATGCTCGACCAGTACGGCGCCGAAACCGCAGGTCTCGATTGGTCGTACGTTGAATCGAGAGGGCTGTCCCATTACGACGCAATCAAGCTGGCGTCGATTGTCGAAAAGGAATCGAATGCAGACCATCGCGCCACCGTTGCGTCGGTGTTCTACAATCGTCTGGCTGCCAACATGCGCTTGCAGTCCGATGCCACGGTTGCCTATGTTGTCGGCCACGATCCGACGGCGGAGGATGTTGCGACCGAAAATGCTTACAACACTTACTTCATCGACGGGCTCACCCCGACACCCATCAACTCGCCTGGGCTTGAGTGCATTCAAGCGGTTTGCTCGCCCGACCAAACCGGCTACTTCTACTTCTACTTCGAAGATGATGGCAATGGTGGCCTGAACTACCACTTCACGGAGACCTACGAAGATCACCAATCCACCTACGAAGGCTAAAGACTCAAAAGTGGGCCAC
>JBGUXY010000014.1:0-39404 GCA_045118335.1 Eggerthellaceae bacterium
GAGAACAGGAGAGTACATGATAGGCATTTCCAAGCTCTATTGCGGAGCCGTCGAGAAATCCGACGTGCTGCGCTACAACCGCCTTTCAAAGATGCTTCCCAGCGAATTGCTGCAGTTCTCACGCGACAAGAAGCCCGTGGTAGTGTGGAATTGCACGCGCACCTGCAACCTGCGCTGCGTGCACTGCTATGCCCATTCCGATGCACGCCGCTACGAAGGCGAGCTTTCCACCGACGAGGCCAAGGTCATGATCGACAACCTGGCGGCGTTCGGCAGTCCCGTGCTGTTGTTCAGCGGCGGCGAGCCATGTCTGCGCCCCGACCTGGTCGAGCTCATGGCTTATGCCAGGGCAGCCGGCATGCGGGTGGTCATATCCACAAACGGCACCCTCATCACCCCCGAAGCCGCCCGTCAGTACGCCGAAGTGGGGCTTTCCTACGTAGGCGTGTCCATCGACGGCGCAACCCCCGAAACGCACGACGCATTCCGCGGCATGCCCGGCTCGTTCGAACGCGCGATGGAAGGCATCCGAAACGCGCGCGAAGCTGGAATCAAGGTGGGCTTGCGCATGACCATCAGCAAGCGCAACTGGCGCGAGATCGAAGGCGTGTTCGACATCATGCGACGCGAACAGATCAACCGCGCCTGCTTCTACCACCTGGTCTATACCGGCCGCGGCAGCGAACTTATGGGCGAGGACTTAAACCACGAGGAATGCCGTCGGGCCGTGCGCCTGCTCATGGACCTCACGCGCCAGTGGTTCGACGACGGCGGCAAGCCCGAAATCCTCACCGTAGACAACCATGCCGACGGACCCTTCATTTACCAGGAGCTGTTGAAAGAAGACCCAAGACGAGCGGCCGAGGTGCTTGAATTGCTGCAGTTCAACGGCGGCAACTCCACTGGTTGCGGCATTGGCTGCATCAGCTGGGACGGCGAGGTCTACGCCGACCAGTTCTGGCGCCACTTCAGCCTGGGCAACGTGCGGCAGCGTCCTTTCAGCGAGATCTGGACCGACACGAGCCGCACCACCCCGCAAAGCGAGCTCATGTTCCGCTTGAAGGACAAAAAGCCCTTCGTCACGGGTCGCTGCGCGCAGTGCAAGTACCTGGGCATCTGCAACGGCAACTTCCGCGTGCGGGCCGAAGCCGCCACAGGCGACCTGTGGGCAAGCGACCCGGCATGCTATTTGACCGACGAGGAGATAGGGCTATGAGCATCAGCCCAGACACTGCCCACGACACCCTCCAAGAGTCCAACGCTTTAGGCGAGCGCCCGATGAAGCACCCTGCATTCGTCCCCAAGAAGGGCAAGATGCCCGAGTGGGTGCGCAAGATGCTCGATGCCAGCGACGACAAGACGGCGCAGGGAGGCCGACGTGGTTACCGACCCGGCGCTGGCCCCGCCGCGCAGGCATACGAGGAGCGCACGGGCATCAAAGCCCCCAAGATCGTGGCGTGGGAGATCACCCGCAGCTGCAACCTTGCATGCGCGCATTGCCGTGCCGCTGCACATTGCAAGCCCTATCCCGACGAACTGACGCTCGAGGAATGCCGCAAGGTCATCGACGACATCGCAGCGATAACCGACCCAATCCTCATCCTCACCGGCGGCGAGCCTCTCATGCGCGCAGACATCTGGGACATTATCGACTACGCACGCGAACGCGGCCTGCACCCGGTCATCGGCACAAACGGCACGCTCATCGATGACGAATGCGCCCGAAAGATCGCCGAACATGGCATTCCACGCGTATCGGTATCGCTCGACTTCCCCACCGCCGAAGGGCAGGACTCCTTCCGCGGACAGGAAGGTGCCTTCGAAAGCACGATGGAGGGCGTCAACAACCTGCGCTCCCATGGGGTGGAAGTGCAGGTGAACACCACCATCACGAAGATGAACAACCACCTGGTCGACGATTTGCACCAGATGGCGCTCGATGCAGGAGCCGTGGCGTTTCACCCGTTCCTGCTCGTGCCCACAGGCCGTGGCGAAGACCTCGTTGACGTGGAGCTTTCCCCGCAGGAATACGAGGAAGTGCTCACGTGGGCGTATCACAAGCAAAAATGCTCGCCCATGCACTTCAAGCCAACCGATTCGCCGCAGTACTATCGCATCATGCGCCAGCAAGCTGCAGCCGAAGGCGTGAAAGTCACGCCCGAAACCCACGGCATGGAAGCCATGACGCGTGGCTGTTTGGGCGGCATCAGCTTCGTGTTCATCAGCCACGTGGGAGATGTGCAGCCCTGCGGGTATTTCGACATGCAGCTCGGCAACGTTAAGAAACGCACATTCGAGGATATCTGGACGAACTCGCCCATCTTCGACGACTTGCGCCATTACGACCGCCTGCGCGGCAAATGCGGCGATTGCGAGTTCAAGGGCGTATGCGGCGGTTGCCGCGCCCGCGCTCTCGCCGCCACCGGCGACTACCTGGCCGAAGAGCCTTACTGCGCTTACATCCCGCGCAAATACGCACGCGAGAAGGTGCTCGACCTGATTCAGTCGGGCTTTCCCATCGAACACGATCCTCTTGCAGGAATTGCGCGTGAAACGGGACTAAACCGAGACACTGCACGTGAAGCGCTCGACAAGCTACGCGATACGGGCATCGTTCGACGTATTGGCGCATCTTATGCCGCCAAGGGTGTAGGCTATGTATCTACCCTGTGCGCCATGAAGGTGCCCGAAGAGCGGATGGACGAAGTAGCTGCCATTGCGGGATCCTACCCTGGCGTCACGCATAACTACGCCCGCGAGAACCGATACAATCTTTGGTTTACGCTCATCGTGCCTAGCCGTGAGCGTGCGCAGCGAATTCTGGACGAGATTGCCGACGCAACCGACATCCCCGTGCTGAATATGCCCTCGGTGAAGACCTACAAGATCCGCGTCGATTTTTCCGCCGACCATCAGCTTCGCGAAGCGCTCAAGGGCGTACACGTCGACCCTAGCAAAGGACACGGTGCCCACCCGCCCATCTGCGGTCAAGAAGAGCAAGCTTGCCTGTCTAGCAACCCCAGCAAGGCAATCCATGCCAACGACAGCGCTTCCATGTCGGCAAGTCTGCATCATGCACCTGTCGACTCCCCTGCATGCGAGCACGAACAACATACAACCTCGTTTTCCCACACGTCGCCACAAGATGCCGCTGCACCCCTTGCAAAAGCTTCCAAATTCCGCGATTCGACGGACAATCCTGCGTCCCCTGCTCACGAAAGCGTGCGAGCGTTTGATTCGAGCGATTCTTTCGACGTCGAACTTGTCCGGTGGTCGCAACAAGATGTGTTCGCCGACAACGAAGGGTTCCCGTTTGAAGAAGGCGCCCGCGTCCTGTCTGAGCGTCTTGGAAAGCCCGTGTCGGAGCAGCAGGTGCTCGATCGCATCCAGGAACTGCTGGCAACCGGGGCGATCCGCCGATTCGGAGCCATCGTTCGACACCAGAAAATGGGTTATTCTACCAACGCGATGACCGCATGGACCATTCCACACGACCAGCTCGATACCGCCGGAGCTGTTCTGGCGTCTTCGCCCAACGTTTCGCACTGCTATTCGCGCACCCCGCAAGCCGATTGGACTGCCAACCTCTACGGCATGGTGCACGCCCAGTCAGACGAAGAGATGAGCCTTATCGTCAAGCACCTGCACATCTTCTTGAAGCGTGCCGGCATCGAATGCAATCCCCCACTCGTGCTCACTTCGACGAAGGAGTACAAAAAGACTTCCATGCGTTATTTCGAAGAATGAACCGTTAGGTTCCCCATTAGCTCGTCGGCTGAAATTCGCGCTCCAAGACATGGGCTTCGTTTTCCGCGTACCAGTCCTCGTAGTAATCTGGAGCAGAACCACTGGTGTTCTTGAACAGGTTTATCGAAATGAAATCACCCGAAGCATCGAAGATGGCTTCTCCGTAATAAGCTTCACCCGCCACGAACCGAGCATAATGCTCGCCTTCCAAAACGCCCACCTTGGTGGCTCCAGTGTAGAGGGCGATGAGCTCGAGAGCCTCCTCGTCGCTTTCGGGGCCAACGGCGTACATGTCGATTTTTTCGCCGTCCGGAAAGATAGCCCACTCGCCCTTCTCCAAATAATGCGCTCCGGTGCCATACGCAAAGCTGGCAGCGGCGCTTTCGCTCGAACAACGATAGCCAAATCCTGTCGCACGGGGCAGCGATGAGAGCATCGAATCCATCTCTTCCCGGCTTTGCGCCTTGAACAGCTCTTCGAAGTTGGGCATCCCGTTGTCCTTGACCACTTGGACATCCGCCGAAGAGCTGGATTCTGCCTGGTCCGCGTCAAGAGAGTACACGGTTCCGTCGAATCGATCGCCATCGCCATTTGCCGCTATGCGGGCGATGTAGCCCATCGCAATCATCGAGACGATTATTATCGCAATAACCTTGACTCCCTTGGGCATGAGCGCTCCACTCCGTCATTTGATCTGTCGGCATCAGCTTACATCATTCAACCATGCTCTGCAGCGTAACCTGCTTCAAACGGCATCTTCGTCGCGCATGACATCTCATCGCAAGCTATGCGTACAAAGACGCAGAAGCGGCTAATCGCCGATTGCACGATCTTGGAAGAGCTCGACGTAAGCGACAGCAACCTTTTGCATCTCGATGGCCTCGACCCCCAGAACAAGGCCACCTTGACCTCTTTGAACCTTGCAAACACATCGCTTGGTGCAAGCGAGTGCAGAAAGTCAACGATGCGCTCGGCGAATGGCGAACCTACCTTATCAGCGAGTCCGATTACGCCGAACTGCTGCGCGAAGATGGGTTTACCTCCAGGCTAGACATCGACAGTACCGCTCTAGCATCCACCATCGACGGCTAGCCATGGTGACTCATTCGAGGCGAATATAGGAAAAAACGGGGCACTCGATGCAACTCCCACGCGCATCCCTCGTTCACGGACCCTGCACAATGATGGAGTGTTAAACTTTCCTTAACAACGCAATCCCGCAGGATAGGAGACAACGTCATGACCTTGAACCATACCGCTTCCGCTGCCGACTTCGGCCATGCCCGCAAGATCATTCCCGGCGGCGTGAACTCGCCCGTGCGCGCGTTTGGCAGCGTGAACTGCGAACCGGTGTTCTACGACCACGCCAAGGGCAGCCACGTATGGGACGTGGACGGCAACGAATACATCGACTTCATCTGCTCGTGGGGCCCCATGATTCTCGGCCATGGCGACAAGGACGTGATGGGGGCAGTGCGCGCACAGCTCGACCGTGGCGTCTCTTATGGTGCGCCGTGCGAAGCGGAGATTCGCCTGGCTGAAAAGATTTGCGAAATCGTGCCCAACGTGGAACAGGTGCGCATGGTGTCGTCTGGCACCGAGGCCACGATGACCGCCATCCGCCTGGCACGCGGCTATACGGGACGCGACAAGTTCATCAAGTTCGCCGGCAACTATCATGGCCACAGCGACTCGCTGCTGGTGAGCGCAGGTTCTGGCGTGGCTACGCTTTCCATTCCCGGCACCCCAGGCGTGACAGCCAAAACGGCTAGCGACACGATGATCGCACGCTACAACGACCTCGATTCCGTGCGTGCCCTGTTCGAGGCCGAACCCGAAACAATCGCTTGCATCATCGTGGAACCCATCGCCGGCAACATGGGTGTTGTGCCCCCAGCTGAAGGCTTCCTGGAAGGCTTGCGCGAGCTGTGCACCCAGTACGGTGCCCTGCTCATCTTCGACGAGGTCATCACCGGGTTCCGCGCGGCGCTCGGCGGCGCGCAGGAGGTGTTCGGGATTGCGGCCGACATCTGCACGTTCGGCAAGATCATCGGCGGTGGCTTTCCCGTTGGTTGCGTAGCCGGCCCCCGCAAGATCATGGAAACGCTGGCACCCACCGGCCCCGTCTACCAAGCTGGCACGCTTTCGGGCAACCCCGTGGCAATGGAGGCGGGCCTAGCCCAGCTCACGAAGCTGCAGACGGCAAACCCCTACCCTGGCATCTTCGCCAACGGCGAGCTGCTGGCAAGCCTGCTGCGCGAAATCATCGCCGATCTGGATTTGCCATGCTGCGTGAACCAGTCTGGTAGCGTGCTCACGCTGTTCTTCAGCCCCGGCCCCATCGCCAATTGGGACGATGCTGCCAAGTGCGACACCGACACTTTCGCCCGCTACTTCCAGGTGATGCTGGAAGAAGGGTTCCTGATCGCCCCCAGCCAATACGAGGCGTTGTTCGTGTCTGCCGCCCATACCGAAGACGAGATCTATGCCTTCGCCGCTGCCGCGCGCAAGGCTTTGGCCGTGGCATTCGATAAATAGACCCGTCTTTTGCACTTCGTCACACGCTGGCGTGGCAAGCGTGTGACGAAGTGACGCCGCAACTCGAAAGAAGCACGTCGCGAAGGCCTTACGCCTCCAGAACCTGGGCGATCACGGAAGCGAGCTGGGCTGTGTCGATGGGCTTGGCCACGTAGCCGTCTATACCAGCCTCGCGAGCAGTGCGGATATCCTCGGCGAATGCGTTCGCCGACATCGCCACGATGGGGATACGCGCCATCCAGTCCACAGACGACGCACGGATGCCCTGCGCCAAGCCGAATCCGTCGAGGACGGGCATCTGGATGTCGGTGATCACGATGTCGTAGCGCCTTTGGCCGGCATTTTCCAGCATCCCGAGCGCCACCTGGCCGTCCTCGGCCATGTCCACCTCAAGCCCCATATCGCCCAGAATCATCCCGGCAATCTCGCGGTTAATCTCGTTGTCTTCGGCCAAAAGCACGCGCCTGCCCGCGAAGCCTGCAGCTAGGCCCTTGTCAGGGGTTTCCGGCGGTTCGCTGCATCCGGATTCGTCGGGGTCTTGAAGTGGAAGGCGCAGCCGAACGTCGAATTCCGTGCCCTGCCCAGGCGTGGAAGCAACCTCTATCGTGCCACCCATCGCGTCCACGATGCGCTTCGTTATGGCCATTCCCAAGCCCGTGCCCTGGATGCCGCTGGCCGTGGCAGAGCGCTCGCGTTCGAACGCGTCGAAGACATGCTTGGTGAACTCGGGGCTCATCCCGATACCCGTATCCTTCACCCGCAGCTCGTACTCGGCGACGCCTTCGACGGGAGGCCCCATCTGCTCGACGACCAGAGACACGCTGCCGCCTTCAGGAGTGAACTTGTGCGCATTGGAAAGCAGGTTGAGCAGCACGCGGTACAGCCGCGTCTTGTCGCACAGCACACGGCTGTTGCACAGCTGGGGCGCCTCAGCCGTAAACGCGATGCCTTCCTCGGCCATCTGCGTCCCGAACATCTCTTGGATGTCCCGGAGTACATCCGCCAGGTCGACTGGCTCAAACTCGAGCTCCATCTTGCCACTCTCGATACGGCTCATCTCGAGCACGTCGTTGATCAGCGCAAGCAGGTACTTGCCCGATGCGTCGATCTTGCCCAAGTAATCGTGTATCTGCGCTACATCGTTGCTTTTGCGGGCGAACTCGGTATACCCCACGATGGCGTTCATGGGCGTGCGGATATCGTGCGATATGTTCGATAGGAACGAGGTCTTGGCTTCGTTCGCACGCCGCGCCTCGTCGAGCGCCCCTTCCAGGATACGGCTCCGCTCGATCTCCTCGCGACGCAGCTTAGTGGTATCCGACTTCAACAACAGGTAGAAATGCGCATCTGCGTCGACTGTGTAGTACACGAAGCGCTTGTAAAACACCTGCCCGTCAACGTCGCAGGCGATGTTGACCTCGTAGGGCTCGTGGCAGGCAAGCTCCGACTCGATCCGGTTGATGCCCAACGACGACATGAGGGCGATCTTCTCCTCGGGCGTCCCGACGATGACCGGCGCCACATACTCGGTGAGGTACTCCATGTAATCGCCATTCTTCTCGTGGGGAAAGACGCTGCCAGGCTTGTCGGCTGCATCCTCGCCGATAACCACACCGTAGCGCCCATCCACTAAAAAGGTGATCATGTCGTACTGCTCGGCGAGTACTTTCTCTAGCAGAACCTCGTTGACCATCTCGCCACTGCCCAAGGTCTCCACCACGAACGCCAGCACATCTCCGGTTCCCGGCTCGTCCACGAGCATGGCCTGAATATTCACGAACTCGATGCGCCCGTCCATCAGACGCAGCAGCACTCGCTCTTCCACGAGGGTGTTACCCGCCTGGAACTGATCAATCAGGGCCTCGCGTGTGAAGCGCCCCGGCTCGACGCCGGAGTTCGCGCCGGCCACACGACGGCGATGGCGCAGGTGCTGCAGTTCGGTGAAACTGGTCGCGCTTCGATCTTCGGCATCGAGCATCGCACCGCTGCTCTCGTAGATGACATCGCGTGTCAGGTTGACACGAAATGCCGACAGGTGGTTCTTCGCCAGATTCTCGAAATCCGCTTTCGCCAGCCCATAGCGAGCCGCCGCACGCGCATTGTTTTCGCGCAGCTGCCCGATGATACGGTAGATGACTTCGAGAACGATTGCCACAAACAGGCTCCCGCCGAAGAGGATCCCCGCGATGACCAGGTCGGGCTCTCCCAATAACCCAACCACCAGATATCCCACCAGAAAGGCGATGAGCAAGGCGAAGGGAACAACCACAAGCTTGCGCATCTGCCCACGCTCGTCGACAGCCTGCAGCTTACGCATGAAGTCGTGATAGCGCCAGATGTTATAGACCATGACGGCACTGCCGATATAGACGAGCGCGTATATTAGAAACGTCATGGCACCCCTATCCATTCTCGGTGGGCAACTACCCTTATTGTATCTGATGAGGATGCGTGCATCACGCACATTCCCTACCATCCTGCTGCCAATATACGCATGAAAAGAGGCAGACCCCTCCCTGCGCGGGATGAATCGGGTATTCGCGTCCTTTTATTCCGAATACCCGAACCCAAATCCCGCCTTCCTCGAACCGCCTGACGTATCGACGATCCACGCACCTGATCAAACCTTTCCCCTCGCATCCCACGCGATTCGTATACAATCAGGAGATACGGGTTGACGGAGACGGCGGAATGGAGACGACCATGCCCACGAAAGAAGAACGCAAGGCGCAAGCAAAGAAGCACGAGGGCCTGATGAAGGGCGCATTCGCGACGGAAACCGCGGCAAGCATCGCGGATGCGGTCATCTACGAGGACGGCGAGGGCCGTGAGCTGGAACTGCCAGAACCAGCCTTCGACGCCACCCGCACCGAAGTAACCACGAAGTTCACCGTAAACGCGCTCTACGACGCCAAAGGCAAGACCGCCATCGTCGATCCCGTTTCGTTCACGCGACCGGGCGGCAACTACGAGGAGGGCTCATTTGGGCCCGAGCAGGTGCTGTGCTCGGAAAGCAACCTCTACCAGGTGCTTCGCGGCATGAAACGCGATTACCACGATGCTAACCGCGGGTTCGCGCGCGGCCAGCTGTTCACCGACCGCGCCATGCTGCTACCCGACATCGTGTTTTCCGGCACCGGCGAGATACACAAGGCTGATATCATCGCCATTCCCGAACCCAATCGTACACGCGCACTTGAAAACCACCGCTCAGAACGCGAATGCGACACGTGCTTGGCCCAACGCATCGAATCCATCCTGCGCATCGCCGCCGCGAACGGTTGCGAAACGCTGATCATAGGCGCATTCGCCTGCAATCGCAACAACTACGATCCGCAGCAGGTCATCGGGCTCATCAAAGCATGGATAGAAGCGCACCCCGGTGCCATCGCTACCATCGTGTTCGCCGTGCCACGCGCAAGTTTCGACGCTTTCGACGAAGCCTTCGGTCAACCCGAGGAAGAAGCAATGCAAGCCTCCACCGAAGCAGACCAAGATTCGGATTCCGAAGACGAGTTCGACCTGGACAGCATCGAACTCCCCGAAGGAGTGACCCTGCGGCGCTGATGCAGGCAAATCCCAGCAGAATAGCGCTCAACCCGCTCGTCAGCATAGTAGCCGCGAGCAGCTAATTTGTTCGCGCTCAAGCACTTTTCCTGCTTTTCATCACTAGCCATGATTTATGAGACACTGGAAGTCCGCTTGTGAGACACGTCTCCATATGACAGACCAGCACTTCTTTCTGACCTGGGACTTTACAAGACCAACTTTACGATCTGTGAAGGGTTGTCTCAGAAACGCTCCGAGGCGATTACCACATCAACAGCTCTTCGAGAAGAGCATCTTCGCACTTCTCGAATAAGCGGGCAACAAACAGTTGACGCTTTACCGCGCTATGCCTGCTCCCGCTTTGTCTTGCCGAACTTCAGACCGGCGGTCGCGATGTAGATAACAACCGCTATCGCCAGCACGAACTGGTAGTACAAAAACGGGATGATGGCCATCGACGAGACGCCCGCGAGCCCCGCTGCAATGAGCAGCTGCGCGCCATAGGGAATGATGCCTTGTCCGACGCAGGAGCTGGTGTCCATGATCGATGCGGTCTGCCGCGGTGTGACGCCATACTCTTCGCTGATCTGCTTTGCCACGGGACCCGACATCACGATTGCCACCGTGTTGTTGGCACACGCGATGTCCAGCAGCAGCGTGAGCAAGCCGATGCCCGCCATGCCGCCCCGCACGCCGCTAAACCGTTTGCGCACGAACGACAGAATGGCCTCGAAACCGCCATGTGCACGCATGAGCGCGCCGATGGCGGCCACCAATACGGTGACGATGATGGTTTCGAACATGCCCGACGCTCCCGTGCCCATGGCACTGAACGCCGTTACGTACGTGAGCGTGCCGGTCGCCGCCCCAGCGAACACGAACAGTACGATGCCAATACCCAGCACCAGAAATACGTTCATGCCCGCCATGGCCAAGACGAGCACGATGAAGTACGGTAGCGCCTGAATTACGCTGAACTCGTAGCTGCCCACCGAAGTGGAATCGGACGTGGCCGTCATGGCTATCAGCAGCACCAGCGTGACCAGGGCAGCCGGCAGCGCGAAACGCACGTTCTCGTAGAATTTGTCCTTCATGGCCACACCCTGCGTTTTCGTTGCCGCAATGGTGGTGTCGGAGATAAATGAAAGGTTGTCGCCGAACATGGCACCGCCTACCACAGAGCCAATGCAAAACGGCAGGTTCAACCCTGCAGATGCCGCCACGGCAACCGCAATGGGAACGAGCACCGAAATGGTACCGCAGCTCGTGCCCATGGCAAGCGAGATGATGGCAGCAATAAGGAACAAGCCGGGGATGACGAACGAATCGGGAATCACGGAAAGCAGCATATTCGCCGTGCTCGCCGCGCCGCCAGCTTCGCTTGCCAGACCGCTGAACACGCCTGCGAACAGGAAGATGAACACCATGATGATGATGTTCTCGTCTCCCACCCCGCGTGCGCACGTGCGAATCTTCTCATCGAAGGAGAGCTTGCGATTCTGCAAGAGGGCTACCGAAAGCGCGATAAGAAACGCCACTACAACCGACATGATGTAGAAGCCCATCTGCCCCTCGATGGGATTGATGTACTCGAAGTACACGCCCGTGCCTAGGTACAACACGAGGAACACCACGATGGGCAACAGGGCCATGCCGTTGGGCTTAACGATTCCTACGCGCTCGACTACAGGGGCTTCATAGGCCTCGACAGAATCCCGAGCACGATTGGCTTGTCCCTTTTCATCATCTCTTGCAGCCATGCCGTCTTCCTTTCGCACGATGCCGCCAACGAAGCGTGACTGCTTACACTACTAGATTTCCACTGCCAATGCAAAACCGAAAGTGAGTCAGTTGCCCGTAGCTATCGATTTAGTTGTCGGCATTGCACAGCCACAGGGCCGACTGCTGCGATGCTTGGCTACAAACCGCGGAAGAAGCGCTCCCACCATTGACGGCTGGCCATGCCAGAGGACGCCAGCAAATCGAGCATGGCGTTTTGCTGCTCGGGCGACATGCTGTAAAACCCCTCGCGCATCATCTCCTGCATGCGCTGGGGATTTGCCTGCATGTCGGCAATGATGTGCTGCATATCGGAAAAGTCGAAACCGCCCATCCCCTCGCCCATGCCTTCGAACGCCCGCATGAGACCCTGCATCGACTGCGCGTTGAAAGGCAGACCCGCTGCTGCTTCGCCAAAGGGAATGCCGGATGAGCCACCGCTTGCAGGCTTGTCGGAACCGGGGCGGGGCAACCCCAAGTCGAAGAACGCCTCCATCATGGCGTCGAAGCCTTGAGGGTACGCACTGCCCCCACGGCTGCGGATCTCGAACACGTCTGGTTCGAATACGATACCCAGCATCCATCGCGCCATTCCCGCCTGCGGATCGTCGGGATACGCTTCATCCCAGCTGAACGCGCCGGCGTCCAGCAGCTTCTCCACCAACATACGCGCGGCTGCCAGCCCCAGCCCCTTCGTGACATCGGTGGTGGTGCGTTCTGCAGGACCAGCTTCCAGATGGAGCTGGTATTCGCAGCCCCGCACGGATTCCGGTGCTTCGCGACGCGCTTCTTCGTCAAGATACTTTGCTCGCACCGTCATGCGTCCATGAGCCCGGTCGTTGAACGAAAACGTCAGAACCCTAAACGGCGGTTTCGCCGTCTGTGCGCTATCGGCCATCGAAACCTCCATCGGCCGGATTCCCATGCTGTGATTTGCCTGCGTCCACGGTAGTGCCAGATGGCTCGCCATTTTGGCCAGTATCGCCCGCGTTGGCAGTTTCAGGAGAGCTCGGCACATTCGTCATCGAGTCGCCAGCATCTCCGTCGACGGCAGGCAAGATCTTGTCGAGTGCCGAGATTTCCTCTGCGATGATCGCCGAACGTGCAGCGGCGGCGGCATTCGCCCGTTTGCGGTCTTCGTCGACGTCGGCATGGTGCCCAAGACGCCTGGTAGCAGGCTTTTCCGAATCTGCCAACCCTCTCGAAGCCCGCAGCCGAGCATCCGATGTCGAGTGAGCTCCTCTTCTGGTTTCCTGGCTTCCACCTCGAACACTGCCGCCTGCGTGCACAGCACCGCCTCCAACCTGCGCTGCACGGCTGTTGGCTGATATGGCAGCATCTTGGTTCGGCATGCAAGTCGCTTCCGGCGCACCGCCTCCAGCTTGCGCTTGGGCGGCTGCGACCACCTGAGGACCATAACCTGACAAAGCGGCATTTACACCCGAAGTCTCGCCAGCCGCAGGAAGCAGCAACGCCATGTCGCGTTCGGGATGCTTGGCGATAGTCACACGCTGGGAGACGTATACCCACAGCAGTGATATGACCAGCACCGTCATAACCAACACGTAACTGGTCACGGCACCTTCCAGCTTCCCGAAGTGGATGAGCAGGATGGAAGAAACCACCCCGACCAAAAACGCTATCAGATACGTGCGCGTGACCAGCTCCTGCCGGCGCATGATGGTGATGACCTGGTACAGGAAGTCGATGGCACCCGTCATGCCTCCCGCAACGATCATCATGTAGCAAAGCATGCGGTATTTCTCGAAATCCACGCCATAGAGCAGGCCCAGTATCATCACGCCCGCGTATTTCATGAACAGCACCATGATGACCGTGATGAGCACCACGCCCAGCAACATGACCACGATGAAGATGTCGAACTTCTTGCGGCGACCGGGGTCTGCCCAGCTCGCTGCCATGCGCACCAGCTGGGGCTTGTAGATGAGCCCCACCACCAGCAAGATGGCCTGCGCGGGGAAGTACATGGCGTTGAAGTAGAGCTGGTTGCCGTACGGAAGGGTTGCTTCCATCACGAACTTGGGCGTATTGTCAACTACGGCATACAGGAATAGCGCGACGAAAATGGGGAAGCACTGCTTGAACAGGCTTCCGATGCTCTGAAAGCTCATCTGCCGCGATTTCGGCGTTTCCAGCATCGCCAAGGGGAACGTGATCAACAGGAAAGTTGCACCTGCGGCAATGGCCATGCCGACACTCGCCGCACCGACGCTTTTACCCACAAGCAAAACCACGGTGAACACCACCAAGCCCGCAATGGCTCGCAGCATTTGGGAAATGCCCGCCAAATACATCTTGTCCATCTGCTGCAAGCGGCCCTCGTAGCAGTCGGCCAGGGCGTCGAGCAGGCGATATCCCATAACACCCGCCAAAATCTGCACCATGGGCCCCTCGTAGCCGCGTAGCCGTATGAACAGGTAGCCCACCGCAACCGCCAGCAAAACGGTCGTGATGCGGTTTATCTGGTAGTCGCTGAAAGAATGCTCTTCTTCCAGGTCGGAAACCTGGTAGGTTCGCACGCCATACTGGGCGGCGATCATCATGAGCGTTCCCACCACGAACGCGAACGAGAACATGCCGGCCTTTTCGATGTCGGTGAGCTGCGTGACCACGATGGTGAGCAGCGGGAACACGAAACCCCAGATGGTATGCCCCACTGTGTTGAAGATATAGTCTCGTTTCGTCTGATGGGAAGCATATTGTTCTGCCTGCGCGGCGAAGGATCTATCGGAAGCCGCGCCCAGCAGGCGATCCCACCATTGGCTCGTGATGCGTCGGAGGGCGCTCTTCTTCTTGGTTTCCTCGGTGTCCACTTCGGCATACGTCGCTCCGTTGCGCGATGCGAACGCCATGGTCACCTGCATGTCAGGGGAAGGATGCGCCTCTTGGAACTCTGCCTCGCGCTTCTGCGCACGTCGACGGAGCTTCGAGACGAAGCCGGAATCGCGTTGCTCGCGGACGGTGTCATCCGTCAGCGCCACATCCTCTTTCCGCCTTTTCGTGGAACGGCGATTCGACATGAAGGATTGTTCCTTTCGTCAGATTGCAAAACCCGGCACGATTCAATGCGGAAGCACATATGGCCCAACCCGCATCGCGTCCCATTCGTCATGGTACCATCCCAATCTGGAATCCATATTCTGCAAAGAAAGCCGTAAAGAACCCTTCATCTTTTCCCGACTCGTTGCAAACTCATTGCCGAAAGGCCAAAACCTCATTTTGCGGCTAGACGCTTCTTTGCGCGTTTGCCCTTGGACATGAGGCCGCATCTTAGCAGGTTAAAGCCACGGTCACGGCATCCAGAACAAGCAACGGGCTTTATCGATACTGATCGGCGATCTTTTCCAAGTACGCCTTGTACTGGGATACGACGTCACTTGGAGCGCTAATCTGCGCGCGCGTGCCGAACTGCGTCAGCCAGCCGAAGAACGTGGCGCTCACCAGCACCTTCACGTTCACGCGGGCCCGCCCATCCTCGGTGCGCGCCATCTGCACGTCCTTGCCGAAGCGGTCGATGATAGAACCCGCCAGCTCGGAATCGACAAGCAGCTCCACCATGCACGGATCTCCGTTGTACATCGAAAACGACTCCTGCACGAACGCATCCACATCAAAGGTAGCGATTGCGGCATTGCGCGTGAGCGCCTCATCGGTGACCTTGATGTTGCGCATGCGGTCGACGCGGTATTTCAAGAAAGACTCGTGACGGTCGTTGTAGGTGACTAGATAGTAGAAATCATCCCGATACACCAGGCACAGCGGGTTTTCCCGATACAGCTTGCCATCTTTGCGCAGTACGGCGTTCTTTTCGACATTGTAGGAAAGATAGCGAAACGTGATCTTGCACCGGCGGGCGATGGCCTGCTGTATGTCGTTGACGTTGTAGTAGATGCTCTCGTTTTGCATCTTGATGCGACCTTCCACGTGCACGCGGCCCACCAGCGCTTCGGCCTGGTAACGAGACGCCAGCTTGCCGATGTGGTTCACCAAAGCCACGCTCTTGCGCTCGGTAAGAAAACGCGAACTCTGAACGGCATCCACCAACAGCAGCAGTTCCGGAACCTCGAAATCTCGCTTTCCCACGGCGTATTCGGTCACGCCCGTTTCCATGCGCGATCGTTTGATTATGTCCATGCCGTATTCGCGTAAAGCGTCTAGGTCACGATAGATGGCCTTGCGTTCGGCGGATATGCCGCGCTCGGCCAGGCGCTCGATGATTTCGGCCATGGTCAAACCGTGTTCGTCGTCGGTTTCGTCGAGTAGCATCTGCCGCAAGTAGAGAATCTTCAGCTTCTGGTTCGGCTGTCTTGCCATGGCTTCCCCTCGTTGTGCCCTGGTCCATTATTGGTACTATAGCACAGTGGAAGGCAAGCTCCATCGCCAGGGTGCCGGCGGGGAGAAATGGGTGGGGAGAAATGGGTGGGGAGAAATGGGGACGGGTTCAATTTCTCACTCCCTCACTCCCCAGGGGATGAGAAATTGAACCCGTCTCCATTTCTCACTCAACGTGGCCTTATGCCGAGGGCTTAAACCAAGTTGCGCTCGCGGAACTCCGCGTAGACGGTGCGCAGCATCAGGTCGGTGTCTTCGAGTCCCAGATGCCGTTCGGATTGATCCGCTGCAAGGGTCCCGCGACGACGTGCCCAGTTCTCCAGAGCAGCAGGATGGGAATCGAACGGCAGCTTGCGCACTTCGGGATCGAGCTCGCGGCAGATGTTGCGCGTATCAACGGGAATGATCTTGCCCGCCTTGCGCGCTTCGGCATAGCCATCCAGATGAAGCATGAACCAGGCATCCTCGAACGCGGCGTTGTGCGCCATGTAGGGATACTTGGTCATAAGCTTCAGGAGCCGCTTTTGCAAGCCCTTGTCTTCGCGGAACTGCTCGGCGTCCTTGATCTGGTCCCACGTGATGTGGTGAATCTCTTCAAGGGGAACACCCGTCTGCGCGTAGCATTCGGGCATGCCGCAGAACAGGGAAACGGCATCGTAGGGTTCGCCGGAATTATCGCCATTGAGGTCCATGAGCTCGAAGCCCACGTTGATAATGTAGCCTCGATCGGGTTCGCGCGAAGACGTTTCGATGTCGATGCCCAGCACCGTACCCTTCATGGGCTTCAGCGCATAAGCAACGCCCAGCGTGGAGTTCGAACGCTCAATTTCCTTTAAGATGGTTTCCGGCTTGCGATGCTGCAGCGCCGCAATGCCGCGAAGGACATCGTCATCGGAAAGGCTGCGGGCCAGATTCACGCTGCGGGCATCGCCAATGGCTTCGGCTCCCAAGTTGTCGCACAGCGTGCGGTTGCGATCGGCCAGCTCGCGAACCAGATCGTAGCTAAACGCGGGTTTTTCCGCTGCAAACCAATCATCGTGGAGCATCTTGATGGCCTGCTCGTTGGTGTCGCGCTCGGCATTGAGGTTCGCGTCATCGAACCCGAACAGGAATTCGGGCACGAACAGCGTGCTGGCATGCTCTATCGCTTGTGCAAGATTCATCTTCGCGCTTCTTTCGCTCGCTTGGCTCGATGGTCACGGCTTTTCATAGTACCCCAAATAGAGGGCAGCGACTCCAAACTCTTGTTCCCGCCCATAAATCTGCGCAACGACAGGAACTGTCACGCGACGGGCTAGGCCTCGGGGTCGAGGAAGTTGCCGCGGGCGGCGTCGACTAGCGGGTCCATGCTCACATCGCGGGGGATAATCTGGAACACGAGGGTCTGCTCTCCCACCATGGGAGCGCGACACACGTAGAAGACCACGCCACCGCGGGGCGCGTGGATCCGTGCGCGCACTTCTCCGGAAAGGGGATCCACCACTTCGGCGATCTGCTGATCATGACGCACGATGTCGCCCAAGACTACCTGGGGCAAGAAGATGCCGCCACAAGGCGACTGGGCGGGTGCGAGCTGCCGTTCGGCAAACTGCGTAGCGTGGTACCCGCGATGCCCCGCATAGCGAATAGCCCCCCGCTCGTTCATGAAGCGAAGGCAGGCACGCACGGTACTTGCCGCCACGTCCTGCTCGACGATGCTCGTATGCCGCGTGTAGATGGTGTACGCTTCGGTGCCCCACAGCCGCCAGTTGTAATGGAGCGTGGTGGTGTCAAACGAGCCGGGCACGTGCTGAAGTACATAGGGCAACCCGAAGTCTGATCCATTGTTGACCTCGTTGCCGGGAGCACTCATCACGCGCACGTGATCGAGGAAATCGCCATCCAGATGGTAGCTCGAGAAATGGATGCCATACGAAAACCCGCGCACGGCGCCGAACAGCGCATCCGCGATGCGCTGAGTCGTCTCGCCCTGGTCGTAGCCGGGCATCATGCGGTTCACGTCGGTGCCGTCACCACCCCAGAAGCGCTTGCCCGTGTTCATCGATGCTGGATTCACGCAGGGTACCACCATGATGCGCTTGCCGGGAACAAGTCCGCCATCATGCTCAACGGAACGCAGACGTCGCACGAGTTGACTGCAAATGAACGTCTGCTGCACTTCGTTTCCGCGCAAGCCGCCTACGAAACAGGCCGCGTCCTCGAAATCGGCAGGATCCGCCGATTCGTCGTCCCCCAGATGCCGGCCGTGCGAATCGACCCCGAACGAGAACGCTTTCACGTCCATCGGCTGACGATAGGGCATATCCAAGCTGAACAGCGTTTGCTCTAGCATTGCACACCCCCCAACACTCGTGCGATGAGCGAACCCGGATACACCATCGGGTATTCGCGCAGCGTGAACAGCAGCCCATCGACCGGGCTGCACAGCTCTTGCACGACCGTACCCGTGGCAGGTTCGACCACGTTACCCACCAGCTGGCCGCACGTCACGTACCGGTCGTGCTCCACTTCGGGCACAAACAGCCCCGCACTGTCGGCGTTGATGAACGCGACTTCGCCATCGGTGCTGATATGCGGATCCCTGACCGGGGGAACCGGCCCATTCCACACTCCAGAGGCACCCATCAGGTTCATGATGCCATCGGCCAGCTGCAGCCCGTATCCTTTCGTGATGCGCATTCCCACACCAGTCTCCACCACCAGGCAAGGCGTGCCAATCGCGTTCAGGCTGAATGCCAACGTGCCCTTCAGCACCGTGGAGTTGCCATGCACCCAAATGTAGTCCACATTGCTCAGACGCGCCCAGGGAACCAGTACTTCGGCTGATATCTCGTTGATGCGAATCTGGGGCAATTCGCGCAGGTAGATGTTGGAAGCGTGGATGTCGAGGCACAGCGTGGCACCCGCGATGTCGGCAACGATATCGGCAGCCATGCTCTCGAACGGCGAAGCGGAGTTGTTGCCCGGAAAGATCCGGTTCATATCCAAATCGAACAGCGGTATACCGCGGGTGATGGCGCCCACGCCCAACGGATTGAGCGCTGGGTAGATATCCACGACTCCCGTCAGGCATTCGGGATGCTCGCCTATGCGCCGTGCGATTTCGTAGCATACGAACTGCCCTTCGAGCTCATCGCCGTGGATGCCCGTGATCACGCAGATCCTCGGCAACTTAGAAACCGCGTCTTCGGGCACGCCCAACGGCTGGAGTCGGTTCTTCACGACCTGCAATTCCTCGTTCACGAAAAGCTGCCGTGACGTCACGGTCTGTATCATGCATGCCCCCAATCTATGCGCAAGCTTGCATTGTAATGCTATTGACGGTCAAATGCGAGTGCGATGAAGCCACAGCGCGCAACCCGCTGCCGCACTGGCGCAACTAGAGCCTGCGCGTCGGAGCCCAGTTGCCGTAGTTGTCTTGGAAGTGCGCCTTGTACCTGTTCACGCCATCCACGTTATCGGCGGAAAGGGGTGCGATGATGGTGTCCACGTGATTGGCTGGATCGCTGTAGGACAAACTGTTTTGCCACGCCTGGTCGATGACGTCGATGCGATGCTGCAGGTCGGTCATAAGCTCGATCATGTGCTGCCAATCATCATAATAGGGGTTGTCAGAAGGCACGTTGAGTTCCTGCAAGGCGGCAAGGTCGGCGTTCACGTCGTCTTGAATCCATGCGGCATCGTCGGCTCCCGATTGGCGCACGCCATAATCGCTTTTCGTGTAATTGTTGTTGAAATACGTGGCGCAGTCTGCGATCCGCGCATCATAGCCCGCCATTCCATCGTAGTACGACATGAGGTCGTCGTAGTAGTCCGTAGCAGGTTCTGCTTCCGGCTTCTCGACCACCTGGTCGGCATCTGGGTTTTCTTCTGGAATCGTTATCTCGGTATCGCCCTGTTCGTTTTGCCCGCCGTTGGCAGACTGCCCAAGCGGGCGATACACCACGAACACTACGACAAGCGCGATCAGAAGCCCGATCGCAACACCGATGATGGCCCCCTTCTTCACGATGGAGCCGTCGGAGTCATCCCGAACGGCACCACTGCCTGCAGCACGGTTTGCCCCCTGTGCAGGCACCGTTGCGGGAACGCTACCCTGATACACGTGCTGTGGGGTGGCAAAGCCGCCACGTTGGTACATGTCTGCCGGCACGGTGTAACCTGCCGCCATGCTCGAATGAGCCGCAGCCCCCGTATCCGCATATGCGCCATCGGATTCAGTCAAGCTGGCACCGCATCGCGTGCAGAAAAGCAGCCCCTCCCCTTCCAGCGGGGAGCCACACTGCGTGCAGAAATTGACAGCCATCCTTTTCGCCCTCCTCCATCATCTGCGCCATCTAGCTCACGGACCGCCCATCGCGCCGCCACGCTTCGGATGCACGCAAATTCACGTGTCTCGCCCGCAGGCATCTACCCGCTAACGCAACAGCTCCAAAGCACCGCTCCCATAAGGCGCCTTAATACTGCGACGTCGTCACCGTGGGCGAAATGTAGGTATCCATGAAGCTGCCGATGTAGCTTTCGCCCAGGGCTTCGGCCGAAGGACCGCTACCGCATGCAAGCACGTCGTCTCGCGTGATGGCCCCTCCTGTCTGCAGGTACAACGCCCAATCCAGATCGGCATCGCTGTATGCGCTTCCGCCATGGTAGCTGTTCCATATTTCGGTGGCCGAGTTCATGTAGGTGGCGGAATAAGAACTCAAATCTCCCGCCATGCCGTCGATACGCAGCAACATGAAGTCGCTGCCCGGAAGGTAGAACTCGGTGTGGAACACGCCCGACGTGTGCCCGTACGTTGCCGGCGTATAGTTGCCCACCCAGAAATCGGGCACGTCCAGGGCTACGTACCCATCGTCGAAGTGGCGAGCCGAAGCCGCCGCCTCTTCCTGAGCGCGCTGCTCCGCCTCGCTCGCCGCGCGATCGGCAGCTGCTTGGTCTTCGGCAGCCTGCTTGTCGAGTGCAGCCTGACGTGCATCGACGACGGCCTGGCGCAACGAATCGGCCTTGGATGCATCCATGCCGGAATCGATGGCGTACTGATACGATTCCTGGATCTGCTCGTCGGTGATCTGCGTGGGTTCGACCGTGCTGAAAGACCAGTTCAGGTCGCCACCAGAAAGATCCTGTTCGCGAATCTGCACATCGATGAGCTCGTCGGGCACCGCGTAGATGGTGCCGTTGGAAAGCAGGGGCGAAGCTGCAACACTTGCCGTGTACGATCCTTGCTGCACGTTGATGGTGGGTTTGCCGGGAGTGATGAAGTACACCTCGTCTACCTGCACGCCATCCAGGTTCGTGCCCGATATGCGCACGGGGACGGGAGAGTCGGCCTTTTCATCGTAACCGGGCATGTCTAGGGCAAACGTCACATGACGCTCGGCGTGTCCTGCATTGTATTCCGCCTCCTGGTTAGCCCGAGACGCCCACGCAGCCACCGCGACGACGACCACGATGAGCACAGCCGCTATCACGGCACCGATGATGGCGGTACGGCGGCTTTTCGCCTGCTGCGCCGTGCCACCTGCAGCTGCAGCGGCAACCGATGCCTGCTGCGCCGCCTGCGGGGCGTATGCAGGCACGAACGCCTCGGCGGTCCGCCCGCTGGAAGGTTGCGAGACCAGGGGCGTCTCGCCAAAGCCCACCTGAGAATTGCGGTCGGCGTAGCGACGCTCCTCGGGAGGAATGAACTGAGTTGTCTGCTGCGAGCCATATGCGCCAGCTTCACCCTGGCTACCATACGCCTGCGTGGGCTGTGCCGAGGTGCGCGCGGAACCATTCCACGACGCAGGCATGGTCTGAGCCGCGTTCATCTGATTGCGCTGCTGCACCCTGCGAGCTGTACGGTTGCATGCTTCGCCACAAGAAGTGCAGAACCGAGTTCCGTCGGGTAGCTGCTGTCCGCATTCTGGGCAGGTTATCATCGCATCCTCCAATACCTTCGCCGCAAAGCCACGCCATCTGGCTGGTTTCGCATTCATTCTAGGGTGCTTGCGATGCACATCGGTTGTGCAACTTATCCCACTGGAATATCGCTAACATAGTATACTAACGAGGCCCGCATACCCTCGAGGATGGTGACCGAAATGTTCTGCATGCGCTGTGGCCAGGAGATGCCCGACTCCCTGAACTATTGCACCAACTGCGGAAACGACCTGTCTTCGAGCAGAGCTGCGGTGAGCGCCAATGCTGCGGGAAGAGCAGGCGCCACTGCGACGCAGGGCATGGTGCAGCCTGCCCCTGCAGCCACGCAACCTTCAGCGCACCTTCGACCTGGAAAAGAGCAGGCACCCGGCCAATCCCAAGCGTATCGGCAGGTGCACCCCGTCGATCCCGCCATGGCTGCTGGCCGCACAGCCGTGCCACAAGCCGCCACCCAAAAGAACAACAAGACCGTACCCATCATCATCGCCGTAGCGGTGATCGCGGCCTTGGTGCTTGCTGCAGTGGCTTATTTCGTCGTTGGGGGAACAAAGGACACTACGACCACGGCGTCATCCGCCACCTCGAGCACGAACGTGGACACTGCCGCAGACGGGGAAAGCTCGCAAGCCACCAAACAGCCCGACGGCGAAGCTGGAAACGGCGCGCAAGACGACGTTCCCGTTGCCAATGGCGCACCACGTTTCAGCACGCTTTCCGCATCTTCGGTTCTTGCGGGAGACATCGATTCCCACGAGCCCGACTGCCTGGTAGACGGCAACACCACCACCGCTTGGTGCGAAGGTGTGTCGGGTACGGGAGAAGGCGAATGGGTCGAATTCAATTCGGACATGAAGCAAAACGTGCATTCGATCCGGATCATGGCCGGCTTCAACAAGTCAGAAGACCTCTATTGGAAAAACAGCCGCCCGAAAGACATCACCATCACGTTCGACGATGGCACTACCACCACCTCGACGCTTTCCGACGAGCCTTTCGCCTGGCATACCATCACGCTTTCGGAAACGGTGCAGACCTCTTCGCTTCGCATCACCATCGACTCGACTTACCCCGGCTCACGCTACACCGACACGTGCATATCCGAGATCACGATTCAATAAGAGGGTTCAGCGCCCGACGGTGCGAGGCAATCATGTAACCCCCATCTTCGTGCACCTTTCGAGCCGTGCCTCCAGCCTGCGCTTCGCAATCGGCCCTTTTGCCATAAGGTTGGCAAAAACAAACCCCCAGGAAGCCAAGGCATCCTGGGGGCCTAAGCGCTCAGATGGCGAATGGACCGTTAGAATTCGCCCTCGTCAATGTCTTCGGTGGAGAAATTGCCACCTTCCACCGCATGGAGCGTATAGGTGTAGGTGTAGTTATCCAAGTCCAGAATTTCCGGGTCCATGCTGTAGTCCGTATTAGAACCGAACAGGTCTTCTGTTCCATACCACGTCTGGCCAGAAGCGAAGTAGATGTAGGCCTGGCCGGCAGGAACGCCAACGGTCGCCTCTTCGCCTGCACGCACATAGAACGCGAACAGATCGTTGCCGCCCTCGTCTTTAAGCTTCGCGTAACACGCCTCGTCTTCGTTCGCCTTGATGGTAATCTCGGACCAGGGCTCCAAGTCGGCTCCCATCAGCACATCACCGCTGGCGGGCTCATCTTGCGGGGTGAGGTCGGCATCGGGATCGGCTGGCGGGGTGTTCTCTTCGACGTTGGTGCCATCGTCAGTGTTGACATCCACATCGTCGAACCAGCTGTCGTCATTTTGGTCGTTGCCGCTATTTTGGTCGTTGCCGCTATTGGTGTCGACAGTCGTTTCGGGAGGCGTGGTTTCGGGAGTGTCGTTGTCCTTGCCTCCTCCGCCGCCGACGATGGCCCCGATAACGGCCAGGGCGATCACGACTGCGGCAACGATGCCCACGATCTTCGGGACGTTGGATTTCTTCGCCGTAGCCGCAGACGTGCCAGGAGCAACGTAGGGAGAACCCGGAACCGGAGTTGCACCAGGCTGCTGGAAGCCGCCTGCTTGCTGCTGAGCGCCGAAATCCTGAGGCTGTGCTGGCTGCTGCGGCATATACGGTTGCGCAACGTCGGGCTGCTGCGGCATCTGCAACGTCTCATCCAAAGATACGGGAGCAGCAGGCTCTACGGGGATCGTGTAACCTGCAGGCTGGGCTTCGCCTGGCATTTGAGCCGAAGATGCCGCAGGCGCTGCTTCGTCTGGCTGTGTGGGAACCTGCGCATTGGGAGCAGCGAGAGGCTTGCCGCAATTGGGGCAGATCTGTGTGTTGTCGGGAATAACCGAACCGCAATTCGTACAGAACACCTTGACTCCTGTCACTCGGGGGAATACGTAACACGCCCACATGCTCGCGCGTGTGAAACTGCTGATAACAAAGTACCATTTTGGCGGCGAGCACACAATGAAGTACTTTGCCCAATAATCCAAGTATCTTCGGCACGAAGGCCCCGGCCACCATATCTCGTTAGTGCTTCATGTGTGCCGATAAGGCCACGGCGCCAATAACCCGTCTAGCAGCGGGGCCCCAACTCTATTCTGCGGAAGGGCGCTCCTCGATTCCCACGGCTTCGATATCGTATTTATCGAGAAGGTATTCCACGGTCTTGATCTGCTCTCGCAGCTCCGCCAGTTCGGTGCGCAACTGCTTTTCGGAATCATCGTCCATGTTGATGCGCTCGGCTTGGGTGCTCTCCTCGATGGTGCCGATGATGATGCCCACCACCACGTTCATGAAGATGAACGAAGAGACCGTGACGTAAGGTATGAAGAACAGCCAAGCTGACGGGTGCACGCTCATGATGTCACGGGCCACATCGGGCCAGCCTTCCAGCGTGACTAGCTGGAACAGCGTGAAAGCCCCCGCTCCCAGGTTGCCGAAGTACTGCGGAAACTCGGCGCCAAACAGGTAAAGGCCGGCCACGTCGAACACGTAGAGCACGATGCCCAGCAGCAGCGCCGTCCACATGATTCCCGGAATGGACTTCCCTATGGCCTCGATGATAACCCGCATCTGCCTGAACGCCGAAACCAGCCTAAAGATTCGAGCGATGCGCGCAAGGCGCAAGGCACGGACGATCTGGACGGGAAACGGCAGCAGGAAGGTGGGCATGAGGGAAAGCGCGGTGATGGTGAAGTCGAACACGTTCCAGGCATCGCGGAAATATCGCCCACCTAAAGCGTAGATCTTCAGCGCGGCTTCCACCACGTAGACGAACACGCACAGGGCATCGACAAGGGCAAGCACCTCCAGGGCGCCCTGGTTGTCCACTGCGGTCTGCACGCCGATAAGCACGGCGTTCACGAAGATGACGCCCACGATGAACAGCTGGAAGGATGTCGAATCCACCAGCTTGCGCACGTTATTGCGGTTCAACTTAGCCATTTAGAAAGCCGAGAGGTAAATAGCCCGGGCGTCTTCCATGGTGAGCTTCTTGAAGCTGCCGAACACCGAGCCCTTGGTCTGCTCCAACGTCTTAAGCAGAGCATCCACATCTTCGGGCACCAGTCCAAAATCACCCATCGTACGCGGCATGCCCAGCCCCACGAAGAAGCGCTGGAGCTCGTCGATGGTCACCGTCACCGCATCTTCGATAGCCTCGTCGGTATCGTCTACCGGCTCGATGCCGAACACGTCGTAGCCGAAGCTCAGGAAGCGGCTAGGGTCTTCACTCCACACGTAGCGCATCCATGCGGGCATGATCACTGCAAGACCAGCACCATGCGTGATCTCGGGCTTCAGAGCGCTCATCTCGTGCTCTAGGCCGTGGCTTTCCCATCCGCCAGCGCGGGCTGTGGGAACCGTCGAGCGGCCGCAACCGGCTATGTCGTTGTGCGCAAGCGTACTGGCCCACATGATGGTGGCACGAGCGTCATAGTCTTCGGGATTACGCAGTACGGTTTCCGCTGCATCCATGATGGAGCGGACCAGACTCGTGCAGATGCCATCGGTCACGGACACGGGACCGACGCCGCTGAAGTAACGCTCGCAGATGTGAGAGATCATGTCGGTAACGCCGGCAGCGGTCTGATATGCTGGTAGCGTGAAGGTGACCTCTGGCTCCATGATGGCTATGGCGGGACGGAAAGCGTCGCCGTTGGTTCCCCTCTTGAAGCCCAGCTCGTCATTGGATATGACACACGAACTCGATGCTTCGCTACCCGCCGCCGGAATCGTGAGTACCGCCGCGATGGGAAGCGCGCGTTCCACCACAGCCTTGCCAGAATAGAAATCCCACACGTCGCCATCGTGCAGCGCCCCAAACGCCATGGCCTTCGCCGCGTCGATGGTGCTCCCGCCACCTACAGGCAGCAGGAAATCCACCCCTTCGGCACGTAGCTTGGCAATGCCCTCACGCACCTGCTGTACCTCGGGATTCGGGCGGATACCACCGAACTCCACGTACTCCACGTCCGCTGCATCAAGCGATGCACGCACGCGGTCGAGCGTGCCCAGACGCTCCACGGAACCACCGCCGTATACGATCATGCCGCGGCCCCAGTTTCGGGCCGCCACGTATTCGCCCGTCTTGTCGATGGCATCATGGCCAAACACGAACTGGGTGGGCGAGCAGAACACGAAATCGTTCATGGAACACCTCTTTCAGTTGGCAGTAAGGGCACTTTCGGTGCCTCCTGGGGTTTTCCAGCATGTTACCAAAACGATCCCAAAGCTCAAGGAAGCATCTTGCCGAAGCCCCCTTCACAGCTAGGCTTTTCGTGTGACCAAGAAGCATCACGCAGAACTGGCGCCTGGTGCTGTTACAATTTCGCCGTACACGGCAATCCGCGAAACGAGGCTGGGAAGATGAAACAGGAACGGGCAGAATACATCCAGATAATCAAAGACCTCCAAGGTGACCTTCCCGGGCGCAAAGCAGCGCTCGATTTCATCAGGGAGAGCGACATCTGGGTTCACGGCGCTCCCGCCCCCTTCCCCTATGTTCCTTACCTGTTCAACGAGCAGGATATGGAGTTCATCACGGAATGCTGCCATATGGCGCACGGCATCCTTTGCAAGGTGATCCGCCGCTTCCTGGACGACCCGTCGTACCGCCCGCAGTTCCAGTTCCCGCCCGAAGTGGAACGGCTCATCCTGTTGCCGTGCAATTACGACCAGCTGCTTCCCATGGGCCGTTTTGACATCTTCCTCGACGAGGAAGACTTCAGCTACAAATTCTGCGAGTTCAATACCGACGGCTCCGGCGCGATGAGTCGTGATCTCATGTTGGCGCTCGCACTGGAGCAAACCGAGACCTGGAAGACGTTCGCAAGCCGTCACCACGTCGAGCGGTTCGAGCTTATCGACAGCTGGATCGAAGCATTCATGCGCATCTACCGCACCGACCCGCTATCAGATGAGTTCCCCACGCCCACAGTAGCCGTGATCGACTTTCGCGAAAGCGGTGTGTTCAGCGACTTCAACCGCTTCATAGCCGCATTCGAAAAGGCCGGCATCCCCGCCCGGTTCGTCGACATCCGCGACCTGCGCTTCGCCGACGGC
Organism: Eggerthellaceae bacterium; assembly: GCA_045118335.1. Lineage (GTDB taxonomy): Bacteria > Actinomycetota > Coriobacteriia > Coriobacteriales > Eggerthellaceae > W1P20-047. Next base: position 27,414 of record JBGUXY010000014.1, read on the forward strand.
AAGCTGGTAGACGGCAACGACGGCACGCAAATCCACGCCATCTACCGCCGCAGCGTCACGAGCGAGATTGCCCAGCATCCCGGAGAATGCGAAGACCTCGTGCGCGCCGTCGAGGCCGAGCGCGTATGTCTGATCGGGCATTTCCGCACAACCGTCGTACACACGAAAATGATAAACGTGGCACTGTTCGACCCCTCGACACGCAAGATGTTCACGCCCGAAGAGATTGCCTTCGTGGACGCGCACGTGCCACATACCTATCGACTGCTCTCCAACTCCACCGAGTTCGACCTTGCTGAAATCAAGGGGAACAAGGACGGCTGGATCATCAAGCCAGCCGATGACTACGCCAGTCACGGCGTCTACCCTGGCGTCGACCACGATCAGCAGGCTTGGGAGCGTATCGTGGATTCCCACCTGGATGTCGGTTGCATCGTGCAGGAGTTCTACCCGCCGAGGCGTGTGGACATCATCCGTCCAGAGGTGCCCGAGGACGGCGACCCCTGCAAAGTGGAGAGCTGGCAGAGCATGCCCGGTTTCTACCTTTACGACGGCGAGCCGATGGGCTTTTACTGCCGTCAGGGCAACGAGGGTGTAATCGCCATCGACCATGGCGGCAACTGCTCTTGTTCGTTCCGCGTTCTGGCGAACGCGGAATAAGCGCACGAAACGCTCCGACGCTGCGGTCGACCCAGCTGTTTTACCATGGGCGATCTATGATATTGTTTTCCGGCTACGCCGGAATGCGTTGCGCGCAATGAGTCGGGGGACAGGTCCCCCGACTCATTTGGAAAGGTTGAAAGGCGGAATCGAATGGCAACGCAGGAGCAGAAAGAGAAACTCAAGACGCTGCAGGGGGACCTTCGGGCTATGGGAAGCGTGGCGATGGCGTTTTCCGGCGGCGTGGATTCGACGTTTCTGCTGGCGGTTGCACATGACGTGCTTGGCGATGCGGCGCTGGCCATTACGAGCCGATCTGCCTTGGTCCCGCAAAGCGAGCTCGACGAAGCGAGGACGTTTTGCGAACAGCGCGGCATCCGCCAGGTCGAGGTGCTCTTCGACGCGCTTGGCATCGAAGGGATAGCCGCAAACCCACCCGAGCGATGCTACCTGTGCAAGAAGGAGCTGTTCGGACGCATCATGGAAGTGGCACGCGAACAGGGAGCGGCATTCGTAGCCGAGGGCTCGAACGTCGATGATGGCGCCGACTATCGTCCGGGACACCGCGCCGTGGTCGAGCTGGGCGCAAGAAGCCCCTTGCTCGATGCGGGACTGACCAAACGCGACATCCGCGACCTATCCCACGATTTGAACCTCCCCACCTGGGAAAAACCGAGCTTCGCCTGCCTCGCAAGCCGCATCCCCTACGGCGACGCCATCACCGCCGAGAAGCTCTCGCTCATAGAATACGCCGAACATTTGCTCCACGAGCTCGGATTCGCCCAAGCGCGCGTACGCATGCACGGCACCCTTGCACGTATTGAGGTGCCACCCGCACAGATCGAATCGGTGCTGCAGCATCGCGAGATAATAACCACACGCTTTTCCGAAGCGGGCTTCGCCTACACCGCCCTCGACCTGGAAGGCTATCGTACCGGCAGCATGAATGAAGTGCTCTAGCGCCCTCCCCAGCCGTGCAACACACAATCAATGCATGGCTATCTTGCGATACACAATGCCCAATACGTTCCCTCGGCACACCCGAAACGCAACCAGAAGGACACGAACGCATCTGGACGCCCCGCTCGGTCGCACCTATGCTTTCAACTAGGTCAAAATGAGCAAATATGTCCCTTGAAATAGAGCATTTCACTTCCTACAATAAATTACTAATCATGGTCAGTTTTGCCAAAAAGGGTGGTTCTGCGACACCCGAATCGCGTCGGCGAAACCACGCAAGCAAGACTGCTCCATTCTGCACACGATCCAACCGATTGCCTCATGGCCATGGCACGAAGAAAGTTCTGCGGTTCCTGCCATCACCGTGAAACAGAACAGAAACGAGGAAAACATGGAATTCTTTTACAAGAAATCTGGCCTCATCGTATCCGGTGCGGTCATCGGCGTGCTGATGGCCATCCTCGCCGTCCTCGGCAACCCCGCCAACATGGCCTTCTGCGCCGCATGCTTCATCCGCGACACCGCCGGTGCCCTGCACATGCATGCCGCCGACAAGGTCCAGTACTTCCGCCCCGAAATCATGGGGCTCGTTGCCGGCGCGTTCATCACTGCGCTGGCCACCGGTGAATACCGCTCGACCGCGGGTTCGTCTCCCATGACCCGCTTCATCCTGGGCTTCGTCATGATGATTGGCGCCCTCGTGTTCTTGGGCTGCCCGTTGCGCATGGTCATCCGCATGTCCGCTGGCGACCTGAACGCCTGGGTGGGACTCATCGGCTTCATCCTGGGAACCGGCACGGGCGCCTTCTTCCTGAACAAGGGCTTTTCGCTGGGCCGCGAGTATGACACCGGCAAGAGCGCCGGCGCCATGCTGCCCATCGCGCTCGTCGTGCTGTTCTTCCTGGGAATCGCCGGCGTGATGGCCTTTGCCGCCAGCGTCGAAGGCCCGGGCTCCAAGCATGCTCCGTGGATCGCCGCACTCATCGTGGCCCTGCTCGTGGGCTTCCTGGGCCAGAAGACCCGCCTGTGCTTCGCTTCGGGTTTCCGCAACATGTGGCTCATGAAGGACTTCACGATGCTGCTTCCCATCGCCGGCATCTTCGTGATCATGCTCATCTACGCCATCGCCACCGGCAACTTCCACGCAAGCTTCGCAGGCCAGCCTATCGCCCACTCCCAGCACATCTGGAACATCCTGGGCCTCTACGCCGTGGGCTTTGCCGCCGTACTCGCAGGTGGATGCCCGGTCCGCCAGATGATCATGGCCGGCCAGGGCTCGAGCGATGCCGCTGTCACGTTCCTGGGCCTGCTCGTGGGCGCTGCGTTCTGCCATAACTTCGGTTGGGCTGGCGCCGCTGCCGCAGCCGCCACGGAAGATGCCCCCGCCGTGCTCGGCGGCCCGGCTCCGGCTGGCATGGCAGCCCTCATCTGCGGTATTGTGATTCTTTTCGCCATCGCCGCCATCAACGTGCACAAGCAGAAGACTGCTGCGAAGAAGGTCGAGGAATAGAGCAATCGACGATTGCGCCCAGCTTGGGCTGACAGGCAAACCTCCGCGCATGTCACCCCAAGCGCACCGTGACGCATTCGCGCAAGCAATAACCGAATTGGACAAGAGGAGAACAACATGATCGAAGTGGATGCCCGCGGGCTTTCCTGCCCAGAACCCATCCTGCGCACCAAGGACGCCTTCGCCGAATATCCCGACGAGAGCTTCCTGGTCATGGTCACCGACGTCAACGCCCGCGAGAACGTGAAGAACTTCGCCTTGGGCAAGGGCAAGACCGTCGACATCGAGAAGAAGGGCCAGGACTTCTACCTGACCATCAAATAGGCGAGGATACGGCAGATTCATGGGAAAGAGGGAGATGCGCCTAGTGGTTTCGTTCCACACGACGACCGAAGCCATGGCGATGAAGCGCGCGGCAGGCAAAAGCAACCTGCGCGGTCGTCTCATACCCATCCCCCGCCAGCTTTCTGCAGGCTGTGGGCTCGCCTGGAGCGAACCTATCGCCAACGAGCCAGAGCTCATGGCGGCAATCAAGCGCTTCGAACTGGAATACGAGCACATCAGCCCCCTCGAGCTCTAAGTATCATCCCACGCAACCAAGAGGCCCTGCACCCCTAATGATGCAGGGCCTCTTTCCATGTCGGTAGCGCACGCGAATGAGTCAGTAGGCTACGTCCCCATTGACTCATTCGCGGACATGAGTCAATGGGGACGTAGCCTATTGACTCTTGTTGACTCACGTTTCCCCTGGTTAGTACACGTCGTGCCAGCAAATGCGCTACCGTGCTGCTGGCCCATAGCTGCTGCAGTCTTCCCGGTCTTTTGGCATAACCTTGAAGAGTGTTCAGACGATATTGCCGATCGCGGGCCATGCTTCAAAAGACCAGGCATCATTCCCGATTGCGATTTTGTTCACATTTCCGCAGATTGCACAAAGATGACTGTCGATGCTGGAGCGGCTGGCACCAAGTCGGTTGTGCGATTAGCCGCAGCGATGCGACCTACACGGCCTTCCCCATGCAACCAGACCAGGGCACTTCTTTTGTAGTATCATCTTTTACATCATCGGGGGGTTAGAAAAGCACCTTTTATGGCTGCTCGATAAGACGGGTTTCTCTTTCATGGACGCACGCGTGCCGGACAATGTCCTTGAGGATGCGCGCCTTGACGCGAAGCGCAAGGCGTTTCACAGCATCCGGTTCAAGATAGCCCTGCTCATCTGCCTCATCGTCATCCTCTTGATGGCCTTGGACTCGGCTTGGAACACCTACATCCAGAACAGCCAGGCGCAGCGCGAAGCACTTGAGAAGGCACAGGTGCTCTCATGCGAGATGCGAGCTGCGTGGGACTTCGTCGACATCAATCAAAATCAGATCAACAGGGCGCCAGATGGGTCGTTTCGCACGAAGACGCTCGTCTGCGTGGTCGCCTCGAAATCCATCGCATTGCGTTTCTCCGACGAGAGTGACTACACCATACGATTCACCAACGAGAACCCCCGCTTGAAGAACTCCGGCGTCGACAAGTTCGAACAGGAAGCCATCGATGCGTTTCGAGCCGATCCCGACCTCGAGGCTTATTACGGCGTCACGGTAGACGAGCAGACCGGTTCCAGGGTGTTCCGCTACGTCGAACCGCTCTACGTCACGGAAACGTGTTTGGAGTGCCACGGCGATCCAGCGGGGGAGCTCGACCAGTTCGGATACCCGAAAGAAGGCATGGACCTGGGCGATATCGGCGGCGTGATGTCCATCATCGAGCCTATGGACATCTACTACGAAGGCATTTCGAACTCGGTCATGCAGCAGGTGTTCATGGTACTCGTCTTGATTGTCATAGCCTGTCTTGGCATCTTCGCAATCACGAACCGGCTCATACTGAAGCCGGTCGAGGAGCTCGACCGAGCAGCCAAGCGCATCGGAAGCGGAGATTTCGACTACAAGCTTCCAAGCCTACGAGGGAAGCCGCAAGGCAAAGGCGCAAGCCCATTTGCCGCAAGCGACGAGATAGAGGAGTTCACGCGCAGCTTCGACCTCATGGCCCGCCAGCTGGAATCGCTCTATGCGAACCTGGAACACGAAGTGGCGAAGCAAACCGACGAGCTCACAGCGCTCAACGCAATGCTCGTCGATCAGAAAGCCGAGCTCGAACGTGCGAACGAGCAGCTTTCGGCGGAATCTGCTTACAAAAACGAGTTCTTCGCCATCGTCAGCCACGAGCTGCGCACTCCCATCACCTCCATATTGGCATTTGCCCACATGCTCAAGATCGCCGAAGGTATCGATGCGTCCGCACTCGACTCCATCGTGGAAATCGAGACGAACGCCAACATACTCTTGAACCTGGTGAACAACATCCTCACGATCTCTCGCATCGAGGCGGACCGCGAGCAATTCAGAACCGAGCCCGTGGACATGGTCGACCTTCTGGGCCTCGTGTCCCGCGAGCTTGCACCACTCGCCGCGAACAGGCAGATTTCCTTCACGGCTCTGGCTTCGGAAAACGTGCCGGTATTCAGCGCAGACTGGGAGAAGTTGCGCCGTATCATCGTGAACCTGGCCGATAACGCCATAAAGTACACGCACGTCGGCGGTCGGGTCGACGTCTCTGCCACGTTCGAGCCGGAAAACGACCTGCCGATCGTCATCGAAGTGCAAGACGATGGCATGGGAATCGCACCAGAGGATATCGATGGAATTTTCGACTTGTACCATCAGGCGTCCACCATGTCACCAAACCGCCGCTACCGCGGCACGGGACTCGGTCTTGCCGTCGTGCGAAACCTCACGGCGATGCACGGAGGAGAGGTATCAGTGATCTCGGAGGTAAAGGTGGGATCCACGTTCACGGTGCGCCTGCCTTACGTCGAGGTTCCCGACGACGATGACGAAGAGTAATCGGATGCAGAAGGCGACTGCGGAAGGGGGATCCGTGGAAAAGGTGATGTTAGTCGATGACGAGATCAGCATAGCGAAGGCCATGTCGGGGCTCGTGAGCAGCGCTGGCTATCAGTTCGTCCATGCGACAGATGGCGAAGAGGCCCTGAACATCGTCAACGCCGAACAACCCGACGTCATCGTCCTCGACGTCATGATGCCGCGCATGGACGGATTCACCACGTGCCGGAAGATGCGCGAGCAGGGCGTGCGCACGCCCATCATCTTCCTTTCAGCCAAAGGCGACATCGTCGACAAGGGCGTGGGGTTCGACGCAGGCGGCGACGACTACATGACCAAGCCTTTCGACCCACGAGAGCTCATGATGCACATCGAGGCGCAGATTCGCCGCAGTCGCATGAGCGAGATCCCTGCCTCATCGGAAGAGGAGACCATCATCATCGGGCGCATCGCACTCGATGCCAAACGCCACCAGTTCGAAAAAGACGGCAAGGCAATACGACTCACCCCCAAGGAGTTCACAATTATGCACACTCTCGTGAGCAACCCAGGGGTGGTGTTCTCGAAAGAACAGCTCACCGAGGTTGGTTGGGGCCCAGATTTCGTGGGCGAGACGAACAGCATCACGGTGCTGGTGAAAAAGCTCCGGGCAAAGGTGGAAGACGACCCCCGAAACCCTCGGATCATCGAGACCGTCTGGGGAATCGGATACCGAATCGACCCCGATGCATGTCAAGCCGATCTGCTGCCGTAAAAGAAAAGGTCGAACAAGCGCGGGCAAGGCGCCGGCCATGGGGAGGGACGCCGGCGCCTTGCCCGCTGAAAGCTAACCGAGCAGCTCCTCGATCATTCGACGGTCTTCGTCGCATACGAGTTGCGCTAGCGAAGCGAAGGCAGTATAGAAGGGCTCTTGCCCAACCGAGTGCTGCAGCTGCTCGGAATAGGAACCGACCCATCTCAGCAGATGCTCGTCGAGAAAGCGGCGCTGAGCCTCGAGAAGCCGCTCGCACTCGCCCACATCACCGCATTCGTAACATGATTCTGCCTTGCGAGCGAGTGTTGCCATGAATGCTAGCTCCGTCCCGAGATGGTCATCGGGCTCATGCGGATAGCCGGCTCCGATATAGCCCTCCGAGCGGAAGAAGTCGCGCACATCCAGGGTCGTCTTCTGAAATACCAGCCGTTCATGTCCTGTATACACGGACTCCCAAGGAGATGCAGGCAGCTTGCCAGGGCCGAGCAATGTGCGCGTATAGCTCGCTTTCAGGGCGTCCAGGGGAATCTCGGCCGCAAGCGACGCCACAGCCGCCTGCAGGGCACTACCCCGCCCCGAATCACCCAAGATGGAGCACAGCACAGCAGCATCGTCTCCACCCACCATTGCGACGAACGCCTCGTCGGGCTCGCCATCGAACGCTCGACTCACGTAGGCGTAGAGGAATGCACGTGCTGCCAGCAGGGCACGAACCGTTTCGTTCGAGGGCGTCATGCAAGCTCCTTCCAGGAGGGGCCGCATCTTTGGACATGCGGCCCCCGACAAATGATCCAATCCCCCGTTGATTTACAGAATGACCTGAGTGTACTCGCTGTCAGTTGCCGCTTCGCGCGCATCGATGAGCACCGAAGGCGTAGTCTCAGAAGGGTCGGGCAAAATCGCGATGGCATCCACGGCATCGGGATGGGCAGCTTTCAGATCAGCGAGCGGACCAAACTCGATGGCGCGCATCGGGCACGATGCCACGCATGCCGGCTGCTCGCCCTGGGCCCGCAGCCCGATGCAAGAATCGCACTTGCGGGCGATGCTCATTTCCTCATCGAACCGGGGGACGCCGTACGGACAGGTCTCGACACACTGCTGACAGCCGATGCAGTGCTCGTCGTCGTGCTGCGTCGTGCCATCTTCTGGATCGATGTACATGGCGCCGGTCGGGCACACGGCAACGCATGCGGGGTTGGTGCAGTTGTTGCATGTCGCCGAATAATGGTAGATCTTCGCTTGGGGGAAGGCACCCGTCTCGTAGCTGGACACGTTTCGGAAGAGCAGGCCCACGACCAAGTCGTTCTTGTCCTTGCAGGCTATCTGGCACGTCCGGCAGCCAACGCATGCTTGCTGATTGAAATAGAAGCCCTGCGGGTTCTCATTGGTCATAACGGCGGATGAAGACTCGGTCATCTTTATTCACCTTCCTTCAAGGCGATGCGCGCGGGCTCGTCCACGTCGGCACCCAGTTGCTCGCCATCGTATTTCTCAATGTTGCACACGACGGAGTTGAAGCCTGAAACGCCAAGGCCGTTGGGCGACTGGCCACTCAGGTAGTTGTCGGCACCCGCGCGGTCGATGCCCGTCGACTCGTCAACGTCAACCCACGCACCATGAGGCAGCGCGACCACACCTGGGCGCAAACGGCCTGTCAAGCTCGCATTGCGCAGCGACTTGCCAAACGCCGTGGTTATGAGCACGGTGTCGCCATCGGCAATGCCGTTTTCGACAGCATCGTCGGAATTGAGGAAGACGGGATTGGCCCATGCTTCGCGCAGCCAGTCGACGTTGTCGAATACGGTGTGAGAACGGCGCAGGTAGTGAGGGGTGATCATCTGGAAGGGATAATCGCCCTTCGTCTTCGCTTCCCAATCGCTGAAGGTATCTTCGTATCCGCCAGCGACGTGCTGATAGGTAGGAATGGGCTCGATGGTGCCCCAACCCATCTGGTTGCAGATGTCGGCCAGCGACTGGCAGCAGATCTCGAGCTTGCCCGAAGGTGTCTCGAGTGGGTTCGCCTTGGGATCGTTGCGGAAGTCCTCGAAGGCGATGTATCCGTAGTTGTCGCCCTGCTCGCGCTTCACCTGGTAAACACCGAGTTCCTTGAGCTCCTGATATGCGAGCTTGCCCTCTACCGGGTCGCCATCTGCGCCCATCTCGGCAATGTCATCGGCGGTAATGCCCACGGCAGGAACGTAGTTCTTGCCGTCTTCGTCGAGGACGGTCATCGATGCAAGCGTGTTGTAGAGCATCTGCCCACCAGAAAGCGGCGCGACCTCGTTTTCGTCAACACCCAGGCGCTTGGCCAGCTCGACGGCTATCTCGCCATCCGACTTGCACTCGAACAGGGGGTCGACGACCTTGGTGTAGTAAACCATCATCTCGCGATTGGAGGAATGCACGAGCGTTCCGCCCAAGAATCCCCAATCCTTTTCCCACTCGGTGGTCACCGGCAACACAATGTCGGAGTAACGGGCGTTGGTCGTGTAGAACTGGGCATGGGTCACCACCATGTCGACCTTGCGATGGGCCTCGATGCCCTTCTCCATGCCGTCGGAGGTCTGCAGATCGGCGGCAGCAGGATGGTAGATCACGCGAATGTCAATGTCGCGCTTCTCGCCTGGCTGATACTGCGTATCCGCGAATGCATGACCCGAGCCCGTCCAGTTGTACGATCCATTCAGGATGGCATCGTAGACTTCGTTGGCGTTGATGGAGTCGTCGACGGGATTCGCAATGCCCTCGACGCCGTTCGACCCCGCCGCGATGAGCGCGTCGCCACCGTTACCCGAGGTAGCATGCATGGTGGAGCCGGTCATATGGCCCGACTTGCCCATGTGACCACCCATGGCACCGATGGTCATCACGAGCTGAGGCAGGTTCTCGACGTTGTGCACGCGACCAGATGCCATGCCGCAGATGAAGGCGACTTTGTTGTCTTTGCCCATCTCGACTGCGAGCTCGCGAATCTTGTCGGCTTCTACACCGCAGATATCGGCTGCCCACTCGGGGGTCTTGGCCTCGCCGTCGGCATCGCCCATCACATAATCACGGAAGCTCGTCGCATCCTTGGCGTCTTCGGGCATGTGCTCGGCGTCGAAACCCACCGTGCAGCTGTTCAGGAAGTCCCAGTCGATGAGCCCATGCTCTTCATCCTGCTCGATCATCGCATATGCCAGACCCAGCAAAAGAGCAGTGTCGGTTGCAGGGCGGACGGGAAGCCAATCGGCTTCCAGCATGGAATACGTGTCGTTGTAGAACGGGTCGATGCAGATGAACTTGGCCCCAGCCTGCTTGGCCATCCAGTAATTCATGGTCTGACTTCCCATGGCGCTCCAAGCAGGATTCATAGAAAGCATTACGACCGTCTCGCAATTGCGCAGGTCGAAGCGGTCGTTGACCGTCTGGTCCCAAGCTCCATTGTGATGGAAACCGCACACGAAAGGCGTCTTCGCCCATGCGCCGAACGAGTTGGTGTTCCAGAATTCGCAATATCCGCCGAACAGCGCGAGCGTGCGGGAAACGTCAGACCCACCGCTATTCCAACCACCGGAAAGCAGGATCGAGCGGTTACCAGCCTTCTCCTTGGCAGCCTTAAGCCCCTCGGCCACATAGTCGAGTGCCTCTTCCCAGCTGATGCGCTCCCATTCGTCTTTGCCGCGCATCTCGCCATTGGGATTGTCAGGCGACCAGCCCTTGCGCTTCATGGGGTATTTCAGCCTATCTTCAGCGAAGACCTGGTGGCGCTGGGAACGGCCACGCAGGCAACCGCGCTGCTGCGGATAGTCCGGGCTGTCCTCGTGCGTATCGTCAGTCTTCTGGCGAAGCACCACACCGTCTTTCACGAGCGCCTTGTTCAGGCAGCGGCCACCGCAGTTGTGCCAGCAGGCAGCTGTGACCCACGTGCCTTCTTCGCCCGCCGCGGTGCCCTGGGCGGATTCCGCTTCAGTGCCATCCTCGCTCGAAGGCGAGCACGCGACCAGCGAACTGCCCGCAGCCAACGCTGCAGCCGCCGCACCAGCCTTAACGAAGCCCCTGCGGCTGACGGCGGGCATGCTACCCAGCTTCTCGAGGTAATTCGACATATCCCTTCTCCTCCTCGTCTATCGGATAACCTAGTGATTACTTTAAGAAGAGCTCACAAGGCCTTCAATTGAGAAAGGATTCCCTCTTTATTAACTAATTATGAACTTCCACTGCGCCAGTTATTAACGATGCTCAACATATGCACTGGAATGATTCTGCCAAGAGGTGAACGGCTCGCTGTCGGAGTGAGCGCCCGCATACAGACGACACCTGCACGTAATTTCAACCCCCGCACAACAAAGGGAGGACTTAGTTCACCCTCCCTTCGAAGCGTTTCTTGCGTTTTCGTAAGCGCTGACCTTACGCGCTCTGACCCGCAACAAAGTTATTGCGCGCGGTGGGAGCCATGAGCACCTTGCCGGTGCCGCGGTAGACGTTCACCAGGCCCTCGCCCGATGCAGCCGAGCCGATGAGCGATTTGCTCGAACGCTCCACCGTGAAGTTCAGCGAGCCGCTCCAGGCAAGCGCCATGTTGCCGTCGATCTTGAGCACGTCATCTTCGAGCGTAATCTCGATGAGCTCTTCTTTCGGCGTGGGAGATTCGAGCACCAGCGCACCGTAGCCCTGAACGCTCATGTTGAACAGGCCTTCGCCTCCCGCCACAGCAGAAGACATGTTGCTGCGAGCCGCAACCCGCTGCTGCAAGCTGGCGTAGCACGCCAGGAACAACCCGTCGTCAAGCACGATGTTGTTGCCCCATTCGGCCACGTCGATGAGCAGCAAATGACGATAGGTGGGCTCGAGCACCAGCGTGCCCGTTCCCTGGTACACGGGCTTCACGGCCGTTTCCTTGGTAACGCTCGCGCGCAAAGCCTTGCCCAGGAAGTCGCCTGCGCCTTTCACTCCGGTGGTCATCTGCACATCGCCCACCGCCCACTGCATGGCACCTGCCTGCACGGTAACCGCCGACTGCGAGAGATCGCACACGACCTGGCGGCGGCGAACATTCATCTGCGAAGAGAACCACGCACTGGCTGCGGTGCCGGGCGTAACGGACAGATCGCGCTTCCATTCGATGATGCTGAACGCACCCATCTGCTGCAGCACATTGACATCATCGTTCTGGATAAAGTTGTTGATACGGTACATACCGCTCCCTTCGGTCGGTTTTCGCCTGA
>JBGUXY010000015.1:0-20682 GCA_045118335.1 Eggerthellaceae bacterium
GAAGAAGGTGGTGGCGGAATCAGCGCCATCCTGCCGGTGATGGATGAATTCATCCCCATGCTCGTTGCCTTCATCATCTTGTGGATCGTCCTCGCCAAGTTCGGCTGGCCCATCTTCGAGGGCATGCTCGAAAAGCGCGAGAAGACCATCAAGGATTCCATCGAGAAATCCGAAGCGGCAAAGGAAGAAAGCGAACGGGTTCTCGCGGAATACAAGAAGGAACTTGCCGAAGCCAAGACGCAGGCGGCAACCATCATCGCTGACGCGAAGAAGACTGCAGAAACCGCCAAGGCCGACATCGCCGCCCAAGCCCAGAAAGAGGCTGCGGAGATGATCGAAAAGGCCCGCGGCGCCATCGAGTCCGAGAAGAAGGCGGCCATCGCCGAACTTCAGGGCTCCGTGGCCGACACGTCTATCGCGGTTGCATCTAAGCTGTTCGGCAGCGACTTGAGCGATGAGGAGCATCGCCAGCTCATCGAACGCTATGTGAACGAGGCGGGTAGTTTCCATGCCAACTAATCGTCACATCGCAAAGGCTGAAGCCAACCTGTACGCTTCGACGTTGATCGACGCACTCAACGAGGCAGGCGGAATCGACGCCCTCTTGGCGGCCCGCGGCCAGATTGAGACCATCCTCGCATTTGACCGTTCCCATGTGGAGTTGGGCGATGCGATGAAGGTAGAGAAGACCACGCCAGAGCAGCGCGCAGGAATTGTCAAGAGCGTGTTCGGCTTCTGCGAGCCTGCCCTCGTCAGCGTCCTGTCCGTCATGGCAGAGCGCGGTGACTTCGGCAAGCTCACCCAGGTGTACAACATGTTCAACAGCCTGATCACCGAGAAGTTCGACGTGAATGTGGTGGACGTCATCACGCGCGTGCCTCTCGACGATCACCTGCGCGACGTAATCAAACGTAAGGCCGGCGCAGATCTTGGTACCGATATCGTCTTGAACGAGACGGTCGATGCCAACATGCTCGGCGGCATAATCATGAGTGCAAACGGCCAGCGCATCGACGCAAGCGTGAACACGCTGCTCGAAGGCGCCCGCAGAGCGCTGAAGAAAAACAACTGATGGAGGTGAATATTAGTGACTGAAATCACCGCACAGTCTATCGATGACGCGCTGCGAGCTCAGCTGGATGCACTGAACACCAGCGTGGAGTCCCGCGAAGTCGGCACGGTAATTCAGGTTGGTGACGGTATCGCCCGCATCGATGGCCTGAAGGACGCGATGGCTGGCGAATTGCTCGAATTCACCGGGGCAGACGGGCGCACCGTCTACGGCATGGCGCAAAACCTCGAGGAAGACGAAGTCGGCGCCGTGTTGATGGGTGACGTCACCGTAATCAAGGAAAACGACATGGTCCGCACCACCGGCCGCATCGTGGAAGTTCCCTCGGGCCGTGGTATGCTCGGCCGCGTCGTGAACCCGCTGGGCATGCCGCTGGACGGCAAGGGCCCCATCGAGGCCGAAGCGTATCGTCCGGTCGAGTTCAAGGCCCCCGGCGTTATTTCGCGTCAGCCCGTGTGCGAGCCCGTGCAAACCGGCATCTTGGCCGTGGACTCGATGATTCCCATCGGCCGTGGCCAACGCGAGCTGATCATTGGCGACCGCCAGACCGGCAAGACCGCTATCGCCATCGACGCAATCATCAACCAAAAGGGTCAGAACATGATCTGCATCTACGTGGCAATCGGCCAGAAGGCCTCCACGGTTGCGGGTCTGGTAGAGACCCTCGAGCGCTATGGCGCCATGGACTACACGATCGTCGTCGCTGCGACGGCTGCCGATTCCGCACCGCTGCAGTACATCGCTCCTATGGCCGGCGCCGCCATGGCCGAGTACTTCGTGTACAACGGCGTTGACGGCAAGCCCGCCGGTCCCGACAACCGCGGTCAGCACGCCCTGTGCATCTACGACGACCTGTCCAAGCAGGCCGTGGCATATCGCCAGATGTCGCTGACCCTGCGTCGCCCGCCGGGACGCGAAGCATATCCCGGTGACATCTTCTATCTGCACAGCCGTCTGCTCGAGCGTGCTGTCAAGATGTCCGACGAAAACGGTGGTGGCTCCATGACGGCTCTGCCGATCATCGAGACCCAGGCTGGCGACGTGTCCGCCTACATTCCCACCAACGTCATTTCCATTACCGATGGTCAGATCTTCCTGGTCACCGACCTGTTCTTCCAGGGCCAGCGCCCCGCTGTCGACGTGGGCATCTCGGTATCCCGAGTAGGCAGCTCCGCACAGACCAAGGCCGTGAAGAGCGTTGCAGGCTCCCTGCGTCTGGACCTTTCGTCCTACCGCGAGCTGCAGGCGTTTACCCAGTTCGGTTCCGACCTCGACAAGGCCACTACAGATCAGCTGAACCGCGGCGCCCGCATGATGGAACTGCTGAAGCAGGGCCGCTATGTGCCGATGCCCTTCGAGGAAGAGGCCGTTGCTGTCTACGCTGGCAACAAGGGCTATCTGGACGACCTGCCGGTACAGGACGTGGTGCGTTTCCGCATCGAGCTTCTCGACTACCTGCGTGCGTCTGCAGGCGATGCGCTCAAGGCACTGCACGAGGAGGAGAAGTTCAACGCCGATATCGAGGCAGATCTCGACGCAGCCATCGAACAGTTCAAGCAGCAGTTCGCTGTTAGTGAACAGGCTTAAGGCAGGTAGCGCATGCCGAACCTACACGACATAGAACGGCGTATCAACTCCGTCAACTCGACGAAGCAGATTACGCGTACCATGGAAATGGTGTCAGCCGCGAAGATCCGCCGCGCCACCGAGCGCCTGGACGCATCCTCGCCCTACGCCGATTCCATGAGCGAAATGCTGGCGAATGTCGCGTCGCGTGCGGCTGGCTCCGACAACCCGCTTCTGCAAGACCGTGAGGAAGTGAAGAGCGTCCTGTATGTGGCCGTGGTTTCCGACCGTGGCTTGGCAGGCGGCTTCAATGCCAACGTGCTGCGTCATGTGGAGCGTTCCATCAAGGCCCGCAAGGCCGAAGGTGTGGACTGCCACGTAATCGCATGCGGCAAGAAGGCCATCGCATACTTCAGCTTCCGCAAGATCGATCTGGACATGGTATTTAAGGACATGTCCTCCGATCCCACGGTGGAAGAAGCGGCGGCAATCGCCACGAAGGCGATCGAAGGTTACACGAGCGGCGAATACGACCAGGTCGTGTTGGTGTACAACCACACGAAGAACGCAGCCGAACAGGTTCTGCGCGAAGAGGTCGTGCTACCCGTGGACACGTCGAGCGTCAGTGCGCCTGCCGCGTCAGAAAACGCCAATGAAGAAGCGAAGAAGGAAGAATCCATACCGGCCGATACCATCTTCGAGCCCGATACGGAAGCCGTGCTCAACGGTCTGCTTCCTGCTTACGTGAAGACCAAGATCTACCATGGCTTGGTGGATAGCGCTGCCGGTGAGCAGGGAGCGCGTCGAAATGCCATGAAGTCAGCAACCGATAACGCGAACGAGATGGTAGAGACTCTCACCAGGTACTACAACCGCGTTCGCCAGGGCGCCATCACCACGGAAATCAACGAGATCGTTGGTGGCGCCGCAGCATTGGAGGGTTAAATGGCTAATACTACTAACACTGAAAAGGGGGCCACGGGTCGTATCGTCCGTATCGTCGGACCTGTTATCGACGTTGAATTCCCGCGGGATGCCATGCCTGCGATTTACAACGCGTTGACGGTTGACGGCGACACGCCGATCGGCGAAGTGCACGTCGTGCTCGAAGTGCAGATGCACCTGCCCGGCGACTTGGTCCGTGCCGTTGCCATGTCGTCCACCGACGGCCTTATTCGCGGCATGGAAGTCGTCGACACCGGTGCTCCGATCATGATGCCCGTGGGTCCCAACACCCTTGGCCGTATTTGGAACGTAATCGGCGAGCCTGTCGACGGTGGCGAGATGCCCGAGATCGACCAGTGGCTGCCCATTCACCATCCGGCACCAGACTACGATACCCTTACCACCACGACCGAAATCTTCGAGACCGGCATTAAAGTCGTCGACCTGATTCAGCCCTTCATCCGCGGTGGCAAGATTGGCCTGTTCGGTGGCGCTGGCGTCGGCAAGACGGTTATCATCCAGGAGCTCATCAACAACCTGGCCCAAGAGCACGGCGGCACGTCCGTGTTCACCGGCGTAGGCGAGCGTACCCGTGAGGGCACTGACCTCTATCTCGAGATGAGCGAATCCGGCGTTATCAACAAGACCTGCTTGGTTTACGGTCAGATGAACGAGCCTCCCGGAGCGCGTCTGCGCGTCGGTCTGGCTGGCCTTACCGAAGCCGAGTACTTCCGCGATCAGGGCCAGGACGTTTTGTTGTTCATCGACAACATCTTCCGCTTCACCCAGGCCGGCTCCGAGGTATCGGCACTTCTTGGCCGTATGCCTTCCGCTGTAGGCTATCAGCCCACGCTGGCCACCGAGATGGGTGACTTGCAGGAGCGCATTACGTCCACCAATGTCGGTTCCATTACGTCCGTGCAGGCCGTCTACGTGCCCGCCGACGACTTGACCGACCCTGCCCCGGCCACGACGTTTACCCACCTCGACGCCAAGACGGTTCTTTCCCGTTCCATTGCCGAGCTGGGCATCTACCCCGCCGTGGACCCGCTGGAGTCCACCTCCCGCGCATTGGATCCCGAAATCGTCGGCCAAGAGCACTACGACGTAGCTGTCCGCGTGCAGGAGACTCTGCAGAACTACAAGGATTTGCAGGACATCATCGCCATTCTGGGTATGGACGAGCTTTCCGAAGAGCAGAAGCTCACGGTCAATCGCGCTCGTAAGATCCAGAAGTACCTGGGCCAGCCGTTCCACGTAGCCGAAGTATTCACCGGCAACCCTGGCAAGTACGTCAAGCTCGAGGACACCATCCGTTCGTTCAAGACCATTCTCGACGGCGAATGCGACCACATTCCCGAGCAGTGCTTCGTGTACAAGGGCGCCATCGAAGACGTGTACGCGGCGTACGACAAGCTAGCGAAGGACGAGTAAATGTCTAGCATGACCTGCGACATCGTCACTCCTGCCAAGAAGCTTTACACGCAGGAATGCTACATGGTGGTCGTTCCCGGCGAACTGGGCGAGATGGGCTTCATGCCTGGTCACGCCCCTCTGGTTTCCTCGCTGGCCGACGGCGTTGTCCGCGTGTATTCCGATGCTTCAACGGTGGCGCAGACGTATGCTCTGCAAGGCGGTTATGTCCAGGTGACTGGCGAAAAGGTCATCATCCTGGCCGACAAGGCGATTCCCATCGACCAGATCAACGTCGATGAGGTTCGGGCTCAGATTGCCGATCTGGAGGCCCAGGCCGCGAAGCTGCCCGAAAACAGCTCCGAGCGTGCCTTGCTCGATATCGACCTTGCATGGAACAGGCTGCAGGAGCGCACCGCGCAGTAAGCGGCTGCAATCCACATTCGGTTGTTGGTGCCGGCATCCTTATCAGGATGCCGGCACTTCTTTGTGCCTTGCGAGCTATTTGGCATGTAGAGCTGCTGTTATCCAATCGATCGAACCTGTGTCGACTTGCAGAAAGCATGGTCAGGCAAATGCAGCGACCTGAAAGGTATGGGTCCGTCAACCGGCAGAGGCGATCGTTTTTTGGCACAGTCCAAGCATGCGGCTCATGCTTGCCTGCCCATAAACGGAGAAGCGCCACCGTTTGGGAGTTACACGGTGGCGCTTCCCCTGTCTTGGGGGGATGGGAGGAGGGTATATTTGGGGAAATCTAAGCGTGGCTGTGGCGCAAGGAGTAACGGCTTTGCTTGGAGGTATTGCGAGAAACCTTGTTGATGCTTGGCTTGGAGCTGAAAGGATGCCTGATGATTTCGTAGCCTTTGTCGAAAATGGTGGGTTCGCCAGGTTCGTGGTCGAGATGCACGACGGCGCAGCCGCAGGTAACAACTCTCTTGCTCATTTTGTAGCTCCTTTCCCTGCTTTTGGTTCCGTGCAAGATCAAAATTCTTGCATGGCTTCAAAATAATCCTTGGAGCAAGGGAAACAAGCAGCAATGAGTTTGGAAAAGTTGAATATGCGTCGTAAAAGACACACGCGTTGTATAACGTTTGGAATTCGCAACCACAGTGTGGGAAAGGTTGCATATCACCAGGTGAATGTGGATAAATTGCGAATACGCCTAAATGCGGGCCCCGTCGCAGATCAGCCTCACGGCAAGTGATGCCATGCGCTCGACTGGAATGGAGCGACCTTCGTCGACCCATTGCTTGTATATGCGAATCTGCGAAGAGTTGACGTGCGCGAGGTAAAGCGACCATTCCGCTTTGCTCCAGCCTTTCGGGGGCTTGCAGTTCTTCACGCGTTCTTCGCCCATTTCGTCCATCACCTTGTTCAAGATGCTCGTGTAGATGCCACTAGAGACGATGGCGTCATAAAGCGGGCCCTGCTTTGCGCTGTATGTCATGAATTCCCTCACGAGGGTTTCGATGTCATCGGGATAGCGCATGCCGGCCGTGAGCTTAGCATAGGGGCGCGCATATTGCGACTGCAGCTCTGCCAGCAGGTCGTCGAGTGTGGGGTAGTAGCGGTAGAACGTGGTCTTGTTGATGACAGCACGTTCGCACAGGGATTTGACGGTGATTTTCTCGTACGGCATTTCCAGCAGCATGCTGGTGAATGCATCATGAATCGATTCGATGGTCTTGCGGATTCGGATGTCTTCATGACCCGTGAGAATCATGCTTCCTCCCCTAAAACGAGCAAATAGCGGCGAACATCCCTAATGTGCGAATTATAATCAAGATAAGCAAATGATGCAAGATATAGAGGAGTGACTGGTTGAAACGTTTCGGCTTGAGGTGCGCCAGGCGGGTTTAACGATAATCACTAAGAGGCCGCATCAAGGGACGCGGCCTTCTCAGGCGCTGATCAGATGCTGTTAGAAGCGCTAGATCTTGTGGATGAACAGGCCGCTTCTAAGCTTCGGCTCGAACCAAGTGGACTTCGGGGGCATGAGTCGGCCGGCGTCGGCAACGGCAAAGAGCTCTTCGATCTTGGTTGCGGAAAGGGCGAAAGCAGCTGCGCAGTCCACTTGGCAACGGCGTTCCAGCTCGGCGATGCCGCGGACTCCACCCACGAAGTCGATACGCGGGGAACGGCGCGGGTCGGCGATGCCAAGCACTGGCTGGAAGAGCCTGCGCTGTATCATCGTTACTTCCAGGGAGGCGGGCACGTCGTCGGCGGGTGGCATTTCTTCGGGCCACACGCGGCAGCGGTACCAGCGTCCGCCCAGGAACGTGGCGAACTTGCCGCGCTCGCTTGGGCGCAGGAAGGCTTCCGCAGCTTGGCGGTCGTCGGCACCCGTTACCGTAAAAGGCGTTTCGGTGCCGGGTTCGTCTACTGGTTCCACGTCGAAGCGGTAGTAGAGCTCTTGCAGGAACTCTTCTTCGGAAAGCCCATTCAGGTCGCGCACTACGCGGTCGTAGGGAAGGATTTCCAGTTCGGAATCGGAAAACAGCACGGCCATGAACCAGTCGCATTCGTGTTCGCCCGGTTGCGTGCCAAACGCCTTTCGGCGAGCCTTTGCCACCTCTGCTGCGGCGGCAACACGATGGTGGCCGTCTGCGATATAGGCGCTGTCCATGGCGTTGCAGCATTGCTCCACCAGCGCGTTGTCGGCCTCGTCAATCATGAATCCGCGGTGCCGGATACCATCGGATGCGGTGAAGTCGAACAGCGGCTCGCTTTTACGCGCACGGTCGTACACACAGGCAAGGTCGGCATCGTGGCGATATGCCAAGAAGATGGGGCCTGTTTGGGCTTCGCATCCGCGGATATGGTTGATACGGTCCATTTCCTTGTCGACGCGCGTGGATTCGTGTTCCTTCACCACGCCGTTGAGGTAGTCGTCCACGGAAACGCATCCAACCAAGCCGCACTGAACGCGTCCGCCCATGGTCAGCTCGTAGAGGTAGTAATGCTCTTCCTCGTCTTGGCGCATGAGGCCAAACGATTCAAGGGCGCCCAGCAAGTCGCCTGCTTTCATGTACACGCGCAGTTCTGAAGGATCGGTTCGCAATGGGAAGTTTACGCTCGGTTCGTCGATGACGATAAAGGAAAGCGGGTTTTCCTTGGCGATGACGCGCGCTTCCGCGCTGCTTTGGACATCGTAGGGCAATGCCGCGATATCGGCTGCACGCTCTTGCACTGGACGCAATGCGGCGAAAGGCTTGATCTGCATGGTCTCCTCCAGCTCCCTTTCCATGATGTTTCTGGTTCATCACTATAGCTCTCCGATGCGCGCTGCGACCGTTCCTTCACAAAAAGCGAAACGGAAGCTCCTGCCAGCGGGAAGAAGCTCCCATGGAGTGGAAGGCGGCAACGCCCTTTGTTGGGACAGGGGTCGTGGAATTCTGAAGCCGCGGGTCCATTGTTTGTCTTGGCTGGTATGATGGTCTGCGTAACACTCGCGCGTCTACATTCTCAAAACGCATGACACGTACGCGCATGGCACATCAGACACGGAAGCGAAGGCGCATCGATCATATGGCATTTGTACACCTGCATAACCATACGGAATATTCCCTGCTCGACGGGGCCACGCATGTGAAGGGCATGGTAGAACGTGCTGCCGAATTGGGCATGCCTGCCGTGGCCATCACCGACCACGGTGTCATGGGCGGTGTCCCGGAACTGTGCGACGCGTGCGATGCCGTCGAGAAGAAGACCGGCGTTCGTGTGAAACCCATCTACGGTTGCGAAATCTACTTCAGCGCCGACGACCCCATCAAGCGCGAGGGAAAACCGGCCCGCTACCATATGATCTTGCTGGCGAAAACCAACGAGGGTTATCACAATCTGTGCCGTTTGGTCAGCGAATCGCATGTGGACAACTACTATTACAAGCCCATGACCACCTATTCCATGCTGCAGCGCTACTCGAAGGGTCTCATCGGCACGAGTGCCTGCATTGCAGGCATCATCCCCCGCATGCTCGACGAACGCCGCTTCGAAGATGCGGTGGAGTGGGCGCGAAAGCTTGCGAATGTGTTCGAGCCCGGCGATTTCTACATAGAACTGCAAAACCAGGGCGTCGTTACCGACATGGGCACCTCCCAGACCGAGCTCAACCGCCAACTGGTGCAGGTGGCTAACGCGGTGGGGCTCAAGTGCATCGCCACGAACGACTTCCATTATCTTACGCGCGAAGACGCGCGGGCGCAGGACCTCATGCTCTGTATCGGCATGGGCAAGCAGCTCGATGACCCCAAACGCATGCGCTTCGCGAACGAAGAGTTCTACATGAAGACCGAAGAGGAAATGCGCGAAGCCTTGGCCGAATTCCCCGAAGCGTGTGACAACACGGTGGAAGTGGCAAACAAGTGCAACGTCGAGCTCGAGCGCGATTCCATCTTGCCGCGCTTCCCGCTGCCTGCAGGCGAGACTGAAGAATCGTGGTTCCGCAAGCAATGCGAGCGGGGCCTGATCGAGCGATACGGCAACGGCATGGCAAAGACGCTCGATGATTTGCCCCGCGTGGTGGTCGAGCGCTACGAATACGAAGCCAGCGTCATCATCCAGCAGGGCTTTCCCGCCTACTTCCTTATCGTGCAGGAGTACATCAAGTGGGCGAAAGACCATGGCATCGGCGTGGGTCCGGGCCGCGGATCTGCTGCTGGCGCCATCGTGGCTTATGCCATGGGCATCACCGACCTCGATCCGCTACCGTATGGCCTGCTGTTCGAGCGATTCCTTTCGCCCGAGCGCGTGGAAATGCCCGATATCGACGTTGATTTCGACGACCAGCATCGTGCCGAGGTCATCGACCATGTGCGCGAGGTCTACGGCGAAGACCACATCGCCGGCGTGATTACCTACGGCAAACTGCAGGCGAAGAATGCCATTCGCGATGCTGCGCGCGTTTTAGGCTATTCCTATGGCGTGGGAGACAGGCTGTGCAAGCTCGTGGGCGACGATTTGGGCATCACCATCCGCAAGGCTATCGAGCAGAATCCCGACCTGAAGACGGCATACGAAACCGAAGAAGAGTCTCGGGCCGTCATCGATGCCGCGCTGTCCATAGAAGGCAACCTGCGCAACGAAGGCGTGCACGCTTGCGCCACCATCATCTGCCGAGATCCGATGTCTGACCATGTGCCCGTCAAGCGCGACACCAAAGGCGGAGGCATCATCACTCAGTACGACGGCCACTACACGCCCGATCTGGGGTTGTTGAAGATGGACTTCCTGGGCCTGCGAACGCTGGGCGTGATCAGCCGCGCTTGCAAAAACATCAAGGAGCGCCATGGCATCGAGCTCGATCCCTCGAAGCTGCCGCTTGACGACTCCGGTGCCTTCGACCTGATGTGCGGCGGCAACATGGACGGCCTGTTCCAGGTGGAGAGCTCGCTGTACGTGACGCTATTCGCACGCATGAAGCCGCGCCAGTTCAGCGACATCGTCGCTTCCATTGCGCTGAACCGTCCGGGTCCGTTGCAAAACGGCTTCGTGGATGACTACGTGGACCGTGTGCAGGGGCGTGCGCCGGTGCGTTACTACGACGACCGCCTGCGACCCATCCTGGAAGAGACGTACGGCACCATCGTCTACCAGGAGCAGATCATGCAGATCTCGATGGCCATGTGCGGCTTTTCCGCCGGCAAGGCCGACAAGTTGCGCAAGGCCATGGGCAAGAAGAAGCTCGATATCATGCGTTCGCTCAAAGACGACTGGGATCAGGGTGCGGCCGATAACGGCTACTCGGTGGAAGTCGCTTCCAAGATTTGGTCCGACGCCGAAAAGTTCGCCGAGTATGCCTTCAACAAGTCGCATTCGGCTTGCTATGCCGTGCTGGTCATGCGCACGGCATACCTGAAAGCCCATTATCCCGACGAATTCATGGCGGCCGTGCTCTCAAGCTTCATGGGCAACAGCGACAAGCTCATCCACTACATCGCCAGCTGTGCCGCCTCGGGCGTGCGTGTGCTGCCACCAGATATCAACTCGTCGAACCTGGAGTTCACGCCCACCGACGAAGGAGTGCGCTTCGGTCTGGCCGGTGTGCGTGGCGTGGGCGAAAAGGTGGTCGAAGCTATCGTGGCCGAGCGCGATGCGAGAGGCCCCTATACCAGCCTGCACGATTTCGTGAATCGCCTTGACTCCAAATGCTACAACCGAAAGACGCTCGAAGCTCTTATCAAGGCAGGCGCCTTCGATTCCACGGGATACACCCGCAGGCAGCTCATGTACTTCATCGACGAGACGCCGCTGCTCGAGGGCGCGGCAAAGCGTCAGAAAGACAAGGACATGGGCCAGTTCAGCATGTTCGACATGTTTGGCGACGACGAGGATTCCGGTTTTTCCGAAGAAGTGCCCCCGCCAGACGGCGTAGAATGGGACAAGCGCACGAAACTAGCCTTCGAGAAGGAAATCTTGAAGATATACGTGTCCGACCATCCGCTGCGCCCCTACGAGGGTCAGCTGGCGAAGCTGTCGAAATACCGCCTAGGCGACCTGGCCGAGCGCACGCGTGATATCCGCAACGCCACGTTCGTGGGCATGATTTCGACGGTAGCCACCAAGCTCACGAAAACCGGAAAGCGGATGGCGACGTTCACATTGGAAGACACATCGGGAAGCGTTGAGTGCATCTGCTTTAAGTACGACGATTACAGCAACGCATTGATGGAAGACGCCATCGTGCAGATCAAGGGAAAATACGAGGTGGGGGACCGCGGCAACCAGCTCATGGCTTACGAAGTGGAAAAGCTGCAGCTGCAGGAACGCGGCGAACAGCATGGGCCGCAAACCGTGCAGATCTCTATTCAGCAACGCGATATGTCCCAGGATTCCATGACGTTTCTCACCCAGATATTGAAACGCTATCCTGGGCGCGATGGCGTTGTGCTCTACGTGCATCAATCCGATGGGCGCAAATTCCGTGCTGAGCTGCCGATAACCATCGATGCGCACAATGCCGGCGTCTTCAACGAGCTTCGCCAGCTGTTTGGCCGCAAAGTTTGGAGTGCTGCGTCGTAATGCCTGCGGTTAGTCTTACGGTTTCATATAACGGTGCGCCGTTTTCCGGGTTTGCGCGCCAGCCTGGTGGCCTGCTTACGGTGCAAGGCGAACTGGAACATGCGCTGGAATTGCTCTACCGTCGCTCGGTGCCCACGGTGTGCGCGGGGCGCACCGATGCTGGCGTCCATGCGCTGGGTCAAGTGGTCAGCTTCGATTTGGAAGAAGACGAGCTGGGTGTGCGGAGCGACGATGCGCTCATGCGGTCGCTGAATGCCATCACGCATCGCGCGATTGGGGTTCGCGAGGTGCGGCATGTGGCAGAAGGATTCTCTGCTCGTTTTGATGCGAAGGCGCGCGAATACCGGTACTTCCTGTCGACCGAGAAGACTCCGCCGCTGGTCATGCGTGATTTCTGCTGGCATACGCCAGGCCTGCTCGATCTGGATGCGATGCGTGAAGGCGCGTCGCACCTGGTGGGGGAACACGATTTCAAGAGCTTCTGCCTTGCGGCTTCGGCGAAAGACAAGCCTACGTGCCGAAACGTCATGCGCATCGATGTGGAACCCGTCGAGATTATGGGTGAGCCGCTCGTGAGCATCACCGTCGTGGGCAGTTCGTTTCTGCATTCCATGGTTCGCACCATCGTTGGAACGCTGTTGGCCGTAGGCCGCGGGAGACGCGATCCGGATTGGGTGGCTGACGTGCTAGCTGCTTGCCGCCGGGATGCGGCCGGTGAAAAGGCTCCAGCTTGTGGTCTCGTGTTATGGAAGGTGACGTATTGATGGAGCATCGCTCTTCCAACAATGGAGGCGGTTCGGCAACCGATGATGTGTCCGCAACGGCAAAGCGGGCCGCTGCGGAGTCTCGTCAACATGGATTTGCGACGTTTCGCGAGCTTTATCGTTCCCGCGA
This sequence comes from Eggerthellaceae bacterium, assembly GCA_045118335.1. Taxonomy (GTDB): domain Bacteria; phylum Actinomycetota; class Coriobacteriia; order Coriobacteriales; family Eggerthellaceae; genus W1P20-047. The sequence continues at coordinate 12,911 of JBGUXY010000015.1, forward strand.
TGGCCGGATTATCATCTACGAAGACGCCGAAGGCCACCTAACTGCAGTCAATACGTCACGTTTGGCTTAACGATTCGTCTCAGACAATCATTGAGTCCGCATTTTCGGGCAGAATTGCAGAAAATCGGCCATATGGTGTGGATTGCTGGTCGAGTTAAACCTCGACTGTCGGTAAAGAATTGACGTTTCCCCAGCTCGCTTGTTATTAATGGCAAACTGCCGTAGCGTTTCGAAGTTCTAATTCGCACCATATAGCCGATTTTCTGCAATTCTGCCCGAAAATGCGGACTCATGGCAAAAAAGTATCGAATAGTCTGCAAGCGGAATGAGTTGGGAAGCGAAATCATGCTCGTGGGTTCAATCATCATGTTGTTACCGCTGCCGAGGATTTCGGTGAGTGCGTAAAGCTCGGCTGCGTATCGGGAATTGCAATCGACCCGATACCGCGCATCGTTTTTGATCGATGCGCGGTATGCCTGCGCATGATGCTGAACTGGGATGGCGATTGCAGCGGGTGGTTGCCGTTCGAGTCGTGAACATTTTTCAAATTCGCCAAACTGGCGAAATGTCTAGTATACTGGCACATCTGAGCAAGCTGCTCTTCGCGCGATCCGGTCGTTGCAACGACTGCGGTTCGAGTGAGTTAGACATAAAGCCCATACGACATGCGTGGGCTGAAAGTTCCATAATTGGTTAGAGGGGCGAAAACTGTGACAGGGCTTACGAAGAAGGAAGAGCGCTCGACATGGTCGGGCAAGTGGGGTTTCATTCTGGCAGCAGCGGCGAGCGCCGTTGGCTTGGGCAACATGTGGCGCTTCCCGTACTTGGCAGCCAAGTACGGTGGTGGCATCTTCTTGCTGGTGTATGTCATCTTGGTGGTGACGTTTGGCTTCACGCTGATGATGGCCGAAACGGCACTGGGTCGCAAAACCGGCCAAAGCGCCATCGGCGCGTTCTCCACGCTGAAGAAGAACTGGAAGTTCGTGGGCGTGCTTGCCAGCGTGGTGCCGTTCATCATCACCCCGTACTATGCGCTCATCGGCGGCTGGGTGACCAAATACATGACCGCGTACATCTTCGAGCCATCGGGGGTCATCGCCGAAGACGGCTATTTTACCGGCTTCATCCTGATGAACCCCGAAACCTACCTGTATTTGATCGTGTTTTTGCTGCTGGTGTACCTGGTCGTTGCCCTGGGCGTGCAGAAGGGCATCGAGCGCGTGAACAAGGTTCTCATGCCCGCTCTCATCATCATGTCGATTGGCATCAGCGTCTATGCGGCGACGCTGCCGGGCGCCATGCAGGGTATCGCTTTCTATCTGGTTCCTGATTTCAGCAAGTTCTCCGTCGAGCTGGTGCTTGGAGCCATGGGTCAGATGTTCTACAGTCTTTCGCTGGCCATGGGCATCATGATCACCTATGGTTCCTACTTCGAAAAGCACCATGATCTCGAGCATTCCGTGCGCCGTATCGAGCTGTTCGACACAGGCATTGCCATCCTCGCCGGTTTCATGATCATCCCCGCCGCCTTCGCCGCGCTTGGTAGCGGTGAGGCCGTCATGACGCATGCTGGCCCGGGTCTGATGTTCGGCACGCTCCCTGCCGTCTTCGACAGCATCGGTCCGGTTGGCAGGCCTCTGGGCTTCATATTCTTCCTGCTGGTGTTCTTCGCAGCCCTTACCAGCTGCATCAGCCTCTTCGAGACCTGCGTGTCCATTGCATGCGACGCCGTCGGCATCAAGCGCCGTCCCTCGGTTGCCATCACCGGCGCAATCATCCTTGCTGTGGGCATCTTCGTGAACATGGGTTACGACAACCTGCTGTGGATGGACCCGATGCACTCGCTGTTCGGTTTGGGCGAATACCAAGACTTCCAGCTGCTCGACTTCTTCGACTTCATCTCGAACACGATACTCATGCCCATCGTGGCGCTGCTCACCTGTATCTTCATCGGATACGTGATCAAGCCGCAGGCGATTATCGACGAAGTGAAACAATCGTCGCCGTTTAAGGGCGAGAAGCTGTTCACCGTGATGGTGAAGTACATCGCACCCGTGCTGCTGGTTGCCATCTTGGTGGCTTACGTGCTCAACACCGCTGGCATCATCGCAATCTAGTTCGTCGGGTTTTAAGGAACGGCCAACGTGAAAGTTATGGGCCGCTGGGCATTGCGCCTGGCGGCCCGTGCTATGATTCATGACGCACAATCCATATGACGAGGAGAACTCATGTCGCTTTCCATCGGTATCGTAGGGCTGCCCAACGTGGGCAAGTCCACGTTGTTCACGGCTCTTACCAACAAAGGCGGGTTGGCCGCCAACTATCCCTTCGCCACCATCGAGCCCAACGTGGGCGTTGTGCCCGTGCCCGACGAGCGGCTGAACCGTCTGGCCGAAATCGACAACCCGGCGCGCATCGTGCCGGCGACCGTGGAGTTCGTGGATATCGCCGGTTTGGTGGCAGGAGCATCGAAGGGCGAAGGTCTGGGCAATCAGTTCCTAGCCAACATTCGCGACACGGATGCCATCTGCGAGGTCGTGCGCTACTTCAGCGATCCCGATGTGGTGCACGTTGCAGGAAAGGTCAACCCTTCCAGCGACGTCGAGACCATCAAGACCGAGTTGATCTTAGCCGACCTGGGCACCATCGAACGCGCCATGCCGCGTTTGGAAAAAGATGCAAAGCGAGATCGTTCCCTGGCTTTCAAGCTGGAGGTGGCGAAGAAGGTAGAAGCAGGCCTCAACGATGGTCACCGTGCCCTCACGCTGGGCCTTTCCGACGAAGAAGCGGCGGCTATCTACGACTTGCATTTGCTCACCATGAAACCGATGCTCTATATCGCCAATGTCGACGAAGATGCCATGGGCGAGCCGGTAGCTGAAATCGATGGCTGCCAACCAGTGCCCATTTCCGCCAAGATTGAAGCCGACCTGGCCGAACTAGAGCCCGATGAGGTTGCCGAATACCTGGAGGCGTTGGGCATGGAACAAAGCGGTCTGGTCCGCTTGGTGCGCGAGGCATACAAGCTGCTGGGTCTTCAGTCGTTTTTCACAAGCGGCGAGACCGAATCGCGAGCATGGACCGTTCCCATAGGCGCGAAGGCGCCGCAGGCGGCCGGCGTGATCCATTCCGACTTCGAGCGGGGCTTCATCAAAGCCGTGACGGCGTCGTTCGATGACTACAGCGAACTGGGTGGCGAAGCCGGGTGCCGTGCGGCAGGCAAGCTTCGCCAAGAGGGCAAGGAATACGTGGTGCAGGATGGGGACGTCATGCACTTCATGTTCAACGTATAGTCGAAAGCGTTTGCCGAAAAGGCGCAAAGCGACATATGCGGCCTAGCTGCCCGGCGGGTTTCGTCCCGATGCGCAGGGTGGGCAATCTCGTCTTGCGCTACGCGCGCAGTGGCGGCACATATGCGTCAAAGGGTCTATAATTGCCTTATTCGTGTACACAAGGGAACGGAGGAGCCATGAGCGCAGAGCAGGGCATTCAGACATTCAGGCAATGGATCGACGAGGCCAAGCCGGATAGCATCGTGTTCTTCGGTGGCGCGGGCGTGTCTACGGAAAGCGGTATTCCCGATTTCCGCAGCGCCGACGGGCTCTACTCGCTTAAATACCCCGTTTCGCCCGAGGTGATGATCTCGCGTACGTATTTCGATGTGCATCCCGACCAGTTCTTCGAGTTCTATTTCGATCGCATGATCGCGCGCGATGCGATGCCTAACCGTGCGCACATCAAGCTCGCTCAACTTGAAGCAGAAGGCAAGCTTTCCTGTGTCGTCACCCAGAACATCGACGGGTTGCATCAGAAGGCGGGCAGCCGCAAAGTGCACGAGCTGCATGGTAGCGTATTGCGCAACTTCTGCATGGATTGCGGCAGACCCTACGATCTCGATGCCATAATCGAACTGCACGAGACGTCTGAAGATGGCGTACCTCGATGCCCGGTGTGTGGCGGCATCGTGAAACCCGATGTCGTGCTCTACGAAGAGTCGCTCGACAGTCGGGTCATCGAAGAGTCCATCCGAGCCATCGCCCGAGCGAAGATGCTCATCATCGCGGGCACTTCTTTGGTGGTGTATCCGGCGGCGGGCTTCATCGACTACTTCAACGGAGACCACCTGGTCATCGTGAACCTCTCTCCCACAGCGCGAGACAAAAGCGCCGATTTGTGCATTGCAGCACCGATTGGCGACGTGCTCGATTTCTAGAGCGAAGGAAACGAAATCACGCGTTTTCAGGGGCATGACGGATGGTTCGTGCCCCTGGGTGCATCTTGGAACCGCTATCCCGAATCAGGCTTATCGCAGTGTGGTGTCCGAGTCTGCAAGGATGTTGGACATGCAGCCAGCCAAACCCGTGTGCAGCATCTCGGCCACGTCGTCGAGGCTTTCCTTGCGACCGCCTTCCTGCCATGCATCATATGCACCAAACAGTGCACCCAAGTAACAGGCGACATAGAACTGCAGGTGGGGAATCGGATCGAGACCGCGTTCCTCGCGAGCCCGTTCGATGCGTTGCGTGAGCGGTTTGCGCGCCATGCTCAACACCTTGCTGAGCTCGATGCTCGAGAACAGGTTCGCTTCAAGGTCTGCGTGCTTCGAGAGCCTTACCATGATTGCACGCGATAGCGCTGGCAGCGCTGCCTGCGAGTCTTCCCAGTCAAACGAGCTGGAAACTGAATCTATCACGCGGTTCGCCAGGTTTTCAACCGCCTGGTCAAGCAGCTCGTCGACGGAAGCGTAGTGCAGGTAGAACGTCTTGCGGTTGATTTGCGCTGTCTGCGCGATGGCGCTGATGGTTATCTTGTCGTAATCCGTGGTTTCCAGCAACTCGATGAAAGCCTGCTCAATTGCGGTGCGAGTCCTGACGACACGTCGATCAGTAGAGTGGCGCATGTCTTTTCGGTTCGGCATTTCCCTGCTTCTTTCGTGGGCTCGTTGCGAGAAATGAGTGTCTAGTGTATCAAGTGATGAATATGTGGTATAAACATCAAGATTTGCGCGAATAGCCACAACAGTGAGCTGTTCGCGTTCATAATATCGCGATGCGATTGAAATTCCACAAATGTGGCAAAACATGCACAAGCGGTTCACAGACTGGCAAGTGCTTCGAATATGGAGCCCCAAGCGTTGATGAAAGGATTGTCGCCATGGGCGCAAAAGAGGCAGCAGAGAAGTTTGCGATTTACAAGACCATCGATTACCTGTTCGACGATCCGGAAAAGCGTTTCCCGAAGATTCTGGACGCCATCGACAAGTTCATTCCGTCCACGGTTTTCCCCGAGCAGCGTCATGTCATTCGACAGGCGTACGAAAACCATAGCAACTGGTACGAATTCATCCTGCGCATGTGCAGGCTCGATCCCGAATACGGCAAGCGCATGCTGAAGACGCTGGTAGTTGACGCGAATCTGCTGGCATGGAGCAAGCAGGAGGAAAGCCGCGAAAAGTACGAATGCAACATCCCCTGGGCTATCTTGCTCGACCCCACGAGCGCATGCAATCTGAACTGCACTGGTTGCTGGGCAGCCGATTACGGTCACAGCCTGAACCTGAGCTATGAGACCATAGACTCCATCATCGAGCAGGGCAAGGCGCTTGGTACCCACATCTACATCTACACGGGCGGCGAGCCTCTCGTGCGCAAGAAGGACATTATTCGCCTGTGCGAGAAGCACCAGGACTGCAGCTTTTTGTGCTTTACGAACTCCACGCTCATCGACGAGGCTTTTTGCCAGGATATGCTGCGCGTTTCCAATTTCGTACCCGCCATCAGCGTCGAGGGTTTCAAGGAAGCCACCGACAGCCGCCGTGGCGAAGGCGTGTTCGAGCGTGTGTCCGATGCCATGAAGCTTTTGCGTGAACATGGTTTGGCATTCGGCACGTCATGTTGCTTCACCTCCGAGAACGCCTCGAGCATCGCGAGCGAGGAGTTCTTCGACTGGCAGGTGGAGCAAGGTTCGCTGTTCACGTGGATCTTCACGTACATGCCCATCGGGCAGGGTGCTCCTACGAGTTTGATGGCATCGGCTCAGCAGCGCGAGGACCTGTATCATTTCGTGCGCAAGATGCGCAGCGAAAAGCCGCTGTTCGCCATGGACTTCTGGGGCGACGGCGAATATGTCGGCGGTTGCATTGCCGGTGGGCGCCGCTACCTGCACATCAATGCGAATGGCGACGTGGAACCTTGCGTGTTCGCGCATTACTCTGGCGCCAACATCAAGGAAGTGTCGCTGCTCGATGCGCTGCGCCAGCCGCTGTTCATGGAATACCACCGTGGCCAGCCGTTCAACGATAACCTGCTACGTCCGTGCCCGATGCTCGACAACAAGGACGCGTTGGCGAAGATGGTGGAGCGCTCTGGCGCCAAACCCACCGATTTGGTGGGCGCCGAGCCTGCGGCAGACTTGTGCGCGAAGTGCCACAGCCACATCGACGAATGGGCACCGAACGCCCAGCGTCTGTGGGACGATCCCGAAAACCCCGACTATGCACACCGTCACGACGGCACGCGCGGCATGAGCGTGTCCGACATGAACAAGTTCAAGCGTATCGGCCGCCAATTCCAAGGCGTCGACGGCAAGCTGAGCTGGGGCCGCTAGGCCATGGTCACTCAGAAGCCGCGAAGCTTAATCTGAGAATAGCGCAAGCCCGCCACAACGGTGGGCTTGCGTGCTTTCTTCATCGATGCCTTTGCTGGAGCGCCATGCTATACGGAAAGCCATGAGAAGCACGCGCTTCGGCACGAGCGGTGTTGTATCGATTGCTCGATGTCCAATACGCGGTACTTCTTGAAAAACCATCTTCGATACCATAGCTCGGAATCTAGAAGCGATGGGCGATTGCGAGGGCGTATGGCAAGCGAGACGAAAACGCGGCGTGCAGAGTTGGAATGGGAAATCGAGCGGGTCCGTGGGGAAGTGCTGCAGTTGCTCGTCGAGGCTGACTGGGTCAAGTTCAGCGAGATTCCCAGGATAGAGATGCTGCTTGTGCGCAAGGTGGGCATGTGGCATATCGAACTTGAAAGATGCAAGCTGGAAGCGAAGCGCGCCATGCGCAGGGGCGAACTAGCTAGGGCCTTGCTTGGCAAGGGCGGAAAGTTAGACTGCCGTGCCGTAGAGCAGGCTGTTGGTAGCGAGTTTTCACATCATGCGCAAGAGTTGTTGGAGCTGGAGCGTGCATGTGCAGCCATTATCGGCAATCAGAAGGCAAGGGTGGCCCTTGGCGAATGCGATGAACGCGAACTCAAGGAACTGCATCGTATTCTCGTGGGTCGCCTGCATCCGTTTCTGGGTTGCAACCCCAATGCATCGTGGAATAGCAGCTTGTCGAAAGCCCGTTTGGCGCTGAAGCGCGCTGATCTGCCCATGATGCGCTCTGTTGAGCAATCCACGCGGCCTCTTCACGTTGCCGTGTCACGTTCACGGGTGCAGTTAAGCGATGACGAGCTCAATGCCGAGCTTGCGATTCTCAATGCCAAGGCGGCTGTTGCCCAAGAGAGGTTATCGAGTATAGAATCCGAGGTGGCGTATACCATGCGCGCTTTCATCGAAGATCAGAAATGGGTCGAGGCCAAGGTTGCCGAGCTTAGTGAAAGCATAGCTCGGCAAAAGGAACTGGCAGCGCTGTATCAGTCCTATTACCTTGAACTTGTGTTTGGGGTAGCGTAAGTCGTTGCTGAACGCGCCGGAAAGGTAACGGGAGGCGCAAGCGCCCGGCGGCGGCAGGGGACGCCCCTCGGCCGGAAGCCCCGGAGGCCCCCGGCGGG
>JBGUXY010000016.1:0-41828 GCA_045118335.1 Eggerthellaceae bacterium
AAGCCAGCTCTGCGAGCGGGCGGGCTTGAACCGCGGCACGTTCTACAACCACTGCACGGGCAAGGAAGACCTGATTACCCAGTTCGAGGACCAGATTCTTGCCGAAGTGACAGAATACCAGGTTGAAATGGCCGATTTGAGTCTGCCGGTCATGGCCTTGCAGGCGGCACGCAGAACCCCGATGCGGTTTTTGGTGAATCTGTTCGACTACCTGCGCAGCGAAGGCGATTTCCTGCATGCCGCGCTGGGGCCAGGCGGCGACCCGGCGTTCGCGCCGCGGTTGCGCGAAGCAGTGTGCGATAACCTGGTTCGTATCACGCTGCACGAAAAGTACCGCGAAAACCCTTCGCCCTTCGTGGGCTATTACGTGGCGTTTTTCGCGAGTGCCTATTTGGGCATCATCACCCGGTGGATCGAGATGGGCATGCATGAGAGCAGCCAGGAAATGGCGCTCATCGCACAGCGCCTGCTTTTCATCAAACCAGGAGAATCGATAGAGCTATAGGGGCAGAACAAGAGGCATTGCCCTGAGTGCGATGTTTCAAACGATAGAAAAGGAAACGACATGGACGAAAACCTGCATATCGGCATCGACGTAGGGTCGACCACGGTGAAGCTCGCGATTCTTGATGACGCGAACGACATCAAGTACTCCATCTACCAGCGCCATCATGCCGACGTGCGCGCCACTATTGTGGAAGTGCTGCGCGCCTGCGCCGAGCAGTTCGGCGAATACACCATGACCACCGCCATCACCGGTTCTGGTGGCCTGCTTTTGGCGCAGTGGCTGGACATCACGTTCGTGCAGGAGGTCATTGCGAGCAAAACCGCAGTTGAGACCTTCATCCCGCAAACCGATGTGGCAATAGAGCTCGGTGGCGAAGACGCGAAGATCATCTACTTCGACCACGGTATCGAACAGCGCATGAACGGCACTTGCGCCGGCGGCACGGGTGCTTTCATCGACCAGATGGCAGCCTTGCTCAACACCGATGCCATGGGACTCAACGATCTGGCGGCCAAGCATACCATCCTCTACCCGATAGCCAGCCGCTGTGGCGTGTTCGCCAAAACCGATGTGCAACCGCTGCTCAACGAAGGCGCCAAGCGCGAAGACGTGGCGGCATCCATCTTCCAGGCCGTGGTAACGCAAACCATCTCGGGCCTGGCGTGTGGGCGTCCCATCCGCGGGCACGTGGCCTTTTTGGGCGGGCCGCTGCAGTACCTCCCCGAGCTGCGCAACCGCTTTTACGACACGCTCAAGCTCGATGACGAGCACATCATCGTGCCGGAAAACGCCCATCTGTTCGTGGCCGCCGGATGCGCCATCGCGGGCGTCAGCGAAGCGAAGCCCGAGCGGCTCAACGACATCGTCGAGCGGCTGGAAGGCCTGGGCGATCTGCAGGGCAGCGAAGTGGTGCGCCTGCCCCCGCTGTTCGCGAGCGATTCAGAATATGCCGAGTTCAAGGCCCGCCACGACCAGGAGTGCGTGAAGCGTGCCGATTTGGCGACGTATCGTGGGAAGGCGTTTCTGGGCATCGATGCGGGTTCGACGACGTTTAAGACCGCGCTCGTCGGCGAAGACGGCAGCTTGCTGTGGTCGTACTACACCAACAACAAGGGCGATGTTTTGGGCACCGCGAAGGCGGGCGTGAACAAGCTCTACGACGAAATCCCGAAAGACGAAGACGGCACGCCGCTCGTGCAGATCGGCCACGCCACCGTCACCGGCTATGGCGAGGGTCTGCTGTTGGAGGCGCTGCGTGTGGACTCCGGCGAAATCGAGACCGTCGCGCATCTGCGCGGCGCGCAGGAGATGCTGCCCGGCGTTGAGTTCATCTTGGATATCGGCGGGCAGGACATGAAGTGCCTGCGTGTGAAAGACGGCGTCATCGACTCCATCATGCTCAACGAGGCGTGCAGTTCGGGTTGCGGCAGCTTCATCGAAAGCTTCGCAAGCGGCCTGAACCTGGAAATCTCGGAGTTCGCCGAGACAGCGAACCATGCCGAAAACCCCGTTGATTTGGGCAGCCGCTGCACGGTGTTTATGAACAGCCGCGTGAAGCAGGCGCAGAAGGAAGGCGCCACGGTGGGTGATATCGCTGCCGGCCTGGCCATATCCGTCATCAAGAACGCACTGTTCAAGGTAATCAAGATCCGCGACCCGCGCGATGTGGGCGAGCGCGTGATCGTGCAGGGCGGTACGTTTTTAAACGATGCCGTGCTGCGCAGCTTCGAGCAGCTTTCCCAGGTGGATGCCGTTCGCCCCGACATCGCGGGCAACATGGGCGCCTTCGGTGCTGCGCTGCTCGCGCGCGACCGCTACAATCAGGCCGTGCGCCGCGGCGGCCACGACATCACCTCGACGCTGCTGGATTCCGAGCAGCTGGCCCTGATGCAGCCCACGCATCGCACCACGCGCTGCAAGGCGTGCGAGAACCATTGTCTGCTCACCATCAACGACTTTGGCGTGGACGAGGCCACGGGCAAGCATCGTCGCTTCATCACCGGCAACCGCTGCGAGCGTGGTGCGGGCACATCGAACAAGAAGAGTCAGGTGCCGAACCTGTTCGAGTACAAGAGCCATCGCCTGTTCGACTACGAGCCGCTCGCGCCCGAGCTTGCACCGCGCGGCACGGTGGGCATGCCACGCGCGCTCAACATGTACGAGAACTACCCGTTCTGGTTCACCTTCTTCACGAAGCTGGGCTTCCGCGTGATCGTGTCGGACCCGTCCACGAAGCGCACGTACGAGGCGGGCATCGAGTCCATCCCCAGCGAAAACGCGTGCTATCCGGCCAAGATCAGCCACGGGCATGTGATGAACCTGCTGGAAAAGCACCCCGACTTCATCTGGATGCCCTGCGCGAAGTGGGAGCGTCAGGAAGATGCAGGTGCCGGCAACCATTACAACTGCCCGATCGTCATGAGCTATTCGGAAAGCCTGCGTCTGAACATCGACGAGCTGCGCGAAACCGACGTGGCCTTCTTGAATCCGTTCCTTCCCTACGATCAGAAGGACAAGCTCAAGAAGCGTTTGTACGTGGAGCTGGTGGAAAACCATCCCGAGCTCATGGGGCGCTACGCCAAGGCGCCAACGCAGCGCGAAATAGACGAGGCCGTGGAATTGGCCTGGGCTGAAGACGAGAAGTTCCACGATGACATGCGCGCGAAGGGCGAAGAGACGCTGGCCTGGATGGAGGAGACCAACACGCATGGCATCGTGCTGGCCGGCCGCCCCTACCACAACGACCCCGAGATCAACCATGCCATCCCCGAGTTGCTCACGAGCTTCGGCTTGGCTGTGCTCACCGAAGACAGCATCGCTCATCTGGGCACGCTCGAGCGTCCCATCCGCGTGGTCGACCAGTGGATGTACCATACGCGCCTGTATGCCGCGGCCAAGGTGGCAACGCAGCGCGAAGACCTGGACCTCATCCAGCTCAACAGCTTCGGTTGCGGCCTGGATGCCCTGACCACCGACCAGGTGCAGGAAATTCTGGAAGCTTCGGGCAAGGTCTACACCGTGCTCAAGATCGACGAGGTGTCGAATCTGGGTGCGGCGCGCATCCGCGTGCGCAGCTTGCTTGCAGCCTTGAAGGAAAAAGCCGACGAAGAGGCCGAGCGCAGCGCCATGGCGCGCGGTTGCCCGGTGGGCGATGTGCAGGCCGATGCCCTGGTGCAAAGGTTCGAGGAGGCGATAGCGCAAGGCGATGGCAAACTCGAGGCGCGTGCTGCCGTAGACGTGGCCGATTCCATCCAGAAGCGCGAGGCGCGCGAAGCCGCTTCAACGAAATTCCCCCGCGTCGAATACACCAAGGAGATGAAGGAAGCCGGCTGGACCATCCTTGCCCCGCAGATGGCCCCCATCCATTTCGAGATCCTGTGCCAGACGTTCCACAAGTTCGGCTACAACATCGAGCTTTTGCCCAGCGTTGACCGCGGTGCCGTGGATGCAGGCCTGAAATACGTCAACAACGATATCTGCTACCCGTCTATCCTGGTCACGGGCCAGATCATGGAAGCAGTTACCAGCGGGCGCTACGATACCGACCACCTGGCCGTGATCATCACGCAAACAGGTGGCGGCTGCCGTGCCACCAACTACATCGCGCTCATCCGCAAGGCGCTTGCGGCGGCGGGCATGGGCCACATCCCCGTCATCGCGCTGGCGCTGCAGGGCAACTTGGACGAGGTCCATTCGGGTTGGAAGATCACGCCGGCCATGCTGCAGCAGGCCATCTACTCGTTCGCCTATGGCGATTTGCTCATGACGTGCCTGTATCGCACGCGCCCCTACGAAGCCGAGCCCGACAGCGCGTGGTACCTGTACCGTTACTGGATGGAAAAGGTGAAGGAGCAAATGCTCGAAGGCGAAAACCGCCGCCGCTTTGCCAAGACCGTCCGCGAGATCGTCAACGACTTCGACGTTCTGCCGCTTGTGGGCGAAGGCACGAAGCCGCGCGTGGGCGTGGTGGGTGAAATCCTGGTGAAGTTCCATCCCACGGCGAACAACGACGTGGTGGGTCAAATCGAAGCCGAAGGCTGCGAGGCCGTGGTGCCGGGGCTTATCGAGTTCTTCCTGTTCGGCATCGTGGGGCGTATCTATCAGCGGGATCCGCTGGGCCGCTCTGCCATCGGTGCCGTTGGCGCGCGGGCGGCGCTTGCCTACATCAAGGCCGTGCGCAAGCCGGTGATCGATGCCATGGAGCGCTCCAACCGCTTCGAAGCGCCCACCGATATCTACGAGCTAGGCCGCTATGGCGAAGAGATTCTGAGCCTGTGCAACTCGATGGGCGAGGGCTGGCTGCTCACCGCCGAGATGGTGGAGCTCATCCGCCATGGCGCGCCCAATATCGTGTGCGCGCAGCCGTTCGCGTGTTTGCCCAACCACGTGGTGGGCAAGTCGGTTATCAAGGAGCTGCGCCGCCGTTATCCCGAAAGCAACATCGTGGCCGTTGATTACGATCCTGGTGCCAGCGAGGTAAACCAGCTCAACCGCATCAAGCTCATGATCGCGGTGGCCAAGGCCAACCTGGCCGAAAAGGAGCAAGTCGCCCGCGAGGCGCGTACCGCCACCTACCAGCCCGCGCCAGCCGAACAGAAGATCGCCTGCGAAATAGACATCGACGAAGAAAAGCTTGCCGCTTTGCCACTTAGCTGCGACGAGCAGTAACAGGCGTTGCAGCGCCAGCGGCGGCATTGGCCGCCGCTGGCGCTTTTTCGTCGCAAGACGAGTCGGCGTACCTGGTTCGCCGACTCGCCGACTCATTTTGTTACACGGAGCCGATGAGCCAGAGACCAGGTACACCGACTCCACCGACTCATTGTGTTACGCGTGCTCACCCGAGTATTTCACGTACGCGCCGTCCCATCCCGCGGATTGCACCGTGCCCACCAGGGCGTTTGCTTGTTCTTGGGTGGACGAATAGCCCACGGTGACCACGTACCATGGCTCGCTGTTCAGGTTCTGCCAATCGGTGGTAAGCTCCACGTGGCCGTGTCATCCTTGCCTGCCTGGCAAGCGCAACATGCCAGGCTCATTGCCAGAGCCAAGATGGCGATTGCAAATCGATGCTTGTTCGTTGCAGATGGGGTCATACGTGCTCTTTATCACGCCTTCGTTGGCTTGCATGCAACTGGGACAGCCGTTACCATTTCTGATCTTCGAACTCTTCGGTACCCTTGTTCGGCAGGCAGATGCTGGCTGTCTGGCTATTACCACGCTCGCATGCGCGGGAAGCTGCCATCGCCTGGTGCGCTCCACCCATGCTCGAGTACGATATCTATGCACATGCAGGTCAGATCCGTTCGATGACCGTCGGTTGACCCCATGTCGCTTCTATGAAGTCGCGAACTCGAAACTCGATGCGATCATCGTATACAGCTGCCTCCATGCCATTCGACAGTGGGTGTTCGGGGTCAAAGCCGGCTCTTGGATCGTATCCAAATCCGCATGACCCTTCGTTCACATAGGTGGGGCTCGCTTTCGTCGCGCGTCGCGCGTCGGGTATGACGTGCGTGTGACCCGTCACGAACACGGTTGATGGATGGCGTTCGAGCATTGCACGCAGCTCTTCGGGGTTTTCGATCGAAGCATCGTAGCCCCATTGGCCCTTTTCGGTGCCAAAGACGGTGTCGGGTAGGGGTTCGTGGCAGAAGACGAACGAGAGGGTGGCGCTTTTCTCGTCTTCCTCGAGCAATCCTTCAACCCATGCGACCTGTTCATCCGTAATGTTGAAGCGGTCCCATCGGCTGGCTAGACCATCAGGACCCATGCAGATGAGGTGCATGTCGGCTACCATGCGGTCGTAGTATAGCGGGGCACCGGTATTTGCCGTGAACCGCTCGTGCATCGCGTCGAATGCTTCGCGACTGTTGTCGTCGCCCGTGTAGTGGTCGTGGTTGCCGCAGACGAAAAGGAAGTCGGATGAGAAATCGAAATCAGAATCGTCGATGATTGCGCGCAGCTGGTCGTATTCTTCTTGATGCCCTCCGTTAGTGATGTCGCCGTTGATGACGATTGTATCGGGACGGCGTTCGAATTCGGCTATTTGGGTGAGCGCGTCTGCCAAGCGCTCTTCGCAGTCGACCTCATCATGCCCCAGGTGCGTGTCGCTTATGAGCATGAACACGGCAACGGGTTCTGCTTGCGAAGTGGGGTCTACGGTCCAGCTCTCCTGGTCCGTGGTTTCTTTATTGTCGGATGTCGGGCTGTCGTTTGCTTTGTCGGATGGCGTCGGTTGGCAGCCGGTGCTTATTACCGCCAATGCAGACATGCTGCCGGCTGTTCCTGTAAGCGCAAGAAACTGCCTTCTGGTCAACTGCGTCATATCGCCCCCTCGTCTTTCGATTTACGGTCCCGTTGCGATTATCGCACATGACGGATGGGATAATCCTGCTTGCCGGTTGCTTATAGTTCGATTTCGAACGGCCAGGAAAGGCCCCGCTGCCAGGAAGGGCCCCGCTGCCAGGAAGGGCCCCGCTGCCCGAAAGGCCGTTTTGGCGTGTTGGCATAGCTGCTACGCTGAGTCGCAACATCGTGAAGGGAGTCAACTGATGCGAAACGAGCGGTTTGCAACGGGGCAGGGCGTGGTCAGCTATTGGGTCGACGATGCAGCTGGTTCGACTGCACCATGGCTCGTGTTCTTGCCAGGGCTTACGGCCGACCACACGCTCTTCGACGCTCAGATGCTGCATTTTTCCGGCAAGGCGAACTGCTTGGTTTGGGATGCGCCAGCCCATGGTGCATCGAGGCCGTATCCACTTTCGTTCACCCTCGACGATTGCGCGCAAATCCTGCGCGGCATCCTGGTGGCGGAAGGCATCGTCTGCGGGAATCCCGACAGTGAAGATGCCGCATCGACAGCTGGGCAAAGGGCTGCGGGCGAGCTGGGTGACAGGTCGTTCGAAATCGAGCCTTGCGCGCCGGCTGCATCCCGCTTTATCTTGGTGGGGCAATCTCTAGGCGGCTACATCGCGCAAGTGTACATGGAACTCTTCCCTGGTGAGGTGGCTGGTTTCGTATCCATCGACTCATCCACTCTAAAACGCGAGTATTACCCGAATTGGGAAGTGGCCTTCCTGCGACATACGAAGGGCATGTATCGCTCCATTCCCTGGGCGATCTTGAAGCCCTGGGCAGTAGCTGGGGTGGCAACAAGCCAACGTGGGCGCGTCAACATGCGTGCTTTCATGGATAGCTACGACAAGCGCGAGTACGTCGATTTGGCTGCGTTTGGCTATCGTCTGCTGGCTGATGCGCTCGATTCGCGTCGCGAATATGCAATTGACTGCCCGGCACTGCTGCTTTGCGGCGAAAAAGACCATGCGGGCGATGTGAAGAAGTTCAACCACGCGTGGTCGACTGGAGAGGGATTGCCGCTCGTATGGGTACCGGGTGCTGGCCACAATGCCAACGTTGACGCTCCTGCGTTCGTAAACGATCAGATTGAACGCTTCATTGCCTTGCTGTAACCCGTTCATCATCTCAGCCGCAATCAGCGCACCAACGACTTCCATCTCGTCGTGGTCTGGTGAATCCTTATCCTGCGCGAGTGCGGAAACCTTCGCCGTCTCGTATCGTGGGAAAACACCGTGCTGCATGCCTCTCATATGTCGAGGATGCCAGATCCGCATCTGATGGGATCTGGCATCCTTCTATAAGGCAGCTGGCAAGGTTTTGACGCTGGACTGCGTCTGCGCACTCTATCGGAACATGTCTGCGGCGAGCTCTCGCACTTGAGCGAGTTCCTGGGGGAACACTTCTTCGTGGCGGCGCTGCTTGGACTCGGGGTCGAACATGGTCCAGTCGAACTTGTCGTAGTGGTCGGTCTGCAGCGTGTTGCCGGAAACGAACGTGGTCACGGGGCCGATGAAGCTGTTCAGCGTCTGTTCGTGTTCTGCCATCATCTCGTCGTAGCCGGTTTGCTCGTAACTTTCTTCGGGGCAGTTGCTCGTCATGATGAACAGCACGGGCACGCGCCGCTCGTTGCAGCTGCGCACCTCGATGCGGTAGGTCAGGTACTGGAACACAAGCCGTTCGTAGAGCGCGCGGAATCCGGCGGTGGGTCGTCCGAAATAGTTGGGCGAGCCCAAGATCATGCCATCGCACTCGCGCAGTTTTTCCAGGGTTTCGGCGAGGCCGTCTTTGACTATGCACTTGCCATACGTCTTGGGCAGCTTGCAGGCAAAGCACGAGCGACATCCCATGAAAGGCTCGAGTTTGTACAGGTCGATCACATCAACTTCGGCCCCCGCACCGGCAACACCATCGGCGGCTGCACGCACGAGCTGTGCGGTGTTCCACTTCGCTCGCGGACTGCAATTAATGGCAACGATTTTCTTGGCCATGACGCCTCTCCTTAGTGGCAGTTTGGATATGCTATCGAGAAGTATAGGCTTCCAAGTGGCCACAAACGAGATTTGGCGGAAATAATCACGTTGGCAAGCCAAAACGAATCGCAGGATTCCCACAATTATGGCAAAAATTTCAATTTGTGATAAATGCAATGCATACACTTTGGCGTTTTCAGGCAGCCGACAGCGAAATATATATAATAAACTTCAAAATGAGTGGCAGAATCGATAAGAAACTCGTTCATACATATCATAAACTGAAATAATTGTCACAATACCGTGATTCCTTCGGCAAACGAAGGTTTCGCTGCATCGATAATTCGGCAAATGCAGAAAACCGGCGATAAAAGAGCATAGGATACTGCGTTGCGTATTCGTATGCGCGGCGCTATCGTTCTTTTCTCCCGGCCTTCCATTCTTCGATTTACAGTTTAGGGTTGCAGTGGCGAAATCGGGTCGTCGCTGGCATAATGAAATCAATCTCGATGAGTGGCGAGATTGAAAATCGACGGCATGCGGAAAGGTGGGCAATGAACGGATGCGCTATCGGAGTGGCAAGGGCATAGCGTATTACCTTGACCAGCTCAAGCATCTATCAGGACTTTGCCCCGAAGAGCTCGTAGAGCTTTCCAAAGCAATCAAGAGAATCTAGTGTTATGACGGCGCAACAGGAATCGACAGGCAAGCAACTGCGCAAATACCAGAGCTCGCTGATGATCAGCGGCACGGGGGTGATCCTTTTCGGCGCGTGGAGTATCGCAAAGGTCATCCTCTTAATCGTCTATAAGCCCGAATTGATCACGAATGCTTTGGCAGAACCAATCGATGCGTTTTTCACTGTCACGTTAGTTGTGGTATTGGCTTTGACTCTGGCTCCGGATTTGCTGCTTCGCATGTACGTGGGACTGTCTGCCCACGCTGTAGCAAGAGGGCGCAAGCGGGGGTATGCATACATTGTGATTGCTTGGGGCATGGTGTTGCTCCCAGTTGTATCTACCGTCGTAAGATTGGTCTTGCTATTTCAGTCGGGCGATCTGCATGCGGATATAGTCGCAGATGATGTGATAGTGTCACTTGTGGATATCGCTTCGGCGACTGCTTTGGTGGAAGTTGCGGTATCGGGCATGCGTATCAAGAAACTTCAAGGGTAGGGGAAGTCATGCAGAAGGATTTTCACTACTACGCCACGTATTGCGCTGCGATTATCGCAGGATACACCCATGACGAGAGCATGCAACTATGCTTTGCCGACCAGTTTGTGGATGAGTGCTCCAGGACGTTCCTTTCGAAGGTGCGCGGTCCGTTGGCGGCTGCGACCACGCAACTGGGCGTGGAGCTCGTCGATGCGAAAACCGACATCCTCGGGTTGCAGGACACTACCCGAATTTGGGCGTCGTTTCACTTCCTGCCACGCGATCTTTACGCAGATCCTCCCTTCCGCTGTTCCAAGCGCTATCGAAACAGGTACCGGTTGATATGCGGGCCCAACGGCGACCTGGTAGTTGACACCGTGGAGCTTGCCAAGGGGACGAGCCTGGCGGCGGCGGGCATAGCCATGCACGTGCTAGCCGATACCTGGGCGCATCGGTATTTTGCCGGCACGCCATCGCTGGTGATCAACAACATCAACTATCATTTCTTCGAGCTGATCGAAGGCGAGGATGGTCCCAATTGGCGGCCGGTCCGCTTTGCCCGCAACCCGATGGCCGAAGACGATCCTGATGCGGGAACCTATCTGAGCAGCCCATATCAGATAAGCGAGCATTCGGTTTCCAACCTCGGCCACGGCAGGGCGGGGCATCTGCCCGATTACAGCTTCATCACGTACAAGTACATGCCTGCCTGGGCAGACTACGAGGAAGTGGTCAAGGACAACCCGCGGGAATACCTGTTTGCATTCACGCAGATGATCCATGCCATGAAGTACCTGCGCGGCGAATGCGATTCGTTTTCGAAGGAATGCTACGACATGGATGCAATCAGGCCCTGGGAAGGGCGCATCCGCTCAATCCTGGCCAAGCGCCAGCTCGATTCCTGCGACGACTGGAAGGCGTTGGGCGAAGAGCTTTCCGGCTGCACAATAGAAGACTTCGACTTGGAAAAGTACCAGGAGGAATACATCTGCGCAGACGAGTCGGAAAAAGGCCAGACGTTTATGGGGCAATTCATCCTGGGGGCGCTAGCGCAGAAAAGCATGGTGACCAACAAGATCTACACCTCTGGGAGCATGATTGCGGGGCATTCCATCGACTACCATTCCGATGGCTATAAAGGGATGCGTGATTACCTCAAGCTTGTCGAGCAGGAAATTGAAAGCCAGAAAGGGGGCGTAGGCAATGACTAGGATTCAGAGGATCCAAGCCGTGTTGGCAGGCATGGCCATGATCGCATGCGCCCTCGTCATGATGGTCTTCCCCCAGTATGGCTATGCGTTCAGGGTGTTGGTGCTCGCGTTTTCGCTTACGGTGTATGGGTTGCGCAAGCTCGTGTATTACTTCACGATGGCAAGGCACATGGTAGGTGGCCGCGCGGTGCTCTATGTGGGGATTATCGTGTTTGACCTGGGGATGTTTACTGGGTCGTTGACCGATATCCCTCAGCTGCACATCGTGGCATACCTGTTCGCGGTTCATCTGGTCACCGGTGGGTTAAGCGTTGCCAGGGGCGTCGAGGCGAAGAAGGCGGGCGCATCGCTTTGGAGGTTTTCCATGAGCTATGGCATCGCGAACCTGCTGATTGCGGCGGCATGCTTGGCGTCCCTTTGGTTGCAGGAAGAAGTGCTCGTCTACGCTTATGCCATCGGCTTGGCTTATGCGGCATGCGTGCGCATAGCCTCGGCGTTTCGTCGAACGGCCATCATCTACATTCCCTGATGGTTCACGGTTTCTTGATGGTTCACGGGGGTGAGAAGATGACGCTGACCTGAAAGTGCATCCTCATAGAGAAAAGTACTATGATTGGACGAATCATTGGCTACAATACTCATTAGCCGAGTTAATGCACGTGCATTGTCAAGGAGGGCATTATGATTTTCCGCGATACAGTTCTGAAAAAGGATGTGGACACCGACAAGGATGGCCTGATTCAGCTGATCAGGGATGGCCGTCAGGTGGAATTCGAATTTGACGAGGAGCAGGAAGACGACATCGGCTACATGCACTGGGATACCGAATACTGGTCGGCGCTTGGCGAAAACAAGTACATCTGCACGTTTTCGCTCAATGGCGTGCATTCCAAGGAATACATCCACTACAACGACGGCGACCTCGAGTATTATTTCCGCCCCGAGAAAGCCAAGGAAGTGCGCATCAGCTAGCACGGATTGCAACCACATTGCATGAAGACGGCGTCACGAATATCGTGGCGCCGTTTCAGTTGCATCGAGTAGGATAATGATATCGAACGAAGACGATCGAGAGGGGTGCGTGGTCTATGGCAGATAGCGGCAAGTGGCACGATGGTGTGGCGACGGCGCTGCCGCGCAGGACGTGGCTGCTGATCGTGGTCTTGGCGCTGGTGGGACAGATTGCCTGGGCAGTGGAGAACAACTTCTTCAACTTGTTCATCCAGGACGTGTTCGGCGCATCGCTTTCCGATGTCGCGTTGATGGTGAGCGCTTCGGCCATTACGGCCACGGCCACCACGCTGCTTGTGGGTGCGTGGAGCGACTGCGTGGGGCGGCGCAAGGTGTTCGTGGTGGTGGGCACGCTGCTGTGGGGTGCGTCTATCTGCGCATTTGCCGTCTTGCAGGATATCTCGGTGGCGCTGGCGCGCGATGCGGCAGCTGCTGCAGCGTTGGGGATAACGCTGACCATCGTGTTCGACTGCATCATGACGTTTTTCGGCAGCTTGGCCAACGACAGCGCGTTCAATGCCTGGATGACCGACATCACCGACGAGTCTAACCGCGGCAAGGTCGAAGGCGTGAACAGCTCGATGCCGCTGCTGAGCATGCTGGCAGTATTCGGTGGTGCGATGTTTCTGATGGTGGTAGGCTCCGACGGATCGGTGACGTACGACTATGCGACGTTTTTCACCATCATCGGCGCCGTTGTGATAGCAGTGGGCGTGCTGGCAGCAGCGATCATGCAAGACAGTCGACCCGAACCGCGGCGCGATGCCAGCTACCTTGCGGAGGTCTTCTACGGCTTCCGGCCTGATGCCGCCCGCGAAAACCGCATGCTGTACCTGGTTTTGGCCGCTTATTGCATCTTTGCCGTTGCCATGCAGGTGATCATGCCATATTACGTGCTCTATCTGCGTCTTCCCTATATCCTGGGCGAAAACTACGTGTTCGTGATGGCGCCTTGCATCGTCATCGCGGCCGTTTTCACGATTCTATACGGTCGCACGATGGACCGTCGCGGTTTCACCCGAAGCGTCGTGGTGCCACTTGCCCTGTTCGTGGCTGGTTGCGTGCTGCTCGCGGTGCTTGCGAGCATGGCAGGCGTGTTCGTGGGCAGCATGCTCATGCTTTCTGGCTATCTGGGCGCGGTGGCATGCTTCGGCGCCGAGGTCCGCAATAACACGCCGATGGGGCGCGTGGGCTTGTTCCAGGGCGTGCGCATCTTCATGGTGGTACTCGTTCCCATGCTCGTGGGGCCGTGGATTGGCAGCGCCATTTCCGCAAGTTCTGGTGCAGTCGTGGGCTTTGGCGTGGTGGGCGATGGCTTTACCCCCAGCTCGCTCATCTTTGCCGGCGGTGCCGCGGTTTCGCTCCTGACCTTTGCCGTCATCTACGCCATCTGCCGCATGGGCAAATAGGGACGCTGCGGTCGAAACCACTGACGGCCAGCCAGTCAATGGAAACGAAAGGCATTGACTGGCTGGCCGTGTATTCGCTTTGGGCGAGCTCGTGGTTGTTGTGGCACATCGCGAAAAGGAACGCCGCCCCTTCTTGCGATGCGATTCGTCGATTACCTCAAGAAGCCCTGTTGGTCTTCGCCGTGGAAATCGCCGCTCTCGCCCGAGCCGATTTCGTAGGCGCCGCCGTCTTCGAACGTGAAGATGTCGGTGGTGTCGTAGTGGCCTTCGGGGCCGAAAGCTTCCTCATCGGAAATCCAGGTTTCGCCCTCGGCGGTCTTGAGCCTGTAACGGCCGCTGGGGAAATACTGCACCGTGCTTTCGCCGGGCGCCAGCACCACCATGAACTCGGTCGTGCCATCCAGGCGCACCAGGCGGTAGCATGCCGAAAGGTCGTCGGCGGAAAGATGCAGCTCGCTGGTGCCGGGTCCGTAAGGCTCATCGGCATACTGCTCCGCTTCGGCAGCTGCAGCCTCTTCGGCAGCTGCTTGCGCTGCGGCTTCTTCTTCGGCCTGCCGATCGGTCACGATGGTATCGTCCGCTCCTTCGACGACCGTCTCGAGGGGAATGCACCCATTCGGGTTTGTCAGGCTCAGGAATTGATTCTTGGTTCCCCATCCGGCGCTCACATCCCTGATGAACGCACAGCCACCGGCAACGTCGTAGAGCATCGTATAGTTGGTTGGATCGTCGAATCCGGGAACCTTCGCCTCCTGGCCGGTGACGGTGTTGTAGCAGTAGGGGATATAGGCGTCTTGTTCTCCGGCCACGGGTGGTTCGTATTTGCTGTAGAAGATGTAGTCGCCATATGCGTAGAGTCGAGGGCTATCGTTTCCCCAAAGAACGCCCGAGATGCCACAATCTTCGATATTGCCTTGTGCATCGAGCTTAACAAGGCGGACACCGCTGGAGTCATCGGAGTCATCGCTGCTTTCGCTTTCCTGCAGGAAGTAGACATCGTCATCCACGACCGCGAACGTGGCGCAACAGCCGACGTCGGCAACTTTGGAAATGGAAGGTTCAGAGCCATCCAATTGGCAGAAATACAGCGTCGGGTCGGAGTTCAGGGCGTCTGTCGTGGCGGTGAAATAGATGCCATCTTCGCAGGGAACCGTGCAATAGATGCACGTGTCGTATGAGTCGTTGAGAGCGACTTCGATCACTTCGCCCCCAAGCTCTGGCTCGGCGATCTTCACGGTGTAGCGATCGGAGAAGACGAGCTTGCCCTGCCACATCGATAGCGAAGAGAGGTTGTGTTCGGAAGTGGTTGCGATGTGCATATCCTGCCCGTCGGTGCCGATGCAGCGAATCTCGAACGCGGGACCATCGATGCCCAAATCACCCGAGCAGCTGTTGCTGGTGCTGTAGTAGAGCTGCCCATCTGCAAGACACAGCGATTCGGGGTAGCAATTATCGTCGAGCAAGACGACTTCGCTCAGGTCGAGGTTGGATCGATATAAATCCTCGTGGTCGCAGAAGAACAGGTGCTCTCCGTCGCTGACCATGTTTTTGCCGGAGTTGCTTTCGATAACTTCGAATTCCGGGGCGCTTGCAGCTTCCTGCGCTTCTTCTGCCTCGTTGGCATCGGTGGCGGTGGACTGTTCTGCCGGATCTTGCGAATCTGCTGCTGGCTGCGCGTTTTGGGGCCCGCATCCAAACAGGCACAGGGCAACCGTCGCACCTATGAGTACCAGGAGTGCTCTTTTCATTCCATCACGTCCTTTTCGTCGTCATCGTTGCTGGCTATTCGATAGCCTGCCATTTTTCATAGGCGTTTTCGGCGGGCTGCAGGGTGCCAAGGAAGGTTTGCAGGGCGGCTTCATCCGATTCGTCCTGGGGCAAAAACGTTGCATGGACTTCTACGCAACCATCTTCCCAATCGATGATGTAGTAGGCATCCTGCCAGCGTTCGCTATACGCGACCCGGTAGGTCTTGCCACCTGCCACGTAGTCGTCGCCCACTTCGGTGTCTTCGTCGCTCGCTTCGGTTTCCAAAAGCTCGCTGGCAGGCGAATCGAAGACGTGAACGGAAAGCGATTTCTGCAGGTCTTCGGTGGTGAACAGGTGGGATTCGGTTTCGCTCTTATGCCAGCCTTCGGGGGTTGCGACCGAGTAGAATTCGTACTCGACCACCTCGGGTGTAGCTTCGGTGGCGGAATCGGCTTCGGCTTCGGCAGAAGCTTCGGTAGCCGTTTCGTTCGTTGCAGCATCGGTTTCCGCATCCGATCCGCTCGAGCACGCCACGATCACGCATGCCAGCATGCACGCCAGCAGCGCCAGGACAAGATTCTTTGCGGTTTTCATAGCAACCTCCTTATGTCTACATCCGATTCGTCATACCAAGTGGGGTCGACATCCGGTTCATCATACCAAGTGGGCGTTTCTGGAAACGAGAAGCCGGGCAACTTTTGCGGTGGGCGCGCTGATAGCTTAGAGTATCGGACTTGTTGGCCGTAGCGGGGCGCAGGTGGTTGTGGGGCTATAATCAGGCTATCTGTTGGCAACGGCG
The DNA here is from genome assembly GCA_045118335.1 of Eggerthellaceae bacterium. Taxonomy (GTDB): domain Bacteria; phylum Actinomycetota; class Coriobacteriia; order Coriobacteriales; family Eggerthellaceae; genus W1P20-047. The sequence continues at coordinate 16,172 of JBGUXY010000016.1, forward strand.
CAGATGGGATGCGGCAGGCTTCCCGTTGGCGAAGTTGCCTATGGTACAAGCCAGGTACGCTACCTAGCCTGGGGCGGCTCTGCTTGGGGAATCGGGCAGGCGCGTTTAACCGAAGGCAAATCGACCGAAGGTGCATAGCAAGGCGGGATGGGCACTGTGGGATCGTATACGATATTCACACCGCAACCCCAGATGGTGGGTGGGCCGGGGTTTGCCCTGTTCGGCCCTGCACACCTTGCTTGGCTGTGCGTCTGCGCCACGCTAGTGGTGGTGCTTGTTCGGTACTATCGGAGCTTGCCGGCGGGTATTACGTGGGGGAGCGCTCGGCGGCGCATGATGCTGGCTGTGGCGATAGCGCCCCTTGTGCTGCTGGCTTCCGACGATGCCATCATGATTGCCGGTGACGCTTTCCCAGCTCCTTGGTGGCCGCTGCACGTATGCAATATGTGCGAGTATCTGTGCTTGCTTTTTGCCCTGAAGCCAGATGGCGCTATAGGGCGCTTTGCTGGCGAGATTCTGTTCACGCTGGGCATTGTCGGGTGCGTATCGGCGCTGCTGTTCTGCAATTGGACGTATTGCCCGCCGCTTACGTGGCCGAGCATCTGCGGTTTTCTCGAGCATGCGCTGGTCTTGTCGTTCGTTTTCATGCTGTTGTTCGGCGGCGACCTGAATCCGCAGATGCGCGACCTGTGGCTGACCGTCGCATTCGTTTGCTGCTATGCAGCCGTGATGCATCCTCTGAATGCGGCGGTGGGCACGAACTTCGGTTTCGTCAACCAACCAGCCGACGGATCTCCCTTGGTCTGGATGGCCGAGACATTTGGCAACCCTGGTTATCTGGTGCCATACGCACTTGTGATTCTTGTCGTGTGCCTGGCCATCCATGTCATTTGGCTCAGGCGGCATCGGCAAGACACTCGCCGATGACCCACGTGCGTGTTGCCGCATCGTGCCATATGCGAGATTCTGTACGCAGCCACGGTTTGCCGACGTGCTTCTGAAGCATCCTGCTACGATAGGTGCAACGTTGGGCATGGAGCTACACCTGATCTGTCATGCTTGCGTGGCTTTGTTGGGTCTGCGAGTTGAAAAGCCGAAGGGGAAATGGCATGGTTCGTTACTTCGAATACGATGCAGATGCGATCGAGTATTTGAAATCGAAGGACAGCAAACTCGGAGCCGCTATCGACGTCGTGGGCCCCGTTCGCCGGCGGATGGACGAGCCCGACCTGTTCGCTTCCACCGTGCATCAAATCGTCGGCCAGCAGATATCGAGTGCGGCACTTAAGACCGTATGGGGGCGCATGCAGAAGAACCTGGGTTCGATTTCGGCCGAAACCGTGTGTGCGGCCAGCATAGAAGACCTGCAATCGTGTGGCATCACGTTCGTAAAGGCCAACTACATCAAAGGTTTTGCCCAGATGGTTGCGACGGGCGCGTTCGACCTTGCCGCCGTGGAGCGCATGGATGATGCGCAGGCGATAGCGGCTCTGAGCTCGATCCCTGGCATTGGCACCTGGACAGCCGAAATGTTGCTGCTGTTCTGCCTGGGGCGCCCCGACATCCTGAGTTTTGGCGATTTGGGCATAAGACGTGGAATGCGCGTTCTTTATCACCATCGCAAGATCACGCGCGAACTCTTCGAGAAGTATCGTCGGCGCTATAGCCCCTATGGCAGCGTCGCCAGCCTTTACTTATGGGAGCTATCGCGCATGGAACTTCCCGGATACGATCGCGATTTTGCACCCAAGAATCCCAAGCGCGGCAAGCGAACGCGGTAGCCCAAAAGGCTTTTCGCGGAAAGCGTCCTATCCGAATGCATCGGCATCCGACCAGCTGGGATAACGCTCGATCGGGTTGGATATATGCCCATGGGTCTTGAAGGCGCGATGTTGAAGGCGCGATACATGCGCATCGAAAACCGATGAAGCTCTTCGTTGCAAGTGCCACATTCGGGCTGTCTGGACGCCACTGTGCGCAAATCTGCGATTCAACCGCAACAGCGTCTTTCGGTGCAATTGCTATAGGACTTCGAAAACACTGGCGAGCTGGCCTTGAATGACGAGCCGAGCCAGTGGGTCTGGGTGCTTCACCTGCGTCCATTCGAACGAAGCGACGGTCATGCCATCCCGTTGCGCTTCGATAACGTTGCCGTCATCGTCTGTTATCAGCGCAAGCTCGTAGGTTTCGGGCTCGGGCGCCGATACGTTTTCGCTGTTCGCCGAATAACTCCAGGAAACGACTACGCTTGTGGGCACATCGCCTTCGTAGCTGATGTCGTATGTGCCCTCTTCGTTCCACAGGTCCTCGTCGTTGCTTTCGAGTTCGTATCTTACCAGTTCACCGCGATCGTTGTACTCGTAGGTCTCTACGGAATTCGCGGAATCCGCGCCTTTGACCACCTTGCGTTCAAGGGTCCCATCTTCGCGGTACTTCAGCGTGAAGCGTGCGTGGTCTCCGGGCGCTTTGAAAGCTGCTTCGAGACCCTGATAATCCACCTTGTATGTACCGCCTCCCGAGGCGGTATTGTGGACCTCGCCGTTGTGACCCGAGAAGCTCTCGACCGTATCCTGATACGACAATCCGTCTGCCGACCAGGTGCGATCGTATCGATAGCTCCCAACAACGTTGCCAAAGTATTGGGTGGACATGTAGGATTCCGTGACCTGACCTTGCTTGTTGTAGTCGAAGTTCCAGTGAAACGTGCTGGTGTCGGAACTGGCCTTATACGAGCCATCGCAATCGGTCACCGCCCAAACGCTTCGTTCGTAAGGGGATTTCGTCTCGATTGCCTGCGCGGGGGCGCTAAACATCGCTGGCAAGCTTACGAGAAGCATGAAAGCTACTGCCACCAAGAGCCTCTTTGCCGTTGTGCCCATGCATATCTCCAATTCTCATCGACGCAGCATATTCATTATCGCGATACAGCCTTTCGGTCGCGCACGATCCACGAGACGATGATGGCCAGCGCCAGTGCTTGGGGAACAATCATCACGTACCACATATTGCTGTATGCTGCCAATTGGCTTCCCATCAGGGGCTGCAGCGTTTCAATAGCGCTTCCGGCAAGCATCGGGCCAAGCAGGAAGCCTATATCCATGCCAGTGTAGGTGGTGTTGCTGGCTGCTCCGCGCCGATGCGTGTCAACGCGGGACATGGCCAGCGACTGCACCAGCGGCACACAGGCGCCAAAGCCCGCTGATGCAACGGCGGCAACTGCCATGAATCCGATGAATCCATGGACATTCGCCAGCATCACGTACGAGGCAGCGAAGCACAACACGCCGGGAACCAGCACGCGCTGTGCGCCGAAGCGGTCGGCTAGCTTGCCGAACAGGGGCCGGGTTGCTAGCAGGCACAGCGCATATACCATGAAGTATGCACCCAAGTTCGGAATGCCCAGCTTGGTTCCATACAGCACCAGATACGACGCAGTGGCGCCAAACGCGGTAGCGAACAGAGCCAGCACGATGGCGGGCCCCAAAGCCTCGCGGGCGAACATGCGTCCTAGCCGAAGCTGGTAGGGCGGGTACTCGCGCGGCATCTCGTGCACGCACGATACGCTCACGACGGCAAAGGCGAGCAAGCATGCAGCTATGAGGTAGGTCCATCGAAAGCCCAGCACCTCGATGAGCCAAAGCCCCAGTGCTGGCCCGATGACCTGCGCCATCGTCTGCGCCAGCATGTAGATGCTAATACCGCTTGCGAACTTGCTCAGTGGTAGGTACTCGCTCACCAGCGACATGGCCAAAGGTCCTGCGCAGCCAATTCCTATGCCGTGCAGCAGCCTCACGCCGAACAGGCCGGGCACCGAGCGGGTGAATCCGTAAAGCGCGAAAGCCACCGTGCAAATTCCCAGCGCGCACATGAGCAACTTCTTGCGCGAGAAGCTGTCGAATGCCGGCCCCGCGAATGGACGCACGAGCAAGGCTGTCATAGCAAACGCTCCGATGACGATGCCCACGACGCCCGCGCTTGCACCCAGCCAGTCGAGGTAAAGGGGCAACGTCGTGTTGGCCGTGAACGCAGCCATGCTCTGGAAGAAGTTCGCCGCGATCAGAATGGCAAACGGTGCGCTCCAGATGCTTTCGTTGTTTTCGTTCGTGCTTCGCAAAACTCCAATTTCCATTTCGTTAAGCCCATGATGGCCTTTTCGCTGCCGCCATTGTAGGACAGTCGGGCACGATTAGACGGCAGAGCTTAACCGTTGCTGCGTTTTTCGTCGCTGCAACCGTCGAGCAGTTTGGCGTGGGCCAGGTGGTAGAGCTTTGCGGGCTGCAAGACGCCTTGCGTCCAGCGGGCTTTAGCCCACTGGGGCATGAGCGTGAAGGCGAAACGGCCCAGCTTGCCATCGGGGAGGTCAACGGGAATCGCCCGCGCGAATGCAGCTTGCGCTCCAAGCTTCCATCGTTTGTCTGCCGCACCCCAATCTTGCAAAAGGCCCATGACGTGCGCTCCAGGGCCGACCTCGAAGGCCTGGCGTACGGCTTCGGGCTGCTCGATGCCGAACTGCACGTCGATGGCGAACGTGGTGCCCAAGCTTCCATCGGGATAGATGTCGAATTGGAAGTCGTACGACCTTTTGCCGGAAGCCATGATCGCTGCCACCTGATTGAGCATTGCATCGTCGTATGCGGAAAAGCCGATCCTGTCGAACACGTCTGCCAGATGCGCAGGCTTATCGGCGCAAGCAGCCCGCTCGGCAGCACTCAGGTAGCCGCACACGCGCAGCGGCGAGTTGGGACGCCCCCTAAACAGCCCGAAGAAGGATAGCGGCCATCCGTTCGGCATGCGTTTTGCCAGGTCAAGATAAAGGTCGGCTCGCTGCGATTCGCCAATGGCCTCGAAGAAGGGCCCTACGAGTTCTACATGCGAGCGCGGTTGGAAATGCACGGCTGCGGTTGGCAGTTCTTCTTTATTCGTGTCCAGCTCGAAGCCACAAGAAATGTTGTCGAAGCCCCTTCGTGCTTGTGCGAACCAGTCCATCATCGTGCTGTGTTCGCCTGCGGCAGGTGATGCCACTCGCGTTCCGGGTTCCAAGTTGTTGTAGAGCACGGTAACGTCTAGAAACGGCTCACCGGAAAGCGGATGCTCCAGGTAGACGTCGGGAAAGCCCTTGCTAACCAGAAACGGCGGCACGGCCTTGCTCGCGCGAGCCTGGCTCTGGCCAAACAGCACGGGGCCGCGTCCTTCATCGGCGGCTTGCAGCAAAAGGACCTGAAACGCCTCGGTGTTGGTAAGGACCCTCATCGTGTCTTCTTTCTTCCCGAAGTTGAAATGGCTTAAGCATCGGACGTCTTATCTGAATTATACGGTCATGCAAGTTTGATCGTTCTGTGAGTTTGCCATTCTAGGTCACCCGCCCGTGAGTCACCCGCCCGTAGCAAGTGGCTCTGCGTAGTCGGTGACTATGAATGAGTCACCTGCCCGTAGCTGGTGACTCATGCTCGCCCCGTGAGTTTTCCATCCTAGGTCACCGTCCGTGAGTCACCTGCCCGCAGCTGGTGACTTGCGGCTTGTGATTTGACGGGTGAAAGGGATGTCTCGGCAGCGCGGTCCTTCACTTGCCGCTAATTGGCATATCTCGCGTCCAAAAAGCATCGTATACAGTGGCGATTCCGTTACAATGACGTGTCATGCATGCCAATCGATGCGATTTGTCGTTGTTGTTGCAATACGTCGGAGATGGGGAAATGATGCGAAACACCAAGATTGTCCTGGCTGCTCTTGCTGCGCTGATCGTCTGTTCGGTGGCGGTGGGTGTTGCCGCTTACACGGCTGGCACCAACGCGGGCATCCAGCGTGCCACTGCAGGCTACGAAGCGCAACACGACCTCGATGTCGTGCTCAACCGCAGCGAGCTCGAGACGTTGCAGCTCGTGGACGGCCCAATCTACGTCACCGGGCATCAGAGCCCCGATTCCGATTCGGTGTGCAGCGCCATCGCGTATGCTCGCCTGCTCTGCGAACTTGGATACGATGCCCAGCCAGTGGTTCTGGGCGATATCAACAACGAGACTGCCTTCATTCTTGAACGGGCAGGCGTCGAAGTGCCCTCGCTTCTTGAAGACGCTTCTGCATGCAACATGGTGCTTGTCGACCATGCCGATTACGATCAGTCTGCCGAAGGCCTAGCCGACGCCAACATCATCAGCATCATCGACCACCACGGTGCCGGCACGGTGTCGACTGGCAACCAGATCGTCTACGACTCGCGCCCGCTTGGGGCGACGGCTACCATCGTCTGGATCCGGTATCTCGATTATGGCGTCGATCTTGACCCTCAGACGGCAGAACTGCTGTTCGGCGCGCTTTGTTCCGACACGTCTAACCTCCAAGCCGACACGACGACCTCTGCCGACCGCGAAGCGTTCGTGGCGTTGAGCGAGCTGGCGGGGATATCTGATCCCGCAGCGTATTACAAGGACATGTACAAGGCATCCATTTCCTACGAGGGCATGACCGACGAGGAAATCCTCGAAAGCGATATCAAGGAATACGAAAGCGGGGGTACGACGTACGCCATAGGCTGCGTGAACGTCTACGATGAAGACGAGGCGATCGACATGGCCGAGCGCATGAAAGCCCTGCTGCCTGCGGAGTGCGAGAAGAGCGGCGTCGACATGGCGTTCGCGCAGATTTCGATCTTCCACGACGGCATCTCGATCACCTATCTGGTCCCGTCAGACGAAACCGCAGCCGAAGTGCTGGAAATGGCGTTCGAAGACCAAGCCCAGTTCGATGGCACGTCCTATGTGCTGAATCCGGGCATCTCGCGCAAGCAGGTGCTCGTTCCCGCACTCACGGATGTCTTGGCCATGCATCCCACGGAGTAAGCTTGCAACACCATTCACTTCGGCCCGTTCGCGTCCATGCGGCTAGCCAGCGAGTGGCGGTGGAACCTGTGATGATGGACGGGGTTTCATCCGTGGCTGCAAGGCATGAAAAACTGCTCAAAGCGATGTCGTGAATGGGCGCGACTTGGCCGATGGGCATACCTTGCCGGCAACAGATGCTGCTGGCGACTTGCCTCGGCATCTTTAACTGCGCAGGGTGGCACGGATCCTGTCGGGGTGCAGCAGCAACGACAGGCCTTCGGTGGCGCTTCGCACCACGATGTCGGCGTGCGTAAGCAGCGACGCACATGCGCCTTCGCCATCGATGATGGCTATCGAAAGTGCTGCGCAATCGAACATGAGCGCGTCGTTGCGCCCGTTGCCCAGGCACGCCACCTGGCCAGACAGATTGCTCGCATAGCGTTGCTTGCATGCAGCCGCACCTGCGCGGGGGAACGTGAACACCTCGACTCCCAGCGGTTCGCACTGCTGTCGCACCGTACCGTACGTGTCGGCAGTGAGCACGGTCACGTGGGCTTGTTTCGCCACCTCGCAGATGAGCTCGCCCGCTCCGTCTGCCAGCGCTCCGTCCACGGCGATGGTGCCGTTGTAGTCGAGCAGCACGTGTTCGATGCACAGGGTCTCGTACCCCGGGATTTCGATTTCGATCATGCCAACCTCCGGCTTTGGCGAATTAGATGCGGTTGAAAACGAAGCCTTCGAATTATTGCACGAACTGGACGTCAAGAGAATAAGTGGGGTCCACCTTCGTGATCAAGGGCGCATAGACGTTGTAGACTTCCAGCAAGGCTGCTGTGTCGGCGGCGGCATAGCACTCTTCGGTTTCAAGCTCTGTGCGCATGGCGTCGTCGATGGAGCGTTCCAGCAGGTTTTGCTGCTCCTGCGTGAGCTTTACTTCCCCGAAGGCCAAAATATGGTGCTGGGTGTCTTGGAATTCGGTTTTCTCCAGGTCTTTTGTTATGTATTGCAGCTGCGTGCGCGGGATGTACATGGTCACCACATGGGTGTCTTGGTTGACGTTGATGGTGCCCTCGTCGATTTGGCTCATGTCGACGGTGTATACGCCGGTGCCGTAGCTCGTGAAGACCTTGGTCTTTCTGAATGCATTGATGTTGCCAAGTGCCTGCGACACTTCGCTTGTAACCTCCACATCTTGCTCCCATACCACGAGCTCTTGCTTTTGGCGTGCCTCGCCCAAGATGGCCTCGTTGATTTGCGCGGTGGAGTTTGCCATTGTGTCCTGTACGTCCAGATCGGTGGCCACAGTGGGTTCCGGGGCCGGCTCGGGAGCCAACATTGCCGAAATGCGTGGCCATGCTAAAAACAGCAACAGCGCGATTATTGCCAGCAATGCAATTGCGAAAAACAGCGTCTTGCCGGACACCCCGCCTTTGCCACCTGGCTTGTTGCTGCCCATGTTGCTCACAGCTTTGCCGCCATAAGCTACGGCGGCAGCTCCAAGGGTGCCGAGCAGCTCGTCTTGGGCTTGCTTTTTCTTCCGGGCTTCGGCTTCTCGTGCCCTTGCCTGGGCAGCTGCGGCCTTTTCTGCGTCTTTGCGGGCCTTTTCCTCGGCTTTGCGCTGTGCAGCAAGCTCCGCTTCGGCAGCCTTGCGGTCGGCCTCTTTCTGTTTCTGTATATCCTTGAGCTTGTTGGCGCGTTCGTCTTGCCCGGCGCTATCGGTGCGTTTTCCGCTGCTGGTGATGTTCACATCGTTGCTCATGGGCCCTCCTCCAAAGACGGCTTAGCTATAGGGCGCATTCAACTTGCCATTCGTATTCTCTCACGTCAGTGTCGCTGGAACAATCTTGCTGGAAAACGTTTCATTTGCGAGTTGCGCAGATAGGGTTCAAGGCGCCGGGGTGGTTTGAGCCTAGAGCAGACGACCATTCTGACAATAATGAATACAATAATGGTTCATACTTGTGGTTGAGTCCGCAAATTAGGGGGAAAATGCAAAAATTTGGCTATATGGTGTGGATTTGCGAGTAATAACTATCGATTCAAAACCTGGTAAGTTCTTGCGACCTGGGATAATGCGAGCATATTGCTGAATAAGTTAAGAACACAGCAAAACAATCCACACCATATAGGCAAATTTTTGCATTTCCCCCTAATTTGCGGACTCAAACCGCCAATACGTAGGCTTGGCTCAGGCGCTAGGCCCATTCGTAACCTTTGTGCTTATCGAATCGTGATAAGGTTGATGCGTTGAGATGCGCAATGCGTATTTGTTCACTCGAAGAAAAGGAGTCACTATGGAGCTGAAGGGTTCGAAGACCTGGGAAAACCTGCAGGCGGCGTTTGCCGGTGAGTCGCAGGCTCATACGAAGTACCAATACTACGCCAGCAGGGCTAAAAAGGACGGCTACCAGCAGATTGCAGCCATGTTCACCGAGACATCGATGAACGAAAAAGAGCACGCGAAGATATGGTTCAAGTACCTCCACGACGGTGCGGTGCCCGACACGGTAACCAACCTCAACGATGCTGCCGATGGCGAAGCGTATGAGTGGACCGACATGTACGACCAGTTCGCCAAGGAAGCCGAGGAAGAGGGCTTTACCGAAATCGCCGAGCGCTTCCGCCAGGTTGGCGCCATCGAGAAGCATCACGAGGAGCGCTACCGCAAGCTCATCAGCAACATCGAGGAGGGTGTGGTGTTCTCGCGCGAGGGCGATGCCATCTGGATCTGCCGCAATTGCGGACATATTGTCATCGCCAAGGAGCCGCCCGAGCTTTGCCCCGTATGCGCTCATCCGAAGTCCTACTTCGAGCTGAAGGCGGAAAACTACTAGGTCGAACGGATGGTCCCGCAGGACCACGTAAGCGAATAGCGAGCGCCCGCTGCATCCAGCAGCGGGCGCTTCTTTTGGCCTTTTTGGGTCTTGGCCATGACAACATCGCATTCCTGCTGCGTGGTGACAGCGTTAAGTGAGCGCGTCGTGCAGTGCTTGGGGCACGCAGCTTCCAGGAATCATGCCTGAAATCTTGCCCAGATTGCTTTCGGTGCAACACTGCGATGTACGCCGGGCCGAGCGCAGCGAAAAGCCGCACTCTTACTCCACTGGCGATGAAATGCTATGCCTGGCTTTCAATTATCTTGGCGCCACCAGGTTTTCTTCCGCGCAACGTTCTTAAGTCCCCGCGCCTCTTATGCCGCGAAGCTGCGCATTTGGCTGTTAGAGCTCCTTTATCGTTTTCGCGGGGACGCCACCTACCACGGTGCGCGCAGGGACATCCTTGGTTACCACGGCGCCTGCGGCTACGACGGCACCTTCGCCGATGGTCACACCCGGCAGCACGGTCACGTTCGATCCCAACCAGACGTCGGCTCCGATGTGGACGGGTGCCGGCAGCAGGTTCGCGCGTTTGGCGGGATCCATGTTGTGGTTGAGTGTGGCAATGACAGCGTTATGCCCGATGAGGGCGCGGTCACCGATGTAGATGCCTCCCTGGTCCTGGAAACGGCAACCGGCGTTGATGAACACGTCCTTGCCCAGGTGCGTGTTCAGCCCGCAGTCGATAGTGAAGGGCGGGAACAGCCCCACGCCTTCGGGCAGCGGCTGGTTGAACAGCAGCTCGAGTTGCGCACGCGTGTCGGAAAGGCTGTCGAACGCTGCATTCATGCGCGAGGTGATGCGCATGGCGCGCTCGGATGCGGCAGTCATCAGGCGGTGAACTTCGGAGCCGGCTTTCACTTCCTCGCCCGAGTTCATGCATTCGATGAAGTAGTCGATCTGCTCCTGGGTGAGCTCTTCGCTGTTTTCATAGTAGCGCGCAACCATGAATGTCCTCCCATGTTATGCCTGATTGCAGGTTTATTGCTAGCTTGCTCGGTTTGCCGTTTGCTGTGTTCTGACCATATTATGCTACAGTTGAAATCCATGTTCGTATACTTATATCGTAATCAGAATTATGCGGCAAAAGCATGACTTATGGTTGTGCGCTGAGTCGTAAGTGGCGAGACGGCGAATATGTTCGCACCAGGCCAATCCGCAATGACCCGCGTGCAAGACCTCCATTCCGACGAGTTCCAACGCGAAAAGTAGCTACTCATCTGGCGGCCCGCCCAGCAAGGGGGATTGCGCTCAGGGCGCCAGCTGCAGCGAGCTCTCGCACGGGGAGGGGTATTCGGCGGCTCGCCCAGCAGGGAGGAGTGCGCTCAGGGCGCCAGCTACAGCGAGCGGGGGCAGCCACTGGCTGCCCCCGATCAGCGTATGAAAGAGTTAGCTTTCAGGTGTCACGCTAGTTGTGTGTCACGCTAGTTGTACTTGTAGAAGCCCTCGCCAGCGTTGATGCCGGTCTTGCCAGCGTCGATTTTTTCCTTCAGCTTTGCGGCGATTTTGCCGTGTGTGGTGGTTGGGTCTGCCGCCTGCGGGTTCATGGTCACGATATTGTAGGCGGTGACCAGGCCCACAACATCCAGGATGCGGAAGGGACCGTTCGGGGCTCCCGTGGCCAGCGTCCAGGTCTTGTCGATGGTCTCGGGGTCGGCGACGTCATTGGCGTAGAGCGCTTCGGCGGCGGAAAGGAACGGCACGAGCATGCTGTTCAAGATATAGCCGGGCTGCTCTTTGTTCAGGCACAGCGGCACCATGCGGATGTCCTCGGCAAACTTGACCACGGCATCGTAGTAATCCTGCTGCGTGCCTTCATGACCCATCACCTCCGCCGTGTTACCCACCCAGATGTTGTTCGCGAAATGCAAGGCCAGGTACTTTTCGGGACGGCCGGTGTATTCTGCAAACTGGCTGGGCAGAAGCGTCGAGGAGTTCGTGACCACGATGGTCTTTTCGGGAAGGTGCTTGGCGAGCTCGGTGTAGAAGCTGATCTTCTGCTGCGGGTCTTCAGCCACCGCCTCGATCACCAGATCGGCGTCCGCAAACGCCTCTTCCCAATCGGTGGTGAGGATGATGCCCGCGCGTGCCGGGGCAACCTTGGCGGCCAGCGCGTCGAGCTCTTCGGCGGTAGCGCCTTCGTCGGAAAGGCCACGGGCACGATTGGCCGGATTGGCTTTGGTTGCTTCGAGGGTAGCTGCATATATACCGGCGAAGCGGTCGAGCTTCGGTGCGCTGCGCTCGATGGATCCTTCGCTGCGCAGCCAGATCTTCACGTTGAAGCCGCAGTAAGCGCTCTGCAAGGCAATCTGACTTCCCAGCACGCCGCCGCCGGCTACCGTAACGTTCCTGATTTCCATTGATGGACACCTTCCTCTTCTTGCCCTTCGATTTGGCGCATCGGTAAAACCTGGTGTACTTACCACGGGAATGGAGCAGTTCCCTCCATCGGGCAGCATGGATGCAACTCCTTCCATGATAGTGACGAAAACGTATCATAAATATGCATAAAAGTAATGATTAGCATACTAAACGGCAATATTTGGCGGGTCGGAGTTCGGTAGGTTGCCATTGTGTAAAAGCAGTTGCATGCGAAAGGAACCATGCTGCTTTTCGCATGCGTTCAAAGTAGGCTATTGGAGCTGGGAACCGAAGGAGCCTGCTTCTGGAGCTGGGAACCGAAGGAGCCTGCTTCTTCCGAGAAAGCGGGCCGGGAAAACATTAACACCTTTCGCATGCGCGCAAAGCAAGTGGCCGAAGCCTAGGAGGGCACGGCTTCAGCGCCAAGGGCATCGCCCAAGTTGCGTTGCAACAGGGTGTGCCGGTGATGAATGGCGTGTCGACCTGCAATGCCGTCGAGCAGGCTATCGAGCACACTGGCACGAAAGCCGGCAGAAAAGGCTTTGAATGCGGCACGGGTGCCATCAAGAAGGTGAACCTCATCCGCAACATACCCCTAGCTAAGCTTGTGGAAGTCGGGAAAGGGCACAGGGTTTGATTTTGCCGACTTGCCTTGGGTGCAGCCAGAGTGCGTTTTGAGAGAGGCAGCGTGCGGATAAAGAGCTGCTTTGACCCTCTCGCCTTGCGTTGTGCTTATGACTAGCGGGCTATTGTAAAACGGCTGTAGTAATATGGAGCGGTGCGCATGGTAGATCCAGCGCCCATTTTCAACATGAAACGACACTACGGGAGACGCTATGCTGCGAGCTTTGTATCCAAGCGAATATGTCGAAAGTGCGTTTGACATCGATTACCAGAGGCTCTACGACCTGGGGTATCGCGGGATCGTTTTCGATATCGACAACACGCTCGTGCCGCACGGCAACGATTCGACGCCAGAGGTCGACGAGCTTTTCCGTCGCATTCAGGCGATAGGTTTAGCGACCATCATCGTTTCGAACAATGACGCCGCCCGTGTCGAGCGGTTTCTGGAAAACATCGACTGCCCTTATGTGTGCGATGCGGCCAAACCCAGCCCCGAAGGCTATCTGAAGGCGGTGGAGATGCTCGGTTTGCCAAAGAGCCAGGTCGTGTGCGTGGGCGACCAGCTGTTCACCGACGTGTTCGGGGCGAACGTCTGCGGGCTGGATACCATCTTGGTGAAGTACATCGGCTACTACGACGAAGGTCCGAAGGGGAAGCGCCGCGACTTGGAAAGCAAGGTCTTGCATCGCTTCGAGCAGTCGAGCGGTGGCGGCGGGTTGGCCCCGCGCGATCCGGTTGCCGTGGATGACGGCAAGGTGCCGCTGCTAGCCGGAGTGGTGAGCGTTGCCGCGCACGCAGCCGAAGCCGCGGTAGAAAGCCGCTTGGCCCAGTTCGCGCGTCACGAGATCAACTTCTGCGACATCAGCCCGGCCACCTATGCCATATCAGAGCGCAAGGAAATCGTGAAGCGCGACGTGCAAGACGCGACGGGTGGCGAACGCTTTCCCGACACTGTGAATCCCTATCCGCTGCCCAATCTGGTGAGCAGCCACAATTCCGTAATCGTGAAGACGGGCCCGGGTATCGACCCTGTGCTGCAGGAAAACAAGGCCGTGAACATCGAGCTTGCCTCGAGCACGATAAACGGCCTGGTCATCCGCCCAGGCGAGACGTTTTCGTTCTGGAGGCGCGTGGGCAACACCACTAAGCGCAAGGGCTACAAAGACGGTCGCATCATCGTGGGCGGCGGGCTGGCACCTGGTATGGGCGGCGGGCTCTGCAACCTGGGCAATACCATTCATCTGCTCGCGCTGCACAGCCCCATGGACGTGACGGAGCTGCATACGCACTCCGATGCGCTGGCGCCTGACCATGGGCCGCACAAGCCCTTTGCGACGGGCACTTCGGTGAGCTACAACAACATCGACTTCCGCTTCAAGAACAATACCGACCAAGACGTGCAAATCCGCCTGTGGTGCGAAGACGGCAAGCTTTACGGCGAGCTGCGCAGCGAGCGCGAGTTCCCCTGGACCTACGAGCTGGTGGAAGAGGAGCATCGCTTCCAAAAGGAAGGCGAAAAGTACTTCCGCGTGTCGAAGATCTACCGACTGGTGAAAGACCGCGCCACCGGTGATGTGCTGCGCAAGGAGCTTATCTTGGACAACCATTCCGAGGTCATGTACGACTACAGCTTGATTCCCGCCGATCAGATTGCAGAATGAGGCTGGACGACACCGGCATTTGAATTAGCGCTCATACACACATGCACAAAGAGTAGATGAAGTACGCAAACATGCGCGCAGGGCAGGAGGTGTGCACGTCGCATCTGCCTTCATATGCGTTTGCGCACCGTTTCTGCCCTTTGCGCCTTTTTCTGCCATCGGATTGCGGGATAGGGTAGGTCTGAAGACCAAAAAATGGCGTGCAGACTGCATTTCTCGTATCGCATGCGGTAATTTTGTCAAAAATTTCAATTTATGATAAGCGTAATGTTGAGTATTCATCATAAAAGTTACGATAGATGTCAAATGGACGCTCTAATCATTGGATCTGAGTTGAAAATACCTTATTTTGAGCTCCAAGAGTTCAATAGAACTATCATAAATTGAATTTTATGCCACAAGTTTTGCAAAAGTTCATACAACGGTATAAAAATGTAACGTATTAACTTAAAAATGCAATACCAGCTTGCTTGTTGGCTCGATCGCGCTTGAGCGGCTTTCGCCGTTGGCTGAGCTGCGCCGAACGGTCAGCGCTATTGGTTCGATCGCGGTTGAGCGGGCAGCGCCGTTGGCTGAGCTGCGCCGAACGGTCAGCGTTGCGGACTCGATTTGCGCTTGAACAGCTTGCGCTATTGGTTCGATCGCGGTTGAGCGGGCAGCGCTCTTGGCTGAGCTGTGCCGAATGGGTAGCGCTGCCGGCTCGATTGCGCTTGAACAGCTTGTGCTATTGGCGCATGTAATCGCACACCTTGTCGATCTGCTCGGCGACGGTGCCGTCGAAGCGGTTCTCGAAGAAGGCCCCGCCGATGGTAAAGCTCCAGGGGTTGGCGTCTTTCAGCTCGTCGAGTCGCTCATAGCTGTTCACGCTGCCGGCGATGCAAACGGGTGCATTCACGCGCCGCACGAACTCGCGGTTCAGCTCCACGGCGTCGCCAGTGTAACGGTATCCCAGCAGGTCAATGCCCCAAGCGCCAGCTGCCAGGTAGCGCTCGGCTTCGGCGACCATCTCGTCAAGCGTGCCCTCCAGGATCGAAGGGCGCTGCGTTACCTTGCCCACGAAGGGCAGGTACTTCAGGTCGTGTTGCTTGCAGAGTTCGTTCACGGAATCGAAGAACAGCGTGCCTAGCAGCATGTCTACGCCGCATTCCACGGCCATCTGCGCACCGGCCAAGCACTCCTCTTCGGTGTAGGCCACGACTTCGAGCCCCGTCACCTTACCGCATTCGCGCATGTAGTCGAAGAGCTCTTTCATCTGGGGCAGGGGCAACGGTTCTTCTTTGAAGCCCCAGTACTTTGCCTTGCTGTTCTTGCATTGTTCGAATACCTCGGGGGCATTTTCAATCGTGAGGTCGTTGTGTGTCAGCATGACGACGAGTTCTGGATGGGGCATGGGAATACCTTCCGTTAACGGTTCTTGCATGAGTATTGTAACGCTTACGGATAGCCCTGGGCGTAAGTTCCACATTGCGACGTGCGGAGGCGGGTCGCGACCTGCCACTACATGCCTGGCGGGTGGCTCGGCAGTTGGGGAGCACCTGCATGGGGAAAGGCCGTGGCGCATATGCGGGACGAGCCCGATGCGCATGGGGGAGCGGGTCGCGACCTGCGTCGGCATGTCATTCATCGATACGCTCTAAACGCGCTCGGCGATGTGTTCAGATATAGCCTAGCGAAAACACGGCGGTTGGGGAAACCTGCATAGATAGGAGCATTGCCGATGCGGCACAAGGGCTTGTCGGTACCAGTTTTGGTGATACGTGGAGGCTGTCGGTTGACCAGGTACAACGACTCATAAGGGCTTGACGGTGCCAGTTTCGGTGACGTGTGGAGACTGCGGTTGCAATTCGTTCTTGACGTGGTGAGTGGCTTGAACTACGATAACGCTGTTATCAATAACGCTGTTATCGAATAGTGCAAGCAAGAGTGTGGGCATCGTGACGAATCCGGATACGAGCATAGACGGGCGGATTCTCGAGTGCGCGCGGGCAGAGTTTCTGTCCAAGCCGTTCGAGAAGGTATCGCTGCGCGAAGTCTGCGCGAAGGCCGGTGTGACCACGGGCGCTTTCTACAACCGCTACAAGAACAAAGAGGAGCTCTTCGACGCGGTGATCGCACCCACGCTCGAGCTTGTCGCCCAGTACAGCGCGCAAACCGAAACGGCCAGCTACGAGCATCTGAGCAAGCAGGACCTGAAGCGAATCTGGGAGCTTACGCCCGAAACGCAGCAACGCATCATCGACATGATCTACGACAACTACGATGACTTCCGTTTGCTGCTCTGCCATGCGGAAGGAACGCGCCACGCCAGCTTCATCCACGAATTCGTCAACGACGTGACGGCCCGGTCGCACCGCTTCATCTGCCAGGCGTACGAGCGCGGCTTGACCGATGCCGTCATCGACGAAGAAGAGCTGCACATGCTGCTCACGGCTTACTGGTCGACCATGTTCGAGCCCGTCATCCATGGTCTTTCCCGAAAGCGGGCCCTGCAGCACAGCAACGTCGTGGCGAAGCTGTTCGATTGGACGGCGGTTTTGGGCTTTTAGCGGCAATTGACATAATCGTGGTTTTCGGCCTCTGACGAGGCTTTATTTAAGGCCAGTGGGTTAGGAAATCCTAACCAGTAGCGAACAGGAGTGAAGCGAAGAAGATGTTCAGCAGCGTAAGACCATACATGGGTCGCTACGTCGTCTACACCGCGCGCGCAGCCGTTTCGATCAGCGTGGCGGTCATCCTGAGCGTGGTGCCCTATTTCTTCCTCTTCCAGATTATCTCGCCGCTCGTGGCGGGGGAGCAGCTGGGGTTCGACCGCGTGATGATGTACGTGGGGCTTTCGGCGTTGTGCCTGGTCGGCAACGCGCTGCTCTACGTGCACGGGCTGTCGCTGAGCCACGTGGCCGCCTTCAACACCCTGCGCAACCTGCGCACGGCGCTGCAGGGCAAGCTGGAAGCGCAGCCCCTTGGCGTCATCCGCGACCTGGGCAATGGGCGCATCAAGAAAGTGTTCACCGACGACATCGACATGATCGAGCTGCTGCTCGCCCATGCCATCCCCGAAGGAATCGGGAACCTGTTCATCCCGGCGGCTGTGATCGTGGCCATGTTCTTCGTCGATTGGAAGCTGGCGTTGCTCTCGTTGCTCTCGCTGCCGTTGGGCATGCTTGCCATGGGCATGATGATGAAGCTGGGCATGAGCCGCATGAGCGCGTATTACGCCGCGGCTTCCAAGATGAACAACACCATCATCGAATACGTCAACGGCATGGAAGTGGTGAAGGTGTTCAACCGCGATGGCGAAAGCTACGCGCGCTACGAGCACGACGTCGACTTCTACCGCGACATGACCCTGGACTGGTACAAGGTGTGCTGGCCTTGGATGGCCCTCTACAGCAGCATCCTGCCCTGCGTGGCGCTGTTCACGCTGCCCATCGGCGGCTGGCTGGTGCTGCAGGGCTCAAGCTCGCTTGCCGATTTCATCCTGGTCATCTGCATGTCGTTCGCCGTGGGAACGCCTCTTCTGAAGGCCATGAGCTTCGCGGGGAAGATACCGCAGCTCGGCTTCAAGATCCAGGAGCTCGAGAAGCTGCTCGAGCATCCGCCGCTGCAGACCCGCGGCCGAAGCTTCGAAGGCGAAGGCCACGACATCCGCTTCGAGGGCGTGTGCTTCAGCTACAAGGAAGACGAGGTCATCCACGGCGTCGACCTGGAAATCGCGGAAGGCCAGATGGTTGCCCTGGTGGGCGAGTCGGGCTCTGGCAAGTCGACGCTCGCGCGGCTGCTCGTGCACTTCTACGACCTGGACGGCGGGCGCATCACCTTGGGTGGGCAGGACATCGCCGACATGAGCGTCGAGGCGCTGAACGACCAGATTTCCTACGTCGCGCAGGAGCAGTTCCTGTTCAACACGAGCCTGCTTGAAAACATCCGCATCGGCCGCCCCTTCGCCACGCGCGACGAGGTCCTGCGCGCGGCGCATCTGGCCCAGTGCGACGACTTCCTGGAGCGCATGCCCGAAGGCATCGACACGATGGCGGGCGATGGCGGCAAGATGCTCTCCGGCGGCGAACGCCAGCGCATCTCGCTGGCCCGCGCGCTGCTGAAGGACGCTCCCGTGATCGTGCTCGACGAGGCCACGGCCTTCATCGACCCCGAAAACGAAGAGAAGATGAACGCCGCCATATCCGAAGTGATCAAGGGCAAGACCGTGCTCATCATCGCGCATCGCCTGCACACGGTCGTCGGTGCCGACAAGATCGTCGTATTGCACGAAGGCACCGTGGATGCGCAGGGAACTCACGATGAGCTGCTGGAATGCAGCGCCACCTACAAGAGGCTGTGGGCGGCTGCGCAGCAGAGCGCCGAATGGGAGGTACGCGCATGATTCAGTTGGTGCAACGCATTCTTCTCCTGTCGGGAAGCTATCGCGGGCGCATCCAGCTGGCGGCGGTCTTCTCGTTTCTGAAGGCGTTCTTCAGCAAGGCGCCCATCGTCGTGGCGTTCTTCATGATCGCCGGGTTCCTGAACGGCAGCATCACAACGGAAGGCTGCGCGATCGCCGGCGTGGCCTTGGTCGCCTGCATCGTGGTGCAGTGTCTGTTCCAGTACCAGGCGGACCGCCTGCAGTCGGCGGCGGGCTTCGAGATCCTGGCCGATTTCCGCAAAGAGCTCGGCGCGCACCTGCGCCGGATGCCCATGGGCTTTTTCACGGAGGGCAACATCGGGCGCATCAGCTCGGTGCTTTCCACTGACATGGTCTTCATCGAGGAAAACCTGATGACGGTGCTTGCCGACCTGATGAGCTACCTGTTCGCGGCAGCGATATTCATCGTGTTCATGTTCGCCTTCGACTGGCGCTTGGGCTTGCTGTCCCTTGCAGTCACGGCGGTAATGTACGGCATCGGCGAGGCCATGAAGAAGAACACGCTCATGCATTCCGACGAGCGCCAGGCCGCCGCGCAGCAGGTGACCGACGCGGTCATCGACTTCACCGAGGGCATCGGCATCATCAAGACGTACAACATGCTGGGCGAGAAGTCCCGGGAACTCACGAAGAGCTTCGCCGACAACTGCCAGAAGAACCTGGATTTCGAGCACGATTTCGCCCCGTGGGCCATAGCCATCCGCCTGGCTTACGGGCTGGGCTCGGCGGCCATGCTCGCGCTGGCGTGGGTGCTCTATCAAGACGCAACGCTGAGCCTGCCCTTCTTCATCGGCATGCTCCTGTTCGTGTTCGAGCTGTTCGGCCCGCTGCTTTCCTTCTATGCGCAGGTGGCGCGCCTGACCGTGATGAACAGCTGCCTGGATTGCATGGAGGCGGTGTTCGCGGAAGTAGAGCTTGTCGATAACGGCACGGAAAGCCTGCCCGCCGCCGGCGCCGCAGCAGGCGTCCCCGAAGTGGAATTCAGGAACGTGAGCTTCGGCTACGACGACCGCATGGTGCTGCGCGACGTCTCGTTCGCCGTGCCAAGGGATTCGATGGCGGCGCTCGTGGGCCCGAGCGGTTCCGGCAAGTCCACGATCGCAAACCTCCTGCCGCGGTTCTGGGACGTGCGCGAAGGCGCGGTGCTCGTGCGCGGCAAGGACGTGCGCAGCGTTCCCCTGGCCGAGCTCATGGACAACATCTCGATGGTGTTCCAGCGCGTGTACCTGTTTCAGGACACGGTGTACAACAACATCGCCATGGGGCGCGCCGATGCCACACGCGAAGAGGTGCTGGAAGCGGCGCGCAAGGCCCGGGCGTACGACTTCATCATGGCGCTGCCGCAGGGCTTCGACACGGTGATCGGCGAGGGCGGCGCGAGCCTTTCCGGCGGCGAGCAGCAGCGCATCTCCATCGCGCGCTGCATCCTGAAAGACGCCCCGATCGTCATCTTGGACGAGGCGACCGCTTCGGTGGATGCCGACAACGAAAGCCATATCCAGACAGCCATCAGCGAGCTCGTGCAG
The DNA here is from genome assembly GCA_045118335.1 of Eggerthellaceae bacterium. Classification (GTDB taxonomy): domain Bacteria; phylum Actinomycetota; class Coriobacteriia; order Coriobacteriales; family Eggerthellaceae; genus W1P20-047. The sequence continues at coordinate 36,458 of JBGUXY010000016.1, forward strand.
GGCAAGACCCTGCTCGTCATCGCGCATCGGCTGAACACGATCGCAAGCGCCGACCAGATCTTGGTGGTGGAAGACGGGCGCATCTGCGAGCGGGGGACGCACGACCAGCTCATGGCGAGCCGCGGGTCCTACTGCAACATGGTGGTAAAGAGGGGCGCGAGCGTGGGTTTCGCCCATGTGGCGCCTCGTGAAAGCAAAGGAGCGTAGAGCTATGAGCAACCAGGCAACGGATGCCAAGATCAACACGAAAGACCTCATCAACATAGGCATTTTCACGGCGCTGTACTTCGTGGTGTGCATGGTCGTGGCCTTCATCGGGTTCATCCCCATCCTCATGCTCGTCATGCCGGCGGCTTGCGCGCTCGTGGGCGCCATTCCCTTCATGCTGTTCCTCACGCGGGTGAAGAAGTTCGGCATGATCACCATCATGGGCATCATCCTGGGGCTCATCACCGTGCTCATGGGCAGGCCGTTCCCGGCGTTGCTGTTCGGCATCGGTGCGGGCCTGCTCGCAGACCTGTTCCTGAAAAGCTCGAATTACAGCAGCGCGAGCAAGGCGGTGGTGGGCTGCGCCATCTTCTCGCTTTGGATTCTGGGCATGGCACTTCCCATGTTCTTCGGCTACCACGACGCGTACATGGAAAGCCTGCGCAGCGGTTATGGCGATGCCTACGTTGCCACGCTTTCCGCAATCACGCCCGACTGGATGTTCTTCGTGAACGTCGTGTCGATTTTCGTAGCTGGCCTGGCCGGCGGCTTCGTGGGTTCCAAGGTGCTCAAGAAGCATTTCGTGAAAGCTGGCATGGCGTAGGGCTGCTGTGCCGTTTCGCCGAACGGCGCAGCGAGCTGACGCTGCGGCTTCGCGTGGCACCTTGCCTTCGCCCACCTTTCCGCGCGGCGCGTACCGAACTGCGCTTGGTGGAAAGGTGGGCGAATTCGGGGCACCACGCGAACCCTCGCCGACTATTCCTAGACCGGGTACGTTTCGAAAAACCAGTTGCAAGAGGCATATGCAGTACTTCCAATTCGCAAATGAGAACTACAAGAGCGCGCTCGACCCGCGCACGAAGCTCGTCATGCTCATCGCCATCAACGTGGTGGTGATGACGACGGGTTTCACCGGCTTCGATTACGTGCTGCGCGTGTTCTGCGCGCTCGTTCCCCTCGCGTGCTTCTTCATCATCCGCAAACCCAAGGCGGCGCTCGTCTACGGCGCAGTGTGCGTGTGCATGCTGCTTGTGGAGCGCCTCGTCATCCCGAACACGCAGGGCATGCTGAACCTGGTCATCGTGTTCACGACGGGCACGTTCTCGCGCTTTCTGGCAGGCATGGCGTTCGCGTATTACGTGATGGTTTCCACGACGGTGAGCGAGTTCGTGACGGCGATGAAGCGCATGCACATGCCCGACCAGATAACCATCCCGCTTTCGGTGATGTTTCGGTTCTTCCCGACGCTGGGGGAGGAAGGGAAGTCCATCCGCAACGCCATGCGCATGCGGGGTATTGGGCTGTCTGGTGGCAAGGGCGGGGTGCTCGCGCATCTGGAGTACGTGATCGTGCCGCTCATGATGTCGACGCTGCGCATCGGCGACGAGCTTTCGGCGGCGTCGCTTACCAAGGGGCTCGATGCGGGGCAGCCGCGCACGCACATATGCCGCGTGGGCATGGGCGCCCACGACTGGCTTTTGGCGGCGGCAAGCTTTGCGATGCTGGCTTACATGCTGTTCATACGATGATGGTGGCCATGCGATGATAGATCTAAAGAACACGACGTTTCGTTACCGCAACACAGATGCGACCGGCACTCTGCAGCATGTGAGCGGCGTGCGCGATGTGAGCCTGCATGTGAATGCAGGGGAGTTCGTGGTGCTTGCAGGCAATTCGGGTTGCGGCAAGACCACCATCACGAGGCTTGTCAACGGGCTTGTGCCCCATTACTACGAAGGCGAGCTGGAAGGCAGCGTGCAGGTGTGCGGGCTCGACGTGAGCCAGGTGAAGGTCAGCGAGCTTTCCCGGCATGTGGGCAGCGTGTTCCAGAACCCGCGCAGTCAGTTCTTCAACGTGGACACCACCAGCGAGCTGGCGTTTGCCTCGGAAAACCGCTGCGTGGAGCCTGGGCAGATACGCGCCGACATCAGGCGCGTGGTGGGCGAGATGAGCCTGGAGGGGCTCATGGACCGCAGCATCTTCGCGCTTTCCGGGGGCGAGAAGCAGAAGGTGGCATGCGCATCGGTTGCCGTGGCCGAGCCCGAGGTGATGGTGCTCGACGAGCCGTCGTCGAACCTGGATGCAGCGGGCATCGAGGACCTGCGGCGCGTGCTGGCTTTGTGGAAAGCGAAGGGCAAGACTGTGGTGGTGGCCGAACATCGGCTGTATTACCTGATGGGGCTTGCGGATAGGCTGGTCGTCATGCGCGATGGCCGCATCGTCGAGGAGCTGGGCGCGCCGCAGCTTGCGGCGATGAGCCGCAGCGATGCCTATGCGCGCGACTTGCGGGCCTTCGAGCGCGTCGAGATCCCGCGCGAGCTGCTCGCGCCTGTGGCTGCGGATGGCAGCAGGGGCGGCAACGGCGGAGACGGGGCTAGCGAGGGCGGCGTCAGGGCTGGCGACGGCTGCGGAGACGTGGACGGCGTGGGCGGCGGAGACGGGGCTGGCGACGTGGCTGGCGACGGCCAGGCTTCCGGGGATGTGCTCGTGTGCCGCGATTTCGAGTTCCGCTACAAGAACTCCTGCAACGGCATCAGCATTTCGGAACTGCAGTTCCAAGCGGGCGAAATCACGGCGATCGTGGGGCGCAACGGGGCGGGGAAGACCACGTTCGCACACATGCTGTGCGGCCTGCGGCGCAATGGCCGCAGCACCGTCGAGTTTCGTGGGAAGAGCTTTCGGCCGCGCGAACGCACGCGACTGTGCTACATGATCTTGCAGGACGTGAATCACCAGCTGTTCACCGACAGCGTGCTCGAGGAAGTGGTGCTGGGGGCGCCGGCAGACATGCCGCACGACCAGGCGGTGGAGCGCGCAATGGAGGTGTTGGAACAGCTTGACCTGGCCAATCTGGCGGACACGCATCCCATGGCGCTTTCGGGTGGCCAGAAGCAACGCGTCGCCATTGCCGGTGGCGTGATGGCGCAGGACCCCGTGCTGCTCTTCGACGAACCGACAAGCGGACTGGACCTGGTCCACATGCGCCAGGTGGCCAACCTGCTGCGCACGCTGCGCGATGCCGGCAAGGTGGTCATCGTCATAACCCACGACATCGAACTCGTCTGCGAGGTAGCCGACCGCGTGGTGGAACTGGCCTGAAAGCGAGGGTATCTGCGACGAGCTGGGCGACTACCTGTGCACGGCCGAATACGACTATCCCACGTTCCACCTGTCCATGCGCTGCTACCTCTGCCGCCTGGCCGACGAGGGCTTCGAGCTGCTCGAGCACCACGCCGCCCGCTGGCTCGACGCCGCCACCATCGACGACGTGCAGTGGCTGCCGGCAGACGTTCAGGTCGTCGAGGCGATCAAGGGCGCGGGCGTGCTCTGAGCCATGTCCACAATCGGTTGATGCGAAAAGCACTCGGTACCTCTCGAAAAAACTTCCCATACGGGAAGGCCATCTTCGCAATCAAAGCAATCATCCTATTTGGGAAGAATTCACCAGTGGTGGCCAATATCATCCCATTTGGGAAGAATTCGTCAGTGACAGCTGCTATAATCCCGTATGGGAAGATTTGTTCTCAAACGGTTGGAGGTATGAAGCATGGATGGGTTCCTTCCCCCAAAGCCGCGCAACGTTGATGGCAAGCTGCGCGATGCGGAGGACCTGGGGGCGATTATCCGCAAGCGCCGGCGCGAGCTGGGAATCACTCAGGTTCAGCTGGCGAAGTCCTGCAGGTGCTCTCCCCGTTTCATCGGCGAGCTTGAACGCGGGGTTGCGGGCGGCAATATCAAGCAGGTGTTGGCGGTGTGCCGCGAGCTCGGAATCGACCTTTACGCCAAGGTCCGGGGTGAATAGCGCAAAAGGAGTCACGTCCAAAGGAGGAACGGCATATGGGCATACTCGTGTATCGAGATCGTCTGGGATCACGAGACCTTGTGGGGCGGATCGAATACGTCCGGGGCGTCTCTGCGTCGTTTTGCTATGACAAAGATTATCTCAGCCGCGCGAAAACTGCTGGTGAACTGGGCATTTCTGAGCGTCTTCCACTCGACGATGCGCCCTATGGGCTTTCGGCGATGAGTCCGTTTTTCCAGGGGCTGCTTCCCGAGGGGGCTGTTCGGGATAATCTGGCGCAGATCTACCAGGTTCCACGTGGCGATTATCTGGGACTGATCGAGCAACTTGGCTGCGAAAGCATTGGAGCGCTGACGTTCGTTTCCGAATCGGTTGACGGCGAAGAGTATGAGCCACGTTATGAACCCATGACAGAAAGGGATTTTGCCCAATTCCGCGAGAATTCCCTGAATGCTGTGACCATCAAAACGAGTGAAACGAGGCTCTCTCTTTCGGGAGCTCAGTCCAAGGTCGCTTGGTATTTACCGCCGGGAGTGGACCCAGGTGCGGCGGATGCGGCGGATTGGCTGGTTCCACGTGGGACGGCTCCGTCAAACTACATCATCAAGATGTCGCGTCCGGGTGAGGAGAAGTTGGCGCTCAACGAAAGCGTGTGCTCTATGCTTGCCCTGTCGTGCGGCGTTGAAACAGCGAGGGTGGTTTCTCTACCGAATCTACCGGGTGCGATAGCCGTAGAGCGCTACGACAGGCGTTTCGTGGAATCGCAGGATGGCGCAATCCTGATGCGCCTTCACCAGGAAGATTTTTGCCAGGCATTGGGCTTGGCGCCGTATCTCAAGTACCAGCCGCAAAGCGGAGAAGGAGAATACATCGTTTACGCTGCCAATTTGATTGATGCTGCGTCTGCGAACCCTCATGTCGACCGCGTCGAGTTGGCGAAGCGCATTGTGTTCAACTATGCCATTGGCAATTCCGACGCCCACCTGAAGAACAGCTCTCTGCTGTACAATCCCGAATGGACATCTCGGCGCATGGCGCCCATGTATGACGTCACCTGCATTCCTCTTACGGGGTACTCCACCCGAATGGCGTTTACCGTGGGAAAGCACAGATCACTCGATGAGGTGGATGAAAACGACATCATGGCGATAGCGCTCGACATGGGAATCAGCCTCGACGAATTCGATGCTGCCATCCGCGAGGTCGTCGACGGTTTCGCGTCGCTCGAGCTGCATGACGAAGACGCTGCCACCCAGGAAATGGCCGAGGCGATCGAGCGGGATTGTTCTCCTCGGTTAAAGGTGCTCAAGGGGTATCTGGGCTGAAGCGGTGAGTCGGCGTACCTGGTCACACCACTCATTG
>JBGUXY010000017.1:0-5311 GCA_045118335.1 Eggerthellaceae bacterium
ACGGCCACGGCCTTCGAGACCTCTTCGGCGCCGGATACCTTCAGGATGTCCACCACCTGGCCATTCGCCATCGACATGCAGTAGCCGTACTGGATGTCGATGCTGTTGGCGTCGAAGAGCTCGAGCAGGCTGGCGAGCGCGCCCGGCTCGTTGGGGATGGCGATGGCAGACACCTTCGCGATGCTGGCGCGATAGCCCGCCTTCTCGAGCGCCTTCACGGCAGCAGCGGGTCGGTCGGCGATGACGCGCACGACGCCATAGTCGGTGGTATCAGCGATAGTGAGTGCGTGCATGTTGATGCCAGCGTCGCCCATAGCGCGGCACAGAGATGCCAGGCGACCCTCTTTGTTCTCCAGGAAGACGGTGATCTGGTCGATCATGTTCCTTACCTTCTTTCTCGCTTCGAGTTCACCTGCGGATGCGAGCTGAACAGCATCAGCGCTGCAGCCGCCCGCATTCACGGCGGGTCGGATCCTAGTCGTTACGCAAGTCGATGACGCGCTTCGCCTTGCCCTCGGAACGCGGGATGCTCATCGGCTCTACGATTTTAACATTGATGCCAATCTGCAGACGATCCTTCAAGCGCTCGCGAATGCGCTTCTGCAGGCGCTCGATCGCCTGGACCTCGTCGAAGTCGAAGTCGGGGTTCACTTCCAGCTTCAGCGTGACCACGTCAAGCGACTCGCGGCGCGTGAGCTCGATCTGGTACCACGACGCCACCTCAGGGAAGGTTTCCATGACGTTTTCGATCTGGCTCGGGAACACGTTGACACCGCGCATGATCAGCATGTCGTCGGTACGGCCGTGCAGACGGTTGATGCGCTTGTGCGTACGACCGCACTTGCACTCGCCAGGCAGGATGCGCGTGATGTCGCGCGTGCGATAGCGCACCACGGGGCTGGCTTCCTTGGTCAACGTGGTCAAAACCAGCTCGCCCCATTCGCCATCGGGTAGTACTTCACCAGAGTTCGGGTCGATAATCTCTGCAAGGAAGTAATCCTCAGCCAGGTGCAGACCGTCTTGTTCCCAGCACTCGATGGCAACACCCGGGCCCATGGTCTCAGTGAGGCCGTACACGTCAAGCACCTTGTAACCCAGCTTTCGCTCGAGCTCGGCACGGAAGTTGTCGCTGAACGGTTCGGCGCCATGGATACCGGCACGAAGCTTGAACTCGGTCTTCGGGTCTATGCCCTTGCTCAAGGCCACGTCAGCAATGTGCATGGCGTAGCTGGGCGTGCAGCACAGGATGGTGGAACCCATCGAGCGCATGACATTGATCTGACGCTCGGTGTTGCCAGCTGACATGGGAATGGTCATGCAGTCTGCCTTGATACCGCCGTAATGCGCACCCAGACCCCCGGTGAACAGCCCGTAGCCGTAACATACGTGCATGATGTCGTCAGGCGTTCCGTTCGCGTAATGCACACCGCGGGCGAAGCATTCGGACCAGATGTCGAGGTCGTGCTGAGTGTATCCAGAGACAGTGGCAACGCCCATGGTTCCCGAGGACATGTGAATCTCCTTCACCTCGGAGACAGGCGTGGCAAACATGCCATAGGGATACTGGTCTCGCAGGTCCTGCTTGGTGGTGAAAGGCGCCTTGCGTATGTCGTCGAGCGTTTCCACTGCATACGGGTTGAAGCCAGCTTCATCGAACAGATCTTTGTAGAACTGGATGTTCTCGTAGCAGTTGACCACCGTCTCCTTCAAACGCTCGAGCTGAAGAGCCTCGAGCTGGTCATGGGGCATCGTCAAGATGTCCGTGTTTATCGCCATCGTCTCCCCTTCCAAAGGTTGCTTCGTATTGAAACCCGCATCGGCGGGCGCATTTCGGTACAGGATCGCTATTGGATAGCTGTCGGTACGAGACGAAATGATAGCGTAACCTAGCTGCTTTTTTCGAAGAAAAGTGCTCGAAAGTGTCAAGATGTATACATCTAACATAAAATGTATACATCTCGTTAGACACATCGAAAGCCGAACTACCTGCAAGACAGGGGTCGTCCCAGCCCCGCCAGCTCCCCCCCGGCCGCGAGGACCGGATGGCCCGGCGGGGCTTCCGCGTAATGACGCCGAAAGAGAACGCGGTGTCTATGGAATTCGGCAAGTCCAGGTTATGGCTCGCCGATGCGATGTTTCGGCGAACCGTGCGGCCATCCATGGCCGAATTCACCACATTCTTAAGCCCGAAGGGCGCTCACCTCGTTCGGGGCGTCATGGAGCGCAAGCCCCGCCGGGCCATCCGGTCCTCGCGGCCGGGGGGGAGCTGGCGGGGCTGGGACGACCCCTGTCTTGCAGGCGCGATATGCGCTTCTGAGGTAAAATATACATTGCATACATCACCATGTGTTGAAGGAGGTCCTCATGGCCCTGTTCGGCAAGAAGGAGAAAAAGGTCTGTGGCGCTTGCGGCAAGGAACTTGGGCTGCTCGGCAAGCGCAAGCTCGAAGATGGCTATGTGTGCAAGGATTGCGCTTCGCAGCTTTCCCCCTGGTTCAGCGAGCGGCGCAAGAGTACCGTGGCAGACATCAACGCACAGCTAGCCTACCGTGAAGCGAACAAGGCCCAGGTTGCCGCATTCAACCCCACGCTCACGTTGGGCGAAAACACGAAGGTATACATTGATGAGCCCGCAGGCAAGTTCCTTGTCACCTCGAACAGCCGTTGGCGCGATGCCAACCCCGACGTCATCGAGCTTTCCCAGTTGACGGGCTGCGACTACAACGTCAAGGAGTCTCGCTCCGAAATCAAGCGCAAGATGCCCGATGGCACCGAACAAAGCTTCAACCCCCCGCGCTACGACATCGACTACGACTTCGACATCACCATCAACGTGAACAGCCCGTGGTTCGACGAGATCAACTTCAGGGTGAACCCCCACCGTATCGAGAACCTCCGCTCAGCGGAATACCAAAACGCCGAGCGCCAGGCTCAGGAAATCACGGCAGCGCTCATGGGTGCTCGCAACCAAGCGCGTGAGACCATCGCTGCGGCAAGCGCACCCCGCATGGCCGCGATCTGCCCCAACTGCGGTGCTTCTTGCGTACCCGACGCAAACGGACGCTGCGAATACTGCGGCGGTGCGATGTTTTAGCGAGATTTGCAAGACGGCGCAGCGAGCGAACGAGAACGTATTCGAGGATAAGGAGACGACATGGGTCTTTTGCGGGCAGGAATCGGAGCTGCGGGCGGCGTGTTGGCCGACCAGTGGAAAGAATACTTCTACTGTGATGCTTTGGAGGAAAACGTCTTGGCGGCGCGCGGTCAGAAACGCACCACCGGGCGCAGCTCAAACGTGCACGGCAACGACAACGTGATCAGCGATGGATCGGTTATCGCCGTGGCCGACGGACAGTGCATGATAATCGTGGAAAACGGCGCCATCGTCGACGTTTGCGCCGAGCCCGGCGAGTACGTTTACAGCACGGGAACCGAGCCCAGCCTGTTTTTCGGCGACCTCAATCAGAGCGTGCAATCTTCGTTCGAGCAGTTTGCCAAACGCTTCACCTTTGGCGGCGACCCAGGCAAAGACCAGCGCGTCTATTATTTCAACACCAAAGAAATCGTGGGCAACAAGTACGGTACGCCTTCTCCCATCCCCTTCCGTACGGTCGATCCGTCGAGCGGCTTCGACGGCGAGATCATGATCCGCTGCAACGGAGAATACTCCTACAGGCTGGTGGACCCCGTGAAGTTCTACAAGACCGTATGCGGCAACGTGGAAAACGTGTACACGCGCGACCGCATCGACAGCCAGCTGAAAAGCGAGTTGCTCACGGTCCTGCAACCAGCCTTCGGACGCCTAAACGACCTGGGGCTTCGCTACAGCGCCCTACCCAGCCACGTGCGCGAGCTGACCCAAGCCCTAAACGACGAGCTCAGCGAAGACTGGACGCAGCAACGCGGCATCGCCGTCTCGTCGTTTGGCATGAACTCCGTGTCTCCCACAGAAGAGTACCAGCAAATGCTCAAGGAAATGCAGCAGGCGGCCGTATACGGCAACGCCAGGATGGCAGCGGGCAGCCTGGTGGGAGCTCGCAGCGATGCCATGCGCCAAGCCGCCTCCAATCAAGCAGGGGCCATGGCTGGGTTCATGGGAATGGGCATGGCGAACGCCATGGGCGGCGACGAAGCCGCCCTGTTCAACATGGCCCAGCAGCAAGCAGCCCCGCAGACTCCTGGCTACGCAACAGCACCGCAAGCTGCACCGCAGCCAGCTGCCGCCCCGGCTGGCAGCACCTGGACATGTGCCTGCGGCCAAGAGAACACCGGAAAGTTCTGCATGAACTGCGGTTCTCCCAAGCCGGCCCCAACCCCGGCTGGCAGCACATGGGTGTGCTCGTGTGGTCAGCAGAACACCGGAAAGTTCTGCATGAACTGCGGTTCCCCCAAGCCCCCAGAAGACTGGACGTGTGCCTGCGGTCAGGTCAACAAGGGCAACTTCTGCGAGAACTGTGGTTCAAAGCGTCCGTAATCCCAGATGGGGTGCATAAGGCAGCATGTTGTGCCATAATGTGCACGATAAGCAATAACGCTTAAGGAGTGGACATGAAAAGTAGCAAAATCGTAGCACTTCTCGCATGCTTGATCGGACTTTGCCTGGCGCTGACCGGATGTGGCGGAGGGAAGAAGATCGAAGAAGCTAAAGCTTCCTTCAGCGGTTCCTGGTCGATTTACTCAATCGAATCGAATGACGGCACACGCACGGTCAGCCACGAAGACATCGCCTTGCTGCAATCCATGGGCCAAAACGTCACGCTCACCTTCAAGGACGACGACACCGTGAAGCTCGACATCTTCGGCAACACCATGGATGGCACATGGAAGGTCAAGAAGAATGGCACGGGCATCGTGGAGATGGGTGCGGGCAAAGTCACCATCACCATAGATGACGAAGGAAAGCTCGCGTTTTCCGACGGCAAGGACAAGCTGATCTTCACGAAGGGCGCAGCAGCCACGAAACCTGCGTCTTCAGCTCAAACCAATGCAAACAGCAACTCGGATCAAAGCGCCGATAACCAGGAAGGCGCCACCTCCGACAACGGATCTCAAACCCAAGATGACACTGCTGCCACTAGCAATGAAAGCACCGATGCCACCGCAACGGATAACGCGGAAGGCAACCAAGCTGCCTAACGAGGCGCTCTGAACCCTACATGCGATGCATTAACTTGAAGGGCCTGCCAATTCGAGCAGGCCCTTAGCCTTTTAGACTAGGCTGCTGCACGCGCCGGAAAGGTAACGGGAGGCGCAAGCGCCCGGCGGCGGCAGGGGACGCCCCTCGGCCGGAAGCCCCGGAGGCCCCCGGCGGG
>JBGUXY010000018.1:0-24815 GCA_045118335.1 Eggerthellaceae bacterium
TGTTGGAAGAGAGGGATGCGCAATGCGCATCCCTCGTGCACCCATGGTCGGGATGACTGGATTTGAACCAGCGACCTCTGCGTCCCGAACGCAGCGCTCTACCAAACTGAGCCACATCCCGAAAAACCTTTGCTGCAATGCAGCGGCAGATATATTAGCACAAGCGATGGAAAAGAAAAGGGGGAGCTTTCACCCTCCCCAAATCTTCACCATCGCACGATGATCATGTCTGACTGAACCGGGCCGATGATAACGCCGATGCCATAGTCGGCTGCGTGGATCATCTGGCCGTCGCCGATGTAGATACCGCAGTGATACGAGCTGGTGCAGACATCACCCGGCTGGGGATCGCTTACTTGCGACCATCCCATAAACGTGCCCGTGGTGCCTAAGCGGGTATGACTGCCCGTAAGGCAATAGCTCACCAGGCCCGAGCAGTCGTAGGAACCCGGACCCACAGCACCCCAGGAATAGGGTGCGCCTAGGCATGCATACGCACGGCTCACGGTGTCCGAGCCGCCTTCGTATGCCTGTTCGGACCCATCGCCTTCGCCCCCACCGCCGTCGGCGCTTTCATCAACATAGGCGCTTTCATCGTCTGCCGCCTCTTCTTCGACTACTTCTTCTGCGCCGTCCTCTTCCGTGGGCTCTTCGTCCGTGACGCTTTCGTTATCGCTATCGTTTTCGTCTTCTGCCTCGACATCAGCCTCGACGGGCTCTTCGTCTACGCCCTCGCCTTCGGTGGCGTCGCCTTCCCCGCCATTTGCAGAATTGGATTCGTTGAAAGCTCGGTTCTCTGCACTTGCTTCGTATTCGCCACCCGCAGCGGCCGATGCGGCAACCACCGCAGCAGCTTGCCGCGCCGCCTCTTCTTCTGCCGCCTTGCGCTCTTGTTCGAGCAGTTCGGCAGCTTCGGCGCTCAAGCTGTCGTAGACGGCTTGCATCTGCGCTAAAGTGGATTCAGCTTCCGCTTCGATAGCGGCTGCCTCGTCGGCTTTCTCCTGTGCTATACGCTCTTGCTCGGAATACTCTTCCCTCGCCGATTCCAAATCGGCGCGAGCGGCCTTGGTTTGCGCCACGAGCAGGGCATCGCTTTCGTTCAGGTCGTCGAGCAGGTCCATGTTGGTGACGAACTCCTCAAACGACGTGGACCCCACGAACACTTCGAGGAAGTGATTGCCACCAGAGCGGTACATGTTGCGCACGCGAGTGCACAACCGATCTTGCAACCCTTCGATCTCTACCGTTTTCTCGTTGATTTGAATCTGGCATTCGTCCATGCGCTTCTGCGCCTCCTCCAAAGCGAAGAGGGCTTCCGTGTAATCGTTGGATGCGATGTCGAGCTGCTGCTGCATATCGACAAGCGACGCATACGCAGCTTCGGCCTCGGCCTGCTTTTCGGCGGCGGTTACGGCGCAAGCCTGATGCGGAAACGCCGCAGCCATAACGTTTAGCGCCGCGAAACCCGCCATTCCAGTTAAGAAATTTCTCCTCGAGAGACTGGTGTAATCGTGTTTCATTGGTTCTCCTCCGGTTTGAACACAGGGTGCAGCGAAGCCGCCCCTATGGTAGGTAGCTTGAAGAATCGCGTTATGAAGACATGTCAAATCGTGAACAAGCCCGCTAATTGCCCAAGATGCTCACGCAGGTTCACCTGTTGACAATCGTCTAGCTCAACGACATCTGTCGCGCTTTCGGACACTTCGCAGTGAGCAGGTTTGTTGGTGAATTCGTCTAGTAGCGCACGTATGTTGCTCCGTCGGACACTTCGCGATACGTGATGCCGTATTCTTCGTTATCCGCAGAAACCATCATGCCATCACCCGTGTAGATGGCCACATGGCCATCCCACCACAAGATATCGCCCGCCTGCGCATCGCCGGAGTCGACTACGGTTCCGGCGTTGAGGATTGCGCGGTCGTTGTGGCCGCCGACATCGATGCCGTTTTGGGAGTATACGTACTGGACAAGGCCGGAGCAGTCAAACGTCGAGCTGCTGGCATCTTCAGCTCCATAGCTGTAGTTGCCGCCAACGAAGCTCATTGCCAGATCGACGATGGCGTTTCCCGTGTTCGAGTCGTAACCCACCACTTGCGCCGTGGTGCCGTCGGAAAGCGTGGCTACACCCGACGCTTCATCGTAGGCTACGATGTTATCCTGCGGGACATAGTTTTCCTGGGTGGCAGCATCATACTGAATGAGCTGCTCGTTTCCACCCTGCGGTACTTCAACCCAGCCATCCGCAGTTTGGATCTGCACCATCTGGGTTTGACCAGCCCGAGTCTGCGCTTGGGCGGCGATGAGCGCTGCAGTCTGTTCGTCGGCAAGCAACCGCTGGTATTCGGCTTGGATTTCGGACGCCATCGCGTTCGCCTCGTCGCGCAAGGCCGCAGCCTCTTCTGCCTTCTGGGCGGCTATCGCGCTCTGTTCTTCGTATTCGGCTTTCGCCGCCTCAAGCTCATCGCGAGCAGCCTTGATTTCGGCTACCGACTGGGCGTCGTTCTCGTTCAGGTCGTTGAGCAGATCAAGATTGGTTATGAATTCGTCGAAAGAGGCAGAGCCCAGAACAACATCGATGATGGTGGCGTTGTCCATGCGGTACATGGCACGCAGGCGGGTGCACAGGTGTTTTTGCAGCTCTTCGATTTCCGCCGTCTTCGCCTCGATGGTGGCTTCCGCTTCGGCGACTTTCTGCTCGGCTTCTTCCTGGGCGTCAAGCGCCGCTTGATAATTGGCGTTCGCCTCGTCGACGCGAACCATCATGTTGTTGAGTGCCTGCAACGCAGCTTCTGCGGATGCGTAGTCGTCGGCAAAAGCCAGAGAAGGAACGGAGACGATAATCGCACAGGCGATGGCGCAAACAGCTGAAACGATGGCGCCAATCTTAGTTTCCCAATGTACTCTTTCGAACATGGCATGCCCTCCTGTCACATCAGTTTTCAGTTACGGCACACCTTGATTCTAGCATTGGCTTCCAAGCCCCTAAAACTAACCAATTTATCGTCACAGACGCTGCATGTCCCCTTGTCAACATGCATGTTTACAGTCCGTTCGCCGGCGTATTCCAGCCGTTTGCCACAAGTGTTTTGCTTATTGGTCACGCTTTGAAGAGCCTGTTCTGTTCGCGCTAAACAGTTGTCTGGACTGACCCATAAATGAGTTCCGCCGTTCTGAAAAACGGCGGAACGAAGCAGTTTCGAGTTGTTGTGTGGCTATGCGAGCCGCATGCCCTACGGACGTACGTAGATCATGCCATCCTGGACATCGCCTTGGATGACGCCGATGCCGTAGTCGGCAGCATGAATCATCTGGCCGTCGCCCACATAGATGCCCGTGTGGCCCTCGTTGACGCACACGTCACCGGGCTGTGGGTCGCTGACCTGGTTCCAACCCATGAAGGTATGGGTGGTGCCCAAGCGGGTGTGGCTGCCGGAAAGGGCATAGCTGACCAAGCCGGAGCAGTCATAGCCGCCGCCATCAGCGCCAACGCCACCCCAGACATAAGCCGATCCCATGGCGGAGCGAGCGCGGTCGACAACGGCATTGCCCGTGCTGGAATCGTAGTTGCTCACCGATACGGTCGAGCCATCGGAAAGCGTAGCGGTACCAGTTGATTCATCGTAAGACTGAATATCTTCTGAGGAAATCGTCTCCTGGTACGTTTCGCCACCGCCACCAGCTGCGGCCTGGGCCTGGGCTTGTGCTTCTGCTTCTGCTGCTGCCGCAGCTGCAGCAGCTGCTTCGGCTTGCTGCCTCTGAATGAGCAGTTCCTGAGCTTCGGCGTCCAACTGCATGTACACAGCCTGCATTGCATAGACCTGTTCGGTAGCAGCAGCTTGCGCGTCTGCAGCGTCTTGAGCCGCCTGAGCAGCGCGGGCGCTCTCTTCCTCGAGCACGACCTTGGCATCTTCGCATTCCTGGCGTGCGGTTTTAATATCGCTCACCATCTGGGCATCATTGTTGTTGAGCTTGTTGAGCGTATCCCAATTGGTCGAGAACTCCTCAAACGAACTCGATCCGAGCAGCACATCCAAAAACGACGACGAACCCGAGCGGTACATGCTACGGGCGCGGTCGCCTAGCTTGCCCTGGTATTCGCCGATTTCGGCAGTTTTCTCATCGATGGTAGCCTGAGCATCGACAACGCTTTGCTCGGCTTCCTGCTGAACCGCGACGGCGTTCTCGTAATCCCAGTTGGCCTGATCGAGCTCGACGAGCATGATATTGAGCGTCTGCAGGGCTGCATCAACCTCTGCCAGCTTTTCTTCGTAAGCATCTGCATACGCCTGCGTCGGCGCCACCATGGCAGCGGCACACGCGATGGCGCACGCAGCGGAGCCGGCGATGGCGGCAAAGCCCGCACGGCGCATCTTTCCTTCAAACATGACTATGCCCTCCTGTCACAATCGCTTTCGGTGCGGCATGGCATGAGAGTCTAGCAGCTCACAAGAATCGGGCAAAATCAGATGCCCCTATATATGTAAGCATCCATGTCACCAGTTCAGACAGCAAATCTGCCATTGTTATCATCGTGTTTTCAACCACTTTTCCACGGCATTTTTCAAAGAATGCCCAGCAAATCGCAACAAAACGGATTTCGAATCACCACATTATCAACGGAAATGCCACGATAATCGACCGCTAACCCAATGTGCGGTATAATCGAGACGTCAGCCAATGAGAGAAGCGTTGCCGATGATGTATCCAAGTTCCAAACGCGTGCGGCAGCTTCATTCGGGCTGCTTTTTTGTCCCCGATTCAGGAAGGTGATTACATGGAGATTTCTGTCACCGGTAGGCGCATGACCGTGTCCGAGTCCCTGAAGTCTTATGCCGAGGAGAAAATCGGCGGTGCCATGAAAGTCATGGACATCGATCCGCTCGTTGCAGAAGTAATCCTGCATGTCGAAAAGAACCGCGCGAACCCGCGTCCCTGCGTATGCGAAGTCACGATGACCACCAAAGGGCACATCATCCGCGTGGAGGAATCCGAAGAGGACATGTTCGCCGCCATCGACGTCGCCGCTGCCAAGGTCGTGCGCCAGATGCGCAAGTACAAGACCCGCGTCGTCGACCGCAAGATCCGCGCTGAAGCCCCGGGGTATCGTGCCTTTGCCGAAGATCCGGATTTCGACGCCCTGATGGAAGAGCTTTCCGCCGACGAAGTGGTGCGCGTGAAGGAAATCGACTTCAAGCCACTCACCGAAGAAGAGGCGCTCGTGCAGATCGATTTGCTGGGCCACGATTTCTTCGCCTACATCGATCGCGATTCCAATGCCTTCTGCGTTCTGTATCGTCGTGACAACGGAGGCTACGGCCTGTTGAAGCAGGCACTGTAAGCCATTGCAAGGGGCAGCCACTTGTGGCGACCTAGCTGCAACATATATAGATGAATAGATGACGGCCCCGACTTTCGGGGCCGTCTTGCATTTGGAGCTCAACCCAGCAAACAGCGATCGCAAAAACGGCAGGATGTCCTTCCCTGCCGTTCTCTTTGCTCGTTATGCCGCATCCCGACCTTCATAGAAGCCAACTGGGGTTAAAGCGTAGCGAGCCCAACTGATTGCACGTCGTGGCACAGGCTCGAGTGCGGGCCGGTGAACCGTAACGGCAACTGAAGGCTCGACGGTTTGCGAAGATGACACGGTCGTTGCCTCAAAGCGACCCTCGAGAACACTTGACATGACCGTGCATGCCACGATGATTACGCACCCCGCCATGCCAAGCAGGGAAAGCACCTCTCCCAAGGCAAACATGGAAATGATTGCCGTTACCACGGGCTCGGCGCACAGCACCACCGAAACGGTCGCCGAAGGAATCTTGGCCAGAGCAGCGTTTTGCAAGAAGAAGGCAACGCATGTGCCCAGCACGGCCAGCAAGCCAATGCAAACCCAACTCGTCGCAGACACCACACCAAATGCGGGAAGCGGCTCGGAAGCAAGTGCGCCCACAAGCGCCACCAGAAACGTGGTGCCTATCTGGGCGGTGGAAACTGCCATGGCATCGAGCTTGCCTGCGCAGCGTTCGGAAAGCACCATCGATCCAGCGATGCATGCCGAGCATATAAGCCCCGCGATCTCGCCAAGGCCCAGCCCCAGTCTGCCACCGTTGCAGCTGAGCAGGTACAGGCCCACGAGCACGGCCATCTGCAGCCCGAGCGTGTTCACCTTGTAAGCGCGTCGCAGCAATACAAGCGAAAAGGCCGGCGCGAACAACATGGGAAGGGAAATGAAGAAGGCGGCATTCGTAGCGCTGGTCCACGCAACCGCCAGAGCGCAAGCGATATAGGAAACCGCCATGCACAAACTGGTGGGTAGCCACACCTTCAAGCCGGCTTCGTGCAGTTGAGGAAGGCTCTTGCGCCCGAAGAACAGCAAGAACACCAAAAACGCCAACCCGAAGCGAAGAGTCGAACACCACAATGGAGTGATTCCCGCATAGGCGAACTTCATCAACACGTTGCCAAAGCCGAAAATGGCGGCTTCAAGGGCGACGAATACCACATAGACCAGGTTTTTCCCTTGCACGCTCGGCTCCTTTCCCAACACACTCGGACACAACTGGGCACACGACTACCCAGGCCCTGTCCTCGCAGCGCTTTTCGCATCCGATGTTTCCATTGACTTCTCAGCCGCCTGGGAATTGTGTCCTGAAGTAGGTTCAGGCAGCTTTGACGATTTGCATGGTACGACCCCTGTACATAAAAGTAAAACGGGATTATCTTATAAGAAATCAAGGTTTCCTTGTATCGCAGGAAACTGCATATTCTAGGAGGTTTTTTGCATAATGCCTAGTCAAAAGTATGAAGCTTTCGTGACGGCCGCTCAAACCGGGAGTTTCAAGAACACGGCAGAGAAGTTGGGATATACCCAAGCAGGCATCAGCTACATGATGAACGCCTTGGAAGAAGAGCTGGGCACGGCATTGTTCGTCCGCGACCATTCGGGCGTGCGTCTTACAGCCGACGGGGAAAACCTGCTTCCCTGGATCCAGGATGTGCGCGCAAGCGAACAGGCACTGCAAACGCGCATCGACGAAATCCGGGACATGGAAACGGGCAACGTTCGCGTGGCCACCTTCGCCAGCGTGGCAATTCACTGGATGCCGAGTATCATCAGCGAGTTTTTGCAGCTGCATCCCAAGATGGATTTCGAGTTCAGCTGCTTCGAAAACCAGGACATGATGGAGCAGGCCATCTGGAACGGGCATTTCGATTGCGGATTCGTCACGCTCCCCACGAAGCTGAGCTTCCACACCGTCGCGCTGCTCACCGAGCCCATTTACGTCGTGGTATCCCCCGACCACCCTTTGGCAAACGAGCAGACCTTCCCAGCCGAGGCACTCGCAGAAGAACCCTATATTAAGATCTACAACGATGCCTACACCGAATACGACGTCATCTTCGAGCGAAACGGCGTGCAGCCAAACACGCGATTCGTGGTAGACAATGACTTCGCTGCGCTCGGCATGGTCAGCAAGGGGCTGGGGTTTGGACTGTTCCCCAGCCTGATCTTGAAGGAGACGTCATTTGACGTAGCTTACCTGGAACCCGAAAAGCCCATACGTCGCGAAATGGCCTTGGGCGTGCGCTCCCTGCAGAAAGCCTCCATCGCCACGAAGGCTTTCCTGCAATTCACCCAAGAATGGGTACGGAAAAACGAAGACCAGGGTAGATGAAAAACAGCCAGGCTTATCGCGCGCTATGGCTATTTTGCAGCGCAGATTGCCGCGCCGATGGCACCGGCGTATCGCGCTTCGGGACAAGTGACCACCGGACGCTTCAGGTTTGCCTCCAACCGCTCGATCACGTAGCCGTTCTCGCACAGACCACCCGTCAAGTAGCAAGCAGCGCCATCGGGCAACGAACCTAATGCGGAACCTGCCAGCGAACACACGCGGCCGACTACTGATTCCACCACGCCGTTGGCGATGTTCTCGCGCGGCTCGCCCTTGCCAATGAGGCTGATAACCTCGGATTCGGCGAAAACCGTGCACATGCTGGAAATGGAGACGAGCTTGCCGGAGCGGGCCATCTCACCCATGGTGTCCTGCGTCACGCCCATGCGGTCGGCCATGACTTCCAGGAACTTGCCCGTACCCGCTGCGCACTTGTCGTTCATCGTGAACTTCTTCACGCGGCCACCCGTCAGATGGATGACCTTGGTGTCTTGCCCGCCGATATCGATGACCACGCCATCTGCACCGAACAGATGCACGGCTCCCAACCCGTGGCAGGTGATCTCGGTTACAGTTTTCGCGGCAAAGGGAACCGATACGCGCCCATAGCCCGTCGCCACGACGGGGTTTTCCTCCACGGAATACCCCATTGATTCCAGTCGTGCCGCCAGACGATTCGCCGCGTCCACGCTGTTGAAGCCCGTTGGCTCCACCACGGTAGCAACGATGTTCCCGTCTTCTACCACAGCCGCCTTCGCTGCCGTCGAGCCGATGTCAATGCCAATGGATATCATCTCTAGCATCCCATCCTTTACCATGCGGATTCCATGCAGTCATGTCGATCAGTACATCATGACTGTGTATGCGCCTTCGTATGCCAAACCACGTTCATCTGCAGCCGTCAGCAAAGCTTCGCGCTTATCATCTGGCGCACACCATGAAAGGCCGCAGCCAGCGGATATTTCCGAAGGAACAGGTACGATGCGGCCTGGCACTGCCTCGTGATCTTGCGATGCCGCAGCTTCGAACGCCATGGCATCGGAGGTCGTTGAAAACGTTATCACGGTTTTCGGTGTCTTCTGCCTCATCTGTTCTTTCCTGCTCGTTGTTTGAACACGTATGCATTCTAACTTATAAAGATCGAGTCATTCGACTCCGACCCCCCCCCGAGGGCGAACATGTCAGAACCCCTCGATGCCAAGACGTCATGTGCCCATCGACCTCGGTGCGGGACAATGCACCTTAGCACAAGTCGGCAACGATTTCGGTCATGGCCGCGATGCCCTCATCCACTTCTTCTTCGGTGTTGAAGTGACTGAAGCTGAAGCGAACGGCACCCTGCGCCTGCGTGCCAAGAGCCTGATGCATGAGCGGTGCGCAATGGGCTCCGGGACGCGTGCAGATCTCGTAGCAATGGCTCAGCTCGTCGGACACCACGCCGGAATCCACATCGCCCACATTCAAGGCTACGATGCCCGTGCGACCCGCATCGGCATGGCGCCCATAGATACGCACGCCGGGCAAGTCGGCAACGCCCGCTTCGAAACGCTCGGCCAAGGCTTCGGCTTTCGCGCCAATCGCATCTACACCATGCTCTTCGATGTAGGCAAGCCCGGCTGATAAGCCCGCGATGCCGTGACCGTTCTGCGTTCCCGCCTCTAGGTGCTCGGGCATGAACTCAGGCTGACGACGGTCGTAGCTGTGCGTGCCCGATCCGCCCTCCTTGAACGTAGGAAGTTCCACACCCGCGCCCAGACATAGCCCGCCAGTGCCTTGAGGCCCATAGAGGCTTTTGTGCCCGGTGAAACACACGATGTCGATGCCCTGCGCCTGCATGTCGATGGGAACCACGCCCGCCGTCTGAGCGGCATCGATGACAAACAGCGCCCCGTGTGCGTGCGCCACGGCCGCCATGCGCTCGATGTCGTACACGTCACCCGTCAGATTCGACGCATGCGTGACGACCGCCAGCTTCGTGTTCGGCCGAAACGCCGCTTCATATGCACCGTAATCAAGCGATCCGTCTGGCCTTATGGGCACGGTGGCCACATCAACGCCCTCTTCGTCGTGTTTTCTGGCCAACGGGCGCAGAACCGAATTGTGCGACGCCGCCGTGGTGATGGCATGATCACCCGAATGCAGCAGCCCGCATATGACCGCGTTCAGCGCCTCGGTGATGTTTAGCCCAAAGGCCACGTTTCTGGCATCGGGGCCGTTGAACAGCTTGGCTATTTGCACACGAGCGCGATACACCTGCAAGTCGGCAGAAAGCGCAGCATCATGCGCACCGCGCCCCACCCCACCGAACGTGTTGATGGCACGCGCTACAGCTTCTGCAACCGAAGGCGGTTTCAGCATGGTGGTGGCGGCGTTGTCGAAGTAGATCATGAAGCTCCTCGAATAGCATGATTTCACATGGTGTCTAAACGCTTTGGGCCCAGAACATGGCGCTGACGGGTTGCGCATCGCACCCCATCAGCGCCAATTGCATAGCTTTCCTTCTACGGCCTGATGATGCTCGTGGCCTTGAGCTGCTTTTCGGCGGTGACATAGAGGTTGGTCACCTGGCCCACTGCCAGCTTGTCAGCCATGTCGTAATAGTTCAGGCAGGTGCCGCAGGTCAAGATTTCCACGCCAGCCTTTTCCAGCTCGCGAATGTCATCCAGCGACTCCGAACCTTCGCAGGTCAAAAACGCACCGCTGTTGTAGAACAGCATCGTCTGGGGCAGAATGTCTTGCTGGGTGAGCGCGAAGATGAAGCCCTTCATCAGGATGGCGCCCAGCTCGTCGTCGCCGGTACCCATGGTCTTTTTGCCAATCGCCACCACGCGGTTTGCCTGACCCTGGGGAATCAAGCAGGTGGTATCGAACTCAGCGTTGGTGTCGGAAGCTTCGGTTTTCACGATGGAAACGGCGAACTCGGCATCGCCCAGTTTCTCGACGCTAGATTCGCACTTCATGGTCTTCGCAAGGTTCGACAGATTCGTGACGGCAACATCGTTGTCCACCAGCACGCGCACGGTTCCTTCGGCAATCTCGCGCAGGGCTGCTTTGGTGCGGACCACGGGGATAGGGCACTGCTGACCGCGGGCATCAACTTCAAAATCCATAATGACCTTCTTTCTTGCCCTTCTAGGCTCATCTGGCATCCATCACGGATGCAAAGTTTGGCTAAAAGCCTTGTTGTTCTTTTCTACCTTCGCCTGACTGGCTTGTCTTCTCGCTCTGACGCTTATCGACAAGTTGCCATCCTTAACAATATCGGTCTCGCTTCGCGTTAATCTGCCTGGGAAGCGCCACCATGTTTTCCACGGGTATGCCGCGCGTGACGGCCACATCCCATACCTGCCGTGCCGATTCGCAAGAAACGAGCAAGGCAACCCCGCATGACGAGCGCGCATCCCGCGGGGTGGGAGATATGCGTGCGGCAATGCCTTCTTCCCTTGTCGCCTGGAACAGCGCCAGGGCATCCACATGGCTGCCGAACAACACGTAGCCATCTATGCGCCGGACGCCGTCTTCCTGCAGCTGGCAAAACGTCGCCTCGAAATGCTCGAACGCATCGGGGTTTCCCGTCGCCGCATTACGCAGGACAGCTTCCGCCGAGCCGATTTCGGGGCGGGCATCGCCTGCCAACACCGCACGCATCGCAGAAGCATCGAAGCCGCGTCCGTTGTGGGAACGCGTATCGGAAGGCGCCGATGATAAACCAGCGCCCTCCCCGCATCCGTTGCTCTGCGAACGCTCAGCCAACTACTACCCCAGCATCTCGATGAATGCACCGATGCGCGTGCGCAGCTGCTCGGCATCGTTGTCGGTGTAGTCGGTCTCGATGTGCAGCACAGGGAAGCCAGCTTCCTCGATAACGCGCTCGGTTTCGGCAGCCTCCACGTCGTAGATCTGGCAGAACTGCAGGTTGACGTTGATGATGCCGTCCACCTGGTACTTCTTGGCCAGACGAATGATGTCGTCTTGATGCGCCGTGTTCGGGGTGAAGCATGCGCAATTGTTCATCATGTAGCGATCGGAAAGCGCCTTGAACTGGCCTTCGAGCGTGGTCTGGGTTTCGTCCACCAGGTTCTCGAAGTAACGCGTGCCCGTGCACATCTCTTCGCACACCACGGCGCCGCCGCTGGTCTCGATGATGTGGTGCAGCTTCCAGTTCGGCACAGCCAACGGAGTACCCGTGATCATGATGCGCTTGGTGCCGGCGGGGAACACGCTCACGCCATCGGCCACGCGCTGTTCCAGCTCGTCGGCCAGGTTGTTGCACATCTGCGCGCAGCGAGCAGGATCGTCGAAGAACGAGATCTGGGTCATCAGCAGGCGGTCGGCACCGCTGATGGGGATGACGTTGGGATCGGTGCAAGCCTCATAGACGCGCCCGATGGCACGACGACGCTCGTTGATGAGCTTGATGGCCGCATTCAGGTTCTCGACGGTCAGCTCGACGCCGGTCTTCTCTTCTACCATCTTGGCGAAATCGGCGATTTCGCTCTCCCAAGCCAGGTAGTCTTTCGGACGCTTCATCTGCGGCACGTCCATGACGTACATGTCAACGTCTTTGGCCAAGATCTCGTAGGCTTTCTTCTTGCCATCGCAGGTGGTTTCTCCCACGAACACGTCGGCGATACGGAAATACGGGCAGGTGCGGCCCATGCGGGCACCCACGGAAGCCTTGATCAGCGGGCAGATGTTCGCCGGCAGGTACTTCTCGCCATCGGGGACCCAGAACTGAGAACCGCCGCACAGGCCAGAATAGATGCCGTTGCAGGCCACGATGATCTCGTCGGGAACGTAAACGCAAAACGTACCGAACACCTTGCGTCCTTCTGCTTGTGCCTGCACCATCTCGTGCGCACGAATGCCGTGGATGTCAGCTGCTACGGCGTCCCAGAACGCCATGCCTTCGGGACGGTTTTCCATGGAAAGAAACACGTCGCCAAACGCCTGCGGCAATGCGGCACACAGCAAATCATGCGTCTCCAAGTCCATGCCAAGGTTACTCCAGAGCTCGTAGTTGTCGGCCATTTCGTTCTCCTTCTTCAGCCCTATCTTCCATTCCGAGCGGTACGTCCACGGCGATGCCCATCAGCGCAAGATCGCCAAACAAGACGACCCAGGGCAGAAGCGCGTAAAAGGCAGACCGCAATATTAGATTCGCAGAAAAGTGGGTACGCAGAAGGCCGTTCCCCAACGGCTATGCTGTTGCGATACGCAACGTTGTTCGGCTGAAGCCAGCCAGCGTCAGCATGCCCGTAATGCAGAAATGCGGCTACATACGATGAAGCCGCCTCGAACACGCTGACCCGTGCAAGTATATCCCCACGAAACGCGGTTTTCAACCTGAGCACATGCAGGATTCGACGTTCTCGCGGGTTCTGCGTCATGCGCTCGCATCAAAAGCCGAACAGCCATCGAAAAACCCCAGGTGGAATAAAACGACAAACCAGAAAACCGAGTTCATGGTTTTATTATCTTGATTATCTTTGCTAAACCGGCATGAACGCTGGGAATCATGCCAAGGCAGCTAGCATGCGACTGCAGACGCCCTTCCAGGAAAGATGAGAGACTTCGCAATCGGGCGCAGGCATGTCCAACGCCTGCGCAAGCGCGCAAGCCAAGTCGGTTTCGAATCGAAGCGCATCTGCAGGGTCGGCTCCCCCGCCATCCACCATTGCCGGCGGGGTCACGTAAACCACCGGCGCATCGTCAATAGACGATTCCATCCACTCGCGGATTCCCGGCAGGTCGGTCACAACCACCTTGCACCCGCACGCCAAAGCCTCGATAGTCACAAGCGGCAGCCCTTCCGACAGCGATGGCAGCACGAACACTTCAGCCGCGTTATAGGCTGCCACCAGATCGTCTTGAGTCAGCTTGCCGCAAAACCGAAGGCTGCGATGGCATCCATGGGACTGCTCCACGATCTGCTCGTAATCATCCACGTCGCTATAGCCGCCCACCAGGTCCAAATGCACGTCATCGAAACGGCTCGGCAGCAGGTCCAGGGCTTTGAGCAGGTTCGGCACACCCTTCTGGCGCCAGATCTTGCCCACGTACACAAGCGAATGCCGACGCTTGGGCACTTCATCTAGACGACGGAACATCCCGTCGTTGAACCCTGCTCCCACCACGTGGACAAGGCTTGCGTCGACACCGAACGTGTTCACGATGTCGAGGGCTTGCGCGCCATGTAGCGCGAAAACGGCATCTAGGCGATGTACGCCCGAGCGGACGGCCTCACGCTCGAGGGGGATGGATTGGAACTGCCTCAAATCGGTGTTGTGGCTGATGCCCACAATCGGACAAGGCCAGTCGCGCTGTGCAAGATGCGCCGTGAGCAGGTAGAGATGGTGGCAGATGATCAGTTCGGGCTTAAACGAGGCGAGCACGTTGTCTATGGCCGCATCGAAGGCACTGTAGAACTGGGAAACCATGCGTGGCGTCATGTCTCGGTAGCGCGTCGCCCGATAGGGCATGTTGTCACTCATCCCGCACACGGGAAAGGGCAGCTGCTCCGCTTCAAACGTCACGGGGTAAAACAGCGTTCCTTCTGTAAAGACGAAGTCATCATCGGGCGCCACGCCGGCAACCACCGCCTGGTCTGCTCCCAATTCGGAAAACCCGCGCATGGTTTCGATGAGGTAGACCCCGCTACCCGTTCCCCCTGGCTTCTGTGCGCTCACGTGCAGTATCCTCATGCGAGCCTCCTCCTGATGCGGACGCGGCGCACTGCGCATAGGCAGCAACGATCCAGCTGATTCCAGATACGGCGTCATGGGGCCAAAAGACACAGATGGTTATGTGTCGCCCATCGACATTTTCCGAACGATGATTATAATACGGGAACGCGCGACAACCGAACAAGGCGTCGCATGGATTTCAGGAAACGACAAGCTCGCACTTTAAGGAGCCCGACATGCCCAAGGACGTGAACCGCGAACTGCTCAAGCAGCTTCCAAAGATTGACGAGGTGCTGCAGGACCCGGCGATTATGCGCTTTGGGGCATTCGTCCCCCACGACGAGCTAACCAACGCAGCCCGCGATGCCGTGGCCGAAGCACGCGCCGCAGTACTCGACGGCAAAACGTCAGACGTGTCGCTGCAGGCAATCGCGAGGACCGCAGCTGCACGCGTATCCAGGCTCCTTACCCCTTCGCTCAAGCGCGTCATCAACGCCTCGGGCGTAATCATCCACACGAACTTGGGCAGAAGCGTACTTTCCCGCGCTGCGCAAGAAGCCGTTGCCAGTGTTATTTGCGGCTACTCGACTTTGGAGTACAGCGTCGATCAAATGGCACGCGGCAGCCGGCACAGCCACTGCGAACAGCTCATCTGCGCTCTTACCGGAGCCGAAGCCGCCATCGCGGTGAACAACAACGCCGCAGCGGTGATGATGGTCCTTTCGGCATTTTGCAACGAGCGTGAAGCGGTGGTTTCGCGAGGCCAGATGGTTGAAATCGGCGGATCGTTCCGCATGCCCGATGTAATGGCGCAATCCCACGCCACGATGGTAGAGGTGGGATGCACCAACAAGACCCATGCCTACGACTACGATCGGGCCATCACCGAGCGGACGGCACTGTTGGTACAGGCTCACGCCTCCAACTACCGCCTTTCTGGATTCGTCGAATCCACGAGTCTTGCCGAGCTGCGCGAGGTAGCTGACAAGCACAACGCATCACGCACGCCAGACAGCCAGATTTTCGTCTACGAAGATCAGGGGTCGGGCGCTTTCATCAGACTAAATGCATTCGGCAACTATGCAGAACCCGCAGTAGCCGAATCGCTGCGCCAAGGTGCCGACCTGGTGAGCTTTTCAGGAGACAAGCTACTTGGCGGCCCGCAGGCGGGCATCATCGTGGGACGCAAGGAGCTCATCGCCCGCTTGAAGTCACACCCACTCGCCCGAATCCTCCGTCTGGACAAGATGACGCTTGCCGCCCTGGAAGCCACGATGCGCCTCTACCTGAATCCAGAAGAAGCCATACGCCAAATCCCCACGCTGCGCATGCTCAGCGAAACGCCCGAGGAAGTAGAGCAACGCGCGCAGCTGATGATGGACATCATCGCGCAACGCGTGTCCGAAGACGATGCGGTCTTGCAAATCATGCCAGAGATATCACGTGCCGGTGGCGGAGCGCTGCCCATGTGCGACATCGAGACATATGCAGTCGAGGTTGGCTTTGTCCGTGGCGACGCCCAAAGCTGCGACAAATTCCTTATCCAGGATCGTCCCGTGCCCATCATCGGTCGCGTACGCCAAGACGCCTTGCTCCTAGACGCCCGCACCATCGTCGACGAAGACGAGATGCGCACCGTAGCCCAGAGCCTGGCCGCCTATTTCAGGCAGCTTCCCGCAGAGTAACCCCGAAGCTCTAGTCGCTCAACTTGCGCAGGAAGGCCTTCGTGCGTTCGTGCTGAGGATTGTCGATGACGTCTTTGGCGGGACCTTCTTCCACAACCACGCCAGCATCCAAGAACACGATGCGATCGGCTACGTCGCGGGCGAACATCATCTCGTGCGTGACGATGACCATGGTCATGTGCTCGGCTGCAAGGCCGCGGATGACCTTCAGCACCTCTTGCGTGAGCTCGGGGTCGAGCGCGCTCGTAGGCTCGTCGAAGAAGAGCACGGCCGGGTTCATGCACAGGGCACGTGCGATGGCCACTCGCTGCTGCTGCCCGCCGGAAAGATCGCAGGGCACGAAGTCTTCTTTGCCTTGCAGGCCCATGCGCTCGATGAGGCTGCGCGCCTGGGCGAAGACTTCGTCTTTCGAGCGCTTCTGCACGCGGATAGGAGCATCGGTGATGTTCTGCATCACAGTGAAATGCGGGAACAGGTTGAAGTTTTGGAACACCAGACCGTAGCGCTGCTTTGCTTGAGCCAGGACCTTCTTGTCGCCGTAGACCGTACGACCGTCATAATCGACAGCCACCTGGAGGTCACCAAACGAAAGCGAGCCGCGTTCGAAGGTTTCCAGCAGCGTCGCACAACGCAGCAACGTTGACTTTCCCCCGCCGGAAGAGCCGATGACGGCAACGACCTCGCCTGGATGCACTTCCACCGTGACACCCTTGAGCACCTCGTTTTGCCCGAATCTCTTGTGAATGTTGCGCAGGCTCACGACCGGGCTTGAACCATACTGGCCATACTGCTCGTTTAGCATTGAACACCCCTTAGTCGTGGTAGTAGTCTAGTTTCTTTTCGACGCGCCCGATGGCCACTTCCACCAGCATGTTGAACACCCAGTAGAACGCAGCGGCAAACAGGAACGGCAGCATGTTGGCCTGACTGGCCACCAGCGATTTCGCCACCGAGAACATCTCTGCAACGCCGATGGCGAACGCAAGCGAGGTGTCTTTCACCAGCGTGATGATCTCGTTGCCCATGGCAGGCATGATACGCTTGATAACCTGGGGCAAGACGATGTGGAAAAACGTCTGGGACTTCGTGTAGCCCAGCACGTCGGCTGCTTCGTAGTGGCCTTGGGGAATGGACTGGATGCCACCGCGGTATATCTCGGCGAAGTACGCAGCGTAGTTCAAGATGAATGCGACGACCGTGGCATTCCATTTCGAACTCGTGGTAAGGTCGATGCCGAAAACGTAGTACGGCGCGAAGTAGATGGCGAACATCTGCAGCATGAGCGGCGTTCCGCGCATGAGCGAGATGTAGAATTTCATGAACCACTGTATGGGCTTGAACTTGCTCATGCGACCCAGGGCGATGATGATGCCCAGAGGCAGCGACCCCAGGAGCGTGAGCAGAAACAGAACCATCGTGGTTACGAAGCCATGGCCGAGCATGCCAAGCATTGTTGATGTATCCACCGATCCCCCGTTCAAATACGGCAATCGCGGATGGGGCAGGCCCACCCGCGATTGCATTTACAGCCCGCCGAGCGGCGAGCCCGTCGATTGTCAGATTACTTCAGAACCCAGTTCTCGAAGCTGATGCCATCCTCGGCATACTTCTCGCACAGCTGCTCTACGAACCCGTCCTCGGTCATTTCCTTCAACGTGGCGTTCACGGCATCAGCCAACTCCTCGTTACCCTGCTTGAAAGCTACAGCATAGTGCTCCTGGGAGAGGTACTCGTCCAACAGCACGTACTTGTCGGGGTTTTTGGCCATGTTGTACATGGCGATGGAAAGGTCGCAGGCAACAGCGTCGATAGCGCCGGCTTCAAGCTCGGTGACGGCGATGTTGTAGTCCGAGCGCTCTTCCAAGGCGCCAAACGTTGCAGCCAGTTCGGCGCGATCGCCTTCGGTGAGAACTTCGAGTGCGGCAGAGTCGACCTGCGTGGCGACGACCTTGCCCTTAAGGTCGTCGAGCGTCTTGATATCGCTGTCAGCCTTCACCATAATGACCTGGCCATTGTCCATGTAGGGCTTGGAGAAGGTGTAGTCGGCCTCGCGGCCCTCCATCGTGAAGCCATTCCAAATGCAGCTATAGGCACCAGCGTTGAGTTCGGTGAGCTTCGTGTCCCAGTTGATGGGCGTGGGAACATAATTCCAGCCGTTGCGGTTGCATACTTCCTGTGCGAGCTCCAAGTCGAAGCCGGTGTATTCGCCATCGTCGCCCACATAGCCATAGGGCGGGTATTCATGGTCGAATCCCACGACGAAGTTCATGCCCTCTTCAGGGGTCTGACCAGCAACGATATCGCTTCCACCAGAAGAGCAGCCTACTAGCGCGGCAATGCTCAACGCTGCTGCGCAGGCGAGCGCCACTAGAAGTTTCTTGGTCATTAATCTTTCCTTTCCCTGCGACGCGGGTTCCCGCGCCCTCACCCTCCAATGATCGTGCTTTAGTCTGATAGAGCGCTAAAGCGGCAACAATTGTACCATGAAAGCTAACATATCAACGTGGCATTGCAGCTATTCCCCTTCTTTGGGGAAACGCGGAAAATTGCGTGGCTGCTACGCCGATGGGCTCATCGAGCATCGCCTTTTAAGGCCCCTGCCCATCGTCGCGTCAAGGCATCCGCAACGCACAACCGGGCATTTGCTAGCAGCTATCGCGTGCCATCGCCTCTACAGCGGCAAGCTCTTCGGGAGTGTTGGCGTTGATGAAGCATCTGCCGCGGGGTTCTGCCTCTAGCACCTGCTGCTGCGAGAAGGTTTCCATGTCGATCAGATCGAACAGGGCCTGGGCACGCCGTTGCCCCTGTTCCACCAGCGTCCGAGCCGCCGCAAGACACGCATCGCGTCGATACACGGCGTGGAACGGCTCGAATCCGTGGACGTTGCAGGGTACGCAGGCATCCGACGCAGACAACCTAAGGCAATCGTATTCAGCTGCCAAAAGCTTCGGCGAAGCAAACGCCATGTCGCATGCTACGACGGCCACAAAAGGATGGCTTGCCGCGCCGAATGCAGTGGAAAGACCTGGCAGCGCACCGCGATAATCGTAGTCGTCTCGCACCAACCGAATGGGGACGCAAGGATACTCTGCTTGCAGGAACTGCAGGTTCTCGGGCTCGTTCGTTGTGATCACGATTTCGTCTGCGGCGGGGAGCAGGCGACCAACCATGCGGGAAATCAACGGCTTCCCGCAAAAAGGCACCGTTGCCTTGCTGCGCCCCATGCGCTTGCTTTCGCCCCCTGCCTGGATGGTTACGGTCATGCGCTCGCGCGCATATTCGCTACGCAGAAACGCCGCGATGCCTTCGATGTCGTTAATGTCGAAGCAAGGGATGCCGTAAGCAGCAGCGGCTTTCGCCGCCAGGGGGATATCGGTCACCACGGCCACGGTGCGCCCACCCACCGCTTTTTGCGCGAGGTCCTCTTCAAGAGTCCAAGCCTTCTGGGCACCCAGCTGACGATTGCGCGCCATCTGAACGAAATCGTTGGAAAGCGCGGCGCCCATCTGGGAAGCCTCGTAAAATGCCGCCGCCACCTCTTCGTCGCGAGGGTTTGCGGCGCGCATGATCTCGATGACGGGCAGCCCGCTGTTGCGGTAACCCTCCACGATAACCAGGTCGTGCCCAGGCATACGAGCCACCAGATCGCTGCATTCCACCTCTCCGTCGATTGTAGCAACCATGGCAACCTGACCCGGTGACGCGATGTAGGTTTGAGTTGCCCCCGCAGCCCGATGGCGATACGAGTCCTTCCCCTCGATGTCGATATCAAAGCCCGCGTGACCGTGATGCTTCACGCTGCCGATATCGAGGCCCTGGCTTGTCAAGCACGCGATGAGTCCCTCGACCAAAGTCGTCTTTCCCGAGTTGTGGCGCCCCACGACGGAAACCGCAGGGCTGCGCAGAATCGACCGCATGCGCTTCCTCCCCTATGCATGCTGGAAAATACCGCTTTCAGTATAGCGTTTGGCGCAAGTCTTTATACTCGCAGAACCCCAACTGCCTAGCCTCGCCATGCGTGGCGGTGCGAAGAAGGCCACTTCGCATCTGCGGACTCACGGCAGCGTCTCTCTTAGCTCCTCGCTCAAGTCGAGCAGCTCCTGACGACCATGAACACCTGCTTTTCCGTAAATGCGCCTCAGATGCGTGTCGACCGTGCTCTTCGAAATGACGAGCTCTTCGGCTATGCGCGCAGCCGTGCGCCCACGCAAGGCGAAGGGCAAGATCTCGGCTTCGCGCTTGGACAAGCCAAAGCGCTGCCTTATGGCATCGCAGAGCGCATCGAAGGAATCGGTATCGGTGACGATGACGGAAAGGTCGATGAAGTCGCGCTCGGTGAACAGAAACACGTAGGAGAGCAGGACCAGCGCACCGGCCAACACCACGATCGCATAGGGCGTATACGCGCCGCCAATCAGCGCAGTGACGCAGTTGGAGCACACAACGCCAATGGCCTCGCCCGCGAACAGGGCAAGAAAGCCACGCGTGAACGCTGCAACCCCATCGGTTTGGGCTATTTTCGCCATCACCAAAAACAGCGATATCAAAACGGCTTCCAAACCCAGGTATCCCGCCAACACCACAGCCTCGCCAGGCAAGAACTCGGAAATGCCGCTGGGAATAACGAGTATGCCCAGCATCATCACGTACACTGCAAGAGAGTACGGCCTGTGCAAGGCTTCGCCCTTGCTAAACCCTTCGCCGAGCAGCAATGTCAGCGACCCGATCAAAAAAGCGCCAAGCAGCACGAGGCCCACCTGGTAACTCGAACTCGCCGGCCCACCTGGCTGGGTGGCGTACGTTTCCATCAGGCCCGCTGCAGCGCCGAAACACAGCGTGCCGCACAGTATCTTGTACGAAAGCACCTGCGCTCGATCCTTTTCCTCACCTGGCATCATCGTGCCATGCTTCTTCGTGGGGACAAACGGATCGATCCATGCGGCACTTGCCACGGGGAAGACGCGCATGAGCAACATGGTCTCTTCGATATTGGCAACCGAGAACAGAAGGCACGTAAAGGCAGCTACGAGCGTTCCCAGAAACACTTCGGGAATGGCGACTTTCGTGGGAACAGTCACAAACGCCCTGCCCCATGCGGTAAGCAGATACGACCCCGTGACCCCAATGAGGGCGCAGGCGCACAGGGCCAGACCCGAAGCGCCCGAAACGGCAAATGGATACAGTGAGGCCACCGCCATGAGAATGCCGTAGGCGATAAGCAGAGGGCGGGAAAGCAGGAAGTTGCGCCGCTGTTCGGGCACGCCCGCCAACACGCCAAAACCGATGACCATGAAAAGCAGCATCATCGCCAAGTCGATGCGCTCGAAGGAAAAGACCAGCTTGGAAAGCGTGGCGTTTTGCCCCATGTAGAACAAGAAGAAGACGAATCCCTGATTGCAGGCGAAGCCCACAATGCGTCTGAACGACAGCGCACCGATAGCCCCTCTGCCCTCTGACATGTTCTTTCCTCCCTGCATGCTCCATCCACGTAAAAGGCGCATTCCATGGTAGCAGAAGGAAGATTGCGAACACGAGCTTCCATGGCAAAACAATCCGCCGGGGTACAAAGCATTACCAGGTAAAGCTTTATGCCCCGGCGGCGGGAGGGCAGACTCGATCGAGTCGGACGCCTAGGTGTGCGTCTAGCTGGATTGGATATGAGCCTATTCGGCCTCCTCTTCGTCAGCCTCGAATACGACATCTTCTTCGGCGGCGGGCTCTTCTGCCTTGGGTTCTTCTATCTGAGCCTTCTTGCGACGCTTCTTCTTGGGCTCGGGCTCGGGCTCTTCGTCCTCGATTTCGATATCGGGAGCGTTGTCCATACCCTCGCGCAAGTTCTTCACCGACTTGCCCAAAGCCGAACCGAGCTTGGGAAGGTTCTTCGGCCCGAAGATGAGCAGGACGACCAACAGGATGATGAGTAGTTCGGGAATGCCGATTCCGCCAAATTTCATTATTGCCTCTTCCGTCTCTTGCTGGCTTTCTTTACTGGTTCAAGAGCAGTTTCTTCGCTGAAACACGTGCGAAACGCTTGCAATCCCTGTCATGCAGCCCTATTTCGCCCGCTATGGCCAACCATGGCCAACTGCTGACTATATTGTGCCCTTGAACTGCGCATTTGCCTATCATGCAAACCCATGAAATCAGGGCAGCACCCTAGCTTTTTTGTCATGCAAAGTAATGATTGCATACTATAAATTACATTTCGAACGCTCGTTGCAATATGGCAAACGATAGGCAGCCTCGGCTGTTTCACATAGCGATGCCGCGAAGCGGCGATCCTTACGCCATCGCAGCTCATCCATGGCAAGGCAGCAATAAAGGCCCTCGCGCCCCAGAGTGCCCGCCTTCGGCCCAAGCGTACTTCGATACGCGCCTCGGTCGAAACAAAGGGCAATATGGGATGCGAGGGCCTTCCGCAGCGTCGTAGCGTGTGGCGCGCAGGAGCCGCCGTTGGGCTAAACGGCGATGCGCACTACCAATGAACGATAACGGGGATACCCACTGTTGCTATGCCATAAAGCGACTGCGCGGCATCGTAAGAAAGGTTCACACAGCCATGGGAACCGTAACCCTGCGAATACATGGAGCCACCGAAAGATGGCTGCCAGGTGGCATCGTGCAAGCCGCAACCGGAATACGTGAAGGGCATCCAGTATTGCACCTGGGTTTCGTATTCGGGAGCACCAGTTGAAGCAAGGATCTCGCCCTTCAACGTTGCAGGGCTTTCCATGCTGAACAGCGTCCAGATGCCCGTGGGGGTGTCGTGTTTGCCATCGGGCATACCGGTGATGCAATCGCTTTCCCACAGCAGCTCACCGTCACCGGTATAGTAGTAAACATGCTGTTCGGAAAGGTCAACGTCGATATAGTCGGACCAGTCAACTTCCCCGGGGCCGTTGTAGTATGCCGCGCCGGCTATCCAGGGAACGTATACTTCGCCTTGTGTCCCGCTCTTGATTTCTTCGCGCACGAGCTCCACCATGGCAGCCGTATCGACTTCCCAGCCGTATGTGCCTCCTTCGACGGTTACCGTCTTGCCGTTGGGCCGCGTGTACGTGCGCTCCGTTCCCACCGTGTCCATGCCGTTGCCCAGATCGGTGAGCCATCCATCCATGGCCTCGTCATCGAAGGACACCGACATGTCGTCTTCGAACGTAACCCACTGCGATATCTGATCGGCGTTGATTTCGGCGACTTCCGAAGACTCGCCCAGAATCAGATGGAGGTCGGCTTGCACGTAACCATTGGCCGTTTCCTGGGCGCTAAGCAGGTCTTCGTCATCGCTTAGAATCGAAGGCTTCATCAGCTGTTCTTCGGAAAGCTGCGCGGAAGGCTCCATGGTGGAAACGGCTTCGTTGACCACCTCGAGCACCGCCTGTGCATCGAACTTCGTGCCAGGCTGCTCGGGGACCACTTCGTAGGCATTGGCATCTTCGTTGTAGGCAAGCGTAGCGTCCACGGGGTCGGTGGCTTCTTCGTTCCAGGCTTCAACCTGCGCGATAACTACCTCTTCCAAGCCACCGGCATTGTATTCGGTAACCATGCGATCCGTGATGTCGTGAGTCTTGCTGATCTGCGCAGGCCATGTCCAAGGCTTGTTGTCGGCAAGCGCACTTTCTGCAATGCGGCCACCATCGGCCTGAATGCCCATATCCTGCGAAGACACGGTAAAATTCATGCCCGCACCCGACACTTCGATGCTGTAGTCGGAAACCATCTCGCCGATCATGTCGGCCACTTCCTCTTGCGTCTTCATCGAGATATCCGAGCCGTTGATGGTAGTGGCTGGATAGAAGTGATTCATGAAGAAAACCGCACCACCAATGTAGGCAGCGGCCACCAATGCGACGACTACGCCAACGGTGATGCCGATAGTTTTGCGCACTGTCGAGGCTTTCTTCAGGTTTCCGTAGTCGATGGGAGCCCAGCCCGCAGCATCCCCTTCTGCCACCGGCGGCACGACAGCAGACGGCACGGCAGCAGACGGCACGGCCGACTGTACCGGTGCCACAGGCGCAACGACCGGCTTCTCGAGAGGCTCTACCAGCGGCGTAACGTGCGTGGCAGCCTCGGAAGCCTCGGGCTTCTCCGTCGTGGACGCCGTTTCCACTGGCTCGGCCTTGATGGTCTTCTGCCCGTCTGCGGTCGCAACCTCACTTGTTTCGTCGTTTTCGGGTTCTGTCTTTACCGCCGATGATTTTTCTTCGGTGGCCTTCTTCGCATGCTTTGCGTGCTTTCCGCGTACTTCTTCGTCTTTGAACATCGTCATCTTCCGTCGCTTGCCCAGACCTGTTCCGTAACTTATGCATTGTAGCAAGATGCAATCAAAATGGATTGGCATTGTAGGGTTTTTCTATGAATGTCATCAATGGCATTTTCCGTGTTTCAACAATAATGCAAATCTGCTCTTTCCGTTGTGCAACTTATTGCACAGAAGACGCCTTTGCATATCGCTCCAGCCATGGAATCTGCCATCGATTCGCGAATGTAGCCGTCTCCCAAAACAATAGGGCGGATAAGGAGCAGCACGGTAAAGGAAAGCCCCTTGTTGGCACGGTTCGAAAACAACCAGCGAAAGCAGCGCATAAGAAGAAGCATTCCCCTCTTATGCACTGCTTTCATGGAACGGCAGCATCGCCCTTGGCGAGCGCAAGAGCTTAAGCTATAATTCTTTTTCACGCCCGGGTGGCGGAACGGCAGACGCGGTGGTCTCAAAAACCTCTGTCGAGAGACGTGCGGGTTCGAATCCCGCCCCGGGCACCATG
>JBGUXY010000019.1:0-5125 GCA_045118335.1 Eggerthellaceae bacterium
TCAGCCCTGTTCACGTAGGTGTAGGTGATAGTTTCCATGGGCACACCACCCGTGACGGAAACCTTATCGCCGTCGATCGCCACCTTGCCTTCATGATACTCTTCTTGTGTGCCATCAGGCTTGACGATGCAGATGATGGCGTTCTCGCTCACGTCGTCGAACATGTTGTAGACAATGCGGCCGTCTGGAAGCGTGCCCTCCCAGTAGAAGATTCGATCAGCCATGATCTGTTCGGTCTCCGTCGTGAACTCGGCTTCGGTTACCGGCTTCATGTCAGCTTCGCCGTAACCTTCGATGTCGATCTTCAGGGCGCTCAGATCATCGGCGATGCCCACGACGCTGAAAGTGGCAGTATCCTCGTCAGTCACACCGACGATGGTGACCTTGCCATCTTCGGTCATCGTCATCTTGCCGGAGAAAA
Organism: Eggerthellaceae bacterium; assembly: GCA_045118335.1. Lineage (GTDB taxonomy): Bacteria > Actinomycetota > Coriobacteriia > Coriobacteriales > Eggerthellaceae > W1P20-047. The sequence continues at coordinate 422 of JBGUXY010000019.1, forward strand.
CCTCGGCTTCGGAGCCGTCGGGATTGGCGATGCTGAGGACGGCATTCTCACCCGTCGCGTCGAACATGTTGTGGACAACGCGGCCGTCAGAGAGCGTGCCCGCCCAGTAGAGGACTTCCTCGGGAGCCTCTGCTGCGGATTCGCCGGATACCGCGACGTCGCTGGCGGCTTCAGTACTCGCCGCGTCACTCGCCTGCTGGCTGCTGCAAGCGGTCAGGCCGAGCGTCATCGCGAGCGTAGCAGTGAACGCAATTGCCAATAGCTTTGATTTCATCTCTTCCCCTTTCCCAAAGTCGTTCCTCCTCGAAACGCCACCCGTTTCCGTTTTAGCAAGCCTCTCCTTGCACATAAGGCCCCACATCCGGCCGACACCGTTCATTCGCGAAACTCGCCTGTTCCGCAGACGACGCGCATCTGTTGCAGCCCAGCAAGGAATGGGGCGGTATCACAAAGATAGATGCCAATTTGCATACACTATATAACAATTAGCAGAATATTAGCAGAATCGTAGTAACGCCAAGACGGTCGGCTCTGTTGAGGTTCGCTCGGATTTCATCTTCAGATAGCCTTCCCTGGATATCGAGCACTCGCAGACATAGACGACGCCCCGGTTGTTCTGCCCCTATAGGGGTAGTGCGATTGAACCGCATGCCGCATTTCTGCAAAACCTGACCGCAAAAGTCAGTATCGGCGAGGACTTCGTTGGCAAGAGGGTGTTCGACTCCCTCATGGCGGATTCGTCGGGCAGGTACCAGGATGGCCTGCTTAGGGGCACGGTGGAGTGGAATCTCCGCAGCGGTTGCGACGCGGGAAATCGCGTTGGCGTCATGTAGGTTTGCCCAGACCAGGCGGCTCATTCGACTAGCAGCGAACTTGTTTGCCAAGCCTTGCTGCGGTCAGTCGCATCTTTAGCATTTGCGATGTCTGCGCCAGATGGCATGTTGCGCCTCGGTATTGCCGCCATTATCACTATTCCGATTTCCGATGACCGAGACCACGAGCTTTATTGTCGCGCTCGCTGTGTTCATGGGCAAATCACCTCCTTCCGTAAGAAGCAGGCGCTGCTGGCACACGGGCTTACGGCGTCGACCCGAAGCTCGATCCCATCATCGGTGTTCCTGAATCCGAGCATGCCAACTCATTGCGTGAACTGTTACGGATGCTCATCATGGTCTGAGTAAATCTTGCAAAAACTCGGACGGCCGGGGGTTTGCAAGGGTTGGAGAGGCGGAAATGCGAGAATGAAAACCCGATTCAGTTCGCAACCGCCAGGAGATACTCCGCGCACGATGCCTTTGAGTCGCGCACCTTCAACGGGGCTGCGTGATATAACCAACTCAGGATGGAAACATTTTCCAGATAACTCCTGGAAAATGCCTGGATACCAATCGGAGGCTACCTTACGCGATGCGTCGATGATGACCAGGACATCAGCAGCGATATCGACTGCTTCAGCATGAATGAACTCATGACCGATTCTCAAAAGCTTTTCGAAGATTGAAAGCGCAATAGCGCGCCCTGTTCAAGCTCATTGATTGTATGATTCCATAAAAATGAAAATCTGGTCGCATACAATAGCGTAAAGATGTCAAATTTAGTCGCACAATATAGCATATGAAGAGTAAAATTGGTCGCAGAGCGGTAAGGCAACCATCGAGGAGCACAGCATGGCATTGCAACGCACCATAACAACGGAGCTCGAACGCTGGTACGAAGACCCAACGCGTAAGGCCCTGCTGGTAACGGGAGCCCGCCAAGTTGGCAAGACTTTCGCCATCCGCGCCTTCGCAAAAGAGCATTACGAGACCTTCCTGGAAATCAACTTTATCGAGTCACCGCAGGCAAAGGCGATCTTCGATGGCGAACTCGATGCGAACACGCTCATTGCCAACATCACAGCATTTTCGGGAATGCCCCTGACCCCCGGAAAGACCGCGGTGTTCTTCGACGAGATACAGGAGTGTCCGCGCGCAAGGACTGCCATCAAGTTCCTCGTAGACGATGGCAGGTTCGACTACATAGAATCCGGCTCGCTTCTAGGTGTGCTCTATCGCGACGTGCCCTCCCTCCCCGTTGGATACGAGAACATCGTGAAGATGTACCCCTTGAGCTTGCGCGAGTTTTTCAAAGCCCTGGGCGTTCAGCCTGAAACGCTCGAGCTGCTGGAAGAGTGCTACGCAAAACGCAGGGAGGTTCCCGACGCCATCCACGAGCGAATGATGCGCATGACGCGCCTTTACCTCGCCAGTGGGGGCATGCCTGCCGCAGTCGACCAGTTGGTGAAAACCCAGGATCTGGCGCGGGTACTGGCTACGCAGCGCGATATCGTCGACCTATACAGGCAGGATATCTCCCGCTATGCACCCAACAAGCCACATGTGAAGGCCATATTCGACGCCATGCCGAGTGAGATCGTCGGGACTAACAAGCGATTCACGCTGCGGGACCTCGCCCCTTCGGCGAGGATGGAACGCTATGCCTCCGATTTCATGTGGCTGGTCGACGCAGGCGTTGCCTTGCCTTGCTACAACGTCCGCGCGCCCCAAATCCCGCTGGCGCTCAACGAACAGCGCAGCCTCTTCAAGCTGTATCCCTGCGACGTGGGGCTGCTTGGGGCAATGTTGGAACAGCCGGTGCAGTTCGAGCTCGTGCAGGGGGATGCCGGCATTAACAATGGAGCGTTGCTCGAGACGTTGGTCGCCCAAGAGCTCGTGGCCAACGGATACGATCTGCGCTATTTCGACAAGTCCAAGTACGGTGAGGTCGACTTCATGGTGCCACACGGCCCCAAGGCCCTGCCCATCGAGGTGAAATCGGGCTCGGACTACCGCAAGCACAAGGCGCTGAGCAACGTGCTGGACGTGGAAGAGTGGGGCATCGACGAGGCTTTGGTGTTCTGCCAAGGTAACGTGCAGGAGGAAGGCGCCATCTGCTACATGCCGTGGTACATGCTGATGTTCTGCAAGCGGGGCGAGGGCGCTCCACTGATGGTTTCCTGGTAACGCACACGGATCGCGCGGCTGTGATGTAATAGCGACCCAGACCAGCCCGTACGCCGCAGCATAGCTGCTTCCCGCTACGATGACGCCACATGGCTCTGCAAGCAGTCACCATTCAACCCAACTCCGAAACTAAGTTGTCGTGCCCGGTAGATGCAGCTTCGCCCAGCCTCGCATCGCTGCCAAATTCAGACAATCGCAAGTGTGACAGTTTGTACGAATCGCGTATGCTACCATGGGCACGCGCGGACGGGTCCACCTCGAAAGGCGTCATGGCTGCCGGATCCAAATCCGACTTGGCCATCGGCACCCACTGACCACACCGTTCGCTGCAAGAATGCGCGAGCTTCGGCGCTCTGGCAAAGGAGAAGAATCCCATGGACATTGCTGAGATAAAGAAGCACATAGCCACGTACAAGCCCGCCATGTCTGATGCGCAGAGGGCTCAAGCTTATGCATCCGGAGAGGAAGTCGACCACATCCCCTTCGGGTTGCTCGGCTCCGACGAGGCTTTCGCGACCATGTATGGCTTCACGATGACCCAATGGCGCGAAGACGTGCATGCGGTGATAGAGGTCCTGGAGCGCCGACGCGAGGAATACGGCAATACCGGTCTTGGCGTGGGGCTCTCGTTGCGCACCGTGGGCAACGCCTTGGGCGCGACGCTGGTCTACCCCGAAATGGGATTCGACCGCATGGTTCGGCCTGCTCTGGAATCCACGTCCGAGCTCGGCAAGATCATCGACAACGATCCGTTCACCAACCCGGTGTACCTTGCCCTGCTGGAGCAAGCACATGCTCTGAAGGACGCTTTCCCCGAATGGGGCATCGGCACATCGGTTGCCGGCCCATTCACGGTGGCCTCCAACATCGTACCCATCGAGCAGCTGTTGAAGGATTCCCGCAGAAAGCCAGATGTGGTGCGCGAGATACTCGACCTTGCCGTCTACCATTCGGTTTCGTGGGCCCAGATGTTCGCGCGGGAGTTCGGCAACGCTCCAAGCATGATTGCCGATCCCGTGAGCTGCGCAGACATCCTCGGTGTCAAGCAATACCGCGAACTGAGCCGCCCCGCCCAGGAAAAGCTCATCATCGGCCTGACGGAAGCACTCGGCAGCAAGCCCGGCTTGCACATTTGCGGGAAAACCAGTCCCCTGTGGGAAGAGATGCACGATTTGCCCATAGCCTTCTTCAGCGTGGACAACTGCGAAGACCTTGGCAATGCGCGGGAGCGCATGGGTTCCCTGTATCCCCTGGTCGGCAACGTCGCGCCTATCGACACGATGCTCAACGGAACCGTGGACGACGTGATCGACGCCTGCGTGCAAAGCCTACGGCAGGGAGCAGAGAGCCCCTGCGGATACAAGCTGAACACAGGTTGCCAGGTTCCCATAGGAACGCCGCGAGAGAACATGGAGGCTTTCATGTACGCAGCGCACGTCTTCGGAGCCGGAGCCCAGAAAGGCAAGCTACCCCACGGGCTGAGTCATCTAGGGTGCGCAAGCGTGTGATCCCTGGCGATTCCCAAGCAATCCACGAGCAAACCGCCTGCGCCATCGCGAGTGGGAAACATGCGATCTGCAACCCGCCTGCGCCATCGCGAGTGGGAACACCGCAGAATCAACCGGCCAATCAGCGGAGAGAACGGAACCGAACAACCCGGGACATCGTCCATGTTTCTCCCCTGCTGTTTGCTCATGGTTTC
>JBGUXY010000020.1:0-55273 GCA_045118335.1 Eggerthellaceae bacterium
GGAACTACCAGCGTTCGCAGCCTGGAAAGCGCATGGGACGAAGCGCGGGAAAAGCTGGTTGCGCGGGACAACGCCTCGACTTCGCTCTTCCTGCTGCCCGGATCGACGTTCCATGTGGTTGACGCGTTGATCACGAACTTTCATGTGCCCAGGTCAACGCTTATGATGCTCGTTTCTGCGTTCAGCTCGAAAGAACACGTGATGGCAGCTTACGAGCATGCCATCGCAAACGAATACCGTATGCTGTCGTTCGGTGATGCGATGTTCATCGCATGATCGTTGATGGTCCTCACGCATGCGCGCGCCCTCGACCGGAGCGCGCGCATCAGTAGCCTGGGGTAATGGTGACTAATTCGAATATACTAAGCAAGCTGGAGATAGATATCTGCAGCTCGCTGCAGCAACCTCCCGCAAAAATTGCTATCCCTAGAGGATTCGAACGTTAACGGCCTGAAGCTTCCCGTCTTGGCCTTCCTCAACCTCGAAAGATACACGCTGACCCTCTTCAAGGGTCTTGAAGCCTTCTTTGTCCTTTTCGATTTCCTTGTAATAGACGAACAGGTCTTCCCCGTTATCCTGAGTGATGAAGCCGTAACTACGCGTCTTCCCGTCAGGTTTCTTACCACCGAACCACTTGACCGTTCCCTCAGCCATAGCACTTCCTCTTTTCGTTGTCCTCCCAAAAAGAGGGAGGATGATGCGGAACCTACTCCCTCATGGCATGCAGAACTTAAATAGCTCATTCGGGTCGATTAGATTAATCTACATGATTGGCATTGAATTTGCTTCCTTTTTCTGGCGTTTGAAAGAATTTTCCAGTATATCGATACACATATCGTTATAAGGAATCCAAAAAAGCGTTCATCTGGCTCTCGCCGTCGCCTGCTTGGTCCAAAGAGAAGCCGTATGAGTCGGCGAGCGCGTGAGCCTGCGCGGATCGCAGCCGTGCCAAACCGGCATCGCCCGCTTCGTCAAGGTACTCCGATTCGAGGAGCATCGAGCGGCTCACGAACTCGACGACACCGGGGTCGGTGCCTGAAACCTGCAAGATATCGGCAATTGATTCGGGCGCGAGGGAAAGCAGCACCGAACCATCGATCTCGGTCGCCTGGCTGATGGTGGCTTCAAGCATCTCGGCCGCTGCCGACGGGTCGTTTTTCTGCTTCGACAGCTCCATGGAACGGCGAATGCCTTCCACCAACTGCAAAATCATGCGCATGAGATAGTCTTGCTCGAACATACAAACCTTCCCTTACCGGTTTTCATTTGCAGCGGCCATAACCGCTATGCAAGGTCTTGCGGACACGGTATTCCCAGATGATGATAGGCCCGCTCGGTAGCCTGGCGGCCTTTCGGCGTGCGCACGATAAGACCTTGCTGCATCAGATACGGCTCGTAGACGTCTTCCAGAGAATCGGGCGCTTCCGAAAGCGCGGACGCGAGCGTGGTAAGACCCACGGGACGGCCATGGAACTGCTCGCAAAGCAGCTGCAACACGCGATTGTCCACCGCATCGAGGCCCAACGAGTCCACTTCGAAGAACGTGAGCGCCTGGGCAGCCACATCTTCGTCGATGAAACCGTCGGCCTTCACCTGTGCCCAGTCGCGAACGCGCTTGAGCAGTCGGTTCGCCAGGCGAGGGGTTCCACGGCTACGGCGCGCTATCTCAAGCGCCCCTTCACGGTCGACGCTCACGTCTAGAATCGTGGCAGAGCGCACGACGATGTCTGCCAGCTCTTCCGGCGAATAGTAGTTCAACCGAAACGCCATGCCGAAACGGTCGCGCAGCGGACCGGTGAGCAATCCGGTTCGCGTCGTGGCACCGATGAGCGTGAACCGGGGTAACTCCAGGCGGATGGAGCGCGCTGCCGGCCCCTTGCCCACCACGATGTCGAGTGCGAAGTCCTCGAGGGCAGGATAGAGCACCTCTTCCACCATGCGGTTCAGGCGATGGATTTCGTCGATGAACAAGACATCGCCCTCTTCCAGGTTGGTGAGGATGGCTGCCAGATCCCCGGTACGCTCTATGGCAGGCCCGCTCGTGACCTTGATGCTTGCGCCCATTTCGTTTGCCACCACCGAAGCAAGCGTGGTCTTGCCCAAGCCGGGGGGGCCGGAGAATAGGATATGGTCCACGGTGTCGTTGCGCTGTCGCGCTGCTTCGATGAGGATGCGCAAGCTTTCCTTCACCTTCGCCTGACCCAGATAGTCGTCAAGTAGCTTGGGGCGCAGCGACCGGTCAAGCGACAGATCGTCTTCGGTGAGCTCTACCGAAGCCATGCGCTGGCGCGGGTCTTCGGCGGGCGCACCACTTCCTGCATCCTGCAAGAACGCATCGAACACCATGCCCTCTATTTGCACTCCGTTGCCCACCTATTCCCCCAACCGCTTCAATGCGTACTGCAAACCGCGCGCCTCGGTTGCATCTGCCGGCATGCCATTGCAGGCAAGATCGGCCTCCGCCTGGGTGAACCCCATGGCCATCAAGTCTTCCACAACGATGGAGACCACGCCCGAGCGCGCGGACGCTGTATCATCCCCTTGCGAGAGCGACTTTTCTAGCGTCCCACGCAATTCCAAGATGATGCGTTGGGCTGTCTTCTTCCCCACGCCGGGAATACGCGAGACCAAGGCAGAATCTTCTGCCATGATAGCATCCACGAGTGCTTGCGGCCCAAATGTGGACAGAGCGGCTAGAGCCATCTTCGGCCCCACGCCAGATACCCCGATGAGCTTTTCGAACAGAGCTTTTTCCTCGAGCGAGGCGAAACCGTACAGCGTCATGGCATCTTCGCGCACCTGCAAGTACGTGTACACCTGAACCGGTTTGCCCGCATCGGGCATCTTCGCCAGCGAGTTGGCGGACATGCCCACCTCGAAGCCCACGCCGTTGCATTCGACATATGCCGTATCGGCGCTCTTTCCGGCAAGCATGCCATTCAAAAAGGAAATCATCGTGCTCGCCCTCCTTCCGAAGCTCCACGGACACCGAAAACGCCTGAGCACCACGGCAAACGAGCCTCTGCGCCAACTGATGCCATCATCCGATTGCTCCGCTTCTCGAAAGTGCGTTGGCATGAGTGGTGTAGCAGATGGCAGCAGCCAGAGCATCTGCCGCATGGTCGGGTTCGGGTGTGCGGTCAAGCGACAGCAGCTTGCGCACCATGTACTGCACCTGCTGCTTTTCGGCCATGCCGGCGCCCACCACAGCGAGCTTGATTTCGTTGGGAGTGTATTCGCCTACATCGAGTCCACCGTTCGCACAGGCAACCAGTGCCGCACCGCGGGCTTGCCCCGTGAGTATGGCCGCCGTGGTGTTCTGGCCAAACCATACCGTTTCGATGCCGACGCACGTAGGATCGAACCGATCGATGACGGCACCGATCTGATCGAAGATCTTCTTCAGCCGCTGCGTGAGCTCCTGATCCGCATCGGTGGTGACGCACCCATATGCCAGACATCGCAGATGCGAACCATCTTGGCGCACCACGCCCCAGCCCGTGTGGGCCAAACCCGGGTCGATTCCCAATATGATGCGCTGATGCGGCATGCAACTCCTCGTGACAGCATACAAACACTTGTTCGCATAATATCACAAGAAGCCACTTGTGGCTATCGTTTGTATCGTTGCCTTAACTCACCTTCACCAGGGAGTAGATTTCCACATCGCAGACTTCGGACAGGAGCTTGCGTGGCTCGAGGAACTCGAGCTCCATGAGGAAGCCGAAACCAGCCACTTTGGCGCCGGTCTGCGTTGCCAGCTTGTACATGGCCGCCGCCGTGCCACCCGTCGCCAGCAGGTCGTCGACCAGCAACACGACATCGTCGGGACCGATGGCGTCGGCATGAATCTGCAACACATCGGTACCGTACTCCAGCGCATAATCTTGCATGAGCACTTTGCGCGGTAGCTTGCCCGGCTTGCGAGCGGGCACGAAGCCCACACCAAGCTTGTAGGCTACGGGTGCTCCCACTATGAACCCACGCGACTCCGAGCCGATGATCTTGGTCACTCCCGCATCGGCGAAATGATCGGCGATGTCGTCGACAAGAGCCGCAAGCCCTTCCGGATCGCCGAGGAGCGGCGTGATGTCTTTGAATACGACACCTGGCATCGGGTAGTCGGGGATATCGAGGATAAGATCTTCGTGCGAGAAAGCCATGGAGGTTCCTTTCTTGAGGGTGTACGGGCGCTCGTGCCTCCCCACACGAACAGGCCCTGCGGCAAGGAGAGCACCGTATGGTAGTTTAGCGCATCGGCCAGCAGCACGCGTGGAACAAGACAAAAGCCCTGCGTTTTACCGCACGAAGGAGATTCCCGGCACATGCTACGCAACGATTGCCTGGCAATGGCGCACCATGACGCTATAGTCGGCAATGGCCCTCTGGCCGCAACCGACCTCGATTCTTTGCATGATGTATTCCCTTATGGCGTTTCTTTCCTTCTATCTATGGAAAGATTAGCCGCCACGTGCCGCAATGGGGTTGCGCAACTTCGTGCTGGCGCGACCTCGCAAAGCTTGTTAGCGACAAGAGCGGTACAAATCCTCGAGTTCGCCGATGATCGTCGCTTGCGAGTAATTATCCCGAGCATAGGCTGCTATTTCCTCGCGCCACTCACGATTGGCCAGGGCACGGCCAAGCGTTGCCACAACGCCGCGCGCCAAATCGGCTGCGTCTTCTGGGTTCACCAGCGCGCCCACGGTCTCGTTCACGAAATCAGGCAAACCGCCCTGGTTCGTGGCCACGACGGGCGTGCCACACCCCATCGCTTCCACGGCTACCAGACCAAACGGCTCGCGTCGCGAAGGCACCAGGTCGATGTCGGCGATGCTGTACAGGCGTGAGAGCTCGTCTTGGGCTACGTTTCCTATGAAATGCACGCGCTGAAGCCCCAGGCTAGCCGCCTGCGCCTCGAGGGCCGGCCGCTCTTCGCCATCGCCGGCGAGCACCGTAATGGCGTTCGGGCATTCGGCCTCATAAGTTGCCGCGGCGTCCAGCAGCACATCGATGCCCTTGAACCGGGTCATCTTTCCCGCGAACAAGATCAGGTCCTCCCCCGTATAGGAAACGCCATAGCGGGCAAGCACCTCTGCGCGGTCGAGTTGCTGCGGGTAGAAGATATCGGCGTTGTAGCCGTTGCGCATGCGAACGATCTTGTCTACATGCTGGGGAAACGCGCTGCGGACGAGCTGCTCGTTGTCGGCCGATATGCAGATAACCTTTTCGCAGGCGTCCATGGCCGTTTCGGCGAAATGGCGCATGTGCGGCCACTTGTCGTATCCCATAAGATCGGTACCATGAGCCGTGAGCACTAGCGGCACCCCGCAGTTAGCTGCAAGCGATGGCAGGGCCCATACGTGCTGCCCATGCACGACATCGGGCACGAACTCGCGCACTTCCTCGTCGATGGCAGCCTTGAACGCCGCCAGGTAGGCATCCATTTGGTCTGCGGTCAGAGAATCAAAGTCCATGGTACTCACCGGATGGGTGGTAAAGCACGGGAAGTTGAACGGCAATGCATCAGCCGTCGGCGCCGGTTTGCCGGCCTCGGTGTAGGTGAAGTACACGGGGTGCATGCGCACGCCGTCGTATCGTGGGAAGTCTACGGTATTCACAGGCAAGACAATGCACACCTCGTGGCCTAGCTTCGCCAGCTGCATGGCCAGATTCTTCGTGTACGTGCCGCTCCCCGACCCTTCGAGCGGAAAATGGTTGATCATGAGAATCTTCATGGGGCATCCTTTCTTGCGGTGAATGCCATCATGATACCAAATGGCGTCCAGCATGCATGCCAGACGCCTGCTTGGAAGGGCTGTTTCCATCTTCTTGGATTGACAAATGCACGTATCGGGACCGAGCGGGAGCTTCTCTCTCAGTTCTTCGGCGGTTTCCAGTAGAATCAGAGGACGAAGAGCCACTAGACGAAGGAGACCCTTGGAAGAGGCATTGGAAAACCCGTTTGCACACGGTTCGCTTGGAATGCTGGCGCCAAGTTGGTGGGTGCCAGAGGATGCGCCAAACGATTTCGAGCCCGAACCGTGGATTGACGCCAGCGATGCACTCGAGCTTTTCCTGGAATGGGTGGATGCCCGCGGGGTCGAGCCTTGGCCTCATCAGGAAGACGCGCTCATGAACCTTGCAGTGGGCGATCATGTGATCTTGGGCACGCCGACGGGCTCGGGCAAGTCGCTCGTGGCGCTGGGCATGCACTTCATGGCCATGGCCACCGGACAGCGAGCCTACTACACCGCTCCCATCAAGGCTTTGGTGAGCGAGAAGTTCTTCGACCTGGTCGAGGTGCTGGGGCGCGAAAACGTGGGAATGATCACCGGCGACGTTGCCATCAACCCCGAAGCGCCCGTCGTCTGCTGCACGGCCGAGATTTTGGCCAACCAGGCCCTACGCGAAGGGCCAGATGCGGATGTGGGGTGCGTGGCAATGGACGAATTCCACTTCTTCAGCGAACCCGACCGCGGATGGGCATGGCAAGTTCCCCTGCTGGCGCTGCCGAAGGCACAGTTTCTGCTGATGAGCGCCACATTGGGCGACACAAGCGCCATTGCAGCCGATCTGGAGGCGCGCACGGGCGTGCCCGTTGACGTGATAGCCGATGCGCCCCGCCCCGTGCCGTTAAGCTACGAGTATTCCACCACCGCCCTGGAAGCAACGGTGGAGTTGGCGCTAAGAGGTGGCGATGCTCCCCTCTACGTCGTGCATTTCTCGCAAGATGCGGCTATTTCCTCAGCTCAAGCGCTTGCCAGCTACGGAGTCGCCAGCAAGGAACAGCGCGAGGAAGTGAAGCGCGCTATGCGTGGGACGAGCTTTTCGACCGCGTTCGGCAAGATGCTGCAGCGATTGCTGGGCTGTGGCGTGGGCGTGCACCACGCCGGCATGCTCCCGCGCTATCGTCTGTTGGTGGAAAAGCTTGCCCAACAGGGCCTTCTGCCCGTTATCTGTGGTACCGACACGCTCGGCGTGGGCATCAACGTGCCCATCCACACCGTGGTACTCACCCAGCTCACCAAGTTCGACGGTACCCGCATGCGCCGTCTGCGCGCCCGCGAGTTCCATCAGATAGCGGGACGGGCCGGGCGAAGCGGGTTCGACACCGAAGGTATGGTAATCTCGCTTGCCCCAGAACACGAAATAGAGAACGCGAAACTCGCCGCAAAGGCAGGTGGCGACCCGAAGAAGCTGCGCAAGCTGAAGAAGAAGCAGCCCCCAGAGGGGTTTGTTTCCTGGAACAAGCAGACCTTCGACAAGCTCATCGAGGCCCAACCAGAAACGCTCGTGCCGCGGATGCGCATCACGCATTCCATGGTGTTGGCCGTGATCACTCGTGGGGGCGATGCGTTCCAGAACGTGAAAGAGCTCATCGACGAGTCGGCGCAAACGCCAGAACAGAAGCTTAAGCTCCACGAGCGTGCGCAAGAGATATTCGATACGCTCATCGCAGCAGAGGTGGTAGAGCGCATAGAGGGCGAAGACGGACTCGTGGAATACCATCCAACAGTCGAGATGCCCGATGACCTGGCACTCGACCAGCCCCTTTCCCCTTTCATGCTCGCCGCGCTCGAGCTGCTCGACCCAGAGAGCGAAACCTATGCGCTCGACGTGATATCGCTGGCGGAATCCACGTTGGAAAACCCGCGTCAGGTTCTTCGGGCACAGGAACGAAAGGCGCGGGAGAAAGCCATGGCCGACATGAAGGCCGAAGGCATCGAATACGAGGAGCGCCTGGAGCGCATCGCCGAGGTAACCTACCCCAAACCGCTCGAAGAGCTGCTCAACGCCGCTTTCGAGAAATACTGCGAAAGTGTGCCGTGGGCTCGCGATTTCGAACTGGAGCCGAAATCGGTGCTGCGAGACATGTTGGAAACCGTATCGGACTTCAAGACTTACGTGGGACGCTACGGCATCGCACGTAGCGAGGGCACGCTGCTGCGCTACCTTTCCGACGCCTATCGCGTCCTGGACAAGACCCTCCCGCTCGACAAGCGCGACGAGCGCCTGTGGGATATTATTTCCTGGCTGCGCTTGATCGTGCGTTCTACCGACTCGAGTTTGGTAGACGAATGGGAATCGGCCGGCCAGCTTCCAGATGTGGCACCGCCAACCGCCGACGACGCCGTGGTGGGCGACCGCCGAGGACTGACGGTGCTCGTGCGCAACGCCCTGTTCCGTCGCGTGAAGCTTGCCGCGGCGGGAAACGCAGCCACGCTCGGCGAGATAGACCTGGATTGGGGATTCGGCGAGCGACGCTGGCGCCATGTGCTCGACGAGTACTTCGAAGCACACGAAGAGCTCCTGCTCGATGCCGACGCACGCTCCGCTCAGTACTTCCACGTCGACGAAGCTGACGAGCGGACCCGGCACGTATGGCACGTGCATCAACAGTTCCGCGACCCCGACGGAGACTGCGACTTCGGCATCATGGCCGACGTGGACCTGGATGCGAGCCAAGAGGCGGGCGAAGCCATCTTCGCAAACTACCGCGCCGGCTCCATAGAAGACTTGCTCGAACAGGACTGACTTACACGAACCCCGGATGGCTCGGATGAATCACAAACTGAGTTTTATCGCAAAGCATCAGCTTGACGCCCTTGCAGCAATGGTGGCGAAGGGGCATGGGATTTGCGCTGGATCGCGGCCCACAAAAAGATGCGCCCGAACAATCGGGCGCATCTCAGCATCATGATAGCGTTTCAGCGCTGCTGCTTTTCGCGATTCGGAACGTAATAAACGATTGCAAGCACCTCGTAAAACGAGTCGGGTTCTTTGCTAGCGCTGCTCGCAGCAACGCCTCATCGCGAAGCCGGCGGCTGCAACACCAGCAATGGCCATCACCAGGGGAATGAGCGGACTGGCCCCGTCACCCGTCTTGGGCATCGACTTTGCCTGGAGGGCGGCCTCGTCGTCATCGTCGTCATCGTCGTCGCCGCATCCGTAGTACGCCGGCTTCCCGTCGGCTTTAAGATCCACGCTCGATCCGTCGTTATCGTCCGTGTCGACGAAGAAAACCTTGTCGCCGTCTATCTCGCCTTCTAGAACTTCGCCGTTCTTTTCACGAATCAGCTCGATGCCGGTTTCGGAGTAGACGCGGTAGGGACTATCGTCTCCATATTCGTCATCGGGCTCCTCTGCCTTCACGTCGGAATGCTCGATCGTCATCTGGCCAGCAGAATGAACCGTACCCGCTATGTCTATGACCGACTCGCGTATCAGCATCTTGCCACCTGCGGTGAGGTAGGCGTATTCGTTATCGTCGCCCTTGCCGATCTTCGACGTGTCGATGACCACATCCCCGCTTTCGGATCCGATGTAAGCTTCTTCGCCTTCGAGGTTCACGGTCACGTGGTCGATGGTCAGCTTGCCTCGCTCGGTAGAGATTGCCGTGTCATCTTCGCCCTCGCCAAGGTTCACGACATCCTGCATCTGGCAGTTGGTACCGCGAATGGTCACGTTCGCGTCATCGCGACCCACAATTTCCTCGAACTCGTTTTCGCCGGTAACGTTTACCGTGAGGTTGGACTGATCGGTCGCTTCGATTTCCTCGAACTCGTTGTGGCCGTCGGCATTGATCGTCACGTCGGACTCATCGGAGGCGTGAACTTCCTCGACCTCGTTTTCTCCGGCGAAACTCATATCGACCTCGGCCGATCCCGCAACGTTGACGCTGTCGATTTCGTTGCCGCCGTTGAAGCTTATGGACAGGTTCTCGTCGGTATAAAGCTCACCGGCCGTGACCCCGACCATTCCGAGCTCCGAATCTGCCAACGTCGCCGTGCCACCACCCACTGCATTGTCGCCCTGGGCGAGCTCGGTATCATCAACCCTTACCGCAGCGAGCGCAAGCTGAGGAAAGGACAGGCCGCATGCGATGACAACCGCAAGCGCGAAAGCACCTGCGCGCTTGCCAAGCAAGCTCATCTTACTTTCAGATTCGCACATCTCTAGTCGTCCACTTCAGATTCGCCGTTGAGGATATCGCCGGTTACGGCGTCGATGTCATAGTTGTACTCCATGCCACCAGACTTGAAATCCACGTCATAGTGGACCACGGCGTCATCAAGGTCGAGTTCGGCTTCGAGCTCGGTTACATCGCCCTCTGCAAGGCCGGCATCTGCAAGCGCCGCAGCCTTGGCAGCATCTTCGCCGATGTAGTTATCCGTCGCCGCGGGTTGGCTATCCGTCGCCGCGGGTTGGCTTTCCGTCGAAGAGCTGGCAGACGCATCGGTAGACTCGTTGCTTGCCGACGTGCTCTGGGTATCAGCCGTCGCTGTCGCTTCAGTGCTCGACGTGTCGGTCGCAGGCGCTTCTTGCGTGCTGCCACATCCCACGAGCGCAAAGCACGCCGCCAGTGCGGCAGCTGCGACGAGCGCGATAATCTTCTTGTTATACATGTCCTACCTCTTTCTCTCGTAGTGTCATAACGCCCCCATAGACGCAAATCATCGCTGAACTCTTCGACGAGATCCCGATTCTCTTTGTATTATACGAGTAAACAGCAAAGCTCGTCCCGTTAGATTACAAGCTTTTACCCACACACGGCCCGATACGCCCACGTCGTCGCGCGTTATGGGCGTATCGTGCGCGCCATGAAGACGGCTTCCCCGACATGCCCATTGGCATTGCGTGTCGCAAGAACGGTCCCGAACGTTTATGTGACAGAAAAGGAGCGGTTTCGGTTGCCACCCTAACGTGCCACATCTTCTATGCAGGGCAATTCGGGTGCCAGCATGCGGGTGTTGAAAGCAGTCACGGCAACTGTGGAGCCGTTGTGCAGAAATGCGCCCAACGCGGGCGGCGCGATTCCCAAAAGACCCAAGGCGATGAGCGCGGTGTTGAAACCGACGATGAAACGGTAGTTCGCATGAATGCGCCCCATCAAGCCCTGCGCAAGGCTGCGCAGCATCACAAGGGATTCCAAAGACGAGTTCAGCACCGTGACGTCGGCCACGGCGCGCGCCACATCCGACGCGTCCCCAAGCGCCACCGACACGTCAGCCGCCGCCAGCGCCGGGGAATCGTTGATGCCATCACCCACCATGATCACACGGTGACCCGCCATCTTCAGCTCCTCCACATAGCGGGACTTGTCTTCGGGCAGCACTTGGGCATGGTATTCGTCGATACCCACCCTTTGCGCCACGGCGCGCGCTGCAATGGGAGAATCGCCTGTGAGCATGACGTATTTCTGGAAACCCTGCTTGCGAAGCTCGCCCAGAACAGCCGGCGCTTCGGCGCGCAGCGGGTCGGAAATGCACAGCACGGCCTCGAGTTCGCCATCCACTGCCATGAAGATGGTCGATGCGGTGGGAGCCTCTTGCTGCAGGTGCTCCATGATTCCCTCGAGCATCTCCACGCCTTCATCGTCGAACACGAAATGCGCGCTACCCAAGACGACCCTCTTGCCGTCGACTGACGAGGCGATACCATGGGCCACCACGTATTCCACTTCCGCATGGTTTTCGTCTTCGTGACGGACCCCCCGCTCGACAGCCGACTGCACGACTGCCCGAGCCAAGCTGTGCGGGAAATGCTCTTCCAGACAAGCTGCCACCCTCAAGGCATCCAAACCTTCCATTTTGCCGGTGAGGATGACCTTTTCTACCTGAGGCGACGCTTCGGTAAGCGTTCCAGTCTTGTCAAACACCACCACATCTGCCTCCGCAAGCGCTTCCAGGTACTTACCGCCCTTCACGATGGCACCTTTCGCGCTCGCCTCGCGCATGGCCGACATCACCGCTACGGGCATGGAAAGCTTGATGGCGCAGGAGTAGTCGACCATCAGCACGCTGAGCGCCTTGGCGATGTTGCGCGTGATGGCGAGCACGGCGAAAAACGCTGCGAAGTTGATGGGCACAAGAGCATCCGCCATGCGCTCGGCACGGCTCTGCGCCCCCGCCTTCAGCTCGGCCGACTCTTCCACCAGCGACACGATTTGGTCGATGCGCGATGCACCCGGCAGCGCGTCCACGCGAACGATCAGGTTACCGTCCTCGCAAACCGTGCCGGCAAACACCGTGGAGTCCGCATGCTTGTGCACAAGCGCCGACTCCCCGGTCATGGACGCCTCGTTGATCTCGCCCTCGCCTTCCAATACCGTTCCATCTACAGGTACGGACTGGCCAGTGCGCACGCGAATGCGCATGCCGCATTCGACGTCTTCCATCCGAGCCTCCACGTCTTTGCCGGCATCGTCGACCGTCCACACCTTTTCGGAGCGGACGAGCAGGCTTTCGGCCAAGGCAAGACGGGTGCGGGCATTGGCATGCTCTTGCATTACATCAGAGAGCTTCAGCATGAACATGACCATGCTCGCCGATGCAAACTGCTGCCTGGCTAACGACGCGACGATGGCCGTCGCATCGAGCACCTCGACGGTCAGCTCGCCGCACAACAGATGCCGCAACCCCTCCATCACGAAGCGGACGGCATCGTACATTGCCCAGACAGCCCGCACGGGATACGGCAGAAACAGCCTGCGGGCTAGGCGCCATGCCACCATGGAAGCCACGGTGCGAAAGAAGCGGCTACCTTCGGCAGCTATGTCTATGGAACTATCACTTGTGGCTGTGGGCAGATCGAGCACGCCAAGGGCATCCACCAAGGCAATGGCCTTCTCACGGGCCCCTGCCAGATTGTATTCGACCAGGATGCCACCGTTTGCGGGCGTCACGCGCGTGCAGACAACCCCTTCGATAGCTTGAAGCTCCTGGACAATCCCACACGCTTCTTCTTCCGTAATCATGTCCTTGCCGCATCTCAAGCGCAAGCGACCTGGGATGTCTTGCTTAATCTGATAGAGCATGAGGCCACCTCGTCGTAGATGGAAGCGAATGCGAGACGCTTACGCCTGGTCTGGCTCCGCTGCCTGCATGCAGGCGTTGTCCAACGACGCTTCGACCTCTTCGCGGATGTCGCTCTCGATTGCAGCTAGGCGCTCTGCCACAGCCGCATCCACCTTCGCCTTGCGCTTCGCCTCGGCCCGCAGGTCCTCGGCATCGTCTTTGAGAGATTGCGTCGCGCTCTGTATGGAATCATTGACGGCCATGCCCCTAGCAATCGCGTTCACTGCAGCTTTGCGAACCGACGGGTTCTGGAATGCGAGTTTCGCCGCGCCAGCCACCACGATGCCACCTGCAAACCACGCCGCCTTCGTCCGGCCGAACCAACTCATGATGCACTCCTCGCGTCTATATGGATAGCTTCGATGAACCCAGTATCACACTCGCCCGCATGCGCTTCTACCCCATCTGGCCCCGTCCAATCCAAATGGACTGTCGATGGCTTCTTGCCTAGCGGTTTCATGCTTTGGACCCAGGCAGACAAACTGGGTTGCAATCTCAGCTGAACCCCCATACTGTCCTTGTTTTCTCCACAAAAGTTAGGGTTTCCTTACTATTTATGAAAAATGCATTGACACAAGTCTCCCTATGGCATATAAGTTAGTTGTGCCTAACTTACGAGGCAAGACGAACTCGAAAGCCGCAGGCACCTAACATCGCCTCTCCTTCTCTCGGCGCCCCGTTTCCCCGACGGGGCGCCCAGCTTTTAGCTTTGCTTGCATACGAGACCCCATCGCCCACGATAATCGAGCTGCTGGCGCATAGAGAAGACCGCTGTCCTGGCACGCCGGTTCCGCTACGCGCCCTTCGCGGCATCTACCTGTGTAGCCCGCCATGCGCGCGGCGTCTTTCCCGTGTAGTCGGAAAAAGCTTTGGCGAATTTGGAGGGGTTTGCGTAGCCGACTTCCGCGGAGATGCTGGCCACGGAACGGTGGCTATCGCTTGACAGCAGCTCGCAGGCCTTTTGCATCCGATACGCCCGAAACCACGAGTAGATGGGCATGCCAAACGATTCCTTGAACGCTTCTTTTAGCACCGTAGGCGAAGTGCCGCAGCGTTGCGCCAACTCGGTGATGGTGAGTTGCCTGGTAAGATCGCAGGTCATCTCGTTGTAAGCCTTGTAGGCGATGGCAATGTGCCTGTCTGCCGTACGCAAGGTCGCCGACTCGTGCGTGGAAGCGCCACCCAAGCGTCCCTGGTGGGTCAAAAGCGTGAGCAACTCGAATGCCTTCACGCGCAGGTAGGCACGGTCGGCCTTAGGCGCCAGCACGAAAAGCTCTGAGAGGACATGGGTGGCTGTCGGGTTCTCGCGCAAGACCCCATCCATCTCACCGCTGGGCAGCTTTTGCATGAGCTCGTCGATGCCCACGTCAAAGCACGTACGCAACACCATGCGAAGATCTTGGGGAATGCGGCTGAGGTCGACTTGAAGCACCATGCCACAGAATTCCCCTTCGGGAAACATTAAAGTTATCGGGCCCGCCTCTGGGCCCACGAATCTAATCTCGCGCACCTGCAGTGGCGTATCCCGATATGCACCGTGTAGCATGCAGCCGCCCTGCTGGCAGAAATAGATTCCGCACGAACGCTCAATGGTGTATGCGTCTTTCCCATAATGGTTCACGAGCAGAAAGCTCATGCCCGGGAACAGTTCGCGAGCCGAAAACGAGCTGTCGCTTTGCCCCTGTACCTGACGTAGCGCCACTACGGGTTTCGGATAAACGCGATTCATCGGCTGAGCCTCGGGCATGTTATCCCCTGCCATCCGCACCCGATTCGGCAAGCTTGGCCGCCTTGTCGGCGCGATCTATGTCTTCGAGCATCTTTTCCACGCCATTGCAAGATGGGCAACCGTGCGATGGGCAATCTTTGCCACAGCTGGCGCAATCAGACTCACCACCGCTGATGAATTTGCGAATGGCAAGCACGAAAACGACGGCCACGACGGCTAGAACCACAATGGTACTGATGTTCATCGTCGTCCTTTCGGCAATGCCATGGCAAGGGATAATCCCTTGCCATGGCTCGCGCCTCGGGCTGGCTCGGAAACCAAGGCAACCCGAAGCGCACTACAAGGTGTTACGCGCACGAGAAAGAACCGTTCCTTCTTGGCGATTTCGGCGTTACGCGGAAGCCACGTTCACGGCAAGCTTGACGGCCTCATCAGACTGCTTGAAAGGCTTGAACAGCATGAAGAGAATGCCGATGGCCAGGGCAATAGCGACGATGGTGAAGATGTTGAATCCAACCTCTCCCGTAATCAGGCCACCTACCTGGTAGATGATGAGTGCCACGACATAGGCCCACCCGCATTCGTAACCGATGGCAGCCCAGAACCACTTGCCGTTGTTCATCTCGCGGCGGATGGCGCCGATGGCGGCAAAGCATGGTGCGCACAGCATGTTGAACGCCATGAAGGAATACGCGGCTAGCGGAGTGTAGGCAGCTTGCACGTTGGAGTACCAGCCGGCTCCACCCGCATAAAGGATGCCGAAGGTGGCGACGACGTTTTCCTTGGCGATGAGGCCAGTGACGGTGGCAGCGGCTGCCTGCCAATTGCCAAAGCCAAGAGGAGCGAAGATCCATGCGAACAAATTGCCAAACGCAGCCAACAGAGAATCGGCCTGGTTTTCGACGACGCCTAGACCTGAACCCGTGAAACCGAAGGTTGTCAGCACCCAGATGAGCACGGAGGCCGCGAAGATGATCGTACCGGCCTTCTTGATAAACGACCAGGCACGCTCCCACATGCTGCGAAGCATCGAACCGAGCGTGGGCATGTGGTACGCAGGCAGCTCCATGACAAACGGAGCCGGCTTGCCAGCGAAGGGCTTGGTCTTCTTCAGGATGATACCGGAGATCAGGACCGAGCCTATGCCCATGAAGTAGACGCTTGGCGCAATCCAGGCTGCGCCGCCGAAGACCGCACCTGCAATCAGGGCGATGATGGGCAGCTTGGCACCGCAAGGGACGAATGTGGTGGTCATGACCGTCATATGCCGATCGTTTTCGTTCTCGATGGTGCGTGATGCCATGACGCCAGGCACGCCGCAACCAGTGGCAACCAGCATGGGAACGAAGCTCTTGCCGGAAAGGCCGAAACGACGGAAGATGCGGTCGAGGATGAACGCGATACGACTCATATAGCCGCAGCCTTCCAGGAACGCTAGCAGGAAGAACAGCACGAGCATCTGGGGAACGAAGCCCAAAACGGCGCCGACGCCTGCGACGATGCCGTCGAGCACCAGAGCTTGCACCATCTCGTTCACACCTGCGGACTCCATGGCAGCGCCTATGATGGCGGGGATCCCAGGTGCCCACAAGCCAAAGTCATGCGGGTCGGGCTCTTCGACGGTCAGTGCCTCTTCGAAAGCGGCTCCGTCGACTTCGACGACCTCGTTTTCACCCGTCTCGTCATCGTAGGCATCGTAGGTACCCACCACACCGGCGTCTTCGGCAGCTTTGATGGCGGCAGGCAGGCCTGCCTCGTCTTCGATGTCGATTTCGATGCCCGCCTCGGATGCTGCGTCGACATAGGCGCCGATAGCGGATTCGGCATCTGAGAAAGCACCCGAAGCCTCTTCCCATTCTTCACCGCCACCAGAGACGAACCATCCGTCACCGAACAAGTTATCGTTGACCCAGTCGGTCCCCATCGTGCCGATTGTCGAAATGGAAAGGTAGTACACCAAGAAGATGACGACGACGAAGATAGGCAGGGCCAAGATGCGGTTGGTGACGATCTTGTCGATCTTGTCGGAAACGCTTTCAGCGGAGGCGGCCCTGTTTACCAAGCAGGTATCGATGATGCTGGTGATATAGCCGTAGCGCTCGTTGACGATGATGCTTTCGGCATCGTCATCGGCGACAGCTTCGGCTTTCTTCACGATTGATTCCACATCTGGCACGCTTTTCATTTCCTCGCCGATGCGCGAGTCGCGCTCGAACAACTTGATGGCGAAAAAGCGCTTCGCAGACTTGGGCACATCGGCCCCCAGCTTGGCCTCGATTTCGTCTAGAGCCGCTTCCACGCCGTCGGAGAATTTGTGCTTGCGCACGGGAGCCTCGCCAGATTTGGCGATTTCGACCAGCTTGGCCGCAGCTTCCTTCACGCCCGTGCCCTTCAGGGCGGATATCTCCACCACGGGAACGCCCATGGCTTCCGAAAGAGCGTCCATATCTATTTTGATGCCGTTTTTACCCAGCAGATCCGCCATGTTTACGGCCATGACGGTGGGGATTCCCAGCTCGATGGCCTGTGTGGACAGGTATAGGTTACGCTCCAGGTTGGTGCCGTCGACGATATTCAAAATCGCCTGGGGCTTTTCCTCGATCAGGTAGTTGCGGGCTACAACTTCTTCGAGGGTGTAGGGGGAAAGGGAATAGATGCCGGGGAGGTCGACGATATGGATGTCGTCATAGCCCTTCAGCTTGCCGGTCTTTTTCTCCACGGTGACGCCCGGCCAGTTGCCTACATACTGGTTGGCACCGGTGAGGGCGTTGAACAGAGTGGTCTTCCCGCTATTGGGGTTGCCCACCAATGCAACGTTCAAACTCATGAAATCCTCCGAATTCGATTGGTTTCGTTTTAGGCGCACATTTGGCGTTAAGCTTCAATCTCGACGTGCTCGGCCTCGCTCCTGCGCAGCGATAGTTCATAGCCGCGAATCGTGATCTCGACCGGATCGCCCAAGGGGGCAACCTTGCGAACGTAGACCTGGGTCCCCTTGGTCAGTCCCATATCCATGATGCGACGCTTGGTTGCTCCTTCGCCGACCAGCTTCTTGACGGTTACGGTCTCGCCGGGCCGAACCGTAGCTAGAGTTGCCATCCTTTCATCCTTTCTTCCCGAACCTCCCTTTCATGCGCATTCAGACCCATCGTTTACAGCTGATTCGCATACGCATTGGAGGTTTGCTTTCGCATGGTTTGCGTTGCTAGACCACCACGCATTCGAGCAGGCTGCGATCAAGGGCAACGCGAGAACCTTTCACGCTCACGATGAGATTTTGCCCGAGGCGGCTGACCACGGTTATCCTGGAACCGGGAACGAAGCCCATTCCCTCGAGATGCAGTCGCGTTTCACCTTCGCCGGTAATGGCTTTGATGATGTAGTTCTTGCCGCTTTCGCCTTGAGCCAGCACCATTGCCCAGCCCTCCAACTTTTCTGTCGCCTTCTCGTTTCAGCAGCCATCCTTCAAAGCCCAGAGCATTTGATGCGAATAATCCATTTGGCCGTCCCACTCGTCTAAACGGATTATTCGCATCTCATCAGGCATAGTTAGGCTTGGCTACCAGTTATGTTAGCCTCTTCTAACTGTTAGTCAACCCTAATTTTATCTGCTTTGGAGCTTTTGAGCCGACAGGAAGCAGCACTTGCCGCATCGTTTATGGCAAAACCGTTAGAAGGTCTGCGCACAATCTCGGCCACACGACGAAACGGCCCCGATGCGTCTCGTTTCACGAGCGCATCGGGGCCGTTCGATAATGTCTGAACTATTGTTGGGTATTATGGAATCTATACTGCACGCGTGGGTATCATGCGCTTGGCAAAGGCGGGCATGTTCTCGCTTAGGGCGGTTACCTGCACGCCACCAGGCGAAGTGGATTCGATGTAGCAACCCTCGCCCACGTACATCGCAACATGGCAGGCTTCGTTCTTGCTGTTCGTGAAAAAGAGCAGATCGCCCGTATGCAGGTCGGCAAAATCGACGTCTTCGCCTATCTGGCACTGGAAATACGTCGTGCGGGGCAGCTGCGTTCCCAGAACCGAGCTGTAGGTGGAAACCACCAGCCCCGAGCAGTCGTAGCCGTCTGGTCCGGTCGCTCCCCATACATAGGGCTTTCCCAAGTTGTCAGCTGCCGATATCGTCAGGTCGGCGAGGTTGGCGTCACCGCCGTCTGCCAGCTCGAAACCCAGGGGCTCGTCGTAGCGGGTAAGGTCGTATGCGCTGATCAGCTCCTGCAAATCCTCAGAATACGATTTCGAATCAGAATAGGTTCCTTCCAGGTAATCGCAGGCATCGGCATAGCTTTTCGCAGTCGGCTTGCGTGCTGGCGCATAGTCTTTGCCAGAAAGCAAGTCGACGTAGTCTTGCAACGCCGCCTCATACGATGGGTACTTCTTGTAGTCGGCGCTTTTGTCGTCCTGCTCTTTTACGGATACGCTATCCCCGTGGTAGTCGCCTTCCATGCCGAACAGGTTGTAGTTGGGCGACTTCGACAGGGCGGAGCTTCCCGACTCCGACTCTGCGATTGCCTGAGCGATCATCACCGACGCGTATAGGTCGTTCTCACCGGCGAGCTTGCGCGCCGACTCGCCGATGACTGCCACGAATTTAGCGGTCTCCAAGCTCGGACCGTGGAACGTGGGCGGATTGCCGGTATCGCCTTTGTACGTCCACGCGGGATACTCGCTCTCATCGGAGTCGTCTTTTTTCTTCTTGTCGTCGCCATCCGAGTCTTTGTCTTTACCCGATTTCTCGTCCTCGGCTGCATCAGCCAAACGCTGTCTCGCCTCTTCTTGCAATGGTTCGATCTGGCTGGCGAGATCTGGGTCAATTTCCGCCAAACCCGCAACGTCGATGGAAACCATCTCTTCGTCTGTCAGGGTGGCGCCGCTGAGCCATTTCGCCAACGCGTCAACGCCTGCAAGCCCCGCTTCGCGTGCAGCCTTCAATATCTGCTCGGGACCCCAGCTCTCGGTTTCGGAAGACGTGGCGTCGGACTCCGAAGGCGTGGAACCCGAGGAATCGGACGAGGACGCATCGGGTGCAGCCTCGCCGGAAGCAGTTTCTTCTGCTGCGGGCGCATCATCGCCACCATCGACGTTGCCTTCAGGCGTTGGATCTGATGACGGGTTGTCAGGCTGCGGACTAGGTTCTGGTTGGGTGTTTTCCGCTTGAGGCGGCTCGTTGGTGCTTCCGTCGGCATCGTCATCGGCAAACG
The DNA here is from genome assembly GCA_045118335.1 of Eggerthellaceae bacterium. Classification (GTDB taxonomy): domain Bacteria; phylum Actinomycetota; class Coriobacteriia; order Coriobacteriales; family Eggerthellaceae; genus W1P20-047. Next base: position 19,803 of record JBGUXY010000020.1, read on the forward strand.
CCAGCCCACACGGCCAGCTCATCCCCACGGCAAGCAAGACCGCGAAAGCAGCGCGGCATACCCTGTTCACAGTTGTCGTATTTGTCTTCATGCTCATAAGAACCTCCTGTCTGAGCATTTGCACGACGAAACAGCCCAAAGGAATGCTCGAAGCATCCGCTGTGCGAAAGAGGCGTTCCAACATCGCAAATCTGCCATTCTACTGCCGTCAGCCGCACCTCCTGGCTGTTCACGCGATTCTGAAAAATGTTACCGCAACATCTGCGGATGTACCGTCTTTGTGCCAAAACTGTTGACTGTATACGTACGGATGCGTCGCGTGGCGTAACGATGCAAGCGTTGAGGCGCAGCTTAACCGTCGCATCGACACGCCCCAGCACAAGCAGGGTTAAAGACCATCCGCCGCACGTGTGGTCTTGGGATAATCTTCGCCAAGCGCATTCGCGTTTGGCGCACGTGCCACTATACTTGCATCATCGACAATAAGCGCGACAAAGAAACGGATGCGTTCAGATGAATTCCTACATCGATACCCGTGGCAAGACAAGCCAGGCAATTCCCTTCACGCAAGCAGTGGTCAACGGATTGGCGGATGGCGGCGGACTGTACGTGCCGCAGGAAATACCCCATCTGAGCGTGGACGAGATCGTGGCCCTAGCCGATGAGCCCTATGCCGCACGCGCCGCTGCGATTTACAGAACCTTCGACGTCGACCTAGACGATGCGCAGGTCTTCCAGCTGATGGAGCAAGCCTATGGCAACAACTTCGATGACGAGCAGATATGTCCCATCACCTCGCTTGCCGACGGCATGCACGTGCTGGAGCTCTGGCATGGACCCACGAGTGCATTCAAGGACATGGCCCTGCAGTGCCTGCCCCTGTTCTTCAGCGCGAGCGCGAGCAAGTTGCGCGATGCGGGCATCATCGACAACAAGTTCTTGATCCTCGTAGCCACTTCGGGAGATACGGGCAAAGCGGCTCTCGCTGGTTTCGCCAACGCTCCCGGCGTGGGCATCGCCGTCATGTACCCCGATGGCGGCGTGAGCGACATCCAGCGCAAGCAGATGGTTACCCAAGATGGCGACAACGTGATGGTGTGGGCAGTGCGCGGCAATTTCGACGATTGCCAGACCGGGGCGAAAGCCGTGTTCAACGACGCCGACTTCAACGCCAAGCTCGACGAACAGCTGCACATTTCGCTCTCGAGCGCCAATTCCATCAACTGGGGGCGACTGCTTCCCCAAATCGTGTACTACCTGTCTGGCTACGCGATGATGGTGAAAGCGGGCAGGGTCGCAGCAGGCGATCCCATCGATGTCTGCGTTCCGACCGGGAACTTCGGAAACATCCTGGCCGCATGGTACGCCAAGCGCATGGGGGCACCCATCGAGCGCCTTATCTGCGCCAGCAACGAAAACCGCGTGCTCACCGATTTCATCAACACCGGCACGTACGACATCAGCGACCGCGAATTCGTGCTCACGCCCAGCCCTTCGATGGATATCTTGGTCTCGTCGAATCTGGAGCGCCAGCTCTTCGAGCTCTCGGGTCGCAACGCCGAGGCCATCACCACGTGGATGGAAGAGCTGAAATCCGAAAGGCGCTTCCGCGTAGACAAAGACACCTTCGCCAAGCTCCGCGCCGACTTCGTGAGCGATTCCGCTGACAGCAAAACCTGTCTGGCCACCATCAAGCGCGTTTACGAAAGCCAAGGCTACCTGATCGACCCGCACACAGCCGTGGCGTTCGAAGTCGCCGAGCGCCTCCGCGGCGATAACCCCGTGCTCGTCGCCAGCACCGCCCATTGGGCGAAGTTCGGCACGAACGTCTACCGTGCATTGCACGGCATCGCCGCAGGCGAGCCCCTTCCCGAAGACATTGCCAGCCTCACGGGCTGCCAGCTAAACAGCCTTATCGAGCAGGAAACGGGGGCGGGGCCCATCCCCGCAGGCCTTGCCGAGCTCGACAATAAGCCGATTCGCTTCTCGCAGGTAATCGACCGAGACGCCAGCTGCATCGAAGAAAACGTCGAGTCTTTCCTGGAAGCTGCGAACCTTTAGGCATCTGCACGCAAAGGCTCCTCAAGCCGTGCGGTTGGTAGTTGCCACACTGCAGCCCTCTGACGACACTGCTCGCTCAAAGAGGGCAAATGAATAATTCGCCATTGCATTTGAGCTGCTATAATAACGGCCAACTGCAGAAAGCCTGGATAAGGTCTGGCCCATATCATCGGGTCCCATACCTTGGGAAGAGACGGCATCATGAGTCTTAGCAACCTGAAACCACATGTCAAGCTCACCGTGGACAAACCGGATGCCGAATCGGGATCGGCTTTTGGCCCCGGCATCGCCGCCCTGTGCAGGGGCGTGCGCGATTCCGGCTCGCTGAATGCAGCCGCCAAGGGTATGGGCATGGCCTACAGCAAGGCCTGGCGAATCGTGAAGAACACGGAGGCAGCACTCGAAACACCGCTTCTCATCAGGGATGGCGCCCGTGGCAGCGTTCTTACGGAAGAGGGAGCGAAGTTGCTTGCCGCCTACGACGAACTGCAGAAGATCATGCAAGCCTACAGCGAGGAAACCTTCCAAAAACTCGTGGAATAACGGCACCATCTCGCCCAGCTCGCCACACGAGCTGAGCGTTTTCCGCCTCCGCCCACCCTAAACCTCATGCATAGGTCAGACTCTGAGCGTCTTGATCGAAGATACCATCCATGACCAGAGCCTTTAGGGCTTCTTCTTCATCGAGCACATCCTGTGCATCTTCCTCGATGTCAGGTAGCGGCACCGATTCCACAACTTCGGCCGGCGTTTGGGCCTCTCCTTGCATCCGAGACGTCTTTCTCATGCTCGAGCGCCATACATCCTCTTCTTCTTTCTTCACCGGCTGTACGCTGATCACCAAGTTGTATCCTTGCGCGTCTACGGGAAACACCAAAGACGTCGGAAGAGTTGGCGACACGACCGATGTGGATATAGGCTTGGGTTCTTCAACCTCGAAGTCGGGCAGGCCGCTTGACATGAGCCCATCCGAGAACACGTATCCGCGGTCGAAACGGTGCATGCAGCCATAGCATACTTCCATATCGTCGAAACACATCGACTTGCAAATCGGGCACTCCACCATCTTCTTTCCTTTCATCATTTGTCTGCACATGCGGGTGCGACGATGATGCGCCCGCCTTCGCCATACCATTCCCCTTCGCTTGACGCTGGCCTCTCCAAAACCATGCAAGCGCTTCGGCATCGAACTCTCCGCCCGGGTTCCAGACCCCGTACGGCTTTGACCACCGTCCCGTTCGCATCCACGAACGCCACGTCGATGGGATATCTCATCCCCACGGTGTGCACGTCGTGGCAAGGAACGAGGAGCAACTGCCCCTTGGGCCGTTGCGCGCCCAGAAGGCCGCGCAACCGCGCTCGGATACTCGTGGCCAACCGCACGTCGAAATCGCCATTGTCACACAACATCGTCGGCACCCATCACGCTCACCGATACGGTGACCGTGCCTGATATCTCGCTGCAGGTAACATAAGCCCATCGATACGTGCCCTCATTCTTCACAAACGTGATGCCCGGCGAATCTGAATCGATTCGCACCGCTACCCACCCGTTGTCCTCGAGGCTTTCCTGTACCTCATCTTGCACCGTCGCGACCGACCCGCCACACACGAACGCGACCACTCCCCGCGAGGACACGATGTCGGTTGCGCCCAGGCATCGGGGGTCAACGACTTCTTCGGAAAACCCCCCGGGCACCTGGTTCCAGACAACACCCAAACGTCCGGCGTTGCCCTCGAATAGCCGAAACACCAACTCCTCCGCATCGTCTCCCACATCACCTAGCTTCGACGGGGCCTCTCCCGCCAATAGGTACGTGACAGCATCGGCATCCGCCTGCATGCTGCCAGCCACCACGCAGGCATGATCTTGCATACACTCCGCAAAGCCAATCGCCGCGAAGCCAAATGCGAACACGGCCACAGCGCGCACGAAACGCCTGCGCTGCGAGAAGGGCGCGAATCTCTTTTGCTTCCCGCAACGGATTCCACTTGTCTTCTTCGCAGCACCGTTCGAAGTTCTTCCACCGGTAGCTTCCGCCACCTGTTTCGGCAAAACCATCATCTTCCCCAACTGCCTCATACGATCGCTCCCGGTTTGTAGGGATCGAGCGTCAACTGGGTCCTATGGCGAAGGGGCGTGATGCGAACCCCGAACACGTCACCTGAAAACCGACGTCCCACTAGCGTAGGCGCAAAAGAAAGCGTCGCCGTGTAACGAACGTAGCCAGGAGAATGCCCTTCGCTTGAAACCGAAACCTGCAGATAATCGCGGTCAAACTGCCCTTGAAGCTCCGATTCCACGATGGAAGCCACCTCCCCGCTCGACTGCCCGTATCCCGGTGCTGCCGCGTGCGTGCAAATCGATTGACGTGCAAGCCGGTCAAACGCCGCGCAATCCGAGAAGAAGAGTATGGCGTTCACCGCCACCACCGCGACGATCATCATGATGGGAAAAGCGATCACGAACTCGACGGTCATCTGACCCAGTGAATTTCTCATTCCCATCGTCGCACCCCCGAAGCGCTCGATGCCAAACCCTGCAATCGCGCGAAAACAGACTGTACTGTCGACACTGTCGTCTGCCTCACCGACGGCGGCAACGCAATGGAAAACGGCATGGAAGCGCTGTCGATGCCCAAAAGCTCCACGGTTGCGACCAGAAGCTCCTCTTCGGCGGAGACGGCTGCGTCTTCTGCAAGCGGCTCGGCTGCGCCGATGACGCCGGCTAAAGGCGACGCACTCACGGAAACCCTCGAAAAAGTCACCTTCGCATCTAACAGCGTTTGCGCAAACGAGCCCGAGTCTGCTTGCAGGACATGCGACGAGTTCACCAGCACGGGCTTGTAGGCATGCAGCTCGACTGGCTCCAAGCCGGCTTCGGAAATCATCTTCTTCAGCTCGTCGGAAGCCCATGTACCCAACCCGCTCGCGCTGGCGAAGGGAATCTTGTTCAACGCGTCCCTGATCCCTTCCTCCATGGCATCTTGCCCGTTGCAGTAAGCCGAAAGCAGCGATGACCACAGGCTTAGCACCAGAGATGTCGCGCTCACGCCCCCGGGCTCTTCTTTGAACCCATCGAGAAGAGAGGTGAGCACGCTTTTCGTCTCATCCGAATCGTCTTTCGCCAAAGTTGCCCCGGCAATTGCTGCCCGCGTTCCCAGCTGGCCGTTTCCAGATACGAAACTGGAGGGGAACATCGCTTCGGCTGGAACGCCCTCGGTGTTCGCAACGATGGCCACCGCGCCATAGTGGCCTGGGGGCTTAACGTGAATGCGCGACGTTGATGCCTGGCCGAACAGGTCTAAGAGCATGTCGAAGAGCTCCGAAGCCCCGTCTTTTACTTCCGCTTGGCTGGGCGCCATGCGATTGCGCGCTTCCTCGTAAGCCTGGGCTTCCTCGGCAACGATACGATAGTGATATTCGAACCCGTTCGAGATTGACGATGACGCCGCTGCGACCTTCCCCACACTCGACGCGCCGAATTCGCACTCGGGACATGTGTCGTATCCGCCGCTTTCCCACTGGGCGACCGACCCCACCCCAATCTGGTCCTGACTTTGCGCGTGCGGGCATCCCTGCCAGGCATGCATAGTCATGTTTCCCTCCTCGTCGGCAGTCACGGGATAGACCTGTTCGGTGTAGAGCTCGGTCGAGCGCATTTCCTGCGTGTTCTTCGGCAGTAGGGGGAAATACGCCTCGAACGTCCCCGTCACCTCGTTTTCATGCACGTAACCCTGCGAAATCTGCCGACACGCGTAAGAGTAGAACCGTTTTCGGATGGCTGAATTCGCCTGCTCGTCCGTCGAAGGGCCCAGCGGGGCTTCCTGGGTGAGCCGCTGGGGGTAATAGGCCTTGGCCCGTCTCATGGCCACCGAAAACGACCATGCGTCCACGCTGCCGTAATAGGGATTGCTGGAACCAGAAAGCCCTGCCAGAGACGACGCCCGCTCGTACATGCAGTAAGAGGGATCGTTGCCGCAGTCGGCCAGGTAAGCCGCCCACTTGTGCTCGTTTGCCTCTTCGGCCGCATCTTCGGCGCGCTGGGCGGCTTCCCGTATCTCGTCGTCCTCTTCCTCGATCTTGTCCACCGTCTCGTCGGCGCCATCAAGGGTAGGAGCCTCGATGGCTTGGCCTTCGTATGGCAACAGCACGGCGCAGCCGAAATACGAGCCGGCGATGGCGTCGCCGTTTGCCTGGGCAACGGCAAACGCCTGGGCAGCGGCGAAGAAAGGGAGCAGCTTCTGCAGCTTGTCCAAACCTTGTGCTGCGTTGCGGGAAAACTTGTCACGCGCCTTGAAGATCTTCGAGCTCATCTCGATGAGCTTTGCGGACAGCTCGGCGGTGGGCGGAATGCACAGGCATGCCACACCCACGCCAGCTACCGCAATGCCTGCAAGCGACATGCTCAAGATGATGGCATCGCACGTCTGGGCCACTATGTAAAACGAGGCAACCTGGTTTTGCGCTGCAAGGGCGGCTGCATCGGCAACGTTTTGAACATCTGCCGCCGCCGACTGAACCCGATACACCTGCGCGGAGCTGAACACGAGAGAGAGCGTGATGAGCAGGGCCAAGACCATGCCCACCGTGGAAAACCCGCCATCGGCTTCGTGAAACGCCCGCTTGGGCGATATGCTTCGTGCACTCCGTTGATTCTCCACCGCTTCCTCCTTCAGTCCCTTTCGTGGACCCATGTGTCCGGGTTGAGCCCGGATGCACCAGTACCCAGCCACGAAGCCTTCGTGCGAGCGCTTTTGCTCACCGTTATCTGCACCGTCCCGTCCGAGGAGGCTCCAGCCATCCGAGCGCCCATGCTGAACAAGGGGAGCAGCTTCACCTTGTTGGTGATCTTCACCGCCACTACAGCCGATCCCTCGTTTCCCGATAGCTCGATGTCATAAGTGCAGCCTCCGCCATGGACGTGGAACAGGTCCTGCTGCGGGATGGCTCCCAGATGTCTTCTCACCAGCTCCTCGCATCGATCGTGAGTGACGCCAGAACCGTCGGATGCCGTTGCCAGCAGCCTGCACCCTTCCGCCGCCGCATAGCTCATGACCATGCGGTCGTAGAGGATGATTCCCGGCTGTATCAGCATGAGCAGCACGGTGAAGAGAGCGGGGATGAGCAGTGCCGCCTCTACCGTCGCCTGGCCCTTGCTAGTAGGCAAGCACATCGCCCCACGCTCCCAAGTCGACCCCTTGCAGATGATGGGATGCGCTCTGCAGGGCATGTTGCACGAACAGCCCCTGGTCGATTGCATGCCACAGGGCTGAAATGCCCAAGGCAACGGACAGGAACGCCGCCATCACGATGGCGAATTCCACCGTCGACTGCCCCGAGCGCCAAAACATCATCCCCATCGCTAGAGCCCGTTGATGCCGCTGGCGATTGCATCCCACAACGACTGGATCTTGGGCTTGAACACGGTGATGGCAAGCATGGCAATGACCACGAGCACCCCGACCAAAATGGCGTACTCGGTCGTGCCCTGCCCCTTCTTGTCGCGAAGCCGCCTTATCAGGGTGCACTGCATCCTCGTATAAGCTCCCACGCAGCTCGTCATAATCCTCTGTCCCACGTGAACCTCCTTAGAACCCCTGCGCCAAATCGAGCAGGACCGGACCCAAAACCAGAATCAGCATCGAAGGCAAGATGAGCGTTCCCACAGGCAGCATCATCTTCACAGGCGCCTTCATGACCTTCTCTTCCACATACGCCTTATGGCTCTGCCGCGCTTCCACCGCCAGGACCTCGAGGCTTTCCGCCAAGGGCGATCCGAATCGCATGGCCCGGACGATGTTGTCGACGACGCGCGAGAATATGGCCGAGTCATATGTCGACGCCACATCGCGCAGCACCTCTTCCCGACTCCTCAGCCCGGCCTGCCATTCCCCATGGGCTATAGCCAGCTCGCCTGCAAGCACGCTTTCGAAACACTCGCAGTAAAGGCGCAGTGCGTAGTCGAACGAAAGCCCGCTGCGAAGACCGAGGCATATAACCTCGATGGCTTCGGAAAGGTGCCGCTCGAGCGCCCGTTTGCGCAAAGCCGCTTCCTGCCCGAGAGCCCATGGCACGCAAAACCAACCCCCAACCAGCCCCGCCAACGCACCCAGGACGGCAAGCTGGGGCGAGGCCACGAAACCAGCCACCGACAGTAGCGCCATCGCAACCACGCAGGCCAGTAGGCGCGCCTGGCACAGACCTTCCAGGTTGACAAGTGACTTCAGCCCGGCTAGCTGCACTTTCGCTAGGTACCCACGCGAACCCAACGTCAACACGCCACGTGCCCTCCGGTCTTTGGCACAGCTAGAGCTCTCGCGCACCGCGCTCATGAGCACGATGGCAGCCAATCCGCTTGCAAGCACTTTCCTTTCGGGGCCATCGCGTGATACCGTGCGCTTCACCGACTGCCGTCGGCGAGAGTCTTCCATGTGCCGACGCACCGCAAGCGCCCCGCAGAAGCCCGAAAGGCCTGCACTCGTGCAACCGGCAAAGGCAAGGACCCATGGCTCGAACACGTCAATCCACCTCCACCCGCAGCATCTTGCGTATGGTCAGCACGCCGGCGCATTGCATGGCAACAGCCGCAACGAGCATGGCCATCCCCAGCCCCGAGGAAAAGAACGGGGCCAGAAAGTTTTCGGTCAGCAGCGAAAGCACCCCTACAAGACCCACGGTAACCCCCGTTACCACGCGTGCGGAAAGGCGCGCCTGGGCGGTATGCACCCGCAGCGACCGGCGCAGCTCGAGCTCGCTTTCAAGCGATTCGCAGGCAGAATCGAGCACATGGCGCATGCTGCCACCTGCTCGGTGCTGCACTTCCAGCGCGACGGATATAAACGACAGTTCGGGAACGATGGATGAACCGCGCAGCGCCGCGAGCGCCTCCTTGGCCGTCGAACCGGTGTCCATGGCGTCTTGCGCCGTGCCGAACAAGCCTCCAATAGGGCCTTTGAGCTCTCGTTGCAGCTGGCTGAACGTCTGTTGCAGCGTATAGCCGGCATAAAAGCATGCACTCATGGCGCGAACGGCATCCGGCAACGCCTCGCGGATGGAATCCCTCCGCTGCTCGAACACATGAGACGACCAGGCAGACCCTGCGGCGAACACGCAAATCGCGAACGCGACTCCGGCAACCCACGATCCCAATGCGAATCCAACGATGAACAAAACCATGCATGCTCCCAGCAAGACCGAAGCCAAGCTCGAGACGTCACACTCCACGCCACGCAGGCGAAGCACTGCGACCATTCGTCGGACCGACGTACGCACCGGGCGAATGCCCAAAAACGCCCGTGAGGGTTTCGCCAACGGCTTGATGCCGTTACGCACGAGGCTTCTTGCAAAACCGCCCGCCCCGGCACGCCGGTACATGCTTTCCTGCAACTTGCGCTGCGCGAGAAACGCCTGCACGGATTGCCCCAGCGTGAACGCCCCCAGCGCTGCAGCAGACACCGCGACAATCACGAGCAGATAACTTGCTTCCACGCCTCGACCTCCTCTCTGGTGCACACGCCCGCCAAGGGCAGCTCGTCGAGCCATGAGGGCAGCGCCACCCACGCCCCTGTGGCATCGAACCGCTCCCAGACGAACAGGGGCTTGAGTTCCACGCAACGCCTTCCCCGATCGAACGCCACTTCAACCACGTCGCTGACGAATCTATGGCCATCGGGAGCGCGAGCGGTCTGCACGATGCAATCCAACGCACTTGCAATCTGCGCCTCTATGACGTCGACGGGCAAATCTCCCGCATAGCGCACCATCGTGCTCAAACGCAAGATGGCGTCCTGTGGAGCGTTTGCATGCAATGTCGTCAAGCTGCCGTCGTGGCCGGTGTTCATGGCCTGCAACATGTCCAAGGCCTCTGCCCCACGGCACTCTCCCACCACAATGCGGTCGGGTCGCATGCGCAGCGCGTTTATCACCAATTCGCGTATGGTCACCTCGCCAAGCCCCTCGGCGTTCTTGGGCCTTGCCTCCATTCGCACCACATGCGGATGCTCGTGAAAGCGCAGTTCCGCCGAGTCCTCGATGGTGATGATTCGCTCATCGGGCGAGATCTTGCACGACAAGGCGTTGAGCAGCGTGGTCTTGCCACTGCCCGTGCCTCCCGATACCGCCAGGTTCTTTCGCGAGCGAACCGCCCAGGTGAAGAACTCGAGCATTGCCCAATCGAACGAACCGAGCCGCACCATCTCTTCCAGCGAGATGACATGCTCGCGAAACTTCCTGATGGTGAGCACGGGTCCGTCAATGGCTATTGGCGGAATGACGGCATGCACGCGATGACCCTGGGGAAGACGGGCGTTCACCGTGGGGGACGATTCGTCTATGCGCCGGCCGAGCGGGCCGATGATGCGGTCGATGAGCGCACGGACTTGCTCGTCATCGGAAAAGGCATCGGGCTGGCGCACGAGCTTTCCATCACGCTCGACGAACAGGGAATTGCTCGCGTTGACCATGATCTCGGTGATGCCCTCGTCTGCGAGCATGGATTCAAGAGGCCCGAAGCCGAACACCCGGTCGAGCAAGGCGCTTATCAGGTCTCGCTTCGTCTGTTCGCCAGGGGCAAGCCAGGGATCTTTCGCGAAAACCGCTTCGCAGGCGGTGCGAACCTCGTTTTCCGCCCGCTTGGGGTTGTGCGACATGATGGCCGCTATCTCGTCGGCTGCGATGATGAGCTGCACCTGGCGACGCAGCTCGTCGAGCGCATCAAGATGCGCCGAACCCTTTGCCAACGGCTGTCCGCATCCGGCAGCCTCCACACGTTCCATCAGGCTCATGTCCGCTTCCTTCCAGGTCGCAGCCCCCGCTTCTTCTGCGGCATGACGAATTCCTTGGTTTCCGACGAACCAGCTGGCACGACGGAATCGACCAGCTCGGCCACGCTTTTCGAAAGCGCATTGCCTGAATCGACCAGATCGAGCGGTTGCCCTGTTCCCAAAAGCTCTTCCACCGCCCTGCCGCCATCCGATAGCTCGTGGACATGCGCACCCTTAAGAGCGCACGAAACGTCGATAGAGGAGAACAGGGCCTTGCGCGAGCAGCGGTTGACTGCGAACAGGAACGGTTTCGACGCGACCCCGCACCTCGAGCACAGATCGAGCGCATGCTTGCAAGCGCGTATGGAAGACGGACGCTGATCGATGACGAACAGCACGTTAGTGCTCAGCTCCATGAGCTGTACATGCGAATCGCTCCAGGTAGGGCCCGTATTAACTATTACAACCTCGAATCGCTGACGCAGGAGGGAAATAATCTCGGGAAGATGCTGTGACACCATTTCGCTGCGCTCCATGCGCTCGGGGGCGGCCACGACGGCAGGCAAGCGCGTGGTTTTGGATAAGCCCTCAATCCTTAAGGGAGCTTCCATTAGATCGTCGATGCGCAACGGCGATTCGCAGCCGCACAGGTAAGCGATATCCCCGAACTGCAGGTCGGCATCGACTATCACCGTCTTGCGACCGGTGCTCTGACAGCAGCAAGCTATGAGCGTTGAAACCGTGCTCTTGCCCGTACCGCCCCCAGCACCAATCACTGTCATCACGTAGCTTTTCGCAGCATCCACAACCGTGGGCATGGCAGCCGTGACGGCAAGTGGAAGGGGTTGCGCCGCTTGCAATGTGGGCGATGATGCATCTGGCCTTGATGAGGGGTCCTGCACAAGTGGAGCCGAAACGCCACCTGCAGTCGAAAAGACGCCTTCTCGACGGTTCGTCTGGTTTTGGGCTGACCCCCGAGGCGATGCTATCCATGCAGCATTACCTGCCTGACCTGCACACAAGTCGATCACCTGGGTCGACATGCCCGCAACGTGGCTCCCCTGCATGCCTCCGGCCGCTTTCGAATTGCGATATCGCTCCAGAAACGCGCTCTTGTCCAGGACCCCATCGATACCCGCAGCCCTCGCCCGACTCAGCAACGAACCACCCGTCGCGAACGAAAGCAGGTTCACCTCGGCGTCCGCGCGATCGCTCTTCATGGCTGCCGCAAGGTTTATTCCCTCCATCTGGTCGCTTCCCGCGACCCAGACCTCGAGCCCCTCCGCCGACGCGCGCGCGAACCTGCGCGCCTGCTCGGCATCGGTGAAAACGGTGAGCCAGCTCTGGGCTTCGAGCCGCTCTCCCTCCAACCCGAGGAGCTCGGGATGCTGCAGGCTTGGGGTGTCCGTACAGAGTACTGGCTTACGTTGGGTCATCTTCGTTCCTTTCGTCTTGCGCGGGAAGGGCGAGGTAGAGCGTGGACGACTGCGTCGCGGCAATGAGCTGTTCTACCTGATCGGATGGCACTGCCAAAGTGACCCACGTCCGCGTGCCGCTGCCGTTGCCCGCCGATACGACGTAGACGTCACCTGCCAGCATCGAAGTTTCGGCCGACCCCGCCGCATATACATCAACCGTCGCCCCGGTCTTTAGCGCACCCCCCACGGCTTGGGCCTGCTCCACTTCGATGCTCACCGCCTCCAGCCCGCTGGGCACCTCGATTTCCAGCGTGCCACCTTCGAAGTGCCGAGACGAGAGAACTTCGCCTTGCACTATCGAAGACGTGGCACGCTGACCCGATACGCTCTCGAAGGATTCGACAGCATCGACGGGAAGGAGGTCAACCAACCACTGTCGGGTGGTCACATTCGAGGCGGAAACCGCATCTCCCGCCGCAATGTCTTGCGTGGCGACGCACACTTCCAATTGCTCTCCTCCATAACGCGAGAGTGCTTCGTTTCGAGCGCGAGTAGCTTCTTGCTGCACCTGTGCCGTGTAAGCAAACACGGCCAAAGCGCAAACCACGCCACAGAGCAAAGAGAGCAAAAACGTCGCTTTCCGTTTCATGGCCTTCCTTTCCAAATCGGGAAGACCCATGATGACAGCCGAAACTTACAGTTCGTGATATAAAACCCAACGCCGAGCCTACGCAGACCCCACGAAGCTTAAGCGCAGGCCTTGCAGATACCCAACACGAGAAACCACAGCGTGCGCACAACAAGCCCCAACCAGCCGTGATGCAATCCGCCATCGCTGCTATCTGGGCAAAGATCCCAGAAGGTGGAAGGGCGAAGGCTTCCCGCTAGACGAGCCAGCCGCCCGCAATCTTGATGTTCGAAACGCCTGACCCACGCTGAAATCACTTGCAATCCGGTAACCATACGAGCCTAGAGCCGCAGACACTTCGCCCACAGACGGCCCCAACTTCCCCTCGTGCGCTAAAAATGGGTCGAGAGCAGCGGGATTTCTTTTACGGGTGAGCCTAACTGCGCTACACTGTTATGGGTTTTGTGGGATTTCAGTATGTGGGCCAGCAGAGGAGGGCTGATGGACCTGGAAAGGCATATCGAGAACAAGGTTAGCGCCATCGATCCGGTAGACACCGCCTCTATGTTGCATGCGCCCGAATTGCTGCTGCAGAATCAGAACCTCGACGCGCTGGTTATGCCCGCCATGGAACTTCAGGGCAAGATAGACGCAAACCCGAAATCGGCAGCCATCATCTTGGCCGGCGGCTCGGGCGAACGGTTTGGACGCGAAGGGGGCAAGCAGCTGGTGGAAATCGCTGGCAAGCCCATGCTCACCTGGTCGGCTGAAGCGTTTGACGCAGTAGGAGACGTGGGTCTGATCGTCATCGTGTGCCCCGCAGATCGCATGGACGAATACCTGCAGCATGCCATCGACCCCTTCCCATTCGTCACGCCCGTGGTGCTTGCTCCTTCTGGAGACATTCGCCAGGAATCGGCTTTTTCCGGCCTGGAATACGTGCCCGACAAGTTCGAGTTCGTGGTGCTTCACGACGGCGCCCGTCCGTTGATCACGCCTGACCTGATCTCACATGCCCTGAACGCGCTAAAAGGCAACATCGACGCCGATGGCGTGGTAGTGGGCCATCCGTCCGTCGACACGTTGAAAGTGGTGGAAAACGGCATCATCGTGGGCACTCCCGACCGCACCATGTTCTGGAATGCGCAGACACCGCAGGCTTTCCGCACGAGCATTTACCGTCGAGCGCACGCTTCGGCGCTTTCCGATGGTTTCGTGGGCACCGACGACTCATCGCTTATCGAGCGGCTAGGTGGACGCGTGTACATGGTGGAGGGAAAACGCGACAACATCAAGCTGACGGTACCAGAGGACTTCCGCGTTCTTTCGGCGGCAGTGCGCGAAAACACGTTGGAAGGTGAATAGCGTGTCTGACTCCCTGAGGATAGGCCTGGGCACCGACGTCCACGCCCTGGTGGAGGGACGAAAGCTCATCATCGGAGGTGTGGAAATTCCCCATAAACTGGGCTTGCTGGGCCATTCTGACGCCGACGTGTTGGCGCATGCGGTAGCCGATGCGGTGCTTGGAGCTGCACGCGCCGGAGACATCGGCAAGCTGTTCCCAGACACCGACCCGCGCTATGCTGGAGCCGATTCGATGCATTTGCTCGCCGAAGTCGCAGCACGCGTACGCACGATGGGTTTCGAGATCGTAGACGTTGACAGCGTGATCAGTGCCCAAGCCCCGAAAATGTCGCCCCATCGCGACCAGATGCGGGAAAACCTCGCAGCTGCCCTGGGAATCCACGTGGAAAACGTGGGCGTGAAGGCCACGACGACCGAACACTTGGGCTTCGAGGGGCGCGAAGAGGGCATTTCAGCTCAAGCAGTCGTCTTGCTGCGGCGATGTAGCAAGTAGCGCCTGTTGCAGAAGGCAAGAGGCGCAAGCCCATGCGGCGCACTCGCCGCACCTTCGGTTCATCGATTGAGTCAAAGACGAGAGGTTTTCCATGATAAAGGTATACAACACGCAGACACGTTCCAAAGAGGAACTCAAGACCGTCGAGCCCGGCAAGGTGCGCATGTACGTATGCGGTCCGACTGTTTACAACTACATTCACATCGGCAATGCCCGCACATTCATCGCATTCGACATCATCCGACGCTACATGATCTGGCGCGGGCTCGACGTCACGTTCGTGCAGAACGTGACCGACGTCGACGACAAGATCATCGGCCGGGCAAACGAGGACGGCCGGACGGCGGCAGACGTTGCAGCGGAGTTCACGAAAGCGTTCATCGACGACATGCATGCTGCAGGCGTCATGGACCCCGACGTGCGCCCGAAGGCGACCGAGGAAATCGACGAGATGATAGATTTGGTGCAACGTCTGGTCGACTCGGGCCATGCTTACGAAGCTGCAGGTGACGTGTATTTCAACGTCCGCTGCTTCCCGGAATACGGAAAGCTTTCGCACCGCGATGTCGACGAAATGGAATCGGGCCATCGCGACCTTCGCGCTGCAGCTATCAACGGCATAGGCGAGCGCAAGCGCGACCCGCTCGACTTCGCCCTCTGGAAAGCCTCGAAACCCGGCGAGCCTTCGTGGAGATCGCCGTGGGGCATGGGGCGCCCCGGCTGGCACATCGAGTGCTCCGCGATGTCGAAGAAGTACCTGGGTCTGCCGTTCGACATCCACGGTGGCGGTGCCGACCTGGTGTTCCCCCATCACGAAAACGAGACGGCGCAAAGCGAAGCCGCCTATGGCGTGGGGTTTGCAAACTACTGGATCCATAGCGGCATGCTGCAGATCAACGCCGAGAAGATGAGCAAATCCCTCGGCAATTTCTTGCTGCTTCGCGACGTGCTGAAAAGCACCCGTGCCGAAGTCTTGCGCATGCTCATGGCCCAGACGCACTACCGCAGCCCGCTCGATTTCAGCGAGGACAGGCTAAAGGAAGCGGAAGCGGCTTTGGAGCGAATCTCGAGCTTGGCCAAGCGGTTGCGCTGGGCGATGGACAACGCTCAGGAAGGCCCTGCCAAGCTCGCGGGCGAGGCCATCTGGGCCAGCGTGGAAAAAGCACGAGTCGACTTCACCGAGATGATGGACGACGACTTCAATACCGCCGGCGCGCTTGGCGTTGTGTTTTCCTTCGTGGCAGAACTCAACGGACATCTGGGCGACGAAGCGGTATCCAAAGCCGATGCCCCCGTTCTCCAGAAGGCATACGACGAGCTCGTGAACCTCATGGGCGTGTTCGGCGTGGCGCTGGAATCCAACGAGGGCACCGTGGAATACCCACGAGAAGTGTGTGCGTTGGCACATGAGCTCATTGGCTTTAGCGATGATGACGCGGCGGCGGCGGTAAACGCCTTGCTCGACGCCCGCGCCCAAGCTCGCAAGGAGCGCAACTTCGCCCTAGCCGACCAGGTGCGAGACAGCCTGACGGGCCTGGGATTCGTCATCGAAGACACCCCGCAAGGTGCACGCGTCACTTACGAAGCAAAGTAGCCCGAGCGCCTAAACCCTTGCCTGAAATGGACATCCATGGCGCTCGTTTTCCTATGTCTTGCCAAAACAGGCAAATGCTCATGGGCGCTTAGATCGCCTCACGACAAGGGGCTGCAACCGATTGCCCTGGTTGCAGCCCCCTTGTCTTGCTGTATGCAGACGGCTTAGCTTGCAGCCCCATCGGCTGCGCCGTCGCCGCGCCTGGGCAGCATGCGGCTCGTATCGCTGAAATCGTAGCCCTTCAACAACAGCTCGGCCTCCTGAGCGATGCTGTCGCGCTTTCGCGGCGCGGGTATGGCCCCCGTGCCGGGTTCGAACACCAGCTCGCCGTCGCGGTAGTCCACCTCGATGACCGAGCCGCTCGTCCACCGCCCTTCCAGTACCTGTTCCGAGATGGGATCTTCCAACAGTCGCTGGATCGCACGGCGCAGCGGACGGGCGCCGAAGGTGGTGTCTGTGCCTTCCGTGGCGATGTGCTCGCAAGCGGCATCGGTGAGGTTGATGGTCATGTTCATGGCGATAAGCCGATCGCGCAGGTCGGAAACCATCAGTTTCACGATTTCGCCGATTTCGACCTTGGTCAGGCTCTTGAACACGATGATCTCGTCGATGCGGTTCAAGAACTCGGGCCTGAACATCTTCTTGAGCTCGCTCATCACGCTGCTCTTTATTTCCTTGTCGGAAAGGCCGCCACCGTCGTTGCTGAAGCCCAGCGGTGCACTCCGCGCGATATCGCGAGCTCCCACGTTGCTCGTCATGATGATTACCGCATTGCGGAAGTCGACCACACGGCCCTGCCCGTCGGTAAGATGACCCTCTTCGAGTATCTGCAGCAAGATGTTGAACACGTCGGGATGCGCTTTCTCGATCTCGTCGAAGAGCACGACCGAATACGGGCGCTGGCGCACGGCCTTGGTGAGCTGACCGCCCTCGTCGTAGCCCACGTAACCGGGAGGCGAGCCGATCAGGCGCGATACCGTGTGCTTTTCCATGTATTCGCTCATGTCGAAGCTGATGAGCGCTTGCTCGCTATTGAAAAGGAATTCGGCCAACGCCTTGGAAAGCTCCGTTTTGCCCACGCCCGAAGGGCCCAGGAAGATGAAGCTGCCAGCAGGACGCTTCGGGTCTTTAAGACCACTGCGGCTGCGGCGGATGGCCTTTGACACGGCGGTGACAGCTTCGTCTTGGCCGATCACGCGACCATGCAAGACGCTTTCCATGCGCAAGAGCTTGTCGGTTTCGGCCTCGGTAAGATCGGAAACAGGCACGCCCGTGGTCATGCTGATCACATCGGCGATGTCTTCGGGGTTCACCTGCTGCACATCGCGCTGGGATTCCTCTTCCCATTTCGCCTTGGCTTCTTCGCGCTTCTGGTGCAAGGCGCCCTCTTCGTCGCGCATCTTCGCAGCGGTCTCGAAGTCTTGATCTGCTATGGCAGCTTCCTTGGCGGCGCGCACTTCGCGCAGGCGGTCGTCGATTTCCTGCAATTCGGAAGGCAGCGTCATGTTGCGAATACGCATGCGCGCGCCAGCTTCGTCGAGCACATCGATAGCCTTGTCGGGCAGGAAGCGGTCCTGGATGTAGCGGTCGGAAAGCTGCACGGCTGCGGTGAGCGCATCGTCGCTGAAGTGCACGTGATGGTGCTCTTCGTAACGGTCGCGCAGGCCCTGCATGATGCGAATGGCCTGTTCTTCGTTGGGCTCGCCAACCGTTAGAGGCTGGAAGCGACGTTCAAGGGCGGCGTCTTTTTCCACGTGCTTGCGGTATTCGTCCGTCGTGGTGGCGCCGATGACCTGGATTTCGCCACGCGACAGCGGCGGCTTCAGGATGGCTGCCGCATCGATGGAGCCTTCGGCCGAACCCGCCCCGATGAGCGTGTGCAGCTCGTCGATGAACAAGATGATGTCTCCCGCATCCATAACTTCCTTGATGCACTTCTTCAGGCGCTCCTCGAACTCGCCGCGGTACTTGCTGCCCGCCACCAGACTGGACACGTCCAGCGTGACGATACGGCGATTGCGCAGGATATCGGGCACCTGGTTGCTAACGATGAGCTGCGCCAGCCCCTCTACCACGGCCGTTTTGCCCACGCCCGGCTCGCCGATGATGAGCGGGTTGTTCTTCTGACGCCGGCACAGAATCTGCATGATGCGCTCGATTTCGCCTGCACGCCCGATGACTGGGTCCAGCTTTCCGTCAAGCGCCTTCTTGGTAAGGTCGGTGCCGAACTCTGCCAGCACGCTGTCCGACTGCTTCATGGGAGCGGCGTCGAAACCCGTGCGCCCCGCAAACACCGAAGATTGGCCGACGAGGTCGTTCAATGCACTTCGCACCTGGTCGCCGGTAATACCAAGACGCCCGAGCACCTCTATGGCCGTACCCTCGTTTTCCCGGACAATACCCAGCAGCAGATGCTCGGTGGAAATGTAGCTCTGTCCCATCTGCATGGCTTCCCGCAGGCTGTTTTCCAGCACGCGCTTCACGCGCGGGGTGAAGCCCAGGTGCCCGGATACATCGGCGTTCTCGTCGATGACCACAACCTGCCTGATTGCGCGCACCACATCGTCGTGCTTCACGCCCAGCCGATCAAGCGCCTGTGCGGCTAGCCCATCGTGTTCCTTGATGAGCGCGAGCAGGATGTGCTCGGTGCCCACATAGGGCTGGTGCAACGTGCGTGCCTCGTCCTGAGCCAAGACCAGCACTTTGCGGGCTTTGTCGGTGAACTTGTCGAATGACATGCTTCCTCATTTCTATTCGCCAGGGCTTTGCCCTGAAGTCACAGTGTTTCGAACGACACTTTAGCACTCCAATATCAAGAGTGCCAGCACTGACACCTTCCCGTAATACATCGCAGGGCCGCTCGCAGATGCCGACGTGATGGGTATGATCAGCCCTACTCTCTTGCGCTTCTTTTGCCGTATAATCCATTCAAGCAGACCACAGGAGGTTCGAGAGTAGTTGATTACCGGTTTTTCCCTTGCCACGTTCTCCCTCACGTTTTTTCTCATAGCAGCAGTCGGCTTCATCATCGTAAGGGTCCGCAGGGTTCGCGCGACCAAAGAAGCCCGCGCAAAGGTTTTCAACGGACCTTGGATCGACGCCCGAGACCTGGTGGCTGGTTGGGAAAACGAAAACCAGAAATACAAGCAGCTAGACGATTCGGGATGTTATATCATCCTTGTCTTCGACCATGAAGTCAAAGACGGCAATTACACCGACTACAAGGATGTGTTCGTCGGCAAGGCCAACAAGGCATGCGAGGGAGCGTATTCCCATCTGTCCGGCGAAGGAATCGAGGAAATCGCGCAAGATTTCCAAGACGAGTCCCGCTTCGTCTACGTCCAGATACGGGCCTATGAAGCGGATGTCCTCGAAAGGCGCGAGCGAAGCCTAGTCAAAGTGATGAATGCCAGGAAATCATACAACGGCATGGACAACGCCGAGCTTCGATTACGTCTCACCCGATCGTAAACAGGAAGCCAAGACCACAACTCAACGGCTCGACGATAACGGCATAGTTTTCGCTTTGTTGGCATTCTTCCCACGCGACCGTAACATTGGGGCCACTTGCCGCCTCCTGCACGAAAACGCCCCTATCATGGGCATCGGCCGCATCGGAGCCGACCCCACACCATAAGAGAAAGGGCTTAGCGTGGAAAACGAAGCGAGGAAGACAAGGAGCAAGGCTTCGCTCGCATTGGGCGTCCTTGCGATTCTTTATGTCATTTGGCCACTCGACCTCATGGCAGGCATGCCCTTCGACGACTTCATCGTGAGCGCGCTCGCACTCGTGGCGGCGTACATGAACAACGCCCGCATCGAAGGTGGCAAGTAGTCTCGAGCCTATTGGCCCATCCCATACTATGCACTGCCCGCAAAGCGGCTTTCCTCCTTTGGATAGAAGATGGAGGAAAGCCGCTTGACGCATTGTGCTACACGGTAGATGATGGCTGCGACAACGTTCTCAAACCGACTCCTTGGATTATGGTGGGCACGAGTTTGCGCTCATGATGTTGCCAACCGTTCGATGCTGGCATTGCATCTGCTTAATCTCGCGTAAACCGCAACAACCATGCTCGCAGAGAAAAGACAGCAGAAGGGATTGACCATGAAGAGGTTTGGAATCATCGTCTTCGCATGTGCAGCAGCGCTCGTTTTTGGCGGGTGCTCGTCGCAGACCGACGCCAACCAGGATGAAGGCGCCCCTTCCGTCGACGTGGCCACAACCGCCATGCTGGGAGCCTCTCCCGACTGGGTAACGCAGCTGCCCGAAGCGGAAACCGCAGACCAGCTGTTCGTAGTGGCCGCCTACGACACGTCAACAGCTTGGATTTCCATGCACGAAAAGGACGGGGACGGCACCTGGCAGATGATCATGACCACGCCGGGCTTCATTGGCAAGGAAGGCATCGGCAAGACCCGCGAGGGCGACGCCCTAACGCCCGTGGGCACATATGGCTTCAACGCGGCGTTCGGTATCGCACCTGACCCAGGTTGTGCCATCTCGTACACCCAGGTGGACGCAGACACGTATTGGTCGGGTGACGAGAGCGAGGACGGTCACTACAACGAGATGGTAAGCATTGCCGACGACCCCTGTCTGGACACCGGGGCAAGCGAGCATATAGTTGATTACACACGCCAGTACCAATACTGCCTGAACATCGACTACAACAAAGAAGACGTGCCCGGCGACGGCTCTGCCGTGTTCGTGCACTGTCTGGGACCATGCAAGCCCTTCACCGGTGGATGCGTGGCAATCCCCGAAGACCAGATGCTCGTCGTGATGCGCAACGTCGACCCAGACTGCATGGTGATAATCGACACCTTAGACAACCTGGGTGGCAGTTTCGAGTAAGAAACAGCGCGCGGGAACATGCCAACAGATTCGGGGTTTCTAGCACGCATCGACGTTGCGAGTGCAAAAGAAAGAGCATTGAAAATAGTGTCAAATCCGTGAAATGGTTCTACTTTTGTTTCGTATGAAGAAATAGACTGGCTATCAACCGACGTATACACTGAATCGAGAAAGCGCAAAACGACGTAAGAGCAATGACAAGGCAAGGCGTAAACAAGAAAGACTTCAACCTGGTTTGCGATTTCCCCGCACGGGAATCGTTTAGGACGTCGCTGCTCGACCGCCTGAAAGACATCGCCGCTGAAACCGAATCCTCCAACCCGCTCGATCAACCCGGCCCAAAGGAAATCCACCTCGAAGACAGCGATTTGGATATGCTCGCTGCCGCAGAAGGCACCGCAAAGCTACCCACCAACCCATTCCAATAAACCGCTTCAAGGTCATAACAAGGGACAGCCTCTTGTTATGACATGCCGTTGCACATAAAGACAGGAAGCTATGTATTATCGCTTGAAGCAAAACTGCAGCCTGCGCGGATGGTTGTTCAACCCATACGCACTGATTCGAGATGAGTGGTATTCGCCCACCGACCTTTCGGTAAGCGAATTCAACGTTCTCTCCCGATGCGACGGCGAGACGCCTTTTTGGGACGACGAGGACGAAGGCGTTTTCTCCCTGCTGGCGCGCTACGCTTCCGAAGGCGTGATCGAGGAATGCGCCAAGCCGAATCCCATCGGAAACGAACAGCGTTACAAGATGTTCCCCTGCTGGCGATTCAACCTGATCAACTGGGCCATCACGGGCAGATGCAACTTCAACTGCAAGCATTGTTTCGCTGCGGCAGACCTGAACCCGATAGCAGATCACCCCACAACCGAAATGTGCTTGAACTTCGTTGAGCAGCTGGCTTCGTGCGGAATTCGTCACGTGTGGATCACAGGCGGCGAGCCGCTGCTACGCAGCGACTTCCTGCAGATAGCCCAAGCACTGGCTAACGCTGGCATTTCCATCGAAGACATCGGCACGAACGCGTCGCTGGTAACGCTAGAGTTGCTTGACGCACTCGAGTCGATGGGGCACCACCCTCAATTCAACGTGAGCTTCGACGGACTGGGGCACCATGACTGGCTCCGTGGCGTTGTCGGCGTGGAAAAACGTACGCTTTCAGCCATCGAGTTGCTGAAGAGCCAAGGCTTTCGCGTAAAGGTGCAGTACTGCCTGTGGGACGGCAACCTGGATACCCTGCACGAGACCACGCGGCTTCTTGCGGACATGGGCATCGACCACTTACGCCTAATCCGCATCGTCGAATCGCCGCGGTGGAAAGCCGCCGAGTACGGATGCGCACTCGACTTCCGCACGTATTGCGACTTGATGCTGAACTACCTTGGCTGGTATCTGGACGAGGATTTCCGCATGCGCCTGGAAGCGTGGTCGCTGTTCGATTATGCTCCCGGCACCGGCCAATGCAGGCTCACTCCCGTGAGACTCTGCAGCCTCGAGCAAGAACACCTACAACCCGTATGCGGCGATGCGCGCGCCATGCCCTTCGTGGCGAGCAACGGCAACCTGACGCTGTGCAACCAGATTTCGGGCATGGAGGCAGCACGCGGAATCGAACATGGCAACGTATACGAAACACCGCTGGCCGAACTGCTTTCCGACTCCCCCTTCACGCATCAACTGCTGGTAACGCGTGCCCAAGTTCGCGAGCACAACCCGCAGTGTCAGGAATGCGAGTTCACCCACCTATGCAACTGCGGTTGCCGCGCCGTTGCCATGGCCGCCACCGACGACCTGCTGGGCGCCGATCCCACCCGCTGCGCCTACTTCAAAGGCGGCTACCACGAACGTTTCAAGAAGCTCTTGACCACTCGCAACATCACCACCCAGCATGTCAGAGCGGACGTTGCCCCAGCGCGGGCTGGGCATGTCATGCAATGCGAACGCTTACCGGCAGATGATTCGCAAATCAAGGTTGTCGATACGCCACATGGACCGCGTATCCCTTGACGATGAAAGAACAAGCGACACACGTTGCGAACATCAGGAAGAAGGTCATTCCATGAGAAAAACGAAGCACCCCCGCTCGATTAATCATGAAAAGATCCCAGGCAAGCTCTTCTCTTGTCTTATGGCCATCATCCTGGTGATTGGCCTGATGCCCAAAGTCGCCCTTGCAGACGATAGTTACCCAGATACCGACAGCCCCGTTCTCGCATCGCCGGATAACGGTACCCCTGTCGTTGATGTGGGTAACGTAACAGTTGACGCGCAGGAGGTGGGAAACATCCCTGCCGCTTGCGCAATATCCGATGATAGCGGGGATGCCACGGTCAATGTGCACGGCAATGTCGAACTGACGGGCAATGGCGGCGCAGCCTCGACTGCGGTGAGTGCGGAATCGAGAGGCTCTTCCGCCACGGTAAACGTCGACGGAGACGTTACGGTCAACGTCGATTCCAAACCTTCGATGGACACTTCGTCGGTGAACGGTGTAGACGCATCTTGCGAAACTGCGGGTGCTGAAACAACGGTAAACGTTAACGGAGATGTGTCTGCCGTGATCAATAACGCCTCCGAAAGCCATATTACTTCAGCTGGAATCCTCCAGGAAACGCTATTGGAACCTTCAGGGGCCCAGTCGACGTCTTCAGTCACCGTAGATGGAAACGTAACTGCCGAGGCAAACAATCCATCGGGTGAAGCACGCGGGATTTACGTATTCTCTGCTGGAACAGCAAGCTCAAACACTGTCGTCAAGGGTGATGTAGTGGCGAAAGGCGAAGGGGCTTCAGGTATAAGCATGACGCAGAATACATTGGGTTTCGAATCTGACGATACGGAATCAGTCGTTTCTGTTGGAGAAAGCATTACCGCAACAAGCAACATTGCCAATGGCTATGCCACCGGTATTGACGTTGACAATGAATCAGGCACCGTGAGCATTCACATTGGGGGCAATGTGAATGCAACGGTCAAGGAAGATAGCGGAAGCTCAATTGGCATTAACGCGATGGGAAACGCTGGCGAAACGAGCATTCTCGTCGAAGGAATCATCTCGGCCAAGACAGTCGGCGTGGCGGACGATACCAATGGGGGACGCCTCGAGGTCACCACATGGAAGATCGATTCCGACATCGTGGGCGGGAAGTTCGATGACGAGAAGATGACTTATTCAGAGGACGAGACCACCGAGCGAGCCATCAACTACATCATCAGACTCGAGCAACCCAAGGAGGGCAACATCCTCGGGCTCATCGGCACCAGGGTGAAGGAGTTCGCATTCGGTGACGAGACCCTGAGCTTCGATGTGGCTAACATGGGCCAGAAGGTGTACCTGAACGTCGACGAGGGTTGGGTCATCACCGCAGCCTTCAACGGAATGGGACAGAAGGTCCCCCTGAACAGGGACGAGAACGGCTTCTACGTCGTCGTCCCCAACGGTGGCGGTGTGTACCTGACCGCGCAGGTCGCGAAGAAGCAGCACAACGACACCCCAGCATCAGGCGATGTCGTGACCGCGAGCGGCTCCGTCATGCCCACAGAGCCCTGCACGTCCCACCACGAATGTACGCCCAACACGGGTGACGCATGCCCCGGCTCTACATCGATTGCCCTCATAGCCTTGGGCAGCTTGGCGTGCATGCTGTTCGCTTCCAGACGCATGCATCGTAGCTTCTCATAGCACCCGAGGGCCCACTCCTCATTTGGACGAACGCACGTGTACCAAGCCAGCTATAACCAAGGCGACTGCAGCAATGAAGAACACGAGCAGTACCAGCGACGCGATGTTTGCACTCGCACATTGACTCCAGTTCGAGAAGTCGATGCGGTAATGCAAGGACGGTCCACCGGCGACCATCCTGTCGACCAACCATGGGAGGCTGTAACCGACCAAACCCACGACCAGCACGTCGATGGCCGCCTTGAAACGCCAGTCGATACCGAGCAGGTGCACGAGCCCGATAGCCAAAAAGGGGATGAAGGCGTAAAAGGAAATCAAAACGCTGTTCCACAGGGAGTAGGCTACCGAAATCCTTATCACCACCAGAAGCAGGAACAGGCATAGATATATCGCGATAAAGTACGCGAGCAGAGACAGCTTTCCAAAGCGCTCCGGCATCCATTTCCGGATGAGGAAGGGCCCAACACACACAGCATATCCAAGGAGAACCGCGACGGCGGCAATGCCGAACCACCCCTGGTGATACTTCGCGCAGCACACCAGGAACAAGAACAGAAGCGACAGGTAGCTCGTCCCGACGAAGGTTTCCAGCTTGTGCTTGCGCGAGAAGCGGATCCACGAAGGAGCGAAGGAATATGCGAGCAGCAGGGCTGCGAAAACCACCACGGAGAAAGTCAGAGCATGGTTTATGGCCAAGTCGCAAACGAGGCAGATCGCCATCGCCGTTGCATAGGCAATGGTCAGACCCCAGAACCAGGTCTCGCTGATCCTGCGGTACAGCTTCGCCTCGTGCTGGATGCGTCGGAATTCCGTGTCGGTTGCACCCGCGAGCAGCTCTTGCTCCGAAACGCCGAGCGTTTTGCAGAGGCCGGGAATCATCGTGATGTCCGGATAGCTCTTCCCCATCTCCCACTTGGAAACCGCCGATTCGCTGACGAAGAGAAGCTCCGCCAGCTCCCGCTGCGTCAGCGCTTTCTCGAGACGTTTCTCGCGTACGAACGCACCGAAGTTCTGCTTGGTGATCATGTCGGTTCGCCTTGCCTTTCAATCGTGCCAACGGCTTTCCCAAGCGGGTCGGGCTATAGTTCCCGTGGAAACCCTACGAGCTTAGACCCCCCATCGGAATCACCCATCTTGAGATTTCGCAGAAAACCTAGCACACCCATCGCGTTTTGGCACGGGAGCGTCAGTCGAGCCGCATTCATCAGGGCTTTTATTCGAGCGGGCGACTATAGTGATAGACGCAGACGTGTCTTTGGCTATGTTTTACAGAATTCTTGCAATTCCTGAAACGACTGGCGGTGCAATTCGTATAGAGTGCATATGGATTCTTTCGGTACGATTGCGAAACGGAGCGTGATGGCATGAAAGCAACGAAAAACCTGGCCGTTGCCATGGTAGCGTTCGCCGCATTGACAGCACTCTTGCTCTTCCCGACATCTGCGTTTGCGGAAACGGAAGGGGCGGGGTTGGACGCGCCTGATTCATCCGCAGCCAACGCGGGAGATGGCGATGTCGCAGACATTACCCCCGCTGATGCAAGCGGAGATGTCATCCTTGGCGACTCCCCAGGTTATGCAGCCGCTGGGGCAACTGGAGAGACCGGCCAAGGATCCCAAATCGTCGATTCCGATGCCAATATCGGTGTTGGCGACACCTCGGCTATGCCCTCTCAAGAAGAAAACGCTCCAGACGCCACCGAAGGAGGGGCATCCACCGACGGCGGCAACGATCCCGAATCCACAGCTTCGCCAACGAGCGGAAACGAATTCCGTGGCGGCTCCAGCTCAACTGATGGAAATGGCACCGTAGATTCCACTTTAGCCACGATTGGCACCAGCGACGATGTGGGCGCCGACGACGACAGCGGCGAATCGAATAACCGCGAAGGCAAAACCGGGGACCTCGGATATGGCATCGCCGCAGATGGCAAGTTTGGTGGTAACCAGGAAGATGCCGATGAGTTTTCTTCCGTAAGCAAGACATTGGATGAAAACCCATCTGACCCCAAAGGCGAAGGCGCGCTCATCCAAAATGGTAACAGTGCTGGCTTCAAAGCAGGCTATGTAGCCCAAGGCGCTCACAGCGAAGCGACGGAGACGGGCGATAGCGCCCAGGTAGACGATAGCCTGGGCGCCAAACGAGGCCTCATGAACGCAGCGGTCGAAGGCGATGCAGCGGTCGAAGGCGATGCAACGGACGAAGGCGGCGTGTCGATGTTGCTGGCCGCCACAGACAGCAAAGACCTTGAAGCTTCCGAGGCCTCGCAGCTCATCACTCAGAGCGTGGGCGAGTTGGAAGATGCGTTTGGACCCCTCGAAATCGCCATCGCGAAGAACCTCATCGAGGGCGCTCTCTACGGGAGCGCCTCGGGAACGTTTTCGTGGTCGTCTCGCAAGTTGTTGACGGCGATTTTCGGAAGCGACATGAGTAGTCAGGAAGAAGAACAGCTCAGCCAGATCCTAGCGGCTCTCGACAAGCTGAACGCGGCGATTGTCGAGTTGCAGAACACCGTGGACAGCCAAGAACTCGATGACATCTTGAACAGCATGAAGCCCATCGTCGATGACAACGTACCGTTCGCGGTCTTAGACGCCTTGAAACCTCTCAAGGCACCAGCTGATAAGCATCGTATACAGTCCGCGCTGGTGAATTCGCTTGGAAATGGCGACATTGACACTCCCAGCACGCTGGTGAATCCCAAAAGCGAGTTCGACTCCTTCACCCAAGCCCTGTGGAAGGCCATGACAGAGCCGCAAAACGTGACCATCAATGGCCAACCCAAGGATCTCACCTTGATGCAGGTGTGGTACGAGCACCTCCGCTACAAGTACCACTGGGAAAATCAGGCTTACGACGAATGGGCCGCGTTCCAAGGCCGATGCGTGACCCTGCTGGCAACTTCCCTCGCACTCGAGAAGGCATCGCTGCAGATCCGCATCGAGGCAGTACAGGCATACAATGCGGATCATCCTGGCAAAGAATACGACGAAGGCGCCATCATAAACTTGTTGAACGAAATCCAGGACTACATCAACCAGATGGGAGGCTACAAGGGCGAGGTCGTCCAGGTGGTCAGGCCCGGAACGACTCCGGTCACAAAGAAGGTCGACTACCCGGGCTTCTTCAGCGAACAGACGTGGAGCGAACAGTACTGGTTGTACAAGAAGCGCGACACAGAAGAGCGCTATTACTGGACCCCTGGCCATGAAATCGTGTTCTACGCCCAGGTGAACACCCAGCACGTACCGCAAGAAAACAAGAAAGGCGGGCTGGATTATCCCAACACTCTCGATGGTCTGAACTGGCATTCCAATGGCACGCCCTACCCGAAGTTCAGCTTCTGGAAGCCGTTTGTCCGCTACCAGGGCGGGGACACGCTGCTCGCAAGCGTCGACCAGCTGAAGACCATCTACAAGGACTACGGCAGCAGCACGCACCTCTACACCATCTTCATGGATGAAAACGAAGGCAACTTCCAGGGACTCGACATCGACGGGAACAAAACTTGGTGGTTCGTCGTCGACCCAGATAGCGACCATCCCCTGGAGTATTGCCCGCACTTCTTCAGTGCGGACAGGCTCAGGTGCTACGTGCTGTCTTCGGGGGGCGCGTCAACGGACACGGCAATCTTGTGCTATTACCACAATGAATATACCGAACCCGATCACTACACACACTACATCGGCATCGGCGTGAAGCGCATAGGGCCCGAGGTCTACAACCCCAACGGAAAAAAAGAAGAGCTACGATCTATTCCGGAGTTCTATACAGCGGTGGTGTTCCCTAACGACTGGGCTCAGTGGTGGCCTTCTCATGGTGACCTGGCCTTGGGCTTCGAAGCTGGGACCCACGGCGGCGTCGACCGGGTGCTCGTCGATGGCATACTGCTTAGCCCCGCACAGTATACGGTTGCAGACGGCAGAATTGTGCTGAGCAGGAATTATTTGGCAAGTTTGGGCTATGGACAACATGAGTTCTTCCTAGACACCGAAGGCGGCGGGCACACGGCCATCTTCTCAACGCAGCCTGACGGCGTCTATTACGTGGAATCAGGCAAGGGCGCTGCTTGGACTGCCGGCTCTGAGGATGGACTCACGTTCGTGTTCAAGCGCACGACCGATGACTACGTCACCTTCAGTCGCTTGGTAGACGTGCTGGTGGATGGCGCCTCGGTGCCGACGTGGGGCTATGTGGCCAGCGCCGGCAGCGCGGTCGTGACGCTCACGGCAGCGTTCCTGAGCACGCTCGCCCCCGGCCTGCACACGCTGACCGCGGTGTTTGCCGACGGCAACAACCCGCAGGTCACCTTTGCGGTACAAGCCGCCTCCGCTAACACGTTGCCCGTGCCCGCCACCGGCGCGGCCTCTCCCACCCAGCCGGAGCAGACGCCTCGTACCGGCGACGGCGCCTTGCTGCCCGCAGCTTTGCTGGCATGCTTGGCCCTGGCTTCGGCATACGCGGCCGCGCGCGCCAGGAAGCGCACCCAGGTATAAAAGGGCTCCTCCTGCCATGAGATATTGCCGACAGCAAAAGATTTCAAGCTGGTTTGCGCTACTTTCGAATTCGTTTCGCCTGCTGTCGGCAATTTCCAGCAATTCAGAGGACAATGGGCGACCAGCGTGTGGGCTGCTGCAATAGATCAGGCCAAACGTTGGCGTTCCACGAGGGAGGCGAAGGTGCCGCCTTTCGCGATGAGCTCGTCGTAGGTGCCGTCTTCCACGATACTGCCGCCGTCGAGAACGAGGATGCGATCGCAGTTGCGGATCGTGGACAGGCGGTGCGCCACGACGATGCGCGTGCAGTCGAGCGCTCCCAGCGCATCGGATACCTGGCGCTGCGTGACGTTGTCCAACGCACTCGTGGCTTCGTCGAAGATGAGCAGCTTCGGTTTGGCCGCCACGGCACGCGCGATGAGGATGCGCTGGCGCTGCCCACCGGAAATGCCGCCCGAACCTTCGGAGATATGCGTGAACATGCCCATCGGCATCGCCCGGATGTCGTCGGCGATACCAGCCATCTCGGCTGCTTCCCACGCTTCATCCATCGACAGGTGCGGGGCCGAAAGCGTGATGTTTTGGAATATGTTGCCTGAAACGAGCCTGCCCGTCTGCAGTACCACGCCTACATGACGACGCAAGCTGCGCACGTCAAGAGTTGCCAGGTCACGTCCGTCGTAGTAGATGCCGCCCTGCTGAGGCCGCTCGAACCCCAACAGCAGTCGTAGCAGGGTGGATTTTCCACAGCCCGTTCGCCCCACGATGGCCACGTAGTCACCGGGACTGATCGACAGCGAAAGCCCGTCGACGACAGCTGGGGAATCGGGCGTGTAGCTAAACGTCACACCCGTAAGCTCGATGGTCCCGGTGATGCCCTCGACCTGCTGGGCTTCTTCGTGGATTTCGGGTTCGCACTTCAAGACGGGGGAAACGAGCTGCATCGTGGGCCGAATGGACGCTATCTGCGATGCGATGCCCGCAAGCGAGCTGATTGCGCCGGTGACCAAGCCGTATGCCGTGTTGAAGGCCATATAGTCGGCGACGCTTACCTGCGAGACGCTAGCGAAGAAGTAGATGAGCATCACGCCGACCAACCCCACGCCCGTGACAATCACACTCGACACCTTCAAAACCAACGGTCGATCGTAGATGGTTCGCGCCACTTTGGCGTAATCCTGCGCCCAGCGCGCGAATGCCCGACGCTCTGCCCCTGCTAGCTTGATCTTGCGGATGCCCGAAAGCAGAGCCACGAGCGTACCAGAAAGCCCCGCGGTGTTCTCGAGCTGATGACGGTCGTAATACATATTCGCCAAAGTTGCCGCCGTCGTCACGCCCACGTTCACCAGAATCACGATCATGGCTGGAATGGTGAGCTCGGGCGCATACTTCACGATCTGAGCAATGTAGACCAGCGAAAGCACCGATGATAGGCCCGTGGAGAAAACCGCATTCACCAGCAGCTGCGTGAGCGATGTGATAGACGATGCACGGTTGGCAAGCTCGCCTGGCTGGTGTTTGCCGAAAAAGCTCGGTGGCAACAGCAGGATGCGAGCCATGACCGCCGCCTGCACCTGCACGCTCAACTTCGTGCCTATGCGAGAGAGCGCGGCCGATCGTGCGACACCGATGACTGCCTGCGACAACACGACGCCTACCAACAGCGCCGCCATGGGAAGCACGAGGCTCACATCGCCATAAGGGACGACCTTGTCGAATATCACCTTGTTCGCCCATGCTGGCAAAAGGCCGATGGCGGTGGCGATAGCGGTTACGAGAAGCACCATCACGTAGTCGCCCACGTCGAGGGAGCGCATTGCGAACACTCCAAGGTCAAGTAGCCTGAGGGGGCGTTGCGGTAGCGGACGGTACAGGCAGATGGCCTCAGGCTGAATGGAGCCCGCATTCATCCGCGATACGCGCACGCGCCGACCCGTTGCAGGGTTGATGTAGCAGTATCCCGCAGACCCGCGAGGCAGCAAGGCTACCGGCGTGCCATCTTGCAGGCGACCCAACATGACGCCGATCGCCTCGCGATACCACTCTCCTTCAAGAGTCACGCGCCGTCGCATGATACCGTGAGGGTGCAGCATCAGATCGAGGCGTTGTTCCAGCGTCGCAGAAGCCGGAGGCGTGGAAGTTGGCTTCAGGTGGAAGTACGCGAGCACGGCGCCGATGGCGGTATCAGCCTGCCGAGGGTCATCGGCTCCTGCGCCAGACGCGCCGCGATTTCCCGTGACCGCTGCTGCCAGGTCGTCGAGCGCAACTTCGAACTGTTCGCGTTCGGCCAGGTCGCGTGCACTCAGCTGTTCGGAAAACGTGCTCATAGCGCAGCCTCCCGCCCCTCGTTGTCGCTCCCCACCAATCGCGCATAGACGCCGTCTTGGGCTAGCAGCTCATCGTGCGTGCCGCTTTCCACCACGCGCCCGGCATCTAGCACCAGTATCTGGTCGCAGTCGCGGATGGTGGAAAGGCGGTGCGCCACCACGAGGCAGGTGACACCACGAGCGCGGATAGCCGCGATCACCTTTTCCTCGGTTTCTGCATCAAGAGCGCTCGTGGCCTCGTCCAGAATGATGATAGAGGGTTCCTGGGCTAGCACGCGCGCAATCTCGAGACGCTGGCGTTCGCCACCTGAAAAGTTGGATCCTCCGGCCATCACCGACTGTCCGTATCCGCCGGGTTTTGACATGATGGCATCGTGGATGCACGCATCATGCGCCGCGCGGAACACCGTCGTGTCCTCGATGGTTGAATCCCACAGGCGCATGTTGTCCATGATGGTGCCGTCGAACAGGATGATGTCCTGGTCGACCACGGAAAGCGAGCCTTTGAGCACAGGCCGCGCAACGTCTTCCAAGGGCGTATCATCGAAGCGGATGCTGCCCTGCGCAGGCGGGTACAATCCTGCGATGAGCTTGGCAATGGTAGACTTCCCGCATCCCGAACCGCCCACGAGCGCCGCCCACTGGCCAGGCTCCAGATGCAAGTCGAAATCGACGATGACCGGCGGTTCGAGCGGAGAGTAGCCAAACGTCAAACCTTCGACATCCAACTTGCCCGAAAGCTTTTCTGTATGTGTCAGGGATTCCGAGTCTTCGTCGCATGGGGAATCGTCGGCGCACACCGGCATGCTCCACGAGTCTTCAGGAACGTCGGGTGCGCTTTTCAGCACGTCTTCGACACGTTCCATCGAAGTGCGCATCTCTTGAATCTGCTGGTTTAAGGAAAGAAGCGAGCTGATGGGGCTGAAAAAGCTCGAGAGAAACCCTTGGAACGCGAGAAGCATGCCAACGGTAAACGAACCACGCATGATGAGCCACACGCCCAAAATGAGCACGACCGTATTCGAAAGCTGCGTGAGGGCTGTGGGCAGCGACCCCAGATACATCGTGACACGTGCAAGTCGCGTCTGCGTTGCAGCCAAAGCCGCCTGGTAGCCGCTCCATTGGGCGAAGAAGCCGTCTTCGGCGCCCGATGCCTTGATGCTTTCAACCTGGTCGATGCCGCCGATGGTGCTCGAGTACAGCTTGCCCGAATCACGCATCTGAACGCGGGTGATGTTCACGCGTGCGCGAGCCGTCGCATTGACCACGAATAGGTTCAGCGCGACGGTAACCAACCCAACCAGCGTGAGCAACGCGCTGTAGCGCACCATTACCACTAGGTAGAACACAAGAAGCACAACGTTGAGCAGCACGGGCGCGAGCTGATTGATCAGCGTGTAAGCGATGGACTCGTTATCTTGCTGGCGCTGCTGCAGATCGCCTATGTTGCGCTGTTCGTAGAACCCCACGGGCAGCCGCAGCAGATGCCACACGAACGTGGAGCTTGCCACCACTGCGAACTTCCCCTGGATGCGCAGGGCGCTCACGGAATTCACCACGGCAGCCAGGCATTGCAGAGCCGCCACGACGGCCATCACAGCCAGCAACGGCACAAGCCAGTTCTGGTCGGTGCCCGTCAGGATGCGGTCCATGAACACGCGCGAAAACGCTGCGTTGGCAATACCGGCAAATGCCGAGATCACTGCCGCAAACGCCACGAGGGCAATGGGGCCAGCCGTGCCCACAAGACGCGAGCGAGCGAATGCGGTCACGCTCGCAGGCTTACCGCCTGGTTGGAAGTCGGCACCCTCGCCAAATCGTAGCACGATGCCGGTAAACGAACGATCGAACTCCTCTGCCGTCACCTTCACCGATCCGCGAGCAGGGTCGTTTAGGTATGCGTGCTTTCCCTTGAAACCCTTCAGCACCACGAAATGATTGAAGTTCCAATGAATGATGCAAGGGAAGTCTATCGTTCGCACTGTTTCGTTGTCGAGGCTATACCCATCGGCGGACAATCCATAGCTTCGCGCCGCCTTCAGCACATTGACAGCACGCGAGCCATCACGCGAGACACCGCAATCGCGTCTGACCTGTTCCAATGCAACCCATTTGCCATGATACGCCAAGATCATGGCCAAGCATGCAGCGCCGCATTCAAGCGCTTCCATCTGCATGATCACGGGTACCTTTGCTATGCGACCCGCACCTTTCGTCATTTCGCATCCTGTCCGTTCAGCACGAACGAAATGGGGGCTACTTCCTGCGTGGTGATGACGATGGGCACGAGCGTGCCGTCATCAGGCGGATTGTCCATGGTCAGGTTGACCTGGTAGTTCCATTCATCCAACTCCAGCATGGACACAGTGTAGTCATCGTCTATGCCCGATGCGGCCTCGCGTTTGGAAACGGGCGTCTGCACCACATCGGACACTGTCGCTGGCTGGTTGTCCACGGTAGCGGAATCGCCCTTCTGCACTTCGGAGAAATCTTGTTGGTTCAGATAGCAGACGATCTGGCCGTTGCTGGCAATGCCGTTGTCATCAATCGTGGTGGCCACCCGACCGAAAACACCCCACGTCAGAAGGCCGGCAATGGCAATGATTGCCGCTATTACCACCAGCCATGTTCCTGGGCGCGTAGCCTGGATGTAGTCGTCTAAATCTGCAGGAGAAGACACATGCTGCAAGGCGCTTTTCCTGAAGAGGTTTTGATTCGTCAACGATCCGTCTCCTTCACGTGCGTGCGCATCACCAGCAAGGCGCGCCTGACCCGCGTGGCAACGGTGGCTGGATTCATGTCCAGCAGTTCCGCGATTTCCACGTTCTTCTTTTCCTCATGATACTTCAGAAAGATGATTTCGCGGTCTTCGGGAGAAAGATATGAAAGCAAACGGGATATTTCTGCCTGCGTTTCGTCAAGAGCTGGGTAGTCGTCTTCTTGACGCAACTCGCCAGCGCCCAACCGATCGATGGGTTCATGGACCTTCCGCGTGCGATAGTAATCGATGAGCGTGTTGTGGGCTATGCGCATGACCCACGTGGAAAACGACGCCTTTGACGGATCGAACTTGTCGTAGTGCCTCACGGCCTTCACGAACGTATCGCTGGTCACGTCCTCGGCAACGGCCGGGTCGAGCACACGGTAGTACACGTAGCTGTACACCCTCTGGAAATGTTCTCGGTACAGGGTCTCGAGCTCTGCGCTCCTCATTGCCCGGCCCCCTTCCGCCGCTCGTCATGCGATGCGCAATCGTCTTTGGGAGCGCCGCGGCCTGTCCGATTTCGACGCAGGCACAGCAAGGTGATGGCTACCGCCAGCGAAAACGACACGAGCGCGACGAGAACGTATCCGCCCACATCGCTTCCCAACAAAGACGACGACCCAAACAACCCGTCTACCGTTACGGGCGCGGATTCTCCCGAAACGAACCCGATGGCGCCGATCAGCCCAAGGCAGAGCATCGCGCACGACACCGAGAGCATGACATTGACACGTCGCTGCCTCCTTTGACGCAATCGGGCAACCCTGCCATTCACCGCAGCTACGCGAGCATCGGTATCGAGCATCGAAGCATCCTTCCCTGGGAACCGTTTCCCCCTAGATTCCCGAACGCATCGAATTCCTCACCTTTCCCGCCATTGCTCACAATTTACACACAAGTCAGTGCAGCCCAAAGTGATTTAGGTGCCGGGGGTGCCAAAGGGGACACTCCAAACGTCTCATGAGGGGGTGCCGTGCCAAAGGGGTGCCGTGCCAAAGGGGACACTCCAAATGT
>JBGUXY010000021.1:0-14506 GCA_045118335.1 Eggerthellaceae bacterium
TACGAGCTGACAGACGAGGAGATCGAGGGTATCTCTGCCGGCAGCTTCTGGGTCAACGAGTACTATTGTCCCATGTGTGGGAGCCATGATGTCGCCGTGTGGCAAAACAGCAACTCTGGCCACTGCTACAACTGCGACTACAGGGGACCCTATCATCAGTTCAGTCACTAGACGGATCTAGCTCGCCTGTGGTCTGCGCCGGGTAGTCTGGCGCCTCTTCTCTCCCAGGTCATCAAGAATGAAGGGTGACAAGGAAGTAGCTTCTTGTCACCCAGCTATCTGACAGGGAGGCAATCGACTCTCGTCGGCATGATCGTTGCGACCTACGACGCCCCGGAGACGGCGCCCTATTATGCAGCCTACTACCGCGTGCGCTGGATGGGCGACGTGCCCAATCGGGGCAAGTGGGAATACGACGATGACGACGATGGAGCTGGTAACAACCGCGAACAGTTTGACATGGTGGAGTTTACCATCTGTCCCCTTCCACCAGTGCAAGCGAGGGACTGGCGCAATGACTCCAGATGAGCTACGCGGAGCACGCAAACACCTCACCT
This sequence comes from Eggerthellaceae bacterium, assembly GCA_045118335.1. Lineage (GTDB taxonomy): Bacteria > Actinomycetota > Coriobacteriia > Coriobacteriales > Eggerthellaceae > W1P20-047. The sequence continues at coordinate 558 of JBGUXY010000021.1, forward strand.
GATTGTGCCCATGCATCATCGTGAGCAGGTGTCTGGATATCGAACGTTTCACAGAAATATTGTTCGGCATCGGCTTTCTGGTTTTGGCTACAGTTACGCTTATAGTGCTTTGTTTTGCCCTCCCGTTTTTCTCGATGGCAAAGCAAGGAGGGCATCTTAGATCAGTAGGAAGAAGATTGACTGGTTGAAGATGCCAAATGCGTGAGGCGCATGCAGCAACGACGAAGCGCAGCAATGGCAAAGCGCTCACAGTGGCTGCAACGCACAGCAAGCATCATTAATCCGCACCGCTTGCAAGCGAGATGGGGCATACATGGCAGAAGACAGCGAAAAGAGCTTATTTAGAAAGTCGGCCCTGAATCGCATCGCAAGCGCGGAAGATTTAGACAAGGCGATCAGCGTTTCAAATCCCGGCCCATGGTTGTCAACCGCAGGCTTTCTCGCATTTATTCTAGGACTCGTGATATGGGCGGTATTTGCCGTCGTACCCGTCACAACAACGGCAGTCGCCCTTACTTCGTCGGCCTCTGTCTCGAACGGGCCCGCATCGCGAAACCACGCATAGGCGGCTCGCCAATCATCGCTCGCATCCTTGCCCAAAGGCCAAGCCGACTGCTCGTGCGTCAAGGAGCAATGAACATCAAGCATCGGGGGTCCGAAAAGGGGAATCTCGAAGTAGGCGTGCACGAGACCGCCCTCGGGAGCCATGCGGCAAAACGCACGGCGAGCGACACCAATCCTCCCGCCGAACAGCGTCTCGTCACGACCCCTCGCCGCGAGCATGCCGCAGAGAATGTCGAACAGCCTATCTCGTTGCATCGCGGTTACCGCCTCTTGAACCCTCGAATGTCCGTCATCCGCCATAACTCTTTGCGCCGCTAAACGATGGAGGTAATAGGATAAGCGATACACGTTCCATAGGGACGTGTATCGCTTACGATGGCTAAACTAAGTGATTGAGAATCTGTTAAAAGCTGCAAATCGTAACGAAGGATGCGGCAACCGACCCATAGCTGCCGCCGGCCACCTTGTCGACGTCGTCGACCGAGAGCTTCTCGTTTGCCGCGCCCTGCATGAAGGCTGCGAGCTCCTCCTCGGTGGTCTCGACGCCCTGCGCCGCCGCCCACTCGACGAGCTTGCCGTCCTCCGCCGCCTGCGCGACCCCGGCCTTGAGCTCGTCATCCGCCATGATCTTTCCGTACAGCTCTTCGAGTGTCATGGTCTCGCCCTTCCATTCAACCATCGACTATAGATTCATTGTATGAGATTGCAATTCGGAGATGACGAACAGAAACGTCTAAGAATGTACGAAATCACATCACCCACTCGGTGCATCATGGCATTCATGAGTGGATTGTGTTTATGCCTGACTATGGGTGCTAACGTTGATTTAATTCATTGAAGATGTCATAGTGGCACTTATTGTCGATTTATGTTGCCTTATACAAGTATTCTGGAGCATGAATGGCTACAAAAGCAGAGGACATACGTGTACAGCGAACCAAGAGGGCCATCCGAGAGGCGCTGCTGGAACTCATCGTGGACAAACCTGTAACTCAGGTGACCACCACCGAACTCTGCAGGGAGGCCAACATCAATCGCAACACCTTCTATGCCCATTACTCGACTCCCGAGAATGTGTTTACGGAGTTGGAGGACGAGCTGCTTGCCGAGATGGCTTCAATGCTCGATGAGGACCCTGGTGATGGAGAGGTGACGCTTGTAATATGTCAGGCGATTGCTGACAGCCAGAAGCGGTGACATGCCCTGTGGCATGGCAACTCGAACATCATCGAGCGTGCAATCGCCCTCTGCCACAAACGGACGCTCGCCCGCTGGAACTTGCATGAATCGCATAATTCGGAAATGTACGAAATCTTCCTGCGATTTATCATGGTCGGAGCGTCTGGGGTCGTTGAGAAATGGATCGAAGATGGCTGCGAGATACCCCCTGAACAGCTGGGCAACCTCATCAACAGTTTCGTCTTCGAGGGGATGCGCGCCATCTCCGAGTAATCTTTCCAAAACCGCCCCGCCACTAACACCGCGCAGACGGTTCCGTGAAAGAGTTTTCCATAATCTCGTTGTCATGCGGATATCGGATTCACGATACGTGTTTGGTTTCGCATTGTCTTGAAGATCTCACAGACAAATTGCGCAACCTTCTCATCGTTCTCCAGAACGGCATGCTCGTACCAGTTCAAGGTGATGGATTGGAGCGTGCTAACAGAGCCCCGGCCTGATCGTGTACCCGACGGTAAGGTGACTTTACCGGACGAGGAATGTATGCCTCGGGCAAGATACCCCTCCCCCATTCGTGCTTGACAGCAAAAAAATGGCGTATTGTTCCATTTTGATCGGTCACTCATTAGAAGAAACATACCAAATGCCGAAGTTGGGTAGTCTGGCAACAGCTGCCAAATAGACGTTATCCGCCTCTTCGATTGAAGCTTTTTCGTTATCGACTCTAGCAAGAATCCCGACCAAACATTACGATATTGTGTAAGCCGATGGGAAGGGGCAATTCATGGACCACACCACCGAAATCAAGGAGCGTGACGCGCTCTACGAGCAGCTCCAGAACGAGGCGGCATCCTTAGACACAATCCACGAAATGCTCGGTTCCGGCAAATGGACCATGGACTTTGATGAAACTGGGGCCATGACCCGCGTCAACTGGAGCGACGAGTTCCGTCGGATGCTTGGCTACCACAACTCGGAGGACTTCCCTGACACGCTGGAGTCCTGGTCCGACCTGCTGCACCCAGATGACAGAGAACTCGTTCTCAAGGAGTTCAACGAGACGATCGCCGACTATGCCGGCAAAAAGACCTATGACGTCGAGTATCGGCTGCTCACGAAGGACAGGAGCTACCGCTGGTACCGCGCGGTCGGAAAGCCCACGCGAAGGCCGGACGGCTCGCCGATCACCTATGTAGGCGTGTTCCTGGACGTCACCGACAGAAAGGAAATGCTGAACAAGCTTGCACAACAACGAGAGTCGTTGAACACAGCCTTGGAGGAGGCGAACAAGGCGAACAAGGCGAAAACGGCGTTCCTCTCCAACATGAGCCACGAGATCAGGACCCCAATGAACGCCATCATCGGCCTTAACAACATCGCCTTGAACGACCCGACGATTTCAGCGCAGACGCGGGAGTACCTGGAGAAGATAGGATCATCGGCCCGGCATCTTCTGGGAATCATCAACGACATCTTGGACATGAGCCGCATCGAGTCCGGGCGCATGACAATCAAAAGCGAGGAGTTCTCGTTTGCGAAGATGCTAGAACAGGTCAACACGATAATCAGCGGCCAATGCAACGAAAAGGGGCTGCACTTCGATTGCCAAACCATCGGGCAGATCGAGAACCGCTACATCGGCGACGACATGAAGCTGCGTCAGGTGCTGATCAACATATTGGGCAACGCGGTCAAGTTCACTCCGGAAGGCGGCACGGTGAGCTTCACCATCGAAGACGTGAAGAGGCTCAACCGCCAGGCCACGCTGCGCTTTACCATCCGCGACACGGGAATCGGCATGAGCGAGGAGTTCCTGCCCCGCATCTTCGATACATTCAGCCAAGAGGACTCCTCCTCGGCCAGCAACTATGGCAGCACGGGATTGGGTATGCCCATCACCAAGAGCATTGTCGAGCTGATGAACGGTCAAATCGAGGTGGAAAGCGAAAAGAACGTGGGGACGACGTTCACCGTGACCGTCACCCTGACGCAAGCCGAGCACGCAACGGACGAAGCGGATGCATTTGAGTTGCGTCCGCACGAGATGAGCGTGCTGGTCGTCGACGACGATCGCATTGCGTGCGAACATGCGCAACTCGTCCTGGGCCACATGGGAATCACCTGCGAGACCGTCCTTTCTGGCGAAGAGGCGGTGGAGTTGGTGAGGATGCGCCATGCCCGCCGGGATAACTTCAACTTGATCCTCGTAGATTGGAAGATGCCGGGGATGGACGGGTTGGAAACGACCAGGCAGATCCGCTCGATCGTAGGCGACAACACGCCCATCATCATCCTCACCTCCTACAACTGGGAAGACATCGAAGGGGAAGCGCGCAAAGCCGGAGTCGACACCTTCGCCCCCAAGCCCCTGTTCGCTGGCACGGTCATGGACGAGTTCCGCGCTGCGTTCCGCAAGAAGAACTCCAACCTGATTAGGCGCACGGCCGACTTGAAGGGCCGCCGCGTTCTTTTAGCCGAGGACGTAGAGGTCAACGCGGAAATCATGATGATGGTGCTTTCCATGCGTGATATGGACGTGGACCACGCGCAAAATGGCAAGATTGCCGTGGCAATGTTCCAAGACCACGATTCAGGCTATTACGACGCCATCCTGATGGACATGCTCATGCCAGAGATGGACGGCCTGGAAGCAACGCGGATGATAAGGGCCGCAAACAAGGCGGATGCCAAAACCATCCCGATCATCGCGCTTACCGCCAACGCGTTCGACGAGGACGTGCAACGCAGCATGCAGGCTGGACTGAACGCCCATCTTTCGAAGCCAGTCGAACCCGACCTGCTATTCGAAACCCTCGAAGAGCTGCTTGCATGATGATGCCCCAACGTCTCTGCAATCCCCTTGAGAAGCCAGCCCCAGCCCATCAAAGCCCAAACCACCTCGAACGATCGCCGAATTCGTGAATAATTATGAGGGTAGCCACAAAGAGCTTTGATGCACCTGATGCAATGGCTGTCCAGCTTGGCGAGGAAATCGTCTTATAGGAAAGGAAGCGGCAAAACATGGGCGGCAAGGCTGAAATAGACTCCGAAAGCCCTGCGCCCGAATCCAGACGCACGCTCAAGGAAATACGCAGGGACACGATCGCTGCCTCTTACGAAAGTGACATCCTGAAGACGCTCTTCGTGAGCACCATCATCCCTCTCGTGCTGCTCGAGGTGTCCACAGCTGGGTCAAATTTTATTGATGGCCTGGTTGTCAGCCAGTTCTTCGGTACTCAGGAACTAGCCGTCCAGGGCCTTGCATCTCCGTACTTCTCGCTTGCGGGCCTCATCGGCGGCCTGCTCGTCACCGGCATGCAGACCCTCAGCGCCAAGGCATACGGCGAGGGCGATGCCGATAGGGCGGAAGGGTTCTTCTCGATGGCGATGATCGTCGGAGGGGCCGTCTCGATCGTCTTCATGGTCTTTTTGATGTTCGCATGCGGTCCCATCGGCCAAGCACTTGGCGCGGCTGGAGATTCCGCCGATTTGCTCCCGAGCCTCAAATCGTACCTGAGGGGCCTTGCAGTCGGCACGCCAGCACTCGTGCTCTACAGCCAAATCATCCCTATCGTGCAGATGAACGGTGGCAGCAGGATAGTGCGCATCGCGACCATCTTGGGACTTATAGTCGACACGGTGCTCGACATCATGGCGGGTGCGTGCAGCTGGGGAATGCAGGGCATAGGACTTGCGACAAGCATCGCAGCATGGGTGCAGTATCTCATCTTGCTCGTATACGCCCTCAGCCCGAAGACGGCCGTGCGTTTCTCACGCAAGCACATCGCGTGGTCGGAACTTGGCAGCATGATCGTGATGAGTCTGCCGAAGGCGATCCGCCGTATGGCGAACATGCTGCGTCCGTTGTTCTTAAACCACCTCGTGCTCGCGCTCGGAGGCGGTGCCGCCATGAGCGCCATGTCCATACGAAACAACCTTGACAGCATCGGCGACGTGGTGGGTTCTGGAATTGCTGCGGCGGTGATGCTGCTGCTGAGCGTGCTTTGGGGCGAGGAAAACCGCGACGGTATCATGCAGATCTTCCGACTAACCATGAAATACATCTCGCTCGCCGTGGGTGGAGTGGCTCTCGTGCTTTTCGTCACCGCACCCTGGCTCGCAAACCTGTTTTCTGCAGGCGATGCAGAAGTATGCCAGCTCGCAACGTTTGCCATCAGATGCATGGCGGTAAACCTCGTGCCCAACGCTATCATCGATTCCTTCATCAGCTGTCTACAGGCAACCGAGCAGACGTTTAGAACGCATGTCATAAACATTGCGAGCCGGTTCGTATGCGTCGTCATATGCGCCTTCGTGCTTGGATTCCAGTTCGGGATAAACGGCGTGTGGCTGGCTTTCCCCGTAGGATCGCTTCTGCTGATCGTCATCATCGTCGTCGTCGCTATGGTGCGCAAACGCAGCATCAGGATTGGACCTGTCGATATCCTGGACCTTGCTGCAGGATTCGGTGTACCGCGTGAAGATACGATGTGGTACAACGTCTCGAGCAAGAATCCTCGATACCCCATCGAGCTTCAAGACATCTACACGTTCTGCCAAGATCATGGCTTCGATAGCAAAAAGGCCTATCATGCAGCCCTCTGTCTGGAAGAAATGGTCACCAACATCGTGGAGCATGGCTTCCCCTCCGACGATAAGCCCCATTCAATCGACATCCGAATCGTCGCTAAAGACGATGACCTCATCTTGCGCGTTCGCGATGACTGCGAGCTATTCAACGTGAGGGAAAAAGGCGACACATGGAAGGAAAACACCCTCGATCCCACAGGCAACATGGGGATACGCATTACGATGGCCTCTGCCAAAGACCTGAAGTACGTGAACACCTTGGGAACCAACACGCTCTTGATCACCGTTTAGCCCAAAAGCTACTCTAGTCCGAGCATGTTTTGATAGCTATCCCATCCAGCTCACCTTGATTGAAGTGCTACAATTGCCGCCAACGTAACGTATAGTTGAAAGGTTGACATGAAGGTTCTATTCATCATATTGGGTGCCCTTATGCTCATAGGCGGCATATACTGCATGTTCGCTCCCATTGAAACATACGCTACGATAAGCTGGCTCATCGGAATTGCCATGATCTTCGAAGGTGTGGGCAGCGCCCTGACGTGGAACAGCCGCCGTCTGTTCGGCCTCGCCGACGGCTGGACGCTGGTGGGCGCAATCGCGTCTATTATCCTGGGAGCGCTCCTGCTCGGCAGCGTCGCCCTGCAGTTCGCGGTCGACTACTTCATCGCGATCATCATCGCGGTCTGGCTTGTTTTCGGCGGCATCATGCGTATCGCTGCTGCAATCAACATCCGCAGATTTCGAGGCGAGACTGGGGACGACACCTTCCGTTCGAGCTGGGTCGGCCTGCTCATCTTAGGACTGCTTATCGTCGTCCTGGGCATCTTGTGCATCTTCAACCCGTTGGCAATCATGGCCGGCGTGGGTTTTTTGCTAGGCCTGGCCATCGCTTTCGTGGGAGCTGGACTCATCGTACGAGGCGCGCTGTCTTAATACCTTCTGCAAACGTTACGCTCGCTCAAACGATTGGCGCTTTTCCTATCATGGATCGGCGCCTTTCGTTTTCGGCACCCGACAGTGTAGGAGATTATAAAAAAAATCCTAGTAGCCCTCGATCGAATCGATTTCAAGCTCGGTTCCGTGAAGAAGCTCGGTTCTAGGGCTTCCGCAATGGGGACATATCCTGCCATGTGAAACTGCCTGATACGTTCTACCGCAAGCATTGCAGACGTTAATCGCCTCGATTTGATATATCTCGAGCTCGGCGCCTTCAAGCACCTCGCTTCTCTGAGCAGCCCACATCCAGGCGTCCGCGAACAGATCGGTCATGACGCCGGAAACCTCGCCAAGGCTGACCGTCACCTTCTCAATGCACGACAGACCATGCTCGCGAGCCGTCTGCTCTAAAAGGTCGATCATATGGAAGACGACTCCCAGCTCGTGCATGATATCCCTTCCAATTCCATTGCTACGCCATCTCATCTTACATGAAAAGCCCCGTGACGCCTCGTTTGAGATATGATATGTCTACTATCATGCAGCAGTGAGATTCGCACATGAAATGCAAGGGGAAAGTGAGCTCACATTATGACAAGGCAACACTGGGCAACTCCTGAAACCGAACACGGCGATGGTCATCGCGACCCCGTACGTAACCAGGGCAACGTCATCGTAGAAGTCTTCGACCAGCCCGAACGCGCGCGTACTCAGGAAGAAAGCGACCACCCGGAACTGTGGGAGCCCAACTACGTGTGGCGGCCCGCCAAGGCCTACCGCCCCGAAAACCCCATGGACCCGTTCGCTCCCGCCATGGAGATCGACCCCTCCACGCGACCCGAGACCATGAAGCTCGCGAAGATGATGGTCGACCGCATCCCGAAGAAGCTAGGGCTGCAGAAGATCACACCCGCCGACCCGGAATGCTGGGGCCTGCTTTCCATTTTCACCGAAGAGACCGCCTACATCGCCAACCACATGGGTGTTCGGCACCCGATGACAATGGAGCAGATTGCCGAGGCCTGCGATTGGCCGCTGGAAAAGGTGGAGCCGCTCGTCAACCTCATGGCCCAGAAAGGCAACCTGGAATACAACTGGGAAAACCTAGACGGGAAGAACCCGCGTCACGAGAAGCGCTTCGCGGTGCCCGTGCAAATCCCCGGCATGGGCGAGTTCTATGCCATGAACGAGGCTGCCCTCGAAGAGCATCCCGAGATGAGCACCTACTTCGAGCGCATCGCCTTCATGGGCCCCGCGGCGATAGCTGACATCGTCCCGCCAGGAGGTGGCGGTGTGGGCATGCACGTGATCCCCGTCGAGAAGGCCATCGAACAAGTGGAATCATCGGTCGACATCGAGCATATCTCGCATTGGCTCAAGAAATACAACCGCTTTTCATCGGCTGTGTGCTCGTGCCGCATGAGCGAGACCGTACGCGGTGTGAACACGGGTGACGACCCCGAGGGCTGGTGCATCGGCGTGGGCGACATGGCCGACTACGAGGTGCAGACCGGCAAGGGCCGCTACGTCACGTACGACGAAGCGCTCGAGATCATCCAGAAGGCCGAGGACCTGGGCTTCGTGCACCAAATCACCAACATCGACGGCTCCGAAAAAATCTTCGCCATCTGCAATTGCCAGAAATCGGTTTGCTATGGGCTGCGCACGAGCCAGCTGTTCAACACACCGAACTTCAGCCGTTCGGCCTATGTAGCGCACGTTGATGCCGACACATGCGTGGCCTGTGGGCAATGCGTCGAGAACTGCCCCGCAGGTGCTGTGAAACTCGGGCAGAGGCTGTGCACGCTTAACGGACCGATCGAGTATCCCCGGCACGAGCTGCCCGACGACACACCCTGGGGCCCCGATAAGTGGGATCCCAACTACCGCGACAACAACCGTATCGAAACATATGACACGGGAACGGCCCCCTGCAAGGTCGCCTGTCCCGCGCATATCGGTATCGAGGGCTATCTGCGCCTGGCTGCGCAGGGCCGCTATACCGAAGCGCTCGCTCTCATCAAGAAGGAAAACCCCTTCCCCGCCGTATGCGGACGCGTGTGTAACCATCGCTGCGAGGAAGCTTGCACGCGAGCGATGATCGACGACGCGGTGGCCATCGAAGCTGTGAAGAAGTTCATCGCCGAACGCGACCTGCAAGCCGAGACGCGCTTCGTACCTCCCATCTTGCAGCCTTCGCTGCGTGGTCCCTACCAGGAGAAGATCGCCATCGTAGGCGCAGGACCGGCAGGGCTCACGTGCGCGTACTACCTGGCCACGATGGGCTATTCGCCCACGGTCTTCGAACGCCGCGAGCTGCCGGGCGGCTTGATGACCTACGGCATCCCATCCTACAAGCTGGAAAAGGACGTCGTGGCGGCCGAAATCGACGTGCTGCGCGAGCTGGGCGTCGACATCCGCTGCGGTGTGGACGTTGGCCGCGACATCAGCCTGGACGACCTTCGGGAGCAGAGGTATTCGGCATTCTACCTGGCCATCGGGGCTCAAGGAGCACGGCTTGCCGGCGTGCCCGGCGAAGATGCAGCAGGCGTGACCACGGCACTCGAGCTTCTGCGCAACGTGCTGGCCGACGAGAGCTTCGAGCTGCCTGGGCGCACGGTCGTCATCGGTGGTGGCAACGTGGCAATCGACGCCGCGCGTGCTGCGGTGCGGGCAGGCTCCGCCCAGGTGAAGATGTTCTGCCTCGAGCAGCGTGACGAGATGCCGGCAACCCCCGAAGAGCGATTCGAAGCGGAAGGTGATGGTGTGGCCATCGACTGCGGCTGGGGGCCGGCCGAGTTGCTGGTAGACGATGGACGCGTGACGGGCATTGCACTCAAGCGCTGCACGCGCGTGTTCGACGAGGACGGCCGCTTCTCCCCCATCTACGATGAGGCTGACGTTGAGACCATAGCCTGTGACAACGTCGTCATGGCCGTGGGCCAATCCATCGAATGGGGCGATCTTCTGGAGGGCTCCTCCGTGAAGCTCGGCCCAGGTGGGCGCGCCGTCGCCGATGCACGTACCTATCAGACCGACCATGCCGATATCTTCGTGGGCGGCGACGCCTACACGGGCCCGAGATTCGTCATCGATGCCATCGCCGCAGGTCACGAAGCAGCGATTTCCATCCACCGTTTCGTGCAGCCGGGCAATTCGCTCACCTTGGGACGCAACCAGCGCCGCTACGTGGAACTGAACAAGGAAGAAGTGGCAATCAACCCCCTAAGCTACGACCATGGCCCGCGCCAGGTAGAGGGCGTGGACGAGAACATCGACCGGCATCGCTCGCATCGCGACTGGCACCTGACGCTCACCGAAGAGCAGGTGCGTGCGGAAACCGCCCGCTGCTTGAAGTGCGGCGCGAGCGTCGTGGATCCCAACAAGTGCATCGGTTGCGGCGTGTGCACGACCAAGTGCGATTTCGATTCCATCCATCTGCGCCGAGACCTGCCAGAATGCTCCACCATGTACAAGAACGAGGACAAGCTGAAGGCGATCATTCCCTACGCCGCAAAACGCAGGATCAAGATCTTGAAGAAGAAGATGAAAAAGCAGTAAGGACAGGCCAGTCATTGCCTTGTTCCGCTGACCTTTGCATGCCGAGGCGCCCCCACTAATCCCAACAGGGGCGCCCACCTTTGCCGACTACCTGCAGTTGAATGTGCTAGCTCTCTGGCCAACCATCCCTAAACCTGCCGTGACTCACTCATGGTTTCAAGAACGCCATGGCCTATAAGATGAGAGACTTTGACCTGGTCGGGATCTTCTTCTTTCAGGATCCGGTCGAGCAAATCGGAAAAGACGTCCACGGTTCTTGCAATCTTCTCCTCGGAATAGATCGTCTGGTTGAACATCAGGTACGCGACGATGACATCTGGGTTTTCGATGATCTGGAATGCCAGGCTCCTGGAATTCGTCGGGGCATGGCTTTCCACATCCAGCCGTATCCCGCCGATGGATTCTATGCTATCACCGCTCATGATATCAGCCGTTTCGTAGCAGACGATCATCGGGTCGTGTTCGTAGATGTAGTTGTGCTTCACGCTCCACTCATAAGAACAGTGGGCAAGGCTGTCGTTGGACTTCTCGGCAACCTCCTGCAAGAATTCCCCAAGCGTCGTCTCTTCCCCGATTTCCAGACCGACGGTGACATAACGGAATAGGCAGCCGAACGCATTCTGCTTTACCGCATCCGTCCTGTCATGGAATATCCAGTCCACCAGGACCTTGTTCTCGCCCTCGATGACATGCTCCCCCAAAAGCCCCACGGCCGCGAACAAGAGGTTCCTGGAAACATGGTGCCTTTCCTCGTACGCATTCATCTCTTCTGGCGACACCAACCGCTTCAGGGGCAGGAAGGTCCGCCCGCCGGGACGTGCATCCACATCCGGAACGAGGTTGACGCACCAGTCATCGTCCCCATAGAGCGCCTCGAAGTACTTCCGATCTTCCCGGTACTTCTTCCCCGCGCGCTGCCGCTCTTCCAGATGCAGATACGCATAGTAGGTATCCAGGGGAAGTGGTTCGCCTCTCCAGGCCTTGGCGATGTCCTCGTTCAGGAGCTGCATCCCCGAGCCGTCCGCCATGATATGGTGGACCTCGAAGAACAGGTACACGTGCTCCTCGGTCTGGTATACCCCACCATGTACCATCGGCTGCCCGATCGTGCGAAACGGGCGGACCAGCTCTTCCTTGCGCCGCTCGAACTCCGCCTCGCTCATGTTCTCCACGGAAAACCTCACGATCTTTTCCGGCGCGGTCCTTTGCACCAAGGAGCATTCGTCGTTGAATTCCATGATCGTGTACAGACCCGTCCGATGGGCCAGAACCCGGTTCATCGCATCGCACAGGCGCTTGGCATCCGTATCCGCCGGAAATTGGTACAAACGCGGCAGGTTCCACATCACCGAATGCGCGACGAACAGGGCATAGTCGAGGATCGAGACCTGGTTCGGCGTGAGGGGATGGGGCTTTGCCCTCTCCCGCTCTTCCATCAACGCCGGGTCTTGTGGGGTTGCGTCGGCCTCCCGGCTGTCGTATATGGCCGCGATGCGCTCCGGGGTAACGCCTTCGAAGACGTCCATGGCGCTCAGGCCCGGCAGGTTCGCCGCTGCAAGCAGGCGCATCGCCGCAAGCGAGTCGCCGCCCAGATGGTAGAAGTTGTCGTGAATTCCGATTCTATGCAGGTGAAGGACTTCGGCAAACGACTGGCACAAAGCATATTCCGTTTCCGTTCGGGGCGCCACGTAATCGGCCATAACGGCAATCGGCTCCGGTTTCGGAAGGGCTCTTCGGTTCATCTTTCCGTTTGGAAGCAGGGGTACCTCGTCGACCTGCACGAAATACGACGGGATCATGTAGTACGGCAAGTACTGCTCCATTTGATGCCGGACTTCCACCTCGTCGAATGCGATGTCCTCGGTATAGTACAGGCAGACGAAAGCATGGAGCTGCTCTTCGAACCCTCGGGCTGCGCACCAATCCACGTCTAGGACCTTCTTGGCCACCGCTTCGATTTCCGCCGGCTCGATTCGGTTGCCGTTGATCTTGACCATGTCGGTGCTGCGACCTAGCAGGACCAGATTACCGTCCGGCAGCTTCCTGCCGATATCACCGGTATGGTAGACGCCCCCGCGAAGCGCCTGCTCGGTAAGCTCGGGCAGGTTGATGTACCCGCGGAAGAACGGATCCTCCACGCTTATTTCCCCATCCGTTCCGTCTGGAACCTCCCTGTCTTCCTCGTCGAGGACTCTCACGACGATATGAGCGTCGTTGGGCTTGCCGACAGGGCACGTCTCGTAGGGCGCATCGATGATGAACTCCGCGAGCGGGAAGCCGCATTCGCTCATCGAATACCCGTTCACCAGCTCCTTGCCTTCGACGAACAGCCCGTTTGCCGGCTCGCCGCCAATCTGGATCTGGCGGATGGTCGGGCCAGGATCTCCGATGATGCGAATCATCGACGGAGACGAGTAGGTGACCGTGATCTTGTTGTCCAGGTAGAATTGACGCAGCAGCACCGGGTTCTTGATGATGCTGTAGGGCACGACGAATGTATGGCACCCGTCGTAGACGGCGTACATGTAGCGCCTGATCGCCGCGACGAAGTTCAGCGGCGGGATCAGCGCCAGACGATCCGTCTCCCGAATCCGGGGCTTGCCCGTAGCTTGGTCGATGGAGGCAGCTTGGATGAGCTTTATGTTGCCGTATTCATGGAGCGCGCCCTTGGGGTTGCCCGTCGTTCCGGAGGTGTAGACCGCAAAGGCCGCATCGTGGGCACAGGTCTGCTCGAAGCCCGGCAACGGATCCGCCTTCAGAATCTCGTCATGCCAGACATCCAGGTCGATCACCGCTTTGCAGTCGCAGTCTTTCCGGATGAAGGAGATACGTTCCGGTGGATAGTTATCCTCGACCATGGTGAAGGCGGCTCCTGCTTTCCACACGCCAAGCACGCAGATCAAGGCAATGGCCCCACGTGGCAGGCATAGGAACACGAAGTCCTCGCGCCCGATCTTATTCGCCTTCAGCCAACCGTAGACCCGCCCGGACAAATCATCCACCTGCTGCCTGCTGAGGCCGCGGGGATGACGTTCGTCAGATAACGCTTTGGCCAAAGGATCGTTTGAAACGTGTTTCGACCACGCATCAAGGATGTAGTCCGTCTGGTCAAGGAA
>JBGUXY010000022.1:0-21025 GCA_045118335.1 Eggerthellaceae bacterium
AGCCCTTGGACTTGATGGCACCAACCACGACGCCGATGGCCAGCCAGCTGAAGCCGACGATCATCGTGAACGGCATGAAGCCCGTGAAGATGAATGCCAGGATGAAGATGCCGCACCACGGGCAGATCAGATAACGCACGATGCCCTTGAAGTCGCGATGACCGCCCTTCACGAAGAAGTACCAGAACACGGCGAAGTTGAGCACGATGAACGCGGTCAGCGCGCCGAAGTTCACGAGCGTGGTAAGGCGCTCGACGCCCAGGAAGGTGAGCAGCAGCGCAATGCCACCGATGAAGAACGAGGCCAGCCACGGGGTCTGGTACTTCGGATGGACCTTGCCGAAGAAGCTCGGGATAACCTTGTCGCGGCCCATGCCGTAGAGCAGGCGGCTTGCAGCAAGCTGGGCGTTCATGATGTTGGCAACGCCGATGGCGAAGATGTTCACCACGAGCAGGATGATGTAGAACGCCTTGCCGCCAATGGCTTCACCAGTCTGGAAGAACGCGATGTCGGGGTTGAAGCCCGGGGTGTCAAGCGGCATGGCCAGTGCTGCGAAGTAGGTCTGCAGCATGAAGCAGATGACGATGATGACCAGGGCGATAAGAATACCACGGCCGATGTTCTTCTCGGGGTGGTCGGTTTCCTCGGCCAGCGTGGAGATGCCATCGAAACCCAGGAAGTTCAGGCACGCGATGGAGCAAGCAGCAGCGATGAACCCAGGGGTGACCTTGCCCGGCTGCCAGATCGGATCCATGTTGAACTCGCCCGTGCCGCCGCCACCGGAAATGTAGCCGATGGCCAACACCACGACGGCGATTACGATGAGAATCTCGATGGCGAAGAAGACCCAGTCGATGCCCTTGCTCATGGACATGCCGCGGATGTTAACGAAGGTGTTGAACGCGATGAAAGCGACGATCCACACCCATGAAACCCAAGGTGCGTTGAAGCCGAACAGGGCGTCGATCAGCGCCACGCCCCAGTTGCCCACCATGGTGTAGAGCAGGGCGGGAGCGATGCAGTAGTCCAGCAGGATAACCCAACCGGACAGGAAGCCGATGTGCGGGTTGATGCCACGCTGCACGTAGCTGTACACCGAACCGGCGATGGGGAAACGCGCCGACATGGCCATGTAGGACAGGGCCGTGAACAAGATGGCACAGAAGCCCACCAGGTAGACGAGCGTCGGCATGCCGCCGCCGTCCTGCATGACGTAACCGTAAATCGAGTGAGGCGCGATGATGACCATGAACAGCACGCCGTAGAGCACGACGTCCCACAGGCCGAGCTGGCGCTTCAGCTCTTGCTTGTAACCGAACTGCTCGAGGGCACCACCATCGGCAGCAACGGTTCTGTTTTCGTTTGCCATTTTTTCCTTCTCCTTGCACTTACATTACATGCGCGGGCAACCCCGCGCGAACCGCAGCAGATTCTACGGCAGCGGCACCAGCGGTGGGTAATCGGGTAGCTTGGGCGCACCAAAACGCAGCACGAGCGGCACGTCACAGGGCTTGCACGACTGGTTGATCTCCAAGTCGCACTGCACGCTCATGTACATGTACGTATCCACGGCGCTCCAACCCAGCTGGTTCATCAGCAGCCTCTGCAGCTCCTTGCTCGTGTTCACGAGCGCGTCGTTGAACTCCTGGCCGCAGCCGATCACATACCACTTGTCGGCGGTTTCCAGAACAGGCCAATGCAATTCGAAATTCTTGACGAGATCAACCTTCACGGTTACCTCGGCAGGGATCTCGATGCCCGTACCGCACAGTTCGGCATCGCCCATCGTGGCATGCACGTCGCCCATCTGCAGCAGCGCGCCGGGAACCCGCACGGGGAAGTACAGGCGCACGCCCTTGCCGATGAGCTTGCAGTCCATGTTGCCGCCATGGCTGCCCACGTAGCCGTCGATGACGTCGGGGCCGCTCGGGGCCGTACCGATCACGCCGATCATGGGACGTGCGGGGAACTTCAGCCCGTTGAACTCGCACATGCCGTCGACCACGGGCACCTTGCGCGTGGCATATGGCGTGCCTTCGAACAACGGACCGCAGTGGTCGTCGGTGGCGATGGTGCCTTCTGGGGCAACTTCTACCTCGTAGATGTCAACTACCAGCACGTCACCCGGCTCAGCTCCATCGATGTAGACCGGACCTGCGGCGGGATTGGTGATGTCATAGCTGAAATCGATGTCGGCCATCGTCACATTCTCGTCGACCAAGCGGTTCGAGAAGCAATCCAGCGTCTTGAACTTCAAGACTTCACCCACCGAGGCATGCGCACACGGCTCATTGTCTTTCGAGAACTTTCCCACATGGCTTTCAATTACCTGCATGACATCCTCCTCTCTGTCTTTTCTTTCTCTCTTTCCTGCTGCTTGCGTTTCCATGGCATTCACATCGAAATGCCACCCTTTGCCATTATGATGATTAATGATAGTTTTTTCCATCGCGATTATTTTTTTTGTGCAACGGCAGGAGCAGGCTATGGAAGATGCAACGGGCACCGTTGGCGTGCGGTTGGCAAGACTGGAAGACTCGGAGCGGCTCGCACAGATTTATGCATACTATGTGAACGAAACCGCCATCACCTTCGAATATGCAGCCCCCTCGGCCAAGGAATTCGCTCAGCGCGTCGAGCGCACAATGCAGCGCTATCCGTTCCTTGTCGCCGAACGCGACGGCCAAATTATGGGGTACGCCTATGCAGGCCCGCTCAAAGACCGCGCCGCGTACGATTGGGCATGCGAGACCACGGTTTACCTCGACCGCACGGCACGCCGCCAAGGTGCTGGCAGCAAGCTCTACAAAGCGCTCGAGGAAAAGCTCGCAGCCATGGGAATCGCAAATCTTTACGCCTGCATCGCCTATCCCACCTTCGAAGACGAGTACCTGACCCTTGACAGCGTGCGTTTCCACGAACGTTTGGGATTTTCGCAAATCGGCCGTTTTCATGCGTGCGGCCAGAAATTCGGACGCTGGTACGACATGGTTTGGATGGAAAAGACCATCGGCGAGCATGCGCCCAATCAGGCGCCCGTGCGCTTTGGCATGTATGGCGCTTGATGGACATGCAAACCTCCACACCAGCGCAGTGAACGGTCGAAAACGACCCTCATCCGTCAACAACAAGTCAATTCGTTGCGAAGCAGCGAAGTATATGCTTGAAATCTTCGCTCGGTACAGTATTCTGTTCCGATGACGTTTTTCGCAAGATAGTAGGTTAAGCACCTATAAGGAGGATAAACATGACCGATCCGCAAACCGCACAGGCGCCCCGTCAGATCGACGAGCTGTTCGTCTCCGACGTACACGGAGAGTACGAATCGTTCGCGCACGTACTGAGGAGCGCCGCTGGCACCATCCGCTACCAGATCGACGATCTTTTCGGCACAACTCTAAGCGAAGAGGATCGCGCTGAACTTGCGACCCTGGTGTACTACCCCGCCGAAAAGATCGAACTCGCATGCGCAGCTGCAGCCGATCCGAGTGCCTGGCTCGTCGACGCTTCCGAGCTCCTGGCACAGCTTTTCGTGCACTTTGCCGCGATGCGCAGCCGCGACCTAGTCGCAACCGTGGCTCCGGCTGGTTTCGAAGAGGCGCTCACGCAGCTTGCAGACGCCGATGCCCAGGCAGCCGCCCATTGCGCCCGTGAGACGATGTCGGCACATCCCGGCGACGCTCGGGAATACGTGCTGGCACTCTGCCTAGCCATCCAGCGTCTGGCCGTTGGCCGGCTGCACATGGTTGGCGACTGCTACGATCGCGGACCTTGCCCCGACCTGGTCATGGACGAGATGCTGGCCTGGCCCAACATCGACATCCAGTGGGGCAACCACGACATGCTGTGGATGGGTGCGGCACTTGGCCAGCCTGGCTGCGTGTGCAACGCCGTGCGCATCTGCGCCCGTTATGGCAACCTCTCGGTGCTCGAAGAAACCTACGGCATCGATCTTTCGCCCTTGAAAGATTTCGCCCGCACCGCCTACGCCGACGACCCGTGCGTGGCATTCGGCCTGAAGGGAAGCCCTGCGATCAGCGAAGAGGAAATCGCACTTTCCGCCAAGGTGCAGAAGGCCATGGCCTTCATCCAGTTCAAGGTGGAAGCCAAGCTCATCGCCGAAAACCCCTCGTTTGGACTCGAGAAGCGCAACTTGCTTCACCACATCGACTATGAAGCTGGAACCGTGGAGCTCGACGGCACGGTGCACGAGCTTACCGACAA
Source organism: Eggerthellaceae bacterium (assembly GCA_045118335.1). GTDB lineage: Bacteria > Actinomycetota > Coriobacteriia > Coriobacteriales > Eggerthellaceae > W1P20-047. The sequence continues at coordinate 4,225 of JBGUXY010000022.1, forward strand.
GGTCTTCCCCACCATCGACCCGGCAGACCCCTACCGCATGACGGCAGAAGAGCAGCAGGTCGTCGACCAGCTGGCCGCCGCTTTCGTGAGCTGCGAGCGCCTGCAGCGCCACATCGCCCTGTTCCTGGAAAAGGGCAGCCTGTACAAGATCTGTGGCGATACGCTCATGTTCCATGCGTGCGTGCCGCTCAATGCCGATGGCACGCTGAAGCAGGTCGACTTCTTCGGCAACACCTATCAGGGACAGTCGCTGTTCGACGCGGTTGACGGCTATGTCCGCGCCGCCTTCCAGGCAACCGAGCCGGAAGAGCGCAAGCGCGGCCTCGACCTTTTGTGGTACCTCTGGCTGGGCGAAGGCTCTCCCCTGTTCGCGAAGAGCAAGATGGCCACGTTCGAGCTCTACCTCATCGCCGACAAGGCTGCTCGCAAGGAAGTGAAGAACCCGTATTATTCGCTGCTCGAAGACGAGCAGGTCATGAACGGCATCATCGAGGACTTCGGCATGGATCCCGCGACGTCTCGCATGGTGAGCGGACATGTGCCCGTGAAGGTGAAAAACGGCGAAGACCCCGTGAAGTGCGGTGGCAAGGTGCTCATCATCGACGGCGGCATGTCGCGCGCCTACCAGCCCACCACCGGTATCGCAGGCTTTGCGCTGACCAAGGGTAGCGACGGCGTGCTCCTGGGTACCCTCGAGCCGTTCTGCGGCAAGCAGGAAGCCATCGAGGGCAATCGCGAGATCGGCGTGACCTGGCGCGCTCTCTAGAGCCTGGCATCTCAACGCCATTGGCTGCTAGCACGAGCAATCGGTTCGCTGGCGCCCAGGTTTGATGGTTCGAGATTGTTCTGCATGAAGCTATTACTGTAGTTCTGTCAAGGGCTTCCCTTCGCGTGAGGGAAGCCCTTCTTGCTAAGGCGCCATCCTTTACAAAGTGGAGCATCTTCATGGAAACTCATGCGTAGCAGCGACTTCATGTGCGTTTTCGAGGCCCAATTCGATGGATTTCGGCCGTTGAGTCCGCAGTTCGAAGAAGAAATGCAAAAAAACCGCTATATGGTGCGAATCAATTTCTGTTTGCTTGAATGAATGTTGCATATATGAAACATCTATTGACGTTTATGCAACATTTTTATCTTGGCTGGGGAAACAACTCACACCATATGGCGGTTTTTTTGCATTTCTTCTTCGAACTGCGGACTCAGCTGGTTTCATCGGGCTGAATTGGTGCTTATTCGTTTCAAAACCGCTGTTGCCCTCAAATGAATAGGGGAATCAGAGCTGGTCTTCGGCAATCTGGCTGTTCATGAACTCATGCTCGCGCGAAACTTCGGCGACAAGAGTTGCAAATGGCCAAAGGCGGTTGTACTGGGTAACCTGGGCCTTGCTACCAACCGAGCAACCCGCTTCGCGCATCGCGGCAAGCAGCGCGTTCAACTGGGCGTTGCCCACATTGGCAAGCAGCATGAACTCGGATTCGGGAGCTTGTCCCACATACGGGGTTCGAGACATGCGAAAGCCAGGCAAGCCAGCCAAAGCACCCACCGGGTTGCCCACTTGGTCAAGGGCAACGGTCTTCACGCGAATCCCCTGCGAAGCAAGCACGGCCCGCACCGCATCACCGCGCTGCGTCCCCTCGTCCAAACGATAGAGCAACGCGGTTGGCTGCGAAACACTCGCACCGACACGCTTCTTCCCACTCTTCTGCTTCTTTGCCATCTCTCACCTCAAACACGGAGCAGGGGGCAATCCCCTGCTCCAATAAACCAATCGAGAATGCGCTTGTGCAATCCTACCGATTGAGCCATACATGAGTCAAACAACTACGGGCAGCTGACTCACCATTACAACCGCGGACTAGAAGTAGCGGTCCAGCAGACCCTTCAGGGCCTTGCCGTGACGGGCTTCGTCGCGGGCCATCTCGTGGACGGTGTCATGGATGGCGTCGAGGCCGAGCTTCTTGGCCAGGGAGGCCAGCTCGGTCTTGCCGGCAGTGGCGCCGAATTCGCAGTCGACGCGCCAGGCCAGGTTGGCCTTGGTGTCGGCCTTCATGTTGGGCTCAAGATCCTCGCCCAGCAGCTCGGCGAACTTGGCTGCATGCTCGGCCTCTTCGAAGGCGGCCTTCTCCCAATACAGGCCAACCTCGGGATAGCCTTCGCGATGAGCGATGCGAGCCATGCACAGGTACATGCCCACCTCGGAGCACTCGCCGGTGAAGTTAGCCATGAGCTGCTTGAAGATGTATTCCTTGTCCTCGTCGGAGATGTTCTCGTTGTCTTTCACGGTCTTGGCGTAGACACCAAACTCGTGCTCGGCGGCCAGGGTCAGCTCACCTTCTACCTTTTCGAACATGCTCGCCGGAGCATGGCAGACTGGGCACTCCGCAGGAGGCTGCTCGCCCTCGTAGATGTAACCGCAAACCTTGCATACCCACTTATCCATGGATTTTTCTCCTTCCGTTGAGGCGTCTTTGCCGACGCCGGTTTCACTTGCTTGTGCTGAAACAGCTGCCGCGGGAACTGCAGCCGCACTGGTGGCCGCCGCGCCGTAGACGGGCTCGAAGTCTTCTGCGCCATGCTTGCAGATCGGGCAGACGAAATCGGCGGGCAGCTCGGCACCTTCGTAGATGTAGCCACACACGGTGCACTTCCATGCCGTGATCTCGCCTGTCGGCTCCTGCTTGGGAGCGCTCTTCTTCTTGGTCACGCTCTGATAGTAGCCATAGGTGATGGACGGCTCGTCGGAAAGGCGCTCGGCTTGGCGAACCTCGCCCACATACATCACATGGCTGCCCAGGTCTTCGCGGGCGATGACCTTGCAGCTGAAAAACGCGTTCGCCGTGGTCTCGTACACCAGGCCATCGACAGTGCGCCCGACGCTCGCGACGTGCGCATCAGCCGAATCGCTCTGGTCGAACTTGTCCACATTGTGACCGCTCTGCATGCCGAAGTGCGCGAAGAATTCCGCTGGCGTGGCTTCGGTGAGAACCGAGACGCTGAAAATGCCCGCCTCGTCGATCATCTCCTGCGTGCAGGAACCCTTCACGCACGAAATGCTCACCTGGCGAGGATCGGATGCTGCCTGGATGGCAGTGTTGACGATGCAGGCGTTGTCACGTTCGCCTACGCGGGATGCCAACAGGAACAACCCGTAAGTGAACTGGTGAAACGCCTTCCTGTTGATAGAATCGGTCATCAATCTCCCTTCTCTTCAACCTGCTGGCACGCAGGACAGACACCGTCGTAGAGCAAGGTTTGACCGGTTATCCGATAGCCCGTGAAAGCCGACACGCGCGCTTGGGAATCCCCGTCTGACGCAGCGTCGACGTCCACGTCTTCCACTTGGCCGCAAACGGCGCACACCACATGCGAATGCGGGTCGGTGCGGTAATCGAACCGCTCTGCCCCGCCCCCGGCATGAACCGCGATGGCTTCGCCTGCATCCACCATCTTGTGGAGCGTACGATAAACCGTAGCCTTGCTGATGTTGGGACGACGCTCGCTCACCGCAAGGTACACGTCATCAGCCGTAGGGTGGTTGCCCAGCATCCTGAGCTGTTCGGCGATGATGCTCTGCTGCACCGTGTGGCGAATCCCCATGGTCCCTCTCTCGTTACGACTGAGTCCATTAAGCGATTATCGATAATGATTATCAATAAGAATCAAGCATATTCACAATAATCAAACGAATACAGTGCAGTGGAGTTGCCGTTGGCTCACGATTGTTGGGCAGCTTGCATCTTGGGGTCGTAGTCTAGGGGGGTCAGTGAACGCCGCGACCGTTGGGCAACCGGCGCCCGGGGCGTTGCCTGGCGGGGGCCGGCTAACGGCGCGACCGTTGGGCAACCGGCGCCCGGGGCGTTGCCTGGAAGATCGGCGGACGCCCGATCAAAGTCGTGCATACTTTGCCAGAGCGGCAGTCAAATCCCGCAAATGCCCAGGTCACGAAAACAGCTGGAAACTATGTGCAGCTCTCTCGGGCAACTAGGCAAACCACGCCCAATCAACCCAGATATTCCGAGAACACGGTGTTCGTGCGCTCGGCGAATTCCCGCCACGCATCCGTGTCGCCAAGCGTCTCGCGCAGCACCTCGGCAATCGTGGAGTAGTACCAGGCATGCTCGGCGGGGTCCTTCTGGTTGAAGCGCTGCCAAAGCCCGTCGCCAAACACCTCGAAATCCCGCTGAATCGAGCGGATGTTGGACAGCTTGTCGCCCAAGCACACGATGCGAACGCCCTGATCGAGTGCGCTCTTTATATGCTCGATGTTTTCCATCTTGCGGGTCTTCCAAGTCTCGGCGGGCGGCAACCCTTCGCGTTTGTTCTCGGAGTCGCCAGCCACTATCGCGGCGACACGCCTGCCGAACAGGGCTTTTATCTCTTCGACGGTAACCGTGGTGTCTTCGACGACGTCGTGTAGGACCGCCGCCGCCAGAACCTCCTCGTCATCGGTGAGGCATGCGCAGATAACTGCCGCCTCCATCGGGTGGATGATGTAGGGCGTATTGGTTCCCTTGCGCAGCTGACCTGCATGTTTCTGCGCGGCAAATTCCACCGCCCTCTCGAGAAGATTTCCGTTCTGCATACTTGCCTCTCCTTCGCAGTAATCACAGTATCCCACGTAAAGTGATGTTTTCACCAAATGAACCTGCCTCCAGTCGCCTTCGAGCCAATTATCCTTGCAATAAGCACCCCTACTGCACTACTTCGAGTTGAGCCGAGCCGCAGAATGCGCTGTGTAAACTCCTCGCGCGATGATCGCTACATGCCTCCCCGTCTTGAAGAATGGCAGTTGCTTGTCGTGCGATTGCTCATAGGGTGTGCAGATCGGCTGCACGATTCATTAGCTGCCAGTTAATGAAATGCATGGCGCAAGTTCATACCATCGATGCAGCGGCTGGGGCGGCGCCGATTGTCACGAACCCAGTCTCATATGTTGCAAGTGATGGATTTCCCCAGGTGAAACGCCAAGAATGCTTCTCCGCCATCTTGAGACGGCGTCTGGATGACGAGTCGGAACCGCACCCGTAGTCTTTTCGCTCATCAGCGGCGAAGCAGCGATAAGCGGGGTTCATTCCTTCTTGGCCTGGGCTCAAGCGAGAGGAGAATCATGAAAAGCAAACTGGCCCTCATGTCAAAAGCGGGCATCGCCTGCCTGCTTGCTTCGCTTATTGCAGTTGTCGGGTTGATGGGATGTTCGAGTGGGTCCACAACTGCAGCGGACTCCGATTCGCAGTCGGCAGCCGAATCGAACGCGCACGTGTCGGAAGGCGCCCTCGGGGCATGGGATTTCACGGAGATCGAATCCGATGGAAATACAATCGAGCAAGCTGAGCTGGACGAACTGCGCGCTCAGGGAGCCGAGTACTTCATCAACATCAACGAAGACGGCTCGTTCCTCGTCTGCCTGGGCGACAGCGAGCACGTATTTGAGGGTACATGGACGCAAGATTCCGAAGGAAACATTGCGCTCACGCGGGAAAACGGAGACGCTGCCACCATGGTGATCGCTGACGATGAGGCAAGGATCGGCTCGAGCACGCTGGTGAAGGCTGGCGAAGCGAAACTGCCGCCTTCGGTAAACGATGCAGCTTCGCAAGAAGGCGAAGGCGAAGCCGATGAATCGGATGAGTCCGAAACCGATTCCGCAGAAGACGCTGCCGAATCCAGCGAACCGTTTGATTACGACAGCGAGGTTTCGCCCGACCTGAAGGCAACGCTCGACAGCTACGAGGCCTTCGTTGACGAGTACGTGGAATTCATGCAGACATACGAGAACTCAGACGATGTGTACAGCATGTTGGCAGACTACGGCGACATGATGCAGCGATATGCGGATTTTGCCAGCCAGATCGAGGCGCTCGACACGGACAGCATGTCAACCGCCGATTACGCGTATTACATCGAGGTTACCTCTCGCTGCTCACAGAAGCTGCTTTCCGTTGCTTGAGGTCGCACTTGTTCTTTGGCAGCTACCCACCAATGGGAGCCTTCATTCGCTTTTTGGAACGAAGGCTCCCAGCGCCGTTTCAGCCCCAGTGCCTTCCCTGCCCGCGCCATGATGCCCCCCCAGCTCACTGCCCCGTATCCCATGCATTCGCGTGGAGCGAACCTGAAATTAGCGTCCTAACTTCCTGGCGGGTTTTTCACGCCCCTTTATGGGGAGTGAGCGCGACAGGTCCTAGGAGACGCCATCACCGTATTCGACGACATGCAGGCCCATGAACAAGATAATGGGCAACCGCACCTCTCCCCCAACGAGGAATCTCAACGAGGGGAGAACGCGATGTGCAATCCGTACGATTCGAAAACCGATGACCTCATGGGCGAGCTCATGTCCACCCAAAAATTGGAGGATTATCTCGACAGCCACACGATACAGGCGCCATCGCTTGCCGAGTATCTGCACGAAGAGCTTCAAAAGCGCGGTTTGCGCAGGTCAAGAGTGTTGAAGGAAGCGCAGATCGAGCAAACATTCGGCTGGTATGTGTTCAAGGGAAAACGAGGCATGAGCCGCGATAACGTGTTGAAGCTCGCCTTCGCAATGGGATTCGATGTGCGTCATGCGAACCGCGCGCTGCAGGCCGCGGGAGCAAGCACCCTCTATCCCCGATATCGGCGCGACGCCATCATCATCTACTGCTTGGAGCACGACCATACACTCCAGCAGGCCAACGAGACCCTCTACGCCTTCGGCGAGGAATGTCTGGCTTGAGTTCCTGCCCCAAGGAAGGAAATACCCAAAAGGATGACTGGAAGTGGCAGCGGAAACAGCAAAGCGAATCGGTGCCCATTCATCGCTCATGTCTTGTCTGACACCCGCTTCACCCCATGCGGGAGCACGATAGATGGGGCTTCACCCCATGCGTGGGCACGATAGATGGAATTAGTGTCCTAACTTCACCAAAAGTGCTGTTTACTTGTTGCAAAAGCCCAGGTCGCGGAAAACCCGCTCTGAACTTAGGACACTAATACCGCAACTGTACACGTTTTGCCAAGGCGGCTTCGAGAACCACGCAAGAGCCCGAGTCACAGAAAATGGCCAGAAGACCATGCACGTCTTTTCTCGATCGCACGCATGTTTACGTGTTGCCGCGCGACTAATCGCGAGAGAGAAATTGGGGCAATTGCGCCATCAGCACCGCAACGAACACCAGAGCGCAACCAAGCACTTCCACGCCGGCCAGGCTTTCTGAAAGTATGATCCAACCGCCCAGTGCCGCAAACACCGCTTCCAAGCTCATGATGATGGAAGCCACCGTGGGGTCGGTGCTTTGCTGCGCGACGATCTGCAGCGTATAGGCAATGCCATCCGAGCAGATGCCCGCATAAAGAATGGGAATAGCAGCAGCCAAGATCATCGCCATGGTGGGTTGCTCGAAAACCATGGCGCCCACCAACGAAATCGCCCCTGCCGAAATAAGCTGCACGCGCGATAGGCGCACACCATCGACTTGCGTATAGCGATCGATGACGATGATATGCAGCGCGCATCCAAACGCGCAAGCCAGTGTAAGCCAGTCGCCTATGTACACGCTTCCCAACCCGTCGTGCACGCACAGCAGGTACATTCCGAAAAGCGCCACCAGCACCGAAAGGAAAACGAGCGGGTGCGGTCGTTTTCCCACGAAAACCCCCATGACGGCCACCATCACCATATACGTTGCCGTCACGAATCCCGAACGGCCCGAAGCTGCAGCTTCGGGAGGATAAGATGTGATACCCGCCTGCTGCAGAAAAGAAAACGCGCAGAGCAATACCCCACAGGCAATCCCGCCAACCACGAGCGTGCGCCTAGAATAGCCACCTTCCCCGTCATGCGTTGGTGGCTTGTCCTGGCCTGTCTGCTTGCGCCAGCCGATGATGCCGCACAGAAACAGCGCTCCCACGAAGTTGCGGGAGAAGTTGAACGTGAATGGCTGCACGGCATCCGATGCCGTGGTCTGAGCTACGAAAGCCAGGCCCCACAGCATTGCCGTGATAAGCAACAATACTGGCCCTTTTGCCTTCATGTTTCCTTTCACAGTGGTTTCCTTGAGATACGTAGTGTGGTTTTGCGATACGCCGGCAACGCATTGTCCTTCAATTGGCGCAATGCGTCAACCGAGCATGCATCCCAGGCGAGGCGCGTCAACCAGGCGTGCATTCTGGTAATTGCATTGGCTTCCCACGTGGCAATTCATTGTCATATGCGATTCGTCTCCACGAGCAACCCATCGGCCCTTCTTTCCGATGGCTTTTTGGAACATCCGATTGCGGAAACCTCCTCGCACTTTACCGAACACGATTCAGCCTAGCACTGCCTCTCATAGCCCATTAGTGTCCTAACTTCGGCAAAGCTGCCGGTTGCTTTTTGTAAAAGCCCAGATCGCGTGAATTCCATCAAGAAGTTAGGACACTAATTCCGAATTCACCCACTTGCCAACGCAATGGAGCAGCCCGAAAGCCGCCCCATTGCGATATTGTTTGATTCTTGCCTTGCCGTGACAAGACCTGGGAATTGCCCGCCGAATCGCAACCGGGGCGGGATAACCACCCCCCATCAAGTTGCAGCTGGGACGAAGACAGAGACGCACGCCCCACCAACTCGCAGCCGGGACGAAGAAGCATGACCCACCAGCTCGCAGCCGGGACGAGGCACCCGCCACGTCGGCACGTTTAATTGCCGAGCTTGGCTACGTCTTCCTCGGAGAAGCCCAGTTCGCGGGCGGCTTCTTCGCGCATCTTGTACTTGAGCACCTTGCCGGCGGCGTTCTTGGGGAAAGTATCCACTAACTTGATGTAGCGCGGCACCTTGTGGCGCGCGATGCGCTGGCGTGCGAACTCGCGCATCTCTTCGTCGCTAGACTCCTCGCCTTCCATGAGGATGATGCACGCCATGGCCTCTTCGCCGTACTTCTTGTCGGGCACGCCGATAACCTGGCAATCGCTCACCTTCGGGTGCGTGATCATGAAGTCCTCGATCTCCTTGGGATAGATGTTCTCGCCACCGCGGATGATCATGTCCTTGATGCGCCCGGTCACCCGGAAATTGCCGTTCTCGTCGCGCATGACCAGGTCACCGGAATGCAGCCAGCCATCGGCATCGATGGTGTTGCGCGTGGCCTCGGGCATCTTGTAGTAGCCCTTCATGATGTTGTATCCGCGGCTGCAGAACTCGCCCGCCACACCGTCGGGCATTTCCTCGCCCGTACCAGGGTTGATGATCTTGCACTGCACGTGCGGGTACTCGTATCCCACGGTCTCCACGCGCCAGTCGATGGGGTCGGTCCACGCCGTCATCACCGAGCCGGGGGCCGATTCGGTCTGACCGTACACGCTCACGATGCCACCCATGTTCATCTCGTCGGGCTCCGCTGCTTTGCGCATCAGATCGGGCGGGCAGCCGGCGCCGGCCATGATGCCCGTGCGCATGTGCGAAAAGTCGGTCTTGCGGTAGTCGGGATGGTTGAACATGGCGATGAACATCGTCGGCACGCCGTTGAAACAGGTGATGCGCTCTTCGGTGATGCACGACAGTGAAGCCTTCGCGCTGAAATAGGGCATCGGACACATCGTGGTGCCATGCGTCATCGATGACGTCATCGAAAGCGTCATGCCGAAGCAGTGGAACATGGGCACCTGGATCATCATGCGGTCGGCGGTGGATAGCCCCATGCGGTCGCCGATGCACTTGCCGTCGTTGACCACGTTGCGATGCGTGAGCATGACACCCTTCGGGAAGCCCGTGGTGCCACTCGTGTACTGCATGTTGCACACGTCGTCGGGGCGCACGGCATCGGCCATGCGCTGGATGCGCTCGAGCGGCACCGCCTCGGCACGCTCGAAGGCCTCGTCGAACGTGAGGCAACCGGGCATCTTGAAGCCCACGGTGATGACGTTGCGCAGGAAGGGCAGCTTCTTGCAGTGCAGCGGCTTGCCCGGCTCGCTTTGGGCGATTTCGGGACACAGCTCGTTGATGATGCCCACGTAGTCGGCATCCAGCGCACGGTCGATCATCACCAGGGTGTGCGTGTCGCTTTGACGCAGCAGGTATTCCGCCTCGTGAATCTTGTAGGCGGTGTTCACGGTCACCAGCACGGCGCCGATCTTGGTGGTGGCCCAGAACGTGATGTACCACGCTGGCACGTTCGTTGCCCAGATGGCAACCTTGCTACCAGCCTTCACGCCCATCGACACGAGCGCGCGGGCGAACGTGTCCACATCGTCGCGGAATTCCTCGTAGGTACGCGTGTAATCCAGCGTGGTGTACTTGAATGCCAGCTGATCGGGGATTTCTTCCACCATGCGGTCGAGCACCTGCGGGAAGGTGTAGTCGATCAGGTCGTATTTCTTCCACACGTACTGGCCCGTGCCGTCATGGTTCAGATACAGCGGCTTGCGCCTACCACGCGTGTCCTCGAAACGGTCCATGTAGTTCACGAAATGCGGGAAGATGATGGTGGGATCGGTAAGGTCTTTCATCCATTCGGGCTTCCACTCCAGCGACACGAAGCCGTCGTAGTCGATGGAGGAAAGCGCGCGGATGACGTCTTCGATGGGGAAGGTTCCCTCTCCCACCAGGTTGTACGTGCCATCGTCGTCGGAATCGCGCATGTGCACGTGCTTGACGTAGGCACCCAGGTTGTGAATCGTGGTTGCCGGCGTCTCGCCGAAATCGCGATAGGGGTGGTGCACGTCCCACAGGGCCGACAGGTAATCGCTCGCATATTCATCGAGCAGCGCAGTCAGGCGCGAGGTGTCGGCGTAGATGCCGCTCGTCTCGATCAGCATCACCACGTCGTGTTCCTCGGCATAGGGCAGGATGGCGTTCATTGCCACGCGAACCGCATCTTCGGTGCCATGCTGCGCCTTCACGGAAATGTAGGGCACGCCCATCTGGCTGGCGATATCCACGAGCGTCTTCACATCGGGCACCTGGTCCTGCTCAAGCGAGATGTCGATGGAGGTGTCGAAGGCTGGAATGACCAGATGGCGTTCGCGCAGCGCACGCGTGGTGGCGCGAATGCTGTACTGATGCAGCGGCCCGCCCTTTTCGAAGAGCGATTCCTGCTTCAGGATGTCATAGGTCTCGATACCGGCAAACCCCAGGTCGGCGCCGATATCGACCATCTCGTCCCAGGTCAGGCTGCGCCAACCGCGGGTAGAAAAAGACAGTTTCATCGATCAAGCCCCCTAGTTCTGCTCTTCGTAGACGATCTTGTTCAGCGCGTTCACGTAGGCGCGGATGCTCGACCCCACGATGTCGGTGGAAATGCCGCGTCCGGAATACACCTTGCCTTCGCTGACTAGCTTCACCACGGCCTCGCCCATGGCCTCCTGACCTTCGGTGACCGACTGGATCTGGAAATCGTCGAGCTCGAAACGCTTACCCACAATCTTCTCGATTGCCAAGAAAGACGAGTCGATGGGGCCATCGCCCGCGCACACGGCCTCGAGCACTTCGCCGTCTTTCTTCAGGCAAATGTTTGCGGTGGCACGAATCACGTTGCCGGAATTGATCACGTAGCGATCGACGGTGTAGGTGGGCGGCACTTGCAGCGCCGCACTGGCCACGATGGCGTCGAGCTCGCGGCTGCCCACGCTTTCCTTCCTGGAAGCGATGCGCATGAAAGCCTCGTAGACGAGCTGCACGTCTTCATCGGAAAGGTCGTAGCCCAGCTTGGCGGCGCAAAGAGCTACCGCATCGGCGTCATCGTTGACCGTGAGCACGATGCTCTCGTCGGCGTCGGACAAGCCACCGCCCAGCGGCGAAGTCTTAGCCTGCGCCTGCTCGCAGATGCGCGCGATCTGGGTGCTGGCACGCTTGAGCTGGGTGGTTCGCACCGTGCTGTGCACCTGGCACACATCTGCCTTGTTGGCCAGGATGGTAGCCACTTGCGCCAGCGACACCACGCCCATGGGGTACACGGAAGCCTTCACTTCCTGCACGCCGGCCATGATGCCGGCAACGGCGCAGGCGTCGGCCATGAACAGCTCGTTGGAGCACGAAATGCCCAGCACCACATCGTGCAGCGCGGGAACGGCCTCGTAGAGCGAACCGATGAACTGGGTGAACTCTTCAGGCAGCATGACGCCGGCCGCATCGCAAACCGTGATGGTGGTGGCGCCTGCATCGATGGCGCGGGTGAGCACGTCTGCCAGGTAGGCAAGATCGGTGCGGGTGGCATCGTCGGCGATGAACTCCACGTCGTCGGTGCATTCGCGGCATGCGGCAATGGCAGCCACGATGTCCTCGAGCATGCCATCTGCCTTGCGGCGGTGGATATACTCCATCTGAGCCGGGCTCACGGCGGCTTTCACCTGCAGGCGCGGATGCTTGGCATCTTTGCAGGCAGCCCACGCTTGCTGAATGTTTTCGGCATCCATCTGCACGGGAACGGTGAGCACGCTGTTTTTCACGAGCGAGGCGATGGACTTGATGCGCAGGGCATCGGCCTTCGCATGCTCGATGCCCTCGACCTCAATGGCCGAAACCCCCAGCTGGTCGAGCAGCTTGGCCATTTCCAGCTTCTCCTTGAACGAGAGCGAGATGCCCTTCTTGGACGCCGCCCTGCGCATAGTTACATCGCTGACGCGTACTTCCCTCATGGTTTGAAACCTTCCTTGTCCTGTATGGTGCGGGCGCTTGCACCGTCTTGCGCAGCATCGGGCAACTTGGCCAGCGCAGTGAAAACCTACTGAACGCAAACTGGTAGTGCAAAAGCCGATCGGCGCAAACGCAATTTCACAAAATGATCCACGATGATGAACGGCAGCCAGCCACGCGGAAACAGAAAACGGCTTGGGATTTATAAGGCGCAGACCTGCGAAGCGCAGCAGGTGCGCCTAGATAAGGAGCAGGCCCAGAAGAAGGGAGCTATCGATTTCAGCGGACAGTGCAGGAGCCCACGTCCAAGCGGCGCGCGGCTGTGCGATAGTGTGTCCAGCGTCAAACGACATGCTGCAATACGCTTCTTCCCTTAAGGTCTGACTTACAACGGTTCACTACACTATGCTAAACAGTCACCTTTTGCAAGAACGTTATTTCGAAATTTGGGAAACCGCCATGGATGTATGGCGGAAGCGCTACGCGTAGGGGGTTGGCGTGGGCCGAGTAAAGCTATCGCAAGCGCGAGTCCAGGTACCGAAAGCGTACGATGAACCGACGCATCGGCTACTGACCTTCACCAAGCTCTTCAAACAATTCTCGCTGCCTCATTATCTGGATGTGTGTCTCGTTCAATGAGTCGGCTAGTCGGCTGCCCGCGATGAGTCATCTGCCCGGAGCAGCTGACCCATTGAGTCGGGTGACCAGGTACGCCGACTCATCCACGAACGCAAATGGGCGACGCGTCAAGGGGCGGGCGTGTCATCTCCATGATCGGCGCACTAATCGAAACCGATTTGCCGCCTTTTTCGGCCTTTCCGAAACGAAAGCTCAGTTCGTCCGTATTATTGGTTTAGAAAAGCGGGATGCGCGGAGCAGGCGTATCTCGAAAAACCGCCATGAACCGAGAAAGGACGGTGCACCATGGTGAAATCCGTGGAGTTGAAGCAATTCGATGCTGAAATCGCGGGCGATGAGGAGCTGCGCGGGAAGTTCGCGGATGCGTACAAGCGCATCCGCGAATCGGATGGGGATGCAACCAGGGCAGAGACATTCGCCCAGGCCGCTGCAGAGATTGGCTACAGCATCAGCCTGCCGGAGATAGAACGCGCCCAAGCGAAAGCGCAGAAGCTTTCCGAAAGCGAGCTGGACACCGTAGCCGGCGGTTCAATCGTGGGGGACGTCCCGTGCGACTATAGTTATGAGTGCACTGCGGTGTCAGCCGACATCTGCAACGGAAACCTGCACTGCAGCAGGAATTACGCATGCGTCTCTGACGAATACTAGTTGTATGAGGCTACGATTGCGATCCGCTGGCACATCGTAGCCTTTCGAGACGGGCACGCTGCACAGAAAGGGACCGCACGATGTACTTCCGCTTGAAAGAACCCTGGGCTTTTCGGGGCTGGAGCGAGCTGCCCTTCGCGATACGGGCGGAACGCGGTGACAAGAGATTTAGCAAGCCTTATTTCTTCAAGAAGGAACCGTTCACGGACCTCCTCTTCTGCAACGGCGAGGAGGACGTGAACCAGACTTCGCTGAGCGAGGACGGATGGCAGCACATCCGCAAGCTGATCGAGCTCGACATCGTGGAAGAATCCCCCGATCCCCTGCCGCCACTCGCCCGCTGGCAGCGTTACCGCGTATTCCCAGCGCGTTACATCTCGTGGGTGCATTGGTCCATTACGGGCAAGTGCAACTTCAACTGCCGCCACTGCTTAGTCTCGGCGCCTGACGCCCATTTGCCGCAGCTGCCAACCGAGGACATCTTGCATATCGCGGACGAGATCGCCCGGGCCGGCATACGACGTGCGGACATCACCGGAGGCGAGCCTTTGCTGCGCCAGGATTTCGAAAGGATCGTGGAGGCGCTAAGCGCGGCCGACGTGGCCATCGGCGTCGTGTACACCAATGCATCGCTTCTGCGTGACGAAACGCTCGACATGTTCGAGCGCCACGGCCAGCATCCCGCATTCCAGCTGAGCTTCGATGGACTGGGACATCACGACTGGTTGCGTGGGGTACCCGGTGCGGAAGCGCAGGCCGATGCGGCTTTCCGCTTGCTGAGAAAACGCGGCTACAGGGCGAACGCCGCGATGTGCATCCACCGGGAAAACCGCGATAGCCTGCGCGATACGGCGAACTACCTTGCGGATCTGGGTGTGGACAACTTGAAAGTGAACTCGCCAGCCGTGATGGGAGAATGGCGGGATTATTCCGACGAATTCGCACTCACCGATGGCGAGCTGTGGGAGACTTACCGGGATCTCATACCCAACTGGTTCGCCGACGGCATGCGCATCGGCATCGAGCTCGACGGCTATTTCCACTGCAGGAAGGACGATACAAACTACAGCATCGGATACGCACACCACTGTAGCGCCGATACCGACTGGACGAAGATACCTTATTGCGAGGCGGCCCGTTACATGATGCACATCGGCCCCGATGGACGCGCCTATGCCTGCATGGCCTTCTCGGATTCGGTGCAGAAGGAATCCATGCCCAGCCTGCTCGAGCAGCCTTTGAGCGAGATCTCGCTCGCAAGCGCTTACCGTGACGTCGTGGACACGAAGGTGGCGGACCTGTTGGCCAAGAATCCCGAATGCGCATCCTGCGAACACCTGCCAGCATGCTGCGGAGGCTGCATGGCGCAGGGCATGACCGACGACGGCGATTACCTCGTACCCGAAGCGCGTTGCTGCTACTTTTACAAGCACGTGGGAGAACAGGCCGTACGCGATATCGCCGACGCCGCCATCGCGAAGCTGGGGTAGGCTGGGCTTTCCCATCGGGCCCGGCCAAAGCATCAGGCACCGAAGAAAATACAGCCGAGCCGCGTTTTCTGGCCGCACAAGCCACCAAAGCCGGAAAACTGCAGCTCATGTTCTGGCGAACTGACAATCGAGCAGATGCGATGGTCTTTTTCTTGACCACCTCATGCGCCACGTATTGCATCGCTAGAGAGCTAGTTCGGCATAGCTGACGTGATCTTGCGCCTCGATGAGGGCGAAAAGCTCTTCGCAGTCGAGGACGCGGATGGATGAGAGCACGAAATCCTTTTTGTTGCGCGTGATGATGGCATCCACCTGCATCTTCACCGCAGCCTGATGCACGCAAGAGTCTTCGAAATCCGCCCAGGTGCTTGCCAAGGCGGCATCCGCCTCCCGTTCGCCCAGGCTGCAAACCCGCACCGCACGGCGGAGTTCGCGCATTCGATGTTTGGCTTGCTCTGCCCAAGAACGCTTTCCCCCCTCGGAAAGCACGTAGAAAATATCGGTGAGCTGGGAGATGCTAACCCACAGCTCGAACTCCCCCAACATACCCAAGGCGATAAGAAGCCGAGCGCTTTCGTCGAATGGTGCGCGGCGTACTAGAGCATCGATGATGATGTTCGAATCGACGAGGAGCCGGCTAATCATGGAGCGCCTCCAGCATGCCTCTGGCGACCAGGCGTTCTGCCTTTATATCGCCATCGCTCATGCCCGCAAATCGATTGCCTTCGGGTAAGGAAATCCCATCGAGCCAGTTGAGCGCCGCGTGCACCTCTTCGCGCGAGATGCTCGAAGCAGGCGCTTGACCGTCCTCGAAAGGCAACGACCGATGTCGGACAACATAGTCGAACAGATCGTTGATGGCTTTCGAGGGCGTGGTTCCCAATTCCCTCAAGACGGAAGTGCCCTCCTCCTTCTTCCCGCACGACATACGTGCTGTAACCATCGCCTCATTCATGGTTCCCCCTTTGTATTACGTTGTACACCAGTATCGAACGTATTACCCTTCGAGTCAAGGAAAGAATTGGGTTAGCCGAGCGCATAGCCGGCGGGGACCGAGGCTTAGCCCGCGACCATGGCGCCGATGACATCGACGTCGAATAACCCGGCTACGAAACAGCCGCCAGCTCCAAGAGCCGACCCAGGTCGATCGTGTGGAAAACTTCCTTTCCCATCCGCTTCTTCACGACAAGGCCCTTTCCTTCTAAAGCTTTGAGATGCCTGTACGCGGTCTGCTTGCTGCTTTGCAGGGTGTTGGCGATCCCGCTCATCGTGATGCCGTAATCCGAGAAGAGCGTCGTCTGAATCAGTACGGACGTGACCCCGTACAAGTTTCTCGAGCTCGTGATCTCGCCTATGCGCGCAGCGGCTCCTTCGTACTTGAGCAGGTCGTTCCTGCCTTCCGATAGAAGCGACACGATGCGCTCTGCGGCCTCGGCCA
>JBGUXY010000023.1:0-11522 GCA_045118335.1 Eggerthellaceae bacterium
CGTGCTGATAAGCTGCAGCCAGCCCGGATCATGCAGGGCGGACGTGTCGCTGTGGCACAGGCCGCAAGCCAGCACCTTGATCAGGCAGTAGCCAGACTTCAGTTCGGGCATTTCCTTCTCGACGAAAACGAGAGGCTGATCGGTTCCGTTGAATTGCCAACCCTTAAGCATGCTGTCCTCCTTTGGACGAGTTATGATTACCACGATTAGTAAACTACATCGTGGTGAGAGTCCTATCTATCGGATTCCCGATAACGGGTGAAATTTTAGGCAAGCGGAACCGTATGGCAATGGATTGCAGATAGCATTGACGCAAATGGGCCTGTTGCTCCAGCTCAGCGTATGGTGAATGCGCTCGATCATGCAAAGACGATGCGAAGGTGCAGCGTCGATGCCTTGCGCAGGCTCGCATGCCGATCCACGTCTAATCGTCGTCTTGCGAACCCCAGGTGGAAGCGAAGGCGCTTTTTGCGTGTTCTACTCTCGAGCGGGCGGAATTGCGGGCTTGCCTTACGGTCGAATAGCCTCGGTCGCGCGCTTGTTCCATGGAAGCGCGGGCGGCGTCACGTGCCTGTTCGACGGTGAGATGGGCCGCATCTCGAGCTTGGGTCATTGCGGAATACGCCGATTCTCGAGCTTGTTCGGCGGCGGAATGCGCGGCGTTGGCCACGCCTACCGCCATGCCCGCAGCCACCGACGCACTCGTGGCTTTGACGGTTTCTGCCACGTAGGCCATAAACCCGCTTGTCCGCATCATCGCCAGGGCTTCGCGGTAACTGGTGCGGCGGATGGAGCTCATGCGTGCGGGGCCATCGACAGCCGTAAGCCACTTCTTCGTGATCACGCCCACGCGAAACACCAAGAAGGCGCTCACCAGGCCCTCGGCGGTGGCGCCGAGGAAAAAGCCGCCTGCTCGCGCTCCGGCACCACCGCCCATGATCTGACCCAGCAAATCGCTCAAGTCTGCATCTTCGATGCCGCCGATGATGAGCGCGCTGATGATCACGCGCGTATACAGGCGGGCGAGGGCCAGGTTCGTGGGGCGAAACCCGCAGGCTTCAACGATGCTGCGCACCAGGTCCAGGCAGATGGAAAGCATGGTAACGGTGCTGATAAGCGGGGAGTGCGACACGGCAGAAACCAGGAACGCCGTGGTGGCTGCGTGTTTCGTCTCGTCGTCGATGCGCGGCGTGCAGCGCTCTTCGAAAAACGCGATGAGCAGGTCGTCGGCCCGATCGCCTGCTTGCAGGTATCCTTGCAGCTCGACGACTTCTTCGTCGCTGAGCGGGGTGTTGGCTATCAGGTTGTCAACGAGCATCTGGCAGCGCCGCCTCTTGGCGTGGCCTTGCTCGTCACGCAGCTGGTAAAGAGAGAAAATAGGTCGTTTGGCCACCTTCACCAAGGGAACAATGATGCCCACAACCACCAGTGCCGCAATGAGTCCGTAGAAAAGCCAGCCCAGTGCGGGGTGGGCCGCCGTCAAATGGTCGCCCACGTTCATCAGGCTGCCTAAAAGCGAAAGAGCCAGAAGCGCCACCACGCATCCCAGCACCACGTAGGTTCCCGTCTTGGGGGTGCGCATCTGCGCTGTGGCTGCCCGGGCGGTTGACGCGATGGCATCGGCGTCTTCTGGTTCGGGCAGGGCGGGCATATTATCGTCGTTCGGCATGTTCAAGCCTTTCTAGGGGGAAGACCTTGATGGGGTTTCTCGTGAACCGAATGGTACACTCCTCGTCCTTCTTGGAGCCATTCTGTTGCCGATTTGCGAGATGCTGGCGTATGCGACTATGCTATTGGACAAGACGGTCTGATTTCGAAAGGTTGGGAAAGCGAAATGAGCCCTTTCGCCATGCTGGCGGTTTCGGTGGTGTTCGAGGTCTTCGCCGACACCTGCATGAAGCTTTCAGAAGGTTTCAGCAAGAAGCTGCCCATACCTGGCATCGTCGTCGGCTATGTGGTGTCGTTCTACGCGCTCTCGCATGCCCTGCAGGCGATTCCCCTGGGCGTGGCATACGCCATCTGGACAAGCGCCTCGGTGGTTCTTACCGCCATCGTGGGCCGTGTCGTGTGGCACGAGCTGTTCAACATGAAGAAATCGGTTGGCATCATGCTCATCATATTGGGAGTGGTGGCGTTGCGGATGGGGGTGGCATGATGAAGGCCGGGCCCTACGCGATGTTGGCAGCTGCAATTGTCTGCGAGGTGGGTGGCACCACCTGCTTAAGGCTTTCCGAGGGCTTTAGCGTGCTTGCGCCCTCCATAGCGGTAGCGGTGCTCTACACAATATCGTTTACCCTGTTCACAATGGTTCTAAAAGAAATGTCGCTCGGCCTTGCCTACGGTATTTGGGGAGGAGTTGGCACGTTGCTCACCACGCTGGTGGGCGTCTTCTTGTTCCATGATGCGTTCACCGCCGTGATGGGTGTTGGCCTTGTGCTGGTGATAGCGGGTATCGCCTTGCTGAACCAGGGAACGGAAGAAGCCGAGGCAACGCGCGTCAACGCGAAAATGGGGTCGCAGTGAAATTTCGCTACAACCCAATTTAGATATCCTAGGATTAAAATGTGTTGCGTACAATCTGGTGGCGTTCCTGCGCAAGAGCAACGAAGAAACGCTCGGGCGGCATGGCGTTGCCAATTGGTACAAAAGACGCTACGGTACCCAGATTCGGAAGAGCGGAAGGAAGAACGGTGGAAGCCAGGCTGCTTGAAGAAGGAACGCTTAATGTCATCGTTGTCGAGGGACGCCTGGACGTCAATTCCGCCCCCAAGCTTGACAAGATTGCGGAGGAGCTCCACGACAAGGGCAAGGTCAATATCGCCGTTGATCTAGAGGGGTGCGATTTTATCTCGTCTGCTGGCCTTCGCGTGATCGTTGCCATGCAGAAGCGCGCGGCGAAACGTGGCTCGCTCGTGTTCAGGGGCGTTCAGCCTACGGTCATGGATGTGTTCAGCATGACAGGATTCGACAATATCTTGGTCTTCGAATAAGTTGCAAGAAGGAGCAGGCCAGCCTTATGGCTGGGGTTTCCCATGGCGGCTCTTTTGCCTATAGGGCAGGATTGCCAGCAGGGCGCAGGTATTGAAAACCGCCACGCACAGCAGCATGTGTTGGTAGCCCGCCATGCCGGGGGCGGTGGCTATCATGCCCGTAAGAATTGCCGGCGCCACCGTGGTGCCGATCTGGCGGACGAGCGTGATGGTGGCGATTGCCGAGGTGCTGTCGCGCGGATCGGTGTTTTCCAAGATCATGTAGTTAGTGGGGGCGCCCATGGCAAAGCCCATGCCGGCGCCAACGATGAACAGGCCCAGCACAAGCGTAAATGGGGTGGGCGCTATGGCCGCTACCAGCGCAAGATACAGCAGCCCCAAGATGGAAACGGCAAAACCGATGATAAGTACGGATTTGGGTCCAATACGGTCGATAAGGCGCCCACCTAGAGGCGTGACCACGATAGATGCCGCACCGATGGCCAAGATGTAATAACCGCCCAAACCTAGTGGGGCGCCTGTGGCGAATTCCGCCAACTCGGGCACGAGCACGAGCGAAATCACGAAGCATCCAATGAAAAACGACACCACCATGGTGATGACGATCGGTGTGCTGTGGAAGTACTCCAGGTGGAACACCGGGTCTTCCGCACGCCGCTCCACCAGGCGAAACGCCAGCGCTACCACCACTGCGCCTGCGAGCGCCCCCAGCACAGCGGGACACAGGAGCGAACCTGTCAAGTCAAGCCAGTCGATGCCCTTTATGCCCAGCAGCAACAGCAGCACGAACAGCATGAACAGCGCCGAACCTGCCACATCAGCCTTACCGTCATTGGATTCAGGTTGCGTGTCGGGAACAATCGCCGTGGCCATTGCCATGACCGCGACGCAAAACGGCACGCATAGATAAAACATCACGGGCCAGTTCTGCGTGCCGAACACACCGACCACCGCACTGCCCGCAGCTGCCCCCAATACGTTGGCAACACCCATAACAGCTGCGGCTATCCCTAGGGCAGTGCCGCGTTTTTCCGATGGAAACGTGGTTGCTATCTGGGAGTTTGCTACGGGTATCACGCCGCCTGCACCTATGGCCTGCATCACGCGACCTGCTAGCAGCGCTCCGAATCCGCCAAGGTGCTGCGAAAACCCGCACAGGATCGAGCCCGCGCAGAACACGCCCATGCACACGATGAACACGCGCTTTCGCCCACGCTTGTCGGCCAGCTTCCCGATGATGGGAATAAGAGACGCATAGAACAGCGAATAGATGTTGATCATCCAGATGCCCAGCGTAGAGTCAATGCCGAAATCGGCCTGAATCACCGTGCGCGCTGGTGATACGACACCCAGATAGAGCCCACCAATGAGAATTCCCATCAGGTAGGTTGCCATCACAAATCCGGTGTGGCCGCTCTTTCCGGAAGACATGATGTACTCGAGAGGAGGTCGTCCCTTGTTATGGCAAATGTCAATTGAGCGCGAGGGCTTGCTAGTGGCCGTGGTGATTGCAGGCGGCTTCGGGGGACATTCGATCAACCTTGCCTTCGGCAAACAGCTTCGCCGCGTCGCCGACCATCGGGGTTTGGGTTTCGGAATATACGACCACGCCATTGTTCGTGAAGCTCATCAGGGGAGGGCGTCCCATGCCCACAGTCAAAATGCCGTCAATTCCCAGGCTCAGCGCATACTGGATTACACCACCGCAGCCATACTGGTCGTGATCGATGTTTTTCACGGACTCGGCGCTCACGATGTTCATGTCGTCGTCGTATTCCACAATCGTGAAATATGGGGTATGGCCGAAATGCTCGCTGCGGATAGACTCCAATCCTGCATCGGTTTCGCTGGGAATGGCAAGCTTCATCGAAATCTCCTCTGGTCTTGTCTGTTCGGTTGCTGGGGCTGTGCTCCCGCACTGTTCTTTGCGTGATAATCATACCCATATTTCGAGAAAAGGAGAATGGAAAGAAAGTTCTCATGATAAACGGGAGCCCGCGCAAGGGCGCGAACACGACGGTTGCGCTAGCTGAAATGGAAAAGGTCTTCGCAGAAGGCGGCTTGACCACCACGTTCGACGGGCTGAACAAGCACTTCGCCATCAGCGACATGCCGGTGGCATCGGGCCAGTACTGGAACGGCGTGCATGGTCGCTTGCCAGGCGAAGCCGACCAAGACCTCGAAGGCATGCAGCAGATGCGCACCCTTGCGCGCAACATGGCGTTTCTGATGAAAAGCATCGCCTTGGGCAGGGAGTGTTACGGTTTGCCCGAGCGCGAGGGGTCCTGCATGACGAATTTCGTGCGCTAGGCGCTGTCTGCATAGAAAAGAAGCTTGCCATATCGCATTTTACCGACCCGTCTCTGCTTTCGTGGCGGCGGCGGCTCTAGCGCGGTTTTTTGCGAGCTCGTTCAAAACATCTGGGCCAAAAGCCACCTTATGGTAGGAACTCGTTTGCCCAGGCGGCCCCGAAACGGTATTCGCCCACGAGCTTTCCCTCCAGCTCGGCTTCGTCTAGAAACGCCTTGCAATAGTCGTAGCCTTGCGGAACGCCGACCGTGTCTCCTGGGATTTCCCCGACCACGATGAAGGAAACGCCTCGGGTGTCGGGGATGGTCCGCTCGTAGATGAGCGTATCTCGTGGGCCGATGATGCCCTCGACGAGCATACCGCGCTTGATGGCGACCTTCATCAGTTCGATAGCGCGATCATCGTAGCCGTCGGCCCAGATACGCGCCTTCTCGCAGAATTCGAACGTGGTCATGGCCAGACGAAGCTGGTAATCGTCGATATTCAGGCCGCTTTCCTTCAGGCTGTCCCTTTCGTCGATGAGCATCTGCGGACCGGTATCCAGGATATGCTTGTCGGTGGAGTAGAGCAGGAGCGCCTTGTGCTCTGTGTCGTGTAGCAAGCAGTCATACACCATGGCAACTTTCGTGTCGCACACGGGACACGTATACTCGAACAGCTTTCCGGACATCAGCAATTCCATGGCTTTTGCGTCGGTAGCGCTCGTGATGCGTGGCCAGGCGTCTACAAACCCTGGCTGCTTGCACGAGGGGCATTCCACGAGAACGGTATGGGGTGTTGCTGCTTTTGCCTGCATGCTCGTACCTGTTTGCGTTCGAACGTCTTCTCTATCGCGATAATTGTATCACGGAGGCTGTCGTGAGCTCTCTTCAGACGCTAGGTGGTTATCGTGCGTCGGGCTCATTTGCTACGTGAGTCTGCGAATAGCGTCTGGGCGCTATGATCAAGGCTGCTGCAGCTTATGCTACAAATAGGAGAACACTACGCTGGGCAACGCCGACAAGGGCAGGTGGAATGCAGGGAATGCCAAGGCTATCAGCAACACGCCCATCGCAAGCGTGACGATGGTGCACCATCTGAATATGGTGCGCCATGTGGTGGTCTTGCTTTCCTCGCCGGGGGCGTGACCCCAGCAAAATGAAGGATTGTTGGGGTCGTAATGCACGACGATTGGATCGCCTACGGATGTCTTCATGCCTATACCGCGCGCCATTCTAAGCCTTGCGGTCACCGTCTGGCCATTGGCAAAAAACTTGCCTAGTTCGTATACGATGGTTTCCCTGTTGCGCCCTCTTCCGATTCGAACCGTTTCGGTGCCAGCATAGGTGCCGTTGGCGATGGCCGTGCACCGCTTGTTGGACCTAGCCTGAACGATGCTCTCGGTTATTGCCAGGGTTACCAGGATCAAGAGGAGCACGAAGCCGATGAGCAGCAGCCAAGCTCCAAAGTTCATCATCCGATCTGGGGGCATGAAGTACATGGCGCGTCCGTCCTTTTAAAAACGTCGTTTCGGGCAGCCCCATTGAACCACAAAGCTTGCGAGGTTGCGAGATTCAGCGTGCCGATTTGGGCAAGCGCATGCGACACACAAAGGGCGCTAAGCTGGCAGCGCCTTGTTCGTGGAGTAGATGCTCGAGCACGAAAGGCTTTTGAGTCTCGTTTCGTGGTATTTCGGTCAAGTAAGGCGAATTGCAACTGGAAAGAACGGTTACCATGCGCTGACCTGGGGTTGCAACCACAGGGTGCGTCAGGGTTGCACAGTTTGCCAAGCATGGTTGGTGGCAAAAGGAGCCGCGCAACCGCATCATATGGGCCATGAAAACACGTGTTTGTGATACATTGGCTCGTATGAAAGGAACCCTCGTGAAATTCAGAGACAATCTGCTGTACCTGCGTCAGCAGCGCAACATGACCCAAGAGCAGTTGGCCATGCTGCTGGGCGTTTCCCGTCAATCGGTGGCGAAGTGGGAAGCCGGGCAGTCCACGCCAGAGGTGGACAAGCTCATGAAGATGTCCGAGCTGTTTGGCTGCTCCCTTGATGAGCTCGTTTCGGGAGATGTTACTTTGCGTACGGTCGACCCTGCCGAAATCCTGCCCGCAGATGCCCCTCCGCAGGACGTGTGTGGTTACGACGAACACGTTCACAAGTTTGCAAAGTTCGTTTCCCTGGGCGTGGGAGTCATCATCTTGGGCATAACCGTTACGGTCTTGCTCGACGCCCTGGGCTTTGACGATCTTTCGGTTATCGGCGTGTTGACTGGTGTGGTGGCGGGCTTGGCGTGCATCATTCCCGCCGGCGTGGAGCATGCGGCGTTCACCAAGGCGCATCCGTTCGTGGAAGACTTCTACACCGAAGACCAGAAAGCTCGCTATCGCAGTCTTTTCTCCCGCGGGCTCGTATTGGGTATAGGCCTCATCTTGGCAGGCGTTATCTTTGCGGCGGTCTTCGAGTCGGGTGGCATCTCGGATGATGTGAGCGCGAGCGTGCTGCTCCTTCTCGTGGCCGTAGGCGTCGCGCTCATCGTGTACGTGGGAATCCTGTTCGGCCTCACCGATGTGGACAACTACAACGAGGAACGTGCCAACGAGAAATGGGAGCGCGAACATCCCCTCGTGAACAAGATCTGTGCCATCATCATGCTCGTTGCTACGATCGTAGGCCTGCTGCTCCTGTTCGGCGGCATATCGATGGCCGGCAACTACGAGACTCTGCCGTTCGCGATGAAGTTCTTCTGGCTTCCGTGGCCCATCGGCGGCATCATGTGCGCCATCGTCACCGCAGCCATGCGTCCGAACAACAGGTAGCGCATCTTCATCATCGTCTTCTGTCGAATATGGAATCGCTTTCGCCCGCAGCCTCCGACGGCTGCGGGCGGTCACTTTTGGGACACGGGCAATCTCCATAGTTTGTTCGGTTCACTGCATGTCTCGACCGTGCTACCATAAACGAACAAACGTTCGTAATTTAGGAAAGGGGCTGCATGGATCGGGTGGTGTTGCATTCCGACTGCAACTGCTTCTACGCATCGGTGGAAATGCATCGGCGGCCCGAGCTGCGCGGCACGGCCATGTGCGTGGGAGGCGACGTCGAGGCGCGCCATGGCATCGTGCTGGCGAAAAGCCCCTTGGCGAAAGCGGCGGGCGTGAAGACGGGCGAGGCGCTGTGGCAGGCTCGCCAGAAATGCCCCGATTTAGTGGTAGTGCCGCCCGATTACGTGGCCTATCAGCGCTATTCCCGCTTGGCACGCAAGATCTACTACGACTACACCGACCGCGTGGAGCCGTTCGGCCTAGATGAAAGCTGGCTGGATATCACCGGGTCCATTGAACATTTCGGCGGAGATGCACGTTTGGTTGCCGAAGAAATTTCGGAGCGCGTGAAGGCCGAGCTGGGAATCACGGTTTCCATCGGCCTTTCGTGGAACAAGATCTTCGCCAAGTTGGGAAGCGATGTGGATCCAGGTGATGGCCTGGTTGAAATCACGCGCGGAAACTACCGAAGTACGGTATGGCCGCTTTCTGCCAGAAACCTTATCTACGTGGGTCCGGCTACGGCGGCCAAGCTGCACAGCTCCAACGTGAACACCATCGGAGACCTTGCCAATGCTGGAGATTATCTGCTTCAGCGCCGCCTGGGCAAGATGGGCGGCATCCTGAAGATGTTCGCCTGCGGGGAAGATACGACTCCGGTGCGCCGCATGGACCGCGATGCCGTCGATGTGCTGCGCGAGGTGAAGTCCATCGGCAACGGACTCACCGCCCCTCACGACATCGAAAGCCCGGCTGACGCGAAGGCGCTCATCTACCTGCTGGCCGAATCGGTGGCGCAACGTCTGCGCGAGGTTCGCATGAGGGCGATTACTGTCGGCATCGGTGTTCGGGATGCCGAAACGCTTGCGGGCTACACACGTCAGCGCACGCTGCGCCTGGCAACGTGCACTACAGGCGACATAGCCCGTTGCGCTTTCGATTTGCTGGCGGAAAACGAGCCACTCGATTCTGCGCACCCGTTGCGGGGGCTGCATGTGCGCGCCAGCAATCTCGAGCCATTTTCCCGGTTCCAACAGCCTACGCTGTTCGGCAACGAGCAAGCCCGTCTAGCGGCGGAACGACTCGATTTCGCTATTGACGCCCTGCGCCACCGCTTCGGCAACACTTGCGTTCGCCGCTTGAGCGAGCTGGCCGACCCATCGTTGGCAAAGCTGGACATCAAGGCCGAAAACGTCATCCATCCCGTGGGTTATTTCGGGGGGTAGTGGAGCGTGAAGGATGCGCGTTTCATACCGTTTCTTCTGGCCGTGGTGGTTTTTCTGCCCGTTGAGGGACGGCGTGAGCCCATGGTTTTTCGTCACTGCTGCATTGTGTGGCGTGCATGGAGTTGGTGGTTGCGATGAA
This sequence comes from Eggerthellaceae bacterium, assembly GCA_045118335.1. GTDB lineage: Bacteria > Actinomycetota > Coriobacteriia > Coriobacteriales > Eggerthellaceae > W1P20-047. Next base: position 9,696 of record JBGUXY010000023.1, read on the forward strand.
GGGCACGGTTGCGCGCAGGAAGCGCTATGTTTCGGTGGAGGCCGTATTTGACGAAGAAGGCCGCGTGCACCCGATGGCCGTGCGCTGGGACGACGGCCGCCGCTTCGAAATAGACGAAGTGCGTGACGTGCGCCGCGCCGCCAGCCTGAAAACCGGTGGTGACGGCATGCGCTACACCGTGCGTGTGGGCTCTAACATCACCTACTTGTTCTACGAAGAGCCTCGCTGGTTCGTGGAAGAGCGCATTGCCGAGTTGCCTGAATAAGATGATGTCTGCCGCAAAGCATGCTATGTGCGCCTCTAATGTCCAAGACGCGAAAACTCAGGGATCAATGGCTTATAGCGCAGAACGACATGCGTGCTTTTCGAAAGGCTAACGTCGACCGATCGAGCGGGGCCGAATGGCGCCCATGGGCATCTGGATATCCACGCCCAGTATGGTTTTCGCCAGCCACAGGAAGAACAGCAGCACCAAGATGGGGATGATGCACGACGTCACTATCATCAGCGCCAGCGCCTCGATGTAGTGGTTCAAGGTTTCCTGGAGCCTGTCGAGCGCTTCCTGGGCGCTGGACGAAAGGTCGGTGACCACGTTCGTTGCGGTGTTCATGATGGCCGCTAGAGGCCCTGTGTTCTCTTCTGTCGTCGAGTTCGGGCTTTCGTCGCTGTCCCCACTTTCCTGCGCTGCTGCTTCCAGCTCTTCGGTCGATTGCTGCGCTGCCGCCAACGTGGCGTCGATGGAATCCTGATAGGTGCTTTCTATCATATTGGATACGAGCACGCTTGCAGGCACGAGCAGGCACATGGCGATGCCGAACAGCGCCAGCTTTGCCGCCAGCTGTGCAAGCACCTTCCTCCACCGCATGGCTGGGGAAACCAGCGCCGCAATGCCCAGTGCGCATGCCAGGGGAATCAGTATCTTGAACGCTGCGAAGCCCAGCACCGTGAGCAGGTACTTTTCCAGGTAGATGGCGGCAAGCACTACGAGGAAGTCGGAACTTAGGTCAACGAGTTTCTCTGCGATGGGCGTGCCCGCATCGCCTGGCAGCAACGTGATGGCGCCAGATGCCGCCGTGGAGGCGGCTATCAGCTCCATGACCGTGGTCTTTTTCGCGTCCAGTGATTCGATGGTGCCCGCGTAAGTCTGCGGGGAAGAGAAGTGCGCCGCCAGAAGAAAGAACGAGATCAGAGCCACTATTGCCAATACGCCCACGACCACGAAGCGAGCCGTCCTGTTTTCCTCGAGGAGGTAGATGTTGTCATCTATAGCCTTGTCCTCACCGATTGGATAATCGTCGCTGCCAATCCTGTCGATTTCCGGTGAATCGACGTTGAGAATGGCGCTATGTTTCATGGTTGGCTCCTTCGATGCGGCTCGCCCTTCTGTCTGTGACGTCTATTCTAATGTGTGATGCGGTTGCAAGCTTCAAGAAAAACCGATCAGGGCGGCCGAGCCGTCATGCGCCTATGCGTATGGCGTTCTGTGCTTAAGCTGTTTCGTGTTGTGATGTGAATCGGTTTTTTCTATAATGAGTCTCATCGCATCAGTAATCGAGGTAAGCGATATATTTCATGGTGGTCGATAACGGCTTTTGCCACGAAAGCACGCGAAGTATATCCATACGCTGTAAAAACCTGCCAGAGAGCAAAACCTACTGCAAATAAGGGCAGCACCATGGTAGGGTGATGCGCACATAAAAACGACTGTTGGAAGGAGAAGGAGCCATGAGTCGTTTGTCTGTCAAGCCCCAGGCGTGGGCCGATGCACGCATGGGGGAATTCGTTGAGCCGTTCATTCGGCGAATTGAGGCGATGCCACCGGGCATG
>JBGUXY010000024.1:0-7573 GCA_045118335.1 Eggerthellaceae bacterium
AAGATGCTCGACGGCGCCTACGAGATAACCGTCTACACCGGCGGCCTGTCCACGCGCACGAACACCTACTACTACAACACCTACGACGACCCGGCCATCAGGAGCGTGGCGCTTTCCGACTACGACACGTCTGGCACAGAGCTGGTGGAAATAGACCACCGCTAGCGCTCCAAGCTAAACCCCTTTGCGGATGTTTCGAACTGCACAGGGCCGAACGGCTGGCCAACCTGGCCGCGAAGCTCGTGTGCAAAGGAACCCTGTAGCAACTGGACAGTCTGGATGCGCGCTCAGCGCGAATGCCAGCACGATTCTAACCAGCGAATGATTTGACAAAGTATTCGCCAACTTGCTGGTTGTACTGCTTCTCCTCGGGGGACCATACCCTCATTTCGCACCAAGCCCGATCGATGCGTTCTGCAGCGCGCTCTGTCACGGTGCGGCCTCGGTCGGTGAGCGCTACGGGAATCGCCTTGCCCGACATTCCCGCAACGACGCACAGATAGCCCCGCTCGGCAAGCGCATCGCAGGCCCAGTTGACCGTCGACCTCGTCAGAATGAGTTTCTTTGCAAGATGAGCTTTCAGCGCAGGCCCATCGTCTAACAGCTTAAACAGTATGCGGAACTGGACAGGTGACAAATCGAATGGTTTTGCATATTCTATGACCGTTTGTACAATGGCTAAAATCGTTTCGAAGAACGCCTGCTCGTCGAAATAGTTCCCGTCCTTCACGCGAATAATCCCCTGCGACAAGCTCGTCATGCGAAGACCGGGTCGAACGTTCTGTGCGATATGCTCACTCAACCCTGCGAAGTATCGATCATAGACTTGGATAACGGAATAATCAGCATCGTCTAGAACCGTTCTACCCAGCCTGGTAAGCTCCCAATTCCTTGTAGATCTGGCCGCTGGCACCCATGAGACAAGATCACGTTCTGCCAGCTTGCTCAAGTTCTGGGAAAGTTGACTGGCATTCGCATCGAGTTTGCGAATCATGCTCGATTCCGCGATGTTTCCGCTTTGCTGCATGAGCGACATCGCTCGGTATTGAAGAATACTCAAGTCGTGTTGGCTTCGAAGCTCGCTTTCAAGGGCTTTGAACGTTGAGAAATTGAGCGTCAGAAGCTCGGACGTCACAGGATACGAAAGCTTCATCGGATTCCCCGCCATTTCGTTACCACGCGCGAACGCACCACCTGTCTTTACTGACTGAACATCTCCAAGTATACGCTTCCATCATCGCGAAGACGCGACAACGTGAAGCAGACAAAGATCCGAGAACGGGAGGTCGCAATGTCAGAGAAGAAGGTCGTCATCATCGGAGCCGGTTGCGCTGGATTGCATGCTGCGTACACGCTCAAGAAAGCAGGCGTCGATTTCGTGCTCTTCGACAACCAGGAGACGTACGGCGGCAGGTGCCGCAGCATCCATTTCGACCCCGAGCATCCTGAGTACTACTATACGCGCGCAGCAATCTGGACGGAGCCCACAGAGGAGCTTTCCGGCGAACTGCTGAGGGAGTTCGATCTCATGCCCCTCTACCATGAGTTCGACAAGATGCTGTTCGGCTTCTATTTCAACAACAAGGTGCACCCCGTGGACATGCAGGGCAACGTCTTTGAAATCATGATCGGCATGAAGGACATCCCCAAGAAGATCATCCCCCAGGGCGCCAAGTTCTTGAAGAACTTCGCCAAGGTCCGCCCGCTTCTGGAAGTACGCGAGGGCGACAGCGTGTACGGTCGCGACGAGCTTGCCAGGACGGTTGCTGGCAAAAGCGTTACGGAATGGACGCTTGAGAACGCAGGCGACGAGGTCCTCGACAAGCTGATTGCCCCCATGGCCAATGGCATCGAAGCGGGCGAGTCGGACAAGATTTCCATGGTCCAGCCGCTCTACATCCTCAACCGCGTGGCTGGCACCGGCCAGATCAAGGGAGGCCATTACGGTTCCATTAACAAGGCGCTCTACGAGGCTGTCCAGGACAAAGTGCAGTTCAACACCAAGATTGAAAAGATCGTCGTCGAGGACGGCAAGGTTCTCGGCGTGCAGATTGCGGACGGTGAATTCGTTGAAGCCGACTACGTCATCTGCTGCACCGAGGCAGACAACGCGCTTCGCCTGCTGCCCAACGCCCCCGAAAGCATCAGAAACGCGCTGTCCCGCGAAGAGTATTCGGTTGCTTATGACTTCATCATGACTAAGCCCGTGCGCCGCGATCCGAAGGAAATGGAGATGGTCATGATTTCTCCGAGCACGGGTTCCAAGCTCGCCATTATGTTCGAGGAGAACGCGCAGGATCTTTGCGCGGCCCCCGGCTCGAGCCTCATGCACGTCTTCACGCTTCCTGTTTTCAACGACGAGCTGGAAAGCATGAACGACGAGGAGCGCTTCCTTGCTGTCCGCGCCGAAGCTGCCAAGATCCTCCCCGATTTGGCGGACGCCGAATTGCTGGGCTTCCACAAGTACGGCATGGGTGACTACGTGCATTCTGCGTGCTACCAGGGCAACGACAGCTTCCGTGCTCTCTACGACATGGAGGAGGTCTATCACGACGAGGTGAAGGGCCTGCGTTTGGCTGGCGCATACCGCGTGATGCACTGCTCCACCGAAGGCGCCTATTTCTCGGGCAAGGTCGAGGCCGAGGCGGTTGCTGCCGAGCTGGCGTAACGCGCTTGCGCTAGACTCGACCTGCGAGCGCACTGCAACCGCGTTGCAATTGGCAGATAACGGTTCTGCCAATTGCCCACCCCATTCGACAAGCGCAGTCTCTCGCTCGAGCATACAAAAAGGCTGGCACGAAATCCATGCTCCGTGCCAGCCTTCGCTTTAGCTCACGGCTTCGTGAATTCAGCGGCCTGGCAATCCTCCATGAGCTTCATGCCTGCATCCTACGCTCCGCCGACGACATCGCCCGCCACACGGTAAATGCGCCTCGTCGAATCGCACACGTTGGGCTGCATCTTGGCGAAGCCCACGCGATCCTCATCATCCAGAATCGCCTCATCCACGCGCGATCACCACGCACCCCACGATCCGGGCGCCATGCCCATCGCCCTGGATGTCGGCGACCCCGCACTCCATGGCAGCGGGAACTCCTCGATCATCGGAGTTGGATCAGATCTTCTTGCGGGAGCACTCCCCCGCCCACGCTGCATTTGTGACAAACAACCTGTCCCCTTGTTATAAGTCGGCAGCCCAGCGCCGTGGACGCTATCCGAGCCGACACCATACTCGACGAGGTCGCGCTTGATGTCAACCTGGATGCGCTCCGCGGATCTTCGGTTCCCCGCCATCCCTACCTCTTCCAGCTGGGCAAACCATCTGCTCTTGTCGGGTTTCGCGCGGCTGGCAACAATCTGGCGGTACCAGAGCACACGCTTCTTCTTATCTCCTGCCAACAGGTTGGTCGCTATCCCTGCTGGACCTTGTTCGTTTGCAGCTCGCTGCGCCTCACCGTCTCGACAATCCTGTCCATCCAGCCCTCCTTGTAGTAGACACACTGCCTGGTGTCAACGGCGAAGAAGTCGGTGTCCTCGGGCGTGCTCACGGCATTCGCGCGGCAGCCGCCGCCGCACAGATGCAGGTATTCGCACTCGCGGCACTCAGGCTGGTGCTTCAGGTACTCGCCGACCTTCGCGCGGATGGACGTCCAGTAGGTGCTGTCGTGAAGGATGCTCTTCAGCCCCGCCTCCTGGATGTGCGGGTAGTATCCCGCCACACCCGTGTAGGCAAGCGTCAGGCAGGGCACGATGCGCCCCTTGGGATCGATGCTGCCATTCATGCGCATGGCTCCGCACAGCCATCGGCCGCCGACCTCCGGACTGCCGGACCGCTCGAGCTCCTCGCGCGGCGAGACGTAGTCCTTCTTGCCCTTGGAGTTGTGGAACACCCCCTCTAGCGACAGGTCGATGGGAGCACCGTCGGCGTAGTAAACGGGGATGTAGTCCACGTACGCCTGGAAGGTCTCGGCCGGCGTGAGGTAGTTCTCGTCGTCTGCGTCGCTTCTCACCCACTCGCCCTGGCGTTCCACGGAGTTGATCTTCATGCCGTTCACGCCGAGGGAGCCGAGGAGGTTGACGGTGTCGCGGATCGCGCCCAGGTTGCCCCGGTGGACGATCATCTCCGCGCTGCAGGCGAACCCGCGGCCCACGAGCCTGCGGAAGGCGTCGATAGCGCAGCTCTCGGCGCCCTCGACACCTCGCATCCAATCGTGCCAGCCCACGCCGTCGAAGCTGATGGTGACCGCAGGGCGCATGCCGCGCTCCTCGAATCTGTCGAGCACGGAATCGGAGAGCAGCATTCCGTTTGTGTAGAGCGTGCCCACCACCAGGCCGCGCTCGCGGATGCGGTCGACGATCTGCCAGAAGTCGTCTCGCACGAGCGCCTCGCCACCGGTCAGGTCGACCCTCATCACGCCGCAACCGGCGAGCTGGTCGATTATCCCCAGCATCTCGTCGGTGGGCAGCTGGCCCATCTTGCCCTCAGGCGCGTCCATGAAGCAGTGCCGGCACCGGTAATTGCAAAACCCCGTGATCGAGAACATCACGCCTGACAGGTAGCCGTTGCTGTAGGTACGGTACTCCTGCTCGGGGATGAGCGGCTCGCGCTGCTCACACGCACGGACGATGCCCCTCTCCGTGAGCCGGCCGAACAGCTCGGCCTCCTTCTCGCCGAGGTTGCCGACGTCAATCTCGGTCACGCCGTCGCAATCCAGCAGAAACCGGAACTCCTCGCGGCCGAAGAAGGTCGAGGTCCCGTGCTTCAGGTCGGTTAGGGCAAACGGGAGCCCCTCCCAGCCCCTCAGAGCGTAGTTGTCATCGAGTCGGTAGAGCACGTCGCCCATCTCCTCTCTCGGCGGCTTTCAACGGCAGTTCGCGACGACCTTGTCAACTGGAACCATCATTAATCGTACAGGGGACGCCACGACTGGCCGGGCAGCAAAGCAAATCGTAGCGCACGGCGAGTACGAAAAACTAGATCGGGTTGAATCCGATTTGAAATCCTCAGCACTGAGCTATCCGCCAGAGTAAAAGAGGAGATATGTCGGGTTAGTCGTTTAAGGGACGCGATTAATTGTCGTTAGCTAGCCCCCGAAGCGGAAAAGCATTTGTAATTAGTGTCGCAAGCTGTCCAGAAGATGTAGCAGGAATTGACCTCGTTGTCGCAGTTCTCATAGCCACCGCTTATGCTATCGAGTTCTTCATCATCGAGCTCGCGCTCGTCAACCGTCGCGTCCTTGAATTCCTCAGCTGTGAACTCGTAACCACGCGCCGCCGCGAACTCCACGGCTGCCTCTGCGGCACCCTTGGAGGTTTGCTCTGCGATAAAGCCCTCCAGCTCACGGGCATTTTCGCTGTCCTTGCCAGCGAAATCCTTGACAAACCTCTTCGCCTCTTCCCTCGACATCGCCTATCTCCTTTCGCCGTGTACACGTACCGAAAGCCTTCGCATGACTACTAGAGGAAGATCTTTTCGAGCTCCCGACTTGGTTCATCCACTTCAGGAGTTTCGGGCGCTCTGTCGTTTCGACCCCTTCGAATTGTATCTCTGATAGCTTAAACTTTCAAGAAAGCCGCAAACACGTGCGAGTTAAGTTTATCGGGATTGGGGCTCTTCGCGCCCCTCCGATAATCAGTGCCTGGCAAAAAAGAGAGCCGGCTTTCACTGACGCAACGATGATAGCGCGCCGCATGAAAAGCTGTGCTGTGTCCCAGGAGCAAATTATGACAAATGACCTGTCCCCTTGTCAGGTCTAGCGCATCACCTTTTCGAAGATCACCTCGCGGACGGCTTGCGCCTCGGGGATTGGCATCAGCGGGTACACGTGCATCAAGCCCTCGCCAACAATCAGCTCGTTTGTGCCGTCCTGGTCGAGCAGGGAGTAGAGCTTCAGCGTGTCGGGGAGCAGCAGTTCCTTCGTGCCCGTGAGCACCGTCACGTTGCGGATGCCCTTCAGGTCGCCGTAGATGGGGCTGACGTGGTAATCGTGGGGGTCGGTTCTTCCGACCCAGTTTCGGCCGCACACCTTCGCCAGCGACATCGCGAGCCACGGGTCTATGTCCACGAACGCCCCGATGGCCGGGTTTTCCATGGTGACGTCGACCCAGGGGGACATCAGGACCAGCTCGTCCGGCATGCGGACGCCGTCGATTTTCATCTGCTCGGCAAGCGCGAGAGCGAGGCCCCCTCCCGCGGAATCCCCCATGAGGACGATCTTCCTTTCCGGATGCTGCTCGACGTAGCTCTTGTACACGGGCGCAATCAGCTCGAACGCGTCTTCCCACGTCGCGAACGGGACGAGCCGGTACGCTGGCGCGATTACCGCCGCGCCGGTCTTTTCGACGAGCTTCTCGAGGAAGCGCCAGTGGAAGGGAGAAAAGTCGTGCAGGTACGCCCCGCCATGCAGGTAGAAGACGGTGCACTTCGACTGCGTCTCCTCGTTCGCATAGAAGAACCCACCGCCATGCGGGCTTTCCTCGTACCGCGTTTCCAGGTCCTTCGGATGCGGGGTCGGCGCCTCCCCTTGCTGCAAGAGCTGGTCGAGTTCCGCTTCCATCTCCGTTTCGGATTTCTTGCCCTTCAATTGGAAACCAGCGGCGACGAGCGATGCCATGACGCTTGCCATTTCGGCTACCTCCTTGCAGTTCGCTTATGCGGTCATGTGCTTATATTCTACTGTATGGACATGTATTAATTCATGGAGAGGAACCCGCGCAGGTGTTTTACGGCCCCAGGAACAGGATCCTGACAAATGACCTGTCCCTTTGTCATGCTATTCATGGAGAGGAACCCGCGCAGGCGTTTTACGGCCCCAGGAACAGGATCCTGACAAATGACCTGTCCCTTTGTCATGGACCTGTCCCTTTGTCATGTACATTGTGCACAATGAGTCGGTTGACCAGGTATGCCGACTCACTGAAACGTTTTGCTTGGCGCTTCGTATATGCTTATGGAACTCTTTTAGTCACGAATCTACTTGTAGAAATGAGGGCACCGCATGAAACGACTCGCCGCCACTATCGCAATCGCATCCCTTGCCGCATTGGCGGTTCTCGCATGCGGATGCGCTTCGAACGCATCTCAGCCGTCGGAGGCCAGCTCCTCGCCTACCGAGCAGGCAAGTGTTGAGCCCGTCATCGCCGAGGGTCTGCCCGACATACATGTGGAGGGCAGCACCGACCTGCCCGGCAACTTCTACCTGTCATGGGTGTACAGCCGCGACATCGCGATGCTCGACGGGCAGGGCAACGTAGTCTGGTCCAAGCACGAGGACCAGCCCGCAGAGGGCATGAACACCGGTTGGTGGGACTTTAAGAAGCACGTGATCGACGGCACGACGTACTACAGCTACCACGACCAGACCGGCGCCTACGACAACTACGGTCTCGAGGGCTATGCGCCGGGCGAACGCGTGATCATGGACGAGAACTTCAACGAAATCAAGCGCATCACCTTCGAGGAGTCCGATGTGGTGGAAAAGGGCGACCCGCTCGACGGGCACGACTTCCTGATGATCGACCTCGACCACTACATCCTTTCGGGCTACATCCACGAGACGGTCTACAACGTACC
>JBGUXY010000025.1:0-14299 GCA_045118335.1 Eggerthellaceae bacterium
GTATACGTTGCCGCTCTCGTCGATGTCCACCCACTGACCCGAGGTGGCTATAACGCGTTTGACCAGAATCTTGTTGTTGTAGTAGAAAGCGATGACGTCGCCGGTGTCCACGTTGCTGGTGCGCACGGCCACCACAACGTCTTGGTCCTGCAAGGTGCCGTTCATGGACGAGCCGGTAATCTGCAGGATGGGGAATATCATCGTGACCAGAATAATGGATGCAGCTACGACCACGATCAGGCCGTAGAGGATGTTGCGCAGGACGCTGAAGAAGATCCTGCGTTCGTTGGCGCGAAGATACGCGGTCTGAAGCTCTTTCGAGCTGGGTACGTCGGATGTAGCTTCCGGCGCCGCTTGAGCTATGTGTTTCCCCTTATCGGTCATATCGCTGCCGAAATCTCGCCGAAGCACGTTGGGCGACGCTACGCTTGCATAACCGCAATGTATGGATTACACGTTCGCTGCATGCCGCCCATGGCGAAATGTATGAAACGCACTAGATGGCGAACGATTCCGTCTCTCTTTCCCGCTTCCCTTTTGTTGCCTACAACCGAGGGCTTGGCTTCCCGGCGATGGGTAAACTACTCCCCCGATTGTTTCCCATGCAGTTTAAACCGTAAAACAGCTGTTTCCCCACTTTTTTTCGTAACTGTTGGGTTTTGGGGGTTAATTGTTTATCCGCCTGTATTATATACGCTTAGTTCTATGGTTCTGACCTGCAGTTTTGTGATAGCTTAGTCTATCGTTTACACATTGCAACCTGTCGTTTGTCCAAGGGTTAGCTGCCTTTATTGCAAACTTAGATGGCAATAGCTTTGGGGCCGCGGCTTGTTTTGCCCGCAAACGCACATGTTGCGCAAGCTTGGATCTAGGCTGCCTATCATTTACGCACAACGACTGGGGTGTCAACCCGACACGCACCCACAATATGTGGACATAACAGCTTGTCGTGCATAGGAAAAGCGTTTGCAAAGCGTTGTTAGCAGGTTGTTTTGAGGCTGAACGCGCTTTTCAGGAGGCGTTGCGCAAGCCGCCAATTGGGGAGCCCGACCGACTTCAGCCACTTTTTTATCGTGATTACCTAAAGAGTCGAACGTCGTTTCAGCCGCACCAATACGCCAACCGATGTTGCATCACGCCTCTGACCTGGGGTTTCTATTTGTGGATATTTTGTGTAGCAAGCTGGCAGAAGCGCTTGAGCACCCGTTTTCGTCGTGGTTTTCCAGCTTTCGTGCCTTCTTGTCGCATTTATGGGACAGGTCGAGCAAAAGGGGGACGGGGTGGCAGCTGTTCACCCGCCAAGCAGGTACAATGGCAGCATGAGCTTGAACGTGGTTGCATATCCGAACTGGCTGGCGTGCCGCAATGCCGCGATGGGCATGGCCCGGGCCGCCGCGGCGCGGGGCAAGCGCCCCGTCTTGCTTGTCGCGTCTTACGCGCAGCAGCTGGAAGCGCAAAAGTGGCTTGCGCGGCATGGGTGCGGGTTCGCCGTTGCCGTTACCACGCTGCATAGCTGGGTATGCGATCTATGGGAGCTTTTCGGCGACGGATCTGCCGTGGTTGGCGGCGAAGCACGCAAAGTCGCCCTGTGGAAGCTGCTGTGCGAAAGCAATCAGTTGCCATGTTCTGCTGGGGTTTTGAACCTGTTGGACGATTGCGCCCTACAGGCGGCAGCCTATTTGCGCAACCGCCAAGAAGACGCGCCCTCTAGGCGACATCGGGCGGAATCGCCCGAGGAGCCTTGGGGCAAGGGGGAAGAAAGCGGCAGTGACGCAGTCCGCAGCCAAGCGGATGCAGGGGCCGAAAAAGAACGCTGGGGCACATGCGGCAACGCAACATGTGCTCTTTCGGATCCAGAGCGAGCAGCGGTGGAGCTTTTGGGGCGGTATCTGGACCAGCTGCACGAGCGTGGGTGCGTGGAGCATTCCGAAGCGCTGGCGTTGTTGGCCCACGAGCCAGCTCGCAAAGAGTATGCACCCCTGTTGCTAGGCGTTCGAGAAGATCAGCTTTCGTTTGCCCAACGGGCGTTTTTGGAAGCATGGGGTGCGACGACGATACAAAACGAGTGCAGCTTGCCTTCGCCGGTCGAGCGCAGCGAAGAGCTGCTGGCGGCGCAAGGCCTGCTGTTTCGGCGGTCGAGTGGTAATGCGCCCGTGCAGCCGGGCGGAGCTGTGCGCTTGGCCCTGGCTGCCGGGCCCAGCGCTTCGAGCCGCATTACGTGCTCGTCGATGGTCAAGGCGCTTGAGCAGGGGTTTTGCAACGTGGCTGTAACGTCGCCCAACCCGGGTGCGCTGTTCGAGTTCGCCTTGCCCTTGCTTTCGCAGCGCGGGGTTGCCTGTTCCCTTTCCACCCGGCGAAAGCTCTGCGATACCGACATGGGGCGGGCGCTTTGCGACTTGGGGCAGCTGATTGCGGCCGACGACCTTGACGACCCGCTGCAGGCGACCCCCTATACGGCCGCCGATTTTGCCTACAACCCCTTTTCGTCGATGGAGCTGACAAGCGCCTTCAAGGCCGACAAGGTTCACCGAAACGACAGGCTCACGGGCCAGGGCACCATACTTAGCGACCTGGCCGGCAACGCGCACGATTCCCTGCAGGGGCTTATCGGGCTGCTAGAAGTGCGCGAGTACGACGATGCGCTTGATGTTCTTGAAGCCTACCTGAACAAACGCTTCGTCCAGCAGCCCGCCTACCATGCCGAACAAAGGCGGGTGCTCGATTGCGTGCGTCGCTTTTGCGCCGAAGGGCCCGATGTGCCCTTTGATGCCCTTATGCAAATGGCGGCGGATACGCCCATTTCTGTGAACGTGCGCACCGAAGGCACGGCAGGCCCGGAAGATGTTGTTGGCGGGGTTTCGATAGACGATGGGCCTTCTCTTGCAGAAGCCCCGGCAAGCGGGGCGTTTTCTGCGCCATGCTGTCAACCCGCAAACAGCAGGAGCATCGAGGAAACGGCATCGCTTTCGAGCCGCGCGGCTACCGTGCCGTGCGTGCGGTTCGTTGGTTTGGGGGAAGCGGCCCGACTGGAGCCTGGCAGCGTGGATTGCGTGATCATCGCGGGTTTGAATGCCGATAAATACCCCGTCCGCGATTCGGAAAACGCGCTTACAACGCTGTTGGGCAAGCTTGGGGTTGCCACGAAGGCCGACCCACTTGCCCAGTCGCGCGATACGTTCTACCGCGCTTTCGAGGCGGCACAGCATCAGGTGGTGTTACAGCGCTGTTTGAACGACGAAAACGGAGACCCATCCCAAGCTGCCACCGTGTTGGAAGAGCTGCTTGACTGCTATCGCCCCGAACTGCAAACCGATAAGGGCATGAACCGCGCCCTGGGCATTCCGGAAAACCTGATGCCTTATGCCTTTCAACTGGGCGAACAAGACGTCCTTGGCAATGCGGGCGCAACGAGCCGCAACCTGCAGGCATACCCGCAACCGCTGGTGGGAACCATAGAACCCAAGGCCCGCCAGCTTATCGTTTTGCCGTTTCGTTACGCCGAAGGCGTGTTCGACGGCCTTGATGTTTCCCCTTCCCAGATAGAAAGCTACCTAGACTGCCCCTACGACTGGTTTGCCCAGCGGCGTTTGCGGCTCGAAGGCCTAGACGAAGGGTTTTCGCCAATGGAGCGCGGCACGTTCATGCACGACGTCTTACGCAGGTTCTACCTGCGTTTTCAGGCCGAAGTGCAGCCGAAGGTAACAACGGACACGCTGGAGCCGGCAAAGCGCATCATGACCGAGGCTTTCGAGGCCGTAAGCTCCGAACAGCCCAACGGGCGCTTTGGAAGCCGATACGTTGCGCGCTCTGCATGGGAGCGCAAAGAACAGCAAAACCTTCTTCCCAAGCTGCTGGATTACCTGGAAACGGAAGCGAGCCTGTTGCCAACATTTGCTCCACGAGCCTTCGAATGGCAGTTCGCCACGCAGCGGCCGATGCCCTATGCAGGCTGCAACCTGCGCGGATGCGTAGATCGCATCGATGTGGACGACCAAGGCCGAGCGGTGGTTATCGATTACAAGTCGTCGCTTGGCAACGAATATCGCCTCTACGACGAAAACGACGAGCAACCGGCTGAATTCAAGCTGCCTAAGCGCCTGCAAACGCTTATGTACGCACGCATCGTGCGCGAGTACTTCGGCTATAAGATGGTGGGTGCGCTGTACGTGAACCCGCTGAGGCGCCAGGTGCTTGGCGCTTACGACGCCACGGCAATAGGCTCCGATAGCATCCCCTTCGCCGGGGCGAAGGACAGCAAGAGCTGCCAGGTGCCTTACGAGCATGCAAGCACCTTCGACGAGCTGCTCGACGAATGCGAATGCGCCATTGCGCAGCGGCTTACGCACCTGCAGGCAGGCGAGGTCGAACCCAACCCCGCGCACGATCGGGCATGCGAGTACTGCCCTGTAAACGTATGCCCGGCTAGACGCGTAGCCCGGAGGTGACCATGGACCTGAGCAGCTTCACCCCCGATCAGCGCAAGGCCGTACAGCACCTCGACGGCCCGCTGCTGGTATGCGCGGGGGCAGGAACCGGCAAGACCTTCACGTTAACGCAGCGTATCGCCTGGGCGTTGGTTGGCAACTCCGAAGAAGGGGTGCCGCCGTATCTGGAAAGCATCGACCAGGCGCTGGTGATCACCTATACCAACAAGGCGGCAGCCGAGCTGAAGAGCCGGTTTCGCACCACGCTGAGGTCGGTGGGGCGCTTCGAAGACGCGCTGAAGGTTGACGGCGCGTGGGTTTCCACCATCCACGGGATGTGCAGCCGCATCCTGCGCGAACACGCGCTTGAGCTGGGGGTGGACCCCGAATTCAAGCTGGCGCTGGGCGCGGACACCGAAGAGGCGCGGCTGCAGGCTATAGACGCATCCATCCAAGACGCGCGCGACGACAAGAAGTTCCAGCCGCTGTTCGATGAATACGAAACATACGGCGTGAAGAGCATGCTTACGCAAATGTTGGATAGCGCCTCGTGCCAAACGCAAGGGCTCGACGCCTTCTGCCTGGGGTCGGGCCCCACGAGCATTGGCGCGCTGCTTAGGCTAGCCATAGAGCTGGCCGAAGACATCGCGGCTTCCGGCAAGGGGAAGACGGCCGAACGCGCAGCAACGGCTGCCCAGCGCTTGGGCGAATTCCAGCTAGCAGGCGCTAACCCAGACGAGCTGCAAGATTTGGTGAAGGGCCTGGGAGTGGGCTATATGCGAGGCGAAGGCGCAGCCGAGCTGAAGCAGGCGCTTGCAGCGCTGCAAGACACCAGCAACCTTAACTCCACCTGGGACCTGCTGCAGCTGCTCATAGAGCTTGCGCGCAAGGTGGAGGCAAACTACCAGGCCATTTTGGCAGGGCAGTCGAAAGTGGATACAAGCGACCTTATCCGCACAACGCTTGCTGCCTTCGACGAGCATCCCGAAATCGCGCAGCAGTACACAAACCGGTTCAAGCTCATCATGGTGGACGAGTTCCAAGACACGAGCCAGCTGCAGATCGACATGATAGAGCGCATCGCCGGGCCGGGGCGGCCGCATCTGTGCACGGTGGGCGACTCGCAGCAGAGCATCTACCGATTTCAGGGCGCCGACGTGGGCGTATACCTTCGCCACAAAAGCGACATGCGCAAAGCGGGAGCCCTTACGGTGGAACTGCAAGACAACTTCCGCAGCAATGCCGAAATCTTGGCGTTCGTGCGCACCGTATGCGGCAAGCCGGGCTTTTTCGTGGAAGATTTCCTAGACCTTCGCGCAGGCAGCACGGGGCGAGGCTATTGCGGTAGCGCCCCGCGCGTGGAACTTGCCGTGACGCTATACGAACGCGGGTGCAGCGAGGCGGCGGCTGCGCAAGAGGCAAAGCTTATTGCCCAACGGTTCCGCAAGCTTATAGACGAAGGGCACAAGCCGGGCGACATGGTAATACTCATGGGCGCCACCACCAAGATGGAAACGTATGCGAACGCTCTGCGCGACCTTGGCATCCCGTGCATGGCTGCTGGCGGGTCGAAGTATTACGCTTCCCCCCATGTGCAGCGGTGCTTGAGCCTGCTGCGCGTGCTGGCGAACCCTTACGATTCCGAAAGCATGATGGATGTGCTAAGCAGCGACGTGCTGCCTGTTTCCTCGAGCGACCTGCTGGGGCTGTCCACGTATCGAAACGAAGATACCGGCCTTCTTACCAGGCAAAACTTTGCCCAAGCCATGCTGTACGCCGAGCGCGAGCCGCAGGAAGCGTCGCCTTTGCTGCGCCATGCCATCGCGGTTTTGCGCCGGGCGTGGAACAAGCTGGGCACCGTGCGCCCGGCCCAGCTGCTTTTGGAGACGCTGGTAGATTCGGGCTGGCTTGACCGGCTTGCCACGCAAGACGAGCAAGGGCAGGCGACGTTGGCCGACCTGATGAAGATGGTGCGCCTGGTCGAAAACGCCCAGCAAGAGGCAGGGTTCGACATGACCCGCGTGGCAGTGGCGCTGCAGGCGGCATCGGAAAGCGAAAGCGAAAAGCCCGGCGTGCTTTCCGTGGAAGGGCTGCAGGCCGTGCGGCTTATGACCGTGCACGGATCGAAGGGGCTGGAGTTCCCCATTGTAGCTGTGACCAGCTGCTTTACCTCGCGCGCAGATTCGGGGGCCCTGCGCACCGAAGCCGAGGGCAACACGGTGTATGCTTCTTTGATGCCGAAGGGCGCCAAGCTGAAGATGAACCCCGAATTCGGCGAGGCGATAGACTTTACGCAGGCAACGAGTCTTGCCGACCTGCGCGCGATGATAGAAGAAGAGGACGCGCGAAGAGCGCAAGCCGAGCGCCGCAGGCTGTTCTACGTTGCCGTAACACGCGCCACCGATGCGCTAATCGTGGCCATGAACAAATCGCGCACCAACAGCATGGAATACAAGGAAGTCGAAGCCGACCTGCTCCATGCGCTGTTCCCAGGCCAGGATAGCTTCCCCGAAACAAGCGGCACGTTCGACTATGGCGGAAGCCAGCTGGGGACGCTCACCCGCATCGAGGTGCGCAAAGACGACGAGCCGAAGCAACCCGCCATCGATGACGACATGCAGGCAAAAGCCCTATCGCAAGATGGAGAATCCACCACTGCGCCAACGCAGGATCGTGGCGCGGTGGTGAAGCCCCGAGCGGGTGGCACGGGGACAGTCCCCCTGTCACACCTGTCACACACGGGGACGGGGCCCCTGTCAAAAGATGGGGAAACGGTTCTCGTGCCAGCGCTGGAAGACCCTTGTAGGCCCGAGCTTCGGCCCGTACCCAGGCGCACCGGGTTCTTCTCGTATTCTGCGATCGCGCCGCACGATGCACCGGCCCAAGCCCGGCCTCACGTTGCATCTGGCCCGAATGGCGAAGATTCGATTGACGACGATAATGCAGCCGCCCGCGTCGCGATGGATGCAGACAGGGCAACCGACTTCGGTTCGGCTTTGCATCGCACATGCGAATGGCTGGCCTTACACGATGGTATCGTAGCCGACGATGAAGCCCTTCGCACTGCTTGGCGCTTTGGCGATGTGTATGGCATTCGCGACACGAATCGCCTGGTAAACGCCGTGGAGCGATGGCGTAACAGCGCTGTAGCCGCACGGGCTTACGCATTTGCAAGCTGCCAGCCGGAAGTACCCTTCTACACGCAGGTGGCAGAAGACTCCTCTTGCGCAGATGGTGCCGCAGGCGATTGCGATCGCGGTGCCAACAACGGCGTTGCGCAGGCAGCTCTTCTTGCCGCGAAGAAGAGCCCAGCGAAAGGCCCATCCCCCCATTGCCCGAACGCGACGGGGGCCCAGCCCGCCTGCCCTGTGCTCGAAGGCGAAATAGACCTGCTGTGCTCCGACGGTGACGGGCATGCGTTTATCGTGGACTACAAGACGGGCGGAAACGATGCCGAAACCCCCGACCAGCTTTGGGAAAAGCACTTGCTGCAGGCTCGGTGCTATGCGTATGCCACGCTTATGTCCGGATACCACTCGGTCGAGCTCCACTTCGTCCGCGTCGAACGCCCCGACCCCAGCGACCCCGCGCAACCCCAGGTCGTGGATTACGAATTCACCTTCGCCGACCTACCCGAACTTGCCGCCGCCATAACCGCAGCAAAGCAAGCTGCCGCAGTTGACTGTTAGACAGCGCCTCTTCGTTCGCAGGACCGAAGGGTCGCTTGCCCGTTGCCGGCCAACTCGTTTCGCAGCTCGTTTCGCCCCAACATGCAATCTTGTCCCTGAAGTTGGGAAACGAGGCTGCAGCCCAAGTGAGGGTGGATGAATTGCCTGCGTCCCCATAGACCCGCATAGGCTCGTTCCCAGAAATAAAAAACGGCCTGCAGAGCCGTTTTTTATGAAGGAAAGACGCGGCGGGGAGGGTATTGAGGGGAAGCCCCGCCGCGTTTCAGGGACGATGCAATCATAGCCCCTGCAGGGTTTCGTTCAATAGGTATCACACAACGGCGATGCGAAGCGCCACGAGATACAACCTCTGGTTTAAGATCGGAAATGCAATTGTGTAGGAATTGTGCAGAAGCACCGAAGAGGCGCTACATCCTGTCGCTTCGACAAGGGGCTTCCCCGTTGTTGCGCAAACGGGTTTTTGGCTCAGCGGCGCTTGCGGGGGGCACGACGCGAGGGGTGGCCGGTGCGTTCGCGTATGCGGTCGGCTTCTTCGCGACGTTGGCGCTGCTCTTCGTTTTCAAGCATGAGGCTGCGGTAGGAATCGAGCCTGGCCTGTGGCACCTTGCCACGCTCGACCGCGGCCAGGACCGCACATCCTGGTTCGTTTTCGTGCTTGCAGTCGCGAAACTTGCACGAAGCCGCTAGCTCGGCAATGTCGGGGAAAGCCGCCGCGATGCCGGCTTCGCTTTCCCACAGGCCCAGCCCACGCACGCCCGGCATATCAACGATAAGCCCGCCACCTTCGACTTCGATCATCGAACGGCTCACGGTGGTGTGGCGCCCCTTGCCGTCGACTTCGCGAACGGGCGTGGTCGCCTGCACTTCGCTGCCTGCAAGCAGGTTTACCAAGCTCGATTTTCCCACCCCCGAACGGCCTATGAGGATAGCAACCGACCCTACGGGCACGTAAGCACGCAGAACCTCGATGCTTGCAGCGTCGTTTTCCGAAACGACCAGCACGTCCACGTCGTCTGCCGCGATGTTTCGCACCAGCTCGCGTGCTTCTTCCAACGCCGACGCGCTTTGCGCAAGATCGGCTTTGGTTAGCGCCACGATCACATGTGCACCCGTTTCGTGGGCCAGTACCAGTTCGCGCTCGAGCCGCTTCACGTTAAGCTCGGCAAGCGGGTGCGCGATGATAACGATGTCGAAGTTGGCCGCCAGCACCTGGGGCAAGGCTCGTTCTGCGGGGTCTTTGCGCACGAATTCGTTTCGGCGGGGCAAAATCTGCACGATCTGCGCCATGTCGGAGCCTTCGGCAAGGTCTAACAGCACGGTATCGCCGATGACCGCCCGGATCTTTTGCCCCTTCACAAACGCCGTGGCGTGCTTGCAGCGAACCTGCGAACCGTCTTCGACCTGCACGAGCGGAAAACCGCGATCGAGTTTTACCACCTGCCCCTGCACCTGCATGCGCTACCGCTGCCTTTCCGACAGTACGCGATAGATAATGGTAAGCACCAGCGCGATGCCGCACATCACAAGACCGGGAATGAATGCGTTCCAGTCGAGCACGTCGGCGGTAGACGAACCCCGCTGAGTCACCTCCACCGAATCGGCGTGGATGTCTTGGATGCCCTCGTGGCTCGTGCAGGCATAATAAAACGTCCCGTACACACGCAACACGGTGCCGTTTTTGCGGTAGCCGCCGTAGGTGTCTATCAGCTGCAAGACGTCTTCGTCTACCAGGACGGAAATGCTCGCTTCCTTCCTGGTGACATCGTTTTCGTCGTCATCCACATGATCGAGGGTTATCCAATACCTCCCATTGCCGGCACGAAGCGGCTCGCCCACCACCTCGCCTTTCACCGACACGGTCTGGCTCCGGGCGCCAGATGCACCCATATTCACAAGGTCGTAGATGGTGGTGTCGTACAGAAACGAGGTGTCGGGCAGCTGCTGCAGGTCGATGGTGTTGCTATCGCCCAGGTCGTTGAGGTCGGGGTCGAGGTCTTCCTCTTCGCCTCCTGCCTGGTCTGCTTCAAGGTCCTGCTCGCTTTCGGAGCCGGCGTCGTTTTCAGGCCCAGATTCGCCTTCCGGTTCAGCGTCGTCGGATTCACCGTCTTCGTCTTTCGGGGGAGTTGTTCCGTCGCTTTGCCCTGCTTCGTACCAGGCATCGTGGTAGTACGACGTAACAACCTCGGATGTGGGCTCCACTTTGTTCGCTTCGCCATCTTCGGCGTCCGCACCCCTTTCCTGCGAACCGTCGGCGTCTTGCACAGATGTTTCCGCCTTGTCCAACTGGGTGTCCGCGTTGTTTTCCTCGGCAAACGCAACACCCATGTAAGCACCTGCGACCAGGGCTAACACCACGAGCAGAACCGCCAGACGCACAGATGCGCCCACTGCACGCTCCTTCTTTCGCTGCGCGCGCCTCATGAGCGCCTCTTCTTCGGGCGGGGCTTCACGGAAACGAAAATCTTCACCGCCAGGGAAATAAGGGCCACGTACTCCAAACGGCCCATCCACATCTCGGCGATGTAGGTGTACTTCAGCACCGCCGGCATGCCCGCGTAGCACAAGCCGGAGCTTATGCCGCTGTTGCTTGCCATGGCCACGCTTTCGGAAATGGCGGTAAGCCCGTCGGTGTTGTTGGTGAATACGATGCACACAAGAGAGCCGATCAGGTATACGGCAACGTAAAGGATGGTTACCGTCATGGCTTCTCGAATTTCCGGAGCCTCGAGGCGACGGCGGCCAATATGGTAGTAGCTCGTCACGATGCGAGCCGATTCGGCGGATGCCGTGACCCTTAGCGTTTCGTAAGCCGATTTCGCGATGATGCCCAGGCGTTGGATCTTGATGCCGCCCGCTGTGGAGCCCGCCGACCCGCCGACCGCCATGAGCAAGGTGAGCACGAGCACCGACCCAGGCGGGGTAAGCCCCGACATCTGCATGTCGGGCCAGGTGGAAAAGCCGGTCGTAGTCGCGGTAGACACGAACGTGAACATGCCGGTGCGCATGAGCGTGGGAAGGCCCAGCCCCCCGGCCGTGCCCGTGGCCGAACTGGACGTGTTGCACAGCACCACCATGAACACCAGCAGCATGATCAGCCACCACATCGCGGCACCGCGCACTTCCGTGTCGCGGTAAAAAGAAACCCGGCGGCCAGCCCATATCTCGCTTTGCACGGCGAAGTTGATGCTGCCGAAAATCATCAGGATGCAAAGAATGGCCTCCAGCCCCACGCTGTGGTAGTACGTGATGGACGTGGTCATGGGGGTTAGGCCCGCCGTCATGAAGCTTGACATGGCAAGCCAGACCCCATGCAGGAACGCATGGCTTGGCTCCATTCCCTGCAAGACCAGCACCAACCCCAAGATTGCGCCCATGACCAGCACCAACACCAGCGTAAACCTGAAAATGAAGCGGGCGGTTTGCACCACGTTGGGCAACACGTGCTCGCTGCGGCCTTCGGATGAATACAGGGTCGAACCCGCCATGCCACCGAAGATGCCCAACGACAACGCCACGACGATAAGTCCCAGGCCGCCAGAGAAGTTCATCACGAACCGCCACGTGTTATCGGCATGCGAGATGTGGTTCAAATTCGAGATGATGGTTACGTCGGTGGTGGTAAAGGCCGACACGGTGTCGAAAAGCGCGTCGGAAAACGTGGCGTAATGCTCGGAAAGGAACAGCGGAATTGCGCCCACCAGCGCCAGCACGATCCAGGCAAAGCCCGTAACCGCAATGGCCTGCTGCCTGGTCATGTGACCGGGAACAACTCGCAGCATCCGCAAGCTCGCGCCCAGAAGAAACGTCACGCCTATGGAAAACACATAGCGCACGGCGGCGTCCCATTCGTGAAACAGGACCGCGATTGCCAGCGGGGCGCACATGGCGGCGGCTCCCAACAGCAGAATTACACCCAGGTAATGGCCGATGATGCGCATGTCGGCGAATGTGTATCGCTGCCACATGCTAGCCTGCTCCCTGCCCTAGCAAGGTCACGGAAAGAAACTTCACCATGAAAATGAGGACTTCCCCCACCATCAGGAAGCACACGATGGCAAACACGAGCTCGGCATACGCGATGGCGGATGCCTTGAAGTCGTGTTTGCGTGTGCTCCTCTGAAACCTTAGCATGGCGTAATTCTAATACAACACGCCCATTCCGTGAAATTCGCGAAGCCAGGGCCGCAGCGAAACATCACTGCGGCCCTGGTTCATGCAGGTATGGTGGCTAGGCGACCTTTCATGCCGCCTTCGCCGCGTCTATTCCACGGGCGTGGCAACCAGCTCCTGCGGGTTTTCCACGCAGGCGGTGTATTCGCCTTCCCAGTTCAGGTCCACGGTTACCTTCGCGCCTTCCATGATGCGGCCGGCCACCATCTCGTTGGCGATGCGGTCCACCACCTCGCGCTGGATCAGGCGCTTCAGCGGACGGGCGCCGAATACGGGGTCGTAACCGTCCAGGGCAAGCTGCTGCATGGCCGCCGGCCCCACTTCCAGCTCGATGCGGCGCTGCGCCAGGCGCTCGCGCACGTCCGCAAGCTGCAGCTCCACGATGGGCTCGATATCGTCCAACGTTAGCGCGTTGAACACGACCACGTCGTCGATGCGGTTGATGAACTCCGGCCTGAACGTGGCGCGCAGCGAATTGTCGATGGCGCTGCGCATCGCCTTTTCGTCGCCGTTTTCGGCAAACTCGCGAATGAACTGGCTGCCCACGTTGCTCGTCATGATGATGATGGCGTTCTTGAAGCTAACCACGCGACCTTGCCCGTCGGTAAGCCGACCGTCGTCGAGCACCTGCAGCAAGATGTTGAACACATCCGGATGCGCCTTTTCGATTTCGTCGAGCAGGATCACGCTATACGGGCGACGCCTTACGGCCTCGGTCAGCTGACCGCCCTCGTCGTAGCCCACGTATCCGGGAGGCGCTCCGATCAGGCGCTGCACGCTGAACTTTTCCATGTACTCGCTCATGTCGATGCGAATCATGGCGCGCTCGGTGTCGAACAGGTACTCGGCCAAAGCCTTTGCCAGCTCGGTCTTGCCCACGCCGGTGGGGCCCAAGAACAGGAAGCTGCCGATGGGCCGGTCGGGGTCGGAAAGCCCCGCGCGGTTGCGGCGAATCGCTCCCGACACGACGGAAACCGCCTCGTCCTGGCCGACTACGCGCTCGTGCAGCCTTTCTTCCAGGTCCACGAGCTTGGCCATTTCGCCCTGCATCATCTTCGAAACCGGGATGCCGGTCCAGCTGGAAACGACTTCGGCGATTTCGTCTTCGGAAACCTCTTCCTTCAATATGGCGTCGTCTTCCTGGCGCTCGTCGAGCGTGTGCTCGGCTTCCTCGAGCTGCTTTTGCAGCGCGGGGATAATCGCGTAGCGCAACTCGGAGGCACGGGAAAGGTCGCCTTCGCGTTCGGCACGTTCCTCTTCGGCGCGCGATTCGGCCAGCTTGGTTTTCAGGTCCTGCACGTTGACGATGGAGTCCTTTTCGTTTTGCCATTCGGCGATGCGACGGTCGAGGCTTTCGCGTGCGGAAGCGATGTCGCGGCGCAGCGCCTCGAGCCGCTCCAGGCTCGCAGCGTCGTCTTCCTTTTCCAGCGCCTGCTCTTCGATCTGCATGCGCGTGATGTTGCGCTGCGCAGCGTCGAGCTCCTCGGGCATGCTGTCGATTTCGATGCGCAAGCGGCTGGCCGCCTCGTCCACCAGGTCTATGGCCTTATCGGGCAGGAAGCGGTCGGAAATGTAGCGGTTGGAAAGCTCTGCTGCCGCCACGAGCGCACCGTCGGTGATCCTTACACCGTGGTAAGCATCGTAGGTTTCCTTCAGGCCGCGCAAGATGGCGATGGTGTCTTCCACCGTGGGCTCGCTTACCAGCACCGGCTGGAAACGACGCTCCAGGGCCGCATCCTTTTCCACGTACTTGCGGTATTCGTCGAGCGTGGTCGCACCGATGGCATGCAGTTCGCCACGGGCAAGTGCCGGCTTGAGCATGTTGCCCGCATCCAGCGAGCTGTCGCCGCTGGTGCCCGCACCCACGATGGTGTGCAGCTCGTCGATGAACAAGATGATGCGCCCTTCCGATTCTTTCACCTCGCGCAGCACGGCCTTCAGGCGGTCTTCGAACTCGCCGCGGTATTTCGCGCCGGCCAGCATGCTGGCGATGTCCAGCGTGATGATGTCGCGGTC
>JBGUXY010000026.1:0-8027 GCA_045118335.1 Eggerthellaceae bacterium
GGCACCATCGAGTGCAAGTTCTGGGGTCTGGGCGGTGACGGCACCGTCGGCGCCAACAAGAACTCCATCAAGATCATCGGCGACCACACCGAAAAGTACGTACAGGCCTACTTCCAGTACGACTCCAAGAAGACCGGCGGCGTGACCATCACCCACCTGCGCTTCGGCGATTCGTTCATCCGCAGCCCGTACTATGTGAACAAGGCAGACTTCGTGGCATGCCACACGCCCGCCTACATCACCAAGAACTTCCCGATCGTTCGCGACGTGAAGCCCGGCGGCACGCTGATGATCAACTGCCAGTGGGACTTCGAAGAGCTTGAGCATCACCTGAGCGCCGAAGCCAAGCGCTTCATCGCCGTCAACGACATCCAGCTCTACACCATCAACGCCATCGACCTTGCCATCGAAATCGGCATGGGCAAGCGCACCAACACCATCCTGCAGTCTGCATTCTTCGCCTTGGCTAACATCATGCCGCAGGAAGACGCCATCCAGTACATGAAGGATGCCGCCACGAAGAGCTACCTGAAGAAGGGCCAGGACATCGTGGATATGAACCATCGTGCCATCGAGGCCGGTGCCACGGCGTTCGTGAAGATCGACGTACCCGCCAGCTGGGCCGATGCCGTCGACGAGGAAGTCGTCGAAGAGCTCGAGGGTCGTCCGGCCCTGGTGAAGCAGGTCCGCGAGATCATGCGTCCCGTTGGCATGATGAACGGCGACAGCCTGCCTGTTTCCGCCTTCATGGATCATGTCGACGGCCAGTTCGAGCTGGGCGCCGCCGCCTACGAGAAGCGCGGCGTTGCCGTGACCGTTCCCGCATGGAAGGCCGACACCTGCATCCAGTGCAACAACTGCGCGTACGTGTGCCCGCATGCCACCATTCGTCCGTTCGCCCTGGACGCCGACGAGGCTGCCGCTGCGCCGGCCAACACCACGCTGCTGGACGTGAAGGGCAAGCTGAAGGGTACTTACCAGTACACGCTGGCCGTGTCCCCGCTCGACTGCATGGGCTGCGGCGTGTGCGTGGGCGTGTGCCCCACCGATTCGCTGGCCATGGTGCCGCTGGAGCAGGAGCTTGCAGCGCAGGACGTGTTCGACTACTGCGTGGCCAACGTTGCCGAAAAGCCCGAGATGCAAGGCGACACCGTGAAGGGCAGCCAGTTCAAGCAGCCCATGCTGGAGTTCTCCGGCGCCTGCGCAGGCTGCGCCGAGACCTCGTATGCTCGCCTGGTCACCCAGCTGTTCGGTGACCGCATGTTCGTGTCCAACGCCACGGGCTGCAGCTCCATCTGGGGCAACCCGGCGGCCACTTCGCCCTACACCACGAACAAGGAAGGGCGCGGTCCCGCATGGAACAATTCCCTGTTCGAAGATAACGCCGAGCATGGCCTGGGCCTGCTGCTCGGTCACGAAGCGGTGCGCAACCGCCTGATCGCCGCAATCGAGCATGTTGCCGAAAACGCGAAGAAGGAAGAAACCCGTGCTGCCGCGCAGGCTTGGCTCGACGGCAAAGACGACGCGAAGGCGAGCAAGGAAGCAGCCGAGGCGCTGCTTGCCGCCATCGAGCCGTGCCAGGGAGAGAACGCGAAGCTCATCAGGGAAAACAAGGCATACCTCACCAAGAAGTCCATTTGGATCTTCGGTGGCGACGGTTGGGCTTACGACATCGGTTACGGTGGTCTGGACCACGTGCTGGCTTCCGGCCAGGATGTGAACGTGTTCGTGTTCGATACCGAGGTGTACTCCAACACGGGCGGCCAGGCATCCAAGGCCTCCAACATCGGCCAGGTGGCGCAGTTCGCCGCCGCTGGCAAGGAAATGAAGAAGAAGAGCCTGGCCGAAATCGCCATGGCGTATGGTTACGTGTACGTGGCCCAGGTGGCCATGGGCGCCAAGCCCGCGCAGACCATCAAGGCCATCGTCGAGGCCGAGGCCTATCCTGGCCCGTCGCTGATCATCGGCTACAGCCCCTGCGAGATGCACTCGATCAAGGGCGGCATGGTGAACAGCCAGGAAGAGATGAAGCGTGCGGTGGAATGCGGCTACTGGAACCTGTACCGCTTCAACCCGGCGGCTCCCGAAGGCCAGAAGTTCACGCTCGACAGCAAGGCACCGGCTGGTGGCTACCGTGAGTTCCTGATGAACGAGGCTCGCTACAGCCGCCTGACCCGCGAGTTCCCCGAGCGCGCCGAAGAGCTGTTCGCCCGCAACGAGCAGGCAGCCATGGAGCGCTACGATCACCTGGTCAAACTGCAGGAGATGTACGCGGAAGCGTAATCGCGCGGAATAACGCTGCTTGAAGGGGGAGGGGTTATGCGCCCCTCCCCCTTGTTGCGTGCATGTGAGCATACACGGGGCATGCGGCGTGCGTTCGTTGCGAACGGGGTTCCAATCTGCGATCAGCGAAGCGAGGCGCTGCTCATGCCATCACTGCATCCCGTTAAAGCGACACGTCGTAGTAGTGCGGTTCCTTTGTATCTAGCACCAAGGGGCCGGCAATGCTTTCGATTTCATCGGCGTTCGAGGTGGGTAGGGTATCGGGCTCGATGAAGAAGTAGTCATCCTTCGTTTCCCCCGGCTCGGCATTGCTGGAGAAGACGGTTTCCGCATAGACCCCATTAACCGCCCAGAGGCCGTCGTCGTGAAGATAGAGCTCTTCGTCGGTATGGTTTTCGATGGCGATGTTGACGCGTAGGTTGCCACTGCTGTCGAAGTAGGTGCCGGTGACCTCGACGGTGCAGATGTCGTCATCGATCAGGCGGCTTCCTGCGAATCCGTCCTTGCTGTGGTCGGAGCTGTCGGGTATAGACACATCGTAGTTGCTCGTGCTGACAAAGCTCACACTCAAAGGCCCTGCCACGCTGTAGATCTCGTCGGGGTTTTCGACGGGAAGAGTGTTGCCGTAGATCCAGAAGAAGTCGTCTTTCGTCTCTTCGGGACCGACATCTGTCACAAAGCCGCAGTCCACGCTGCTTCCGTTCACCGTCCAGCCGTCGGTTCCGTCGTCTTGATATACGCTGTCTATGCTCAGCTCTCTATCGGTGTGGTTGGTGACCGTGAAGTCGAATCGCAGGTCGTCCCCACTGTCGATGTAAACGTTTTTGATCTGGATGGTGCAGATGTCATCGTCGATCAGGTAGCCTCCCGGCTCGATGGCGGTGCCTTCTGCGCCGTTGCTCTTGGTGGGTTCGGCTTCCTGAGAGGTGGGATTGTCTTCTTGCGTGCTGGAAGACGAGCCTCCCGGACCTGGGAGCGACCCGAACAGCGAACGGAACAGCGGCCCCAGGAACAAGACTGCAACCACGATTACCGCCACGATGCAGGTGACGATCACCCACGCGGGCCAGTCGCGGAGCTTGCTGGCAAGGTTGTTGTTCGAGGTGCTCTGTGCGACCTTCGGAGACGTCGGTGCTCCCTGTGCTGGCGTGGAGATGGGTGCCTGGGTGGGGCTGAAAGCATTGGCGTAGTGTTGTTGGTTGCCAAAATTTTGGGAAGTCCACGGTGTATGCATACCAGTTGCCTGATTGTATGGCTGTCCCGCGTTTGCCCGTGCAGAGGATGTTGGCGTTCCCGCTTGTACCGTGCCATTCGCCCCCAAGGGCTTTTGCGCGGCGCTTGAGACCGAGGCTGCTGCCCGAGATGCACGTTGGTTCGTGTCGTTCGCGGCTTTTTGGCCATCGCCCTTATCGTGTTGCTGGTCAAGCACGACCGTTGCATCTTTAGCGAAGTTGGTTGTCGACTTCTTGGGCGCGGGGGACTCGGTTTTCTCGCGCAGCCACATTTCCAGGGCGATGCGCATTTCGGCAGCCGAGTTAAAGCGCTTGTCGGGGTCGGGGTCGGCGGCACGCAGCACGATGGCGGCCAGGTTTTCATCGGCGTTCTTCGGTGCTGGCAGAGCCCTGCCAGCCAGGCGCAGGGCGACAGCCCGTTCGCTGTCGGCGGGGCTGAAGGCTCCCTCCGTGGGCAGAAACGGCGCGCGTCCGTTGTTCAGATAGCGGTACATCACCAAGCCTAGCGAGTAGGTGTCCACATCGGTGCCGTAGCTGCTGCCCGCGAAGACCTCGGGTGCCATGTAGGGATAGGCGCCGGCGCGCGTGTGGGCAGAACCGGCGTCTGGCCCCAGGCGACGGGCGATTCCGAAGTCGCCGAGCTGGTAGCCGTATTCTCCCCAGAACACGTTTTCGGGCTTCACGTCGCGATGGATCACGCCTTTGGCGTGGCATGCCGTAAGCGCTCTGCAGACGTCTGCGCCTAAGCGGGCAACCTCGCAATCATCGGGCTGGCCCACCCGTGCGAAGTGCTCCTTCGCCGATTCCAGCAGCGGCATGCGAACGAGCACGGTCCAGCCCACGGTGTTTTCGTGTGGGATCAGCTGATAGTCTTCCACGCTCACCACGTTCGGCGCACCCTTGAGCTCTTCCATGAGCGCCACCTCGCCGAGCACGCTGCGTGCACGCTGCTCGAAGTAGCCGCGTACCGAAAGATCGTCCATGCCCGACGACGATAGGTCCCGTGCCTCGGCGGGATCTTGGGGGATTTCCATCACCTTGATGGCCGCGTAGGAGGTGTGGCCATGGCCGCTGCGCACTGCGCGGTACACTTTGCCGTAGGACCCCTGTCCGAGCATCTCCTTGACATGCCAATCTGGCCAGACCTGGCTGATGATGTCCGACATTCCCTGCTCCTGTTCATACGCGGCTGCTGTACGATTGTCGTTTGCGAAAGCACTCATGCGCATGCGCTTGCATGTTTACGGTTTCGATGAAGAAAGTATATCTCATGTATTGCCGCATGCTCAAACTTCCGAGGTGCTTGATTGTGGCATGGCGGTTCTTTGCCGGGTGCTGATCGTCAAGCACCCGGCAAAGGCTCGCAAAGCTGCATCGCGGTGTCTTGTCTGCGGCTATTCCTTGTAGGAATCGGGGTATCTGCTGGGAAGCTGTGCGTTGTTGTAGGTTGACTGGAAGTTATCGAACAGCCAGGAATCCGACTGGTCGTCCACTTCGAGTTCGATGCGATAGGTGCCAAGGAAGTTCGTGGCGACGGGATCGTACGAGTTGTCCTCGCCTGTTATCCGAGCCGACGTTTCACCCGTTGAAGCATAACCCTCGATCCTGTTCGTCTCTGGATCCAAATAGATGATGATTTGGTCGAAGGCGTAGAGCTCTTTCACGTATCGAGCCACATCTTCGCAGGTGGGGTCCGAAGCGGGAACTACGCCGCTGAAGGAAACGGCGTTGACCTCTTCTCCGTCGGCAATGCTTTCGCGGGTGAGGCTATCGCCTTCGTGGTACAGGCGGATGTACCAGGGCGCAGAATCAAGCTGGTCTTCTTCGTAGTCCCACCAATCGTAGCCATCCTCGTCCGCGTTGATCTGCATGCACCTTCCCATATCCTCGCTTGCGGTGTAGTACGCATCCGTCCACTCTTCGCCGTCTGAATATGTGCCGGTGTCGATGATTTCCGTGAGGTCGCCGAGCGCATCAGCTGCCTCCGTTGGCGAGCCGCCTGCCAGGTCTGCCAAATCGAAGGGCACGTCGAAATCGGAACCGATAGATGAGCTAAGGCCGTGACGGCTCTCTTCGAAGGCTCCTTCGTCATATTGGTCCAATGCGCTTTGGTAGGCTTCGTTTGTCTTATCGGGGGTTACCACGTAGACGTCTTCGAGTTCGCTTCGGTGGGATTGGTCGCTGCACAGATAGACGAAGCTATCGAGCGCGTGATGCTGGATTGTCTCATCGTCTATGGCCAGCGCGGACAGTTGGAGCTGCCAGTATCCATCATCTAGCCAATAGTCTTTGTTCGCAAATATGCTCAACATTGTTTCATCCGAGATCGCGTAGCCGCTGATTTGGTAGCTGTCGGCATCTGACGATATCCTGTAGAGCGCAATGCCGTCGAAATCGAATGCTTCGGCAACATAGGAGGCTATGTCTTCGCTTGTGGGGTCTGGACAGTGCAGGTAGCTATTGTAGTTCCAATACGAAGGGTTTATATCTCCGCCCTTGATGGCAGCCAGGCTTGCGGACGAGCCATCTTCCCACGCCGATATATTCCAAGGCAGTGAAGAAGCGTGTTCGGAAAGAAATATCTTCATGTCTTCTTCGGTCGTGTCGTCATAGGTCGTTATCGTGTCGGCGAAAAACGTCGCCATTTCCGAATCGGCGGTAAAGTGGTAGTCGTCGTATTCGTCTTGGTATTCTTCCAATCCATCGAGGATGGCAATCTTGTCGTCGGTGGTGCCTGAAACCAGCTCTTCCAGCACGAATGGTGGATGGGCTACCACTTCGGCGAGTTCGGATGAACCTGCCCGGGATCCCTGGGTGGAGGAACAGCCTGGATGACTGGAAGCTCCCAATGGTCCGAAAACCAAGAAAACAGCCGCCAACGCAGCCAAGATGCCCACAGCGATAACAGCCAAGGGGCGCTTGCCTTGCAGTTTGCCGGCAAAGGTTTGCTTTGCCGTTAGTCCTTCCTGGGTTGCAGTGCGTGTGGTACTGGGCGTGGACGCGTCGGGAGCGTATGCCCGCTGCTGTGCAGCAGGCATGGAGTTCGTGTTTGCAGGCGTCCAGGCGTTGGGTACATGCACCGCGGGTTGCGTGACGTGCGATGGCGAGTTTGCCCATACGGTGCCGCTTGAGCCAAAGGACGCCTGGGTTCTAGCTGTGGCCTGCGGTGCGCGGGAGTCGGATGGCCTGGGGGCATATGCCCGCGGTTGCTGCGCAGCGGGTATGGAGCCGGTGTTTGCGGGTGACCAGTTGCTGGGCGCCTGCGCTGCGGACTGTGATGCACGTGAAACCGAACCCGCCCACACGGTACCGCTGGAGCCGAGGGGCGTCTGTGCTCCAACTGGGGCTTGCGGAGCGCGGTGGGCGGGAAGGCCAGCTTGTTGATTCGGCCTGGAAGCCGTTGTGCCCCGTGGAGTTTGCGCTGCGGTTCCTGTAGGTGTGGCGGTGCGTGCTCTTTGAGCAGGTTCGGACTCGGGGTCTAAGACGACGGTGGCATCGGTGGTAAAAGCAGCATTGCCGCGAGCTGCGGTGGGCGTTGCCATCTTGTCGTGGGCTGTCTTGGGGACTGCTGGCTGCAGGCGACACAATTTGATGTCGGGGTAACTCAGGATTTTCTCGATGAAGCGATTCCATTGGTCAAAGTTCCATCGCAAGACCATCTGTTGGGCGGAAAGCTGCATCTCCATACCCAGCGACATTGCAGTGGGCTCGAGCATGACGGGTAGAAGCGACTTCTCGCGCGAGAGCGAGAAATTGATCTCTCGCCGGCAGGTGGTGGAGCGCATGAACGCAGGGGTGACGAACGCGATCACCATAGACGCTGCGTCGAGGTGTTTCGCGATGTCTTCGGGCCATTCGCTGCCGGGTGCGATGCCTTCGTCATACCAAAACCGAAAGCCGCGCCTTTGCAGCTCGCCAAGCACTTCGTAAACCGCTTCGCGGTCCTTGTGCGAATAGCTCACGAAGACGAAGGGTTCTTTTCCCTCATATGAGATTGGCCTCATGCTTCTGCTCCATCACCCGAACGATTTGAGCGATAACCATGAAATCATATCAGACGTCAACTGGTTTTCCTTGCAGGAGGTCGCCAGAATGACGCGCGAATGGGCGCCCGTCCGTTGCCATTGGAACTGCAACCAGATGCGCCAAGAGCTTTGGCTGTTGAACGTTGCAGACCGAGGCGCTGGATATGTAGAGCTAGGGTGACCATCCCGATATTATGATGGCCTCCGACAACTACGCTCTGCCCAATGCCGATGCGGCCGCGTTTTATGGATGCAGCCCTACATGGGCCACGCATTCCAGCATGCACTGGCTGCGAAACGGCAGCTTCCCTTGTGTGCTTTCGCCTACCGTAGCGTGACGTACTGCGCGTACTCCTGGGCCTGGGCAACCGCCTCTTCCCTGGTTTCGCCTTCGTGTCTCCCGACGAGCACGTACACGCTGAACGAGGAATCCGCCGAGGGCGACCCCAGGTTCACCGTGCCGAAGTCGCCCTGCGGCCCCCAGTCG
>JBGUXY010000027.1:0-95084 GCA_045118335.1 Eggerthellaceae bacterium
CAAAAGGGTCAGGCCAAACGTCTCGCCTTATGCTGGGCCGAGACAAAGAGTCAAGCGATGGGTAAAACAACAACCAAAAAGGGGACCAGTCCGACCGGTCCCCTTTCGCTTGTGCGGGTTTCGCCACGTACGCTGCAGACTCTATGGCTATAGCCACGTGGCGGGCGTGCGGAATGCTAGCCCAAAGCGAGCTTGCCGCCGTCGATGCGCAGGGCGTTGCCAGTGATGTGGCCAGACAAGTCGGAGGCCAAGAACACGGTTGCCGATGCGACCTCGTCGGGGTCGGCGTACTTGCCGTCGGGGTACTGGCCCGCGAAAGTTTCGAGTGCCTGCTCGCGCGTGTAACCCTCGCCGAGCCACTGCAGCTCGATGCGGCGCATCATGGGCGTGTCAACGGCGCCAGGGCAAATGGTGTTCACGCGGATGTTTTCCTTGGCGACCTCGAGAGCGACGCACTTGGACAATCCACCTGCAGCATGCTTAGAGGAGACATAAGGCGCCATGCCGGCTGCGGCGCAGAACTCACCTTCGCTCGTGATGTTCACGATGGTGCCTTTGCCCTGCTTGCGCATTTGAGCGATGGCGTATTTCATGCCGTACATTACGCCGAAGACGTTGATGTCGTAGACCTTCATGAAGTCTTCTTTGGTCAGCTCGGTGATAGGCTTGTAGTCGCCATTGTCACCGGAGTTGTTGACCTGCACGTCAAGCGATCCCCATTTTGCGATGGTGCCTTCAACAGCTGCCTTCACCTGAGCCTCATCGCTTACGTCGACGATGAACGTGGCCACATGGTCATCGTCCAAGCCAAGTTCAGCTACGAGAGAATCCACCTTTTCCTGACTGCGGGAGGTCAACGCCAGGCGTGCACCCACGGATGCGAAGGCTTTTGCAACCGATGAGCCAATGCCACCAGTCGAACCCGTGATCATCACGACCTTGTCCTTCAATCCAAATTCCATGATTTTCCCTTCTTCGTGGGTCGATACATCGTGGGCGAATTTGCTTACGCACAAAAGAAATGTAGCATCTCAGGCTAAGCGTTTTCCGACTTTTCTTTCAATGGCAATAATGAGGGCTTAATCTGGCAGGAGCGCTCAGCGTCTCCTGAAATCTGATGAGTAAAAGATGGGGAGTGTCCGCCCTATCCTCCCGACTCATTTCCCCCGACTCATTTGGCCGGACCTCCCGGCACGCTCCGCTGACCCCATTGCATCCGTCGGCTACACTCTTGCCAGCTTATAATGCCAAAAAGGGCTCTACGAAGATTTGGAAGGTAAAGATGCAGTTCGGTTTCTCGATAGTCGGCGTCGTATTCTTGCTGATGCTATTCGTTCCGAACATCAAGTGGGCGAAGAACCAGCCTCCGGGGTACGAGGAAATCTCAAGAAACGAAAACAGGGCATTCCTTGTGCTCGAGCGCGTCGGCCAGGTGCTTACCACTTGCGCAGCCGTCGTGTTCGTATGCCCGCAGGGATATGCATTCCCATGGGTGCTTTGGCTGATAGCGGCCTTCCTGCTCCTGGCCCTCTACGAGGTCTCCTGGGCGCGCTACTTCAGAGGAGGGAGACATCTCGACGTCATGTACCAGCCGCTCGGCCCGATACCGGTGCCCATTGCGAGCCTGCCCGTGGCGGCCTTCCTGCTTTTGGGCATTTGGTATCAGTCGCCTATAGCTATAATTGCCACCGTCATCCTTGGAATCGGCCACATCGGCATCCACGTCGAACACCTCCACGAACTCGCAAGGCATTAGCCAAATAGGACGAGATGGCAAAGGACGAGACGCTGGGGCTGCCGACCGACGCAAGACGCGCCATCCTGCCCCCGTGAGACCAAGTATGCAGCACACCGCCCACCTCGTCTGCAAACACGTCGAAGGCGAAATCTGCTTCCCAAGTTCAATTACGCTTATCGAAAGCGCAGTCCCATCACAACTGAGCAATCGCACATTTCGCTAATAGTCTCCAGATAAGAAGTCCTGGTTGGCCGCAATCCGATGAAGCGGCACGATGACCTTCGATGCTATCATTTCCAGCAATGGAAAAGGGCAAGGCTACAGCATCGTTCGTCTCGTCATTGTGCATCTACGGCACAATCGGGTGGGCGTTCGCCTACATAAGCCTGCCCAGCGAGGTCGTGGTGCTCTTCCGAGGCGCCATCGGGACCGCGTTCATAGCCGCCACGCTGTTGTTCATAAAACGTCGCGTCGATTGGGCTGCCGTCCGCCGTAACTTGAAGTGGCTGGCGGTAGGCGGCGTGAGCCTTGGGCTGAACTGGGTGCTGCTCTTCGCGGCCTACCGCGCGACCACCGTGGCAGTGGCGACTCTGTGCAACTACATGGCGCCTGTCATCCTAATTCTCGTCGCCCCGTTCCTCCTTGGGGAAAAGCGCAGCCCAAAAAAGGCGGTATGCGCCCTTGTCGCCGTGACCGGCATGGCCATGGTCTCAGGCGTGCTCGAGGGTGGGGCGCAGGGCGTCACGCTCAAGGGAATCGCCTTGGGCCTGGGGGCTGCCGTCTTTTCCGCGTCGATCATCCTTTCCAACAAGAAGCTCGGCGACGTGCCCATGCTCGAACGGTCGGCCACCCAGCTCGCGTTCGCCACGCTTGCCGCGCTGCCGTTTGTGGCAGCGAACAACATGGGACAGACGCTCACTCCCGACGCGCTGTCGGTTGGCCTGATCATACTGCTCGGCATCCTTCATACGGGCATTGCGTACAGCCTGTATTTCGGCGGGCTTTCGGGTTTGAGCGCTCAGACGGCAGCGGTGCTGGGATACGTCGAGCCAGCGGTATCGGTGCTGGTGTCGACTCTGATACTACACGAGCCCCTGTCGGTTGTCGGATGGGCTGGAGCCGCAATCATCATCGGCGCTGCGGCTCTGAGCGAGATCGTCGAGTAAAGGACCATCAATGAAAGAAGAATGCCTCATTTGCAAGGCGCCCTTGGAGTACCTGGCATCTGGTGTCCCCATGGTATGTGAGATCTGCCACAAAGAAGAGGGCAGCAAGACCAGGTGCGTAAAAGGACATTACGTATGCGACGAGTGTCACACGCGGGGCCTTGACTCGATCATCGGCGTCTGCATGGCCGAAACCTCGAAAGACCCCATCACCATACTCGAGAATATGATGGACATGCCCTTCTGCCACATGCACGGACCAGAGCATCACGTGATGGTCGGCGCGGCCCTTCTTACCGCGTACAAGAACGCGGGCGGCGATATCGACCTCCACAGTGCGCTTCTGGAAATGGTGAGCCGAGGGAAGGGCGTACCTGGCGGAACGTGCGGTTACTGGGGTGCTTGCGGGGCCGGAATAAGTTCGGGGATATTCGTGTCCATCGCCACCGGGTCGAATCCGTTGACCGAGGAGCCGTTCAGGCTGTCTAACCAGATGACCTCCGCGTCGCTGAGCCGCATCAGCGAGGTGGGTGGTCCGCGTTGCTGCAAGAGGGACTCGTTCATCTCTATCCTCGCAGCCATTGACTTCGTGCGGGAAAACCTCGGTGTCCAGATGGATGAGCCCGAGGTGGTCTGCCGATACGCTTCGCAGAACAACCAGTGCATCGGAAAGCGCTGCCCCTTCTCTAGGGCGAACCGCTGAGTCACGCTCCATCCCGCTATCGCCTCTCAACATGCCATTCCCCTGATCTGAAAAGTCAAGGGGATGATGGGATTCCGGCAACTACCCGATGCGAACAGGCATCCAATCCCATCATATGCGTGCTAATTCCCCAATGCCCCTTTGGCATAACGTTCGTGTGAGGAGTCATATGTGAGGTGGACATAACCCATGTCAGGACATATACCCGTTACATGCATGAAAACGGCTTACGAACAGGAGCGCGGAACACATGGCGGCGGTACTTGAGGCGATAATGCTTATATGCTTCGGCCTTTCTTGGCCAATCAACGCGTTAAAGGCGTGGAAGGCGAGAACGGCGGTAGGAACGTCGTGGGTATTCCTGAGCCTCATCACGCTCGGGTACGTGGCAGGCATCGCGGCGAAGTTCGTGGGTGGAACGGTGAACTGGGTGCTCATCGTGTACTTCGTCAATCTTACCGCGCTTGTAGCCAACTGGATCGTGTTCGCCCGGAACAAGTCGCTCGACGCCAAACGCCGAATCGTCTTCGTTTAAGGCGGAACCCGCCTCTCGTTTAGCACGGACGTCGATGCTTGCAGTCTAGCTCGGTGGTCTCGTTCTTGGAAAACCCGAATAGTGTGCTTAATGGAAAGACGCGTGCCCTCAGTGGGTACGTATTTCTTTGCATTACGATGCGCGCTACCGTCCATACCCAAAGCCTCGCCAGCTGGAAACCCGGAAAATGCGCCTAGAGGGCGGCCTGTTCAAGTTCGAGAAGGCAATCGCCCGATAGCGCTGCCGTCGAGGGCCAAGACCTCGTTCCAGCTCTCTAGCCTGCAATCGAGCCGAGCAGATGAAGCGCACCTGCTCGGCCCGAGTTGATTGAGTGTTCTGAGCCGAAGACCTGTCTATGGCTCTTTTCCAGGCTGCATTCGGCCAAATGCGCTAAGCCAGGGTTCCCCGCTAACGAGCCTCCGCCCATCCGTGCAGGCAGAACGAAAACAATCAAGCCTTTAGCAGCCCATCAGCTCGGCCATGTCGGCCTCGGGCGTGGTGATGGGCGCGATGCCGTAGTTCTCGACGAGCACGTTGAGCACATTGGGGCTCACGAACGCGGGCAGTGTCGGCCCGAGCTTGATGTTTTTGATGCCCAGGAACAGAAGGGTCAGCAGGATGCACACGGCTTTCTGCTCGTACCAGGAAAGCACCATGGAAAGCGGCAGATCGTTCACACCGCAATCGAATGCATTTGCGAGCGCGACGGCAACCTGGATGGCGCTGTAGGCGTCGTTGCACTGGCCCATGTCCATGATGCGCGGCAGGCCGCCGATCGTGCCCAGGTCGAGGTCGTTGAAGCGGTACTTGCCGCAGGCGAGCGTGAGAACAACCGTATCGTCGGGCGTGGCCTTCACGAAGTCGGTGTAGTAGCTGCGGTCCGATCGAGCGCCATCGCAGCCGGCGACGAGGAAGAAGTGCTTGATGGCGCCTGCCTTCACGGCATCGATGACCGTGTCGGCCACCGAGAGCACGGTATCCCGCGCGAAGCCGGTCGTCATCGTGCTGCCGCCGTTCATGCCCGTGAAATGCCGCGTTTCGGCATAACCCCCCAGTTCGAGAGCGCGTTCGATGACGGGCGTGAAGTCCTTGTCCTCACCGATGTGCACGGAACCGGGGAACGACACCATCTCGGTCGTGAACACGCGATCCAAGTAGCTGTCCTTGGGCGGCATGAGGCAGTTCGTGGTCCACAGCACCGCGGCGGGGATGTCGTCGAACTCTTTCTTCTGGTTCTGCCAGGCGGTGCCGAAGTTGCCCTTCAGGTGGGCGAACTTCTTGAGCTCGGGATAAGCATGCGCGGGAAGCATCTCACCGTGCGTGTACACATTCACGCCCTTGCCCTCCGTCTGCTCGAGCAGCAACTTCAGATCGTACAGGTCGTGCCCGGTGACCACGATGAACGGGCCGGGTTCGACTTCCAGGGTGACGGTCGTGGGCTCGGGAGTACCGAACGCACCCGTATTTGCGGCATCGAGCATCGCCATGCAGGAGAGGTTCACTTCCCCGACCTTCAACGCGAGTGGCAGGAGCGCATCAATCGAACCGGGCTCAGCCAGCTCCGCCAGCGCATCTACGAAGAACGCGTCTACGGACTCGTCGCGACTGCCCAGCACACGGGCGTGATAGGCATAGGCTGCCGTGCCACGGATGCCGAACAGCACGAGGGACTTGAGCGAGCGAATGTCCTCGTCGGCACCCCAGATGCCGGTCATGCCGTAGTCTGCTGCCGCTTCACAACCGGCTGCTGCGGCTACGGTTGCGGCCTCGTCGTGCACCTGCTCGATGAGAGCCTCCACAGACTCCTTGTCAAAGTTGACGTTCGTCACGCAGGTGAACAGTCCGTCGACGACCAGGTCGTAGGTACGTTCGCCTACCCTACCCGCCTTCTTGCACGTCTGCGCAAGACCGATCAGCGCACCGGTCAGCTCGTCTTGGGCGACGGCGACGTCGAGCGGCTTGCCGCACACGCCCGCCTTCCCCGTGCAGGCCTGGCAACCCGCAGTCTGCTCACACTGGAAACAAAACATCTGCTCGCTCATGGTTACTCCTCATCTTCTCTTTGCATTTCGGCATTTTCGCCGCCTCGTGCAAGAGACAATAGAGAGCAGATGCGCGCCTGTATGTTGTAGTTACAACATACGAGAAGATTTCTGGTTGAATTGTCGAACGCGTCGCCAAACGGCGCATTTCGCCCGCGCAACAGAGTTAGGAGGCAGAACGAGGCTCATCGGACCTCAATCTATCAGTGTCCCTTTGACACACTCTACCAATTAGTGCACATGAACCTTTCAGACGATCGCGTTTTCCCAGGTCGGTTTTTTCACGATTCAGTTCATGTACACTAAATTAGGCGGACAGTGGTTCTGATTGCCAAGAGGGTCGCGGAATCCAGGGGTTGACGCACGAATGCGCCATACCATTTGATGCGTACTAATGCAGCACGAAATGGCTGCGACGCGTTTCGATGAGCCCCGCTTCGCGCATGCGCGAAAGCTCGGCTGAAAGCGCGGAACGATCCACTCCCAGGTAATCGGCCAGCTGCTGGCGGTCGAAGGGAATGTCGAACTCGCGCGAACCAGCTCGCTCGGACGCATCGGAGAGATACGCCAGAACCTTGCCGCGGATGGTCTTGGGCGCGACATGGAGGATGCGCCTTGAAAGCGCCAGGTTATGCCGCGCTATGGCCGCAGTCATGTTCGCACTCGTCTTCGCGTGGTGGGGGCAAGCGTGCGGACATGTGGTGAGCACCTTCGACAAGCTCAGGAACAGTACGGTGCAGTCCTGCGCGGCTACCACGTCGATCATCAGCGGTTCGTCGGGCACTGCCGCATATGCTTCGCCGAACATGCCACCCGGCTCGATCACGCCGATGACGCTCACGTTGCCCCACACGTCGACGCTTTCTATCCGCACGTTTCCCCCGAGAACGACGCCTACCGTCTTTATCACATCCCCCATATGGTGGATGAACTCACCTTGGGAGTAATGGCGTTCGCGCGCATCGAGACAACCGAGCATTGCCTCTATCTGCTCGGGCGATGAGCCCGTGAAGATCTGCGATTTGGCCAGGAGCTCGTGTTTTTCCATAAAACCCCGTCTTCTTGCAGTTCGCGTTGTAATTACAACATACATTATCGCACTTCTTGGTTACGATGACCGCGACATCAATCCATGAAGGAACGGAGATGAGGCATGATACGGCAGATCATTCAAATAGACGAGGAAAAGTGCACCGGATGCGGGCTCTGCGCAAGCGCGTGCCATGAAGGGGCCATCGAAATCGTGAACGGCAAGGCTAAGCTCGTGCGAGACGACTTTTGCGACGGCCTCGGCGACTGCCTCCCAAGTTGTCCTCAAGATGCCATCTCGTTCGTCGAGCGTGAAGCCGCCGCATACGACGAGGCTGCCGTCGCGCAGCACAGGCAGGAGAACGCGAAGGGCCTACAGGGACACCATCACGTCGGTGGGCAGTGTCCAGGTTCGGCGATGAGAACGTTCGACCGTTCGGAAGAGCCAGAGCAACCCGCTTCCAGCAAGAGCGCCAGCCTTCACGAAGCATCAAACACCCAAATGCCTTCCCAACTGGCGAATTGGCCCGTGCAAATCAAGCTCGCACCAACTCAAGCACCCTATTTCCAAGGGGCTAACCTGCTGATAGCCGCCGACTGCTGCGCCTATGCCTATGGCAGCTTCCATGCCGACTTCATCCGCAACAGGGTATGCCTTGTCGGCTGCCCCAAGCTCGACGGCGTGGACTACTCTGGCAAACTCGCCGAAATCATCGCAAGCAACGACGTGAAAAGCGTCACCATCACCCGCATGGAAGTCCCCTGCTGTGGAGGCCTGGAACGCATGGCTATCGAAGCACTGCGTACTTCGGGCAAGTTCATCCCCTGGCAGGTCGTAACCTTCTCGCTCGACGGCAGGATTGTGGACTAGCGCCGAATCGGAAGCCTATTCCCGACTCACCGTAGGCCTGTTTCTTGTTCAGTTGCAAGCCACGGGTAAGCCAGCAGTGGCAACAGGCCATCGGTAAGCCAGCAGTTTCAAGCCACAGGCAAGCTGGAAACGTAAGCTTTGCAGAAATTAAAGATGGAAGGTTTCTGCATGCCGTACGTATACCAAATCCCCTGCTCCTTCGACAGACCGCTTGCCGCCTTGCGGTTCGTCCAATCGCGGCGTCTGATGCCGCTTCAAACTCGTCGTCGGCGTGCTTGACATGCTTTAGAATAAAGACCGCCTATCATGCTTACCGTCTTCGGCAAAGAATGGACAAGATGAAGAAGTACGCCTGGCCCATAGTGTTGCTTGCAGCCTTCGAAGCTGTTGCCATCGCATTGTGGCTAACGAAGGATAACGTCTTCTACCTGTTCAATTTCAGCTATATCGGCGCGGCGATAGCACTGGGTGTGAGCCTGTTCATCCAGGGAAACAAGCATGCGCGAAGGGTAACGCAGCTTCTCGTGGGCTTGTACATGCTGGTGTATTTGGGGTTCATGCGCGGCGAGAACATGCAAATCGAGGGCTTTTGGTATTACCTGTTCACCGGCGTTTTCGAGGCGGCGACGATTCACTATGCCGTTGCCAAGATATTCGGGCCGCTGCTGTTCGGCCGTGGCTGGTGCGGGTATGCATGCTGGACCGCCATGGTGCTCGACTTCCTGCCCTACAAGGTAGCGCAACAGCCTAGGAAGAAGATCGGCTGGATCCGCTACATCACGTTCGCAGCATCGCTCGTGTTCGTGGCTGCCCTGTTCCTGGCCCATGTTGGCAACATCGAGCGTATCATGTTCTGGGCATTCATCGTGGGCAACGTGCTCTACTATGCCATCGGCATCGGTCTCGCCTACGCGTTCAAAGACAACCGGGCATTCTGCAAGTACATATGCCCCATCACGGTGTTCCTGAAGCCGATGAGCTATTTTTCACTCGTGCGCGTCACCTGCGACCACGAGAAATGCATTTCGTGCGGCAAGTGCAGGCGCGTATGCCCCATGAACGTGGACATGCTCGACGACTCGCGCAACCGCGAAAACGGCACAGAATGCATCCTCTGCCTCGAGTGTGCAAAGAACTGCCCACAAAAGGCGCTGTAGCGTTGAAAACCCATCGGAGTCGGCAGTGATTGGAGTTTGACGCTGTGGTCATCATTGTATTCATCGTATGCCTGTTGCCCTCCATCGCCTTCTATCTCTGGCTGAGAAAGCTCCAGAAGGACAAGCCTGGCTACACCGACAGCTGCAAGATGGCTCTGGTGAACGGCATCATCGCCGCCGGCCCCATCATCGTGGCGGCAGCCATCTTGGACATCATCGGGGTAAAAGCTGGCCTGCGCGATACCAGCGCCCTGCTGTGGGCAGCCTATCAGAGCTTCGTGCTGTTCGCATTGACGGAGGAAATGTGCAAGTTCCTGTTCTTCAGAAGGGTCTTGCACAAGACCACATGCAACGTCTCGTCGTTCGATTCCGTGGCGTTCATGGTACTGGTGGGCGTCGGTTTCGGGATCCTGGAATCGGTCGTCTACGGGTTCAGCTCAGGTCTGGGACAGGCCTTGGTCAGGGGCCTGATGCTGATGCACGGCGTGTTCGGGTTCATCATGGGATACTTCTATGCGAAGGCCGTCAAGACCGGCAAGAAGGGGTTCTACATCGCGTCCTTTCTTATCCCCTTCCTATTCCACGGAACATTCGACTTCGCGCTCTCACCCGAACTGAATGCGTTTGGCGACGTTGCCTCGTTCGCTGCGGTGGGCATGGCAATCATTGCGGTTATCCTGCTGGTCGTGATGATCGCCTTCTTCGCCCGTAAGAAACACGACGACACGTACACCGCACCCCTTGTCTAGCGCACAGCACGCGCCGCAAGCCGCTCGCATCAGCCGTTGCGATAGTCGAGCCTTTCTTGAGTCAGGTGCCCGCAGTCGTTTGACTCATGAGCCAGTTCATAATTCACATGCATGAATCAACCCACCTAGAGCCAAGAGGACGCTCTCACTTTGCTTGCAGTGAGGCTCTTCTTCCGAAGCGAACTCAAAGCTGGCGGGCGAGCTGGGCGCATCGATCGAGCGCGTTGGTAGCAAAAACGTCGCCTGGGTTGGGAACGCCCTCTTGTAGCACCGTGCCCACCGAGGTCCATCCCAGGTGCACCGCCGTGGCTTCGTAGGCGGTAACGATACCCGCGAACACGTAGTCGGCGTCGTCTTCGGTGGCGCAAGCCAAAAGCGCGCATTCCCTACCCTGGATGGGCGCGCCGCCCCACAGAAAGGCAACGAACTTGTCGATGGCGAGCTTCGCCTTGGCGGGAAACGTATACCAGTACACGGGCGCTGCGAACACTACCACCTGGGCGTAGAGCACCTGCTGCGCCAAGGCGGCGAAGTCATCGTCGTGCACGCACGGGTTACCCGCCGTATGGCATCCGCCGCATCCCGTGCACGGATCGATCGACAGCTTGAAGAGGTCGACGATGAGCACCTCGTGCCCAGCTTCGCGAGCAGCATCTGCGAACGCGTTCGCCATTGCCGTGCTGTTGCTGTTCTTGCGCCCGCTTGATGTGAGGACCAAAACCTTCTTGAACACGCCTGCCTCCCGACACCCCGTTTCGCCAACAAGTCGATGATGCCATCCAATCGCAATCACGCGAAAATGGCAATACCTTCTGCCATTTGCCCATAACAAGCTGCATACCAGGGGGTGCCAGAGGGGGTGCCAGAGGGGACACTCCAAATGTCTCACGGGGGTGCCATAAGCCGCTCGGGGATTTGGCTCATGGCAGCCCAACTCTCTCTTCCTGGAAAGCCGTTGCAAAGAGCAAGAGCCTCAATGAGCCAAATCCCCGAGCGGCTTATGGCACCCCCGTGAGACATTTGGAGTGTCCCCTCTGGCACCCCCGGCGGCTTACGCTACCAGGGTACCCAAGTGGTAATCGGCACCAAACTGCCTGCATAATGCTATGCTTTCCCAAGCGCATTCGGAAAGGGCACGCATGGTGGTTTTGCAGCAGATGGTGATCTTCTTCATCCTCATGGGGGTGGGGTTTGCTGCGCGAAAGGCTGGCATACTCACGCCCGAAGTGCTGCCCAAGCTTAGCGCGCTCATCGCCAACGTGGCCGGGCCCTGTCTTATCCTTTCGGGCTCCATCGGCGTCGAAGAGCGCCTCTCGCCTGCCGACGCCGGGTTTGCCTTCGTCATCTTCGCCGTGATGCTTTTGGCGATGATGGCGGTCGGCTGGCTGCTGCCCATGCTCTTGCGCTTCCCGCAACAAGAGCGCCCTGCGGTGAACTTCGCCATCTGGATGACCAACATCGGCTACCTGGGCATGCCGTTCGCCTTCAGCGTGTATGGACATGGCGCGCAAATCTACGTGGTGCTCTACCTTATCCCCAACAACTTGTTGCTCTACACGTACGCCATCTGGCTCATGCAGACCAACGACCGCAAGACGAACGGCTCGCAAACCAAGTTCAACATCCGCGGACTGTTGAACACCGGGGTGGCTGCCACCATCGCCACCACGGTGCTCTACTTCGGTGGCATCGAGCTGCCGCACGTCATCGCCGGCCCCATCGAGATGCTCGGCTCCACCACTGCTCCGCTTGCCATGATGCTCGTCGGAGCCCAGCTGGTGGACGAAAACCTGGGCCGCATGCTGCGAGATGGGCGGCTTATATCATTCACCGTGCTGAAGATGCTGGTGCTTCCCATCGTGTTGCTTTTGATGATTCGCCCGTTCGTGGCGGACTTCAACCTTCTCGCAGCGTGCCTTGCCATCGTGGGAATGCCCTCGGGCGTGCTCGTGAGCGCGTTTTCCCTGCTCTACGACAAAGCCGGTGCTCCACGAGCCACCCAGATGGTAGCTTTCACCACGTTTGTGGCCGTCGTCACCATCCCGGCTGTGGCGCTGGTCGTGGGGTTGTGAGTCGGATCCCTTGATTTAGGTCCCTACCCTTCCCCTGGCTTATTGTCTGACCCAAGTTGCGGACCGAGTCTTGGCTCCCGGCTCGCCGCGCTCGCCCCCTAGTCCCCCCGACTCAACGGGTCGCAACTCATCAATAGCTGCGTAACGGGCAGATGGCATTACGCCCACAGACAACGCGGAGAAGTCATTTCGTGCAATAATGTTCGAAATGATTCGATAGCACTGATAAGCAGAGGGGGCGTTTCATGGATGTAGTCGGGTTCATCCTGACAGCAAGTGCCGTAGGTTTCGCCGGCTTCCTAACAGCTGTGTGCGCCACCTTCTACGGCGTCAGG
The DNA here is from genome assembly GCA_045118335.1 of Eggerthellaceae bacterium. Classification (GTDB taxonomy): domain Bacteria; phylum Actinomycetota; class Coriobacteriia; order Coriobacteriales; family Eggerthellaceae; genus W1P20-047. The sequence goes on from JBGUXY010000027.1 coordinate 12,398, forward strand.
CGCCTCATTTACGCCGCGAAAGGCGAGCCGTATGTGCCGTTGCTGCAAAGCAACAGGAAACGCAACGTGAAGTATCTGGATGCCGGAACGGGCGTGAAGCCCGAGGAAGTGTCGCGCATCCTGCGCAGGTACCTGAACGCCGACATGATGGGGTCGTACGCGAAAGCGGGCTTGTCGGCACTCGAGCAGGAGAAGGTGAAGTCCGAAGCCTTCGAATCGACGCTCGACTCGAAGTTCACGCCCGGCAGCATCAGCTGGGAGAAGTTCGCTTCCGCGGGCAGCGGCGTGCACGAGGCCGTGCTGCACAACTGCATCACGCTGGCGAACCGCATCCAGTCCTTCGACGTCAACGAGTACCGCAGCGTGGAACGCGCTTTCAAGCGCACCCCCTGGGGTCGCGAGATGCAACCCTCGGTCGCGCAAGCCGAACGCCGCGAGCTCTACCGCAAGCAGATCGGCGAGATGAACGCGCTCCTGGTGGCGAACGAGAACCTGCTGCTGGAACTGGGCAGGCTCACAGCCGAGCTCAACAAGCTCGACAGCATCGACGCAGCGGAAACCAACTCGCGCCTGGTCGAGGAAATCCGCACGCTCATCGACGAGACGAAGTACTACTCGCAGTAAACAGCCCGCGGTGGCGCGAACGTGACAGACCATCAAGCAAGACAGAGCATAGAGAGGCAAGACACCATGGCATTCGACCTGAACATCCCCGATCCGGAAGAGACCAAAGCCGAAGTGAGCAAGGAACTGGCCGTACCCGTGGCGCATGCCGAGCTCATCGACAATACCGCAGCTCAGAAAGCCGACCAGATAATCAACGTGGACCTGGACTCCATCACCGAGCGCCGCGAGATACTGCAAGCCATCGAAAACCTAGGCAACGACGTGATGAGCCAGTCGGCAGGCAAAAACGAGATGCTCGCGCGGCGCATGGTGCAGCTCTCGCGCGAGGGCGGCGAGTCGGGCGAAGTGGCGAAGGGCCTGGAAGATCTGGCCATCAAGATGCGCGACCTCGACCCTTCCGGCATCGACTTCGCCAAGAAGAACAGACTGTTCAGCCCCGCGCGCCGCTACTTCGAGCGGTACAAGACCGTCGACGGAGAAATCACCGACATCGTGGGGTCGCTGGAACGCGGTAAGGCCACGCTGCGCAACGACAACGTGACGCTGGAGCTGGAGGAAGATTCCATGCGCAACGTCACCAAGCAGCTTAACCAGCAGATCGCGATGGCCACCGACCTGGACAATTACCTCTCGCGCGCCGTCGAGAACTCGCGCGCCACGGCCGACCCCGAGCGCATCAAGTTCGTGGAGGAAGAGGTCATCTTCCCGCTGCGGCAGAAGATCTTGGACCTGCAGCAGCTGCAGGTGGTAAACCAGCAGGGCATCGTGTCTATGAACATCGTGCGCCGCAACAACCTCGAGCTCATGCGCGCCGTCGACCGCGCCGAAAGCGTAACCGTATCGGCCCTGCGTGTGGCCGCCACGGTGGCCGGCGCGCTGTACAACCAGCGCATCGTGCTCGACAAGGTGAACACGCTCAATGCCGCCACCAACGACATGATCGCCACCACGAGCCGCATGCTGAAGGAGCAGGGAACCGAAATCCAGCGCAACGCCACCGAGGCCAACATCTCGGTTGACACGATGAAGGAAGCATTTGCCAACACCATCGAAGCGCTGAACGACATATCGAACTACAAGCAGGCTGCCCTGCCGCGCATCAAGCAGACCATCGACGACTTCCGCTCCATCGCCGACGAGGGCCAAAAGCACCTCGACCGCCTAGAGCGCCGCGAAGAGTACCTGCAAGCCGGCACCCAACAACCTGGAAGGCTCCCGCAAGGCCAGTAGCTTGCAAATGAGCGAAAGGCGCCTCCAATCCCAAGGCGAAAAGGGCATCAGAAGCGCTACCATGGAAACAAGCACGGTGGGACGGTATAGACCTACGACTCACCTATGAACCGCTGGTCGAAACTTGCTACATAAGGAGGCACTCATGGCATTCGCGAAGCTTGGGGATTTCCGTTACGACGGCACGGGGAAGTTCAAGCTGGCGAACTACCCCACGTCTGCGAAAATGGACAAAAAGCTGAAGGAGGAGTACGCGGAGCTCACCCGTCAGAACACGCTCAAGATGGCCGAACTGCAAGAGAAACTCTACGCCGACGGGCGCGAGGGCGTGGTCATCATGCTGCAGGCCATGGACGCCGCCGGCAAGGACTCCACCATCAAGCACGTGATGAGCGGCGTGAATCCGCAGGGAGTATCGGTCTACAGCTTCAAGACGCCCTCCAAGGAGGAGCTCGCGCACGACTACCTGTGGCGCGCCATACGCAACCTGCCCCAGCGCGGCAACATCGCCATCTTTAACCGCTCGTACTACGAGGACGTGCTGGTCGTGCGCGTGAAGAACCTGCGCGAGACGTACGCCATGCCCGCCCGCTGCAAGGAAACGCCGGTCGACGAGTTCTTCAACACGCGCTACCGCCAGATCAGCGAATTCGAGGAATACCTCTACGAAAACGGCTACCGCCTGCTGAAGATCTTTTTGAACGTGGGACTCGACGAGCAGAAGGAGCGCTTCTTGGCCCGCATCGACGAGCCAGCCAAGAACTGGAAGTTTTCCGCTGGCGACTTGGGCGAGAGGGCATTGTGGCCACAGTACATGGATGCCTTCGAGAAGGCCATCGCAGGCACATCCACCCCGCATGCGCCCTGGTATGTTATCCCCGCCGACCAGAAGTGGTACGCCCGTTACCTGGTAAGCGAAGCCGTAGTTGACGTGCTGCAAGCCTGCGACCCGCAGTTCCCCACCCTCTCCGAAGCCGAGTTGGCCGAAATGGCCGCCTGCCGCGAGCGCTTGGTGAATGGCAAGGCATAGGGTTTCATAAGACCCATATGACATAATCGTCTTACCGCGGCAGTTTTGCATGAAACCACAGCAAGACGAATTCGCCGACTTCTTTCAGGGGAAACATGAATACGGAGCATCACCATATCGAGCAAGGAAGAAAAGAGCCGCTGATCCAGAAAGCCATGGCAGTGATGTTGCTGCTCGCATGCGCGATCTTCGCGACCGGCTGCTCGGCGCAAACACCTGAGAGCACCTCGCCGGCACCCCAGGAGCAAAGCTCGCCCTCCCAAGGCACATACCTGTCGGACACATCGTTCGCCCCGGCGACCGAAGACGCGATCAACGACTTCATCGCAGCGTACGGCAAGGACGCGTCCGACTGGGACGGCAGCGCATACGTGGTGACCGACTTCGACAACACCACGGCCATTTTCGACATCACCTACCAGTGCAACATCTACCAGCTGCAGACGATGGCCTTCGCACTTGACCCCCAGGCCCTGCGCGCGGCGCTCGCCTCCGGTCTCAACGAGGATGCTGACGACAATGCGCTCTGGCTCGACGACATCGAGGCCGCCTACAGCTACCTGTGGGAGACGTACGGCCCGTTCACTCCCGCCGGACTCGACGAACAAGCCCAGAAGGCCATCCAGGCCGACCCGCGGTGGATGGAGTTCGCAACCAAGATGAAGGCATTCTACATTCATGTCGAGGATATTGCCGATGATCCGACGGCCTGCGAGTGGGTGCTCCACTGGTATGCAGGAATGACCGAGGACGAAGTGTACGAACTGTTCAAGCGATCGTGCGAGACATATCGCGACACGGATTCCGAGTCTGTCACCTGGACTTCGCCGAAAAGCATCGAATCGAAGCTTGGCGTGGTGTCGTGCGAATTCACGCTCGGAACATCGGTGCCCAACGACGTGAAAGCCATGATGAAGGCCTACAGCGACAACGGCATCGACGTGTGGATATGCTCGGCCTCGCCCGTCGACGGCGTGCGCGCCGCGGTTGACGTGTACGGCCTGCGAGACTGCGTGCACGGCGCCATCGGCATGACCGAAAAGCTGGAGGGTGGCGTGTTCGTGCCGGTTTACGACTGGGAGACCGGCTACGCCTGGATTCTCGCAGATGACGGCACATGGCAGAAGACCGATTACGCGATCCACGCGCTCCCGTCACGAGAGGGCAAGGTGCAAGCCATCGAGAACGCACTCGTACCGCTCTACGGGTGCGGGCCCCTCGCCGGATTCATGGACTCCTCCGGCGACTTCAACTTCTGCACGGAGTTCGACTCCATGAAGATGGTCATCTGCTACAACCGGGCCGACCGAAAAATCACCGAGGGTGCAGGGCTCGTCGCAGCTGTCGCCGTCTACCAACAGGACGTGCTCGGCTACGACCTCGCCAAGGCAAACGCAGCCGGCGACACGTACTACCTGCTTCAAGGCCGCGACGAAAACGGCAAACGAGCGCTGATCCCGTCATGCGAGACCGTAAGACTTAGCCAGACCGAGCCGAAGCTGTTCGCCAACCAGGACAACGACGCGCTGTTGGCATATCTGATCGAAAACAACCTGACGACGTCCGATGTGTTCGACACGTTTGCCGTGCACTGCGAGGCCGACGACCCGGCCAACGTGCTCGGGGCAACCTACGGTTACCTAGACAACTACGACGGCTACCATTCTCACAACGGGGCGGTCGGCGAGGAAGATGCTCTTCCGATGGCAGCTTAGCGTGACGAGGAACACAAAGGCGCCGTCTCGAATCCGAAAACCGCAGAAAGGGGCGCATCCCACACCCAGGTAACCGTGAATGCAATCGACGCTGCCATAACCTCGCGGAACCACTTGCTCCATTCGGCGGCAACACTATAATCGGATGGGACGATACCGCATGCCCTCTCGTATAACATCGAGAAGGACTGGCAAACAGCAAGGAGCCACCATGGAAATTAACGGCACGAACATCACCCCGGAGCTGATGGAGAAGGCGAAGGCCTGCACGAGCCCCGAAGAGCTGCTCGAGCTCGCCCATGAAGAGGGGCGTGACCTTACCGACAACGATCTTGACGGTATCGCAGGAGGCTGGGCTGATGACTGCTCAGATCGTAGCACAGCTAAGATCGGCGATACGCGTGATGACATCGATCCGGCACGTGCGCATGCAGAATTCGTGAACGGCATCGTCTACGGGGGCGAGCTTGGCTGATAAGAAGGCCGAAAAGACTGTCGACCCTTATGATCCCGCCTCTATCTACCATTCCATCTTCGGCAGCAAGATGGCTGGCCACCAGCAGCTTTGGCCCGACATCGACCTGGACGAGTTGAAGTCGATCAACCCTGATTGCGTAGGCTGGATACACATGGGCGCAAGCCCCATAAGCTACCCCGTGGTGAAGCAACACTTCGACCGGAGCTACTATCTCACACACAACTTCAGCGGCGAGGAGTCAATTCACGGACAGGTTTCCATGGACTTCCAACACGGTGGATGCATGGGCGAGCGCACGACCGTGCTGAACGCCCACCATATGAGGGACTGGTCGATGTTCAAGGCAATCGTGAGCTTGGAAGACCCGGATTACCTCGCCGCGCATCCCATCGTCGAGCTCATTTGCGAAAACGTGCGTTATACCGCGCGCTGGTTCGCGGGCGTAAACTACCAGGCAAGTGACCCATGGCCCAAACGCGTCCGCTTCGCCGACGACGCGGACTTCGAAGCGTGGCTCGCGCGCATCATGTCCGAGAGCATCGTTCCCGCCGATGTGCATCCCTGCGCATGCGATCGTTTGCTCGTATGCAACACGTGCTCCAACGACTATCCTCCTTGCGACACGTACGCTGCCCTAGCCGTCGTTGAGGAAGAAACGGTAATCGAATGATACTTGACCGCCTGACAATCACCGAAGGTGAGCGCGTTGTAGTGGTCGCGCCGCATCCAGACGACGAGAGCCTCGGCGCCGCAAGCGTGCTTTTGAACCATCCCGCCCAGACAGATGTGTACGTGGTGTCGGACGGCAGCCTGGGCAACCCCGCCATGGAGCCCGCAAAGGTGGCTGCCAGACGCCGAGCCGAATTCGAATCCGCCATGGCAATCGTGAGTCCGAACAGCTTCCATTGGCTGGGGTTCCCCGACGCTCACCTGCCCGAGCATCCCGAATGCGCAAGCGCAATCGACTTCACCCGCTATTCGAAAGCATTCTTACCTTGGACCAACAGCCTCCATCCCGACCACCAAGCGCTCGCGCGGTTTTGCCTGAATCGCATCCGCAAACAGGGGGCGGCCTGCGAGGCGTATTCGTATGAAGTGCAGGCACCGTTTCGCAGTCCGACGCATTTCGTCGACATCACCGACATTGTCAAACGCAAGCGGGACCTTATCGCTTGCTATGAGAGCACGCTTGAGCTCTACCCACAAGACGTGGTGACACTCGCCCTGAACAAGTTCCGATCGTGCCAGCGCGAAGAGCCCACCCGCTGGTGCGAATGCTTCCTTCACGTCGATTTGAATGGCAACGTGATTCCACCCGTGACGCCAGGTGCCAAGATGGATGTGAAATCGTGGTAGCCGTCAATATAATGGGACAGCTATGAGCGTTGGCATGGCCATAGCACTCGCCGTAATCGGCATAGCGTGCGCAGCTTACGGGCTGAGATTCGTCTTCAGCGAGACAAAGATGCGCTTCCACTTCTTCTGGTTTGGCCTCGCAGCCGTGCTCGTGACGCCAGTTGCCCTGGTGGCAACAGACCTGTGGGAAGCGATTCCTTCCGCGGTACATGCGACGGTCGCGTTGGCCCTCGCCCTCTTCGCCTCGTATGAGACCGCCTTCGCCGCGCTCGTCATGCGGCATTTCCGCGACAAGGCCCCCGCAGGCCTGGACTATGTGGTCGTGCTCGGCGCACAGGTTTTCGAATGGGGTCCAGGACACACGCTGGCGAACAGGCTCGACGTAGCCTGTGCCTACCTGGCAGAAAACCCGCAGACCCGCTGCATCGCATGCGGTGCCCAAGGGACGAGCGAGCCTATGCCCGAAGCCCAAGCCGAAGCAGACTACCTGGAAGCCCGCGGCATCGCCCGCGACCGCATACTGCTCGAAGACCAATCGCATAGCACCGCCGAAAACCTGCGCAACGCCGCGACGATGATCGATGCAAAACACGACGTCATAGGAATCGTGACGAGCGACTTCCACGTGTCCCGCTCTTTGCGCATCGCGCACAAGGCGGGCTTCGCGCACACATTCGGCATGTCCGCTGCAGCCGTCAGCCGCTTCCCGCTGAACAACATCGTCCGCGAGTCCTTCGCCTGGACCAAAGACATCCTATCCGGCAATGCATGACCCGCTCGTCTGAAGGCTGTTCATTCTCTGTATCGCACGCCCTCTTCTTCTGCCACCATGACGATGCAGCTAATCACGTTGATCAAGTTCTGCAAGCCGCCCAGAAACACTTCGAGGTAGAACGCCATGCATATCATATCGTAGGAGCCAAGATAGGTGATGATGATGAGCGTGCCGATGAGGATGGATCCTGGCTGATTCGGTGCGCCAAACGATAGGAACAAAACCAGCGCGGCAATGACCGCAATATTTACCGCAGATACATTCAAACCCGAGGCGAAAACGAAGAGCATGGCAACGAGCATGAGCAGGTAGCAGTTCCCGTCGAGGTTGTTCTGCGCCAAAACCGGCATAGCGCGCGAAACCCTTCTCCTGTCCATCCCATAGTGCCTGGCGCAGTACCTGACGTTGTACGGGACCGCATCGATGACCGAGCCGATGGCGATGTTTTCGCGCAAGAGCGGCAGGAGCTTCTTAACGAAAGGACCCACTTTCACGCCCTTCAACTTCAACCTGATCGCATAGGTGGCATAAACCAGGCCAGTGCTTACGATGGCGAAGAGAATGAGCACCAACGTGCCTATATTGGTGTCCATCTCTCCGCCGCTATCGAGCAGAACGTCCAGAATTGACAGGAAACAGGCGACGGGAAGTGCAACCATGACAATGCTGAGCATGTGAGAGAACAGTTCGTAGCAGGCTTCGATCGCCGTCTTCAGCACATCGAAGTACTCGCTCGCCGAGCAAAGGGCATTGGTGACGAGCAGCGCTACCACGATGAGCGGAATGGGCGAAAAAGCCGTGAAAGGCTCGAAGACGTTGTCTGGAACCATCGAGATAACGGCTTCCGAAAACGTCCACCTAACGTCCTCGCCGGCGAATTCGGCAACGTATCCTCGCCAACCTGAAAAGATGTACGCCAAGGCGAAGCACAGCCCAAGGGCAAGCAAGACGGCAAATGCCGACGTGACGATGGACTTCGCACGCAGCCTGCGGGCGTTCGAGCTCCGCTCGGATATAACAAACGTGTCCGATGCATTCTTTAGAAGGGAAAAGAAGGTTACGGGCGCGCCCACCATGAGCATGGCATTCGCGAACAGGCGCTCGAATGGGAACACGTAATCGTCGAGCAGGGCCTTTTGATCATCGTAGCCGATAAATGCGTTGATGACTGCGTATACAGCGATGGCGAGCAAGATTCCAGCGCCACACGAAAGGTAGTGGCCCCTAGGGCTCTTGCGCATGTAAAGGCGGATGACGTTGTAGCCGAAGCGGTAGCTGTGCGAGATTTTGTCGGCGTAGCCCTCTAGAATCCTGAACTCCAGCGACAGGCCATCGTCGTCCTCTTCGGAAAACGCGAATCTCTTTCCCTCGTAGCCGATCTTCAGGCAAATGCTACCGAGCCTGTCTTCCGCCGCGATGTCGAGTGTAGTGCCGGGGCTTATTGCCTGCATGAGCACCGCATTGAACACCGCCTCGAAGACGACTGCCGTCTCCGATGCAATCTGGGGACTTACCGAGGTGTTGTCCAGCAGATTCTTGATGAAAGCTTGAGCTTCATCGAATCCTTCGATGCCAGCAGGTACCTTTATGCCTTTCCGCATGTCTTTTCTCATGCGCAGGATTATAGCGCATCGGCTCGACGATATGGTTCGATGCATTGCGCCCAAAAACGACATGGAACCCTCGTCGGGTGGCGTTCGCGAGTTTGAGGGTATAGTACCTAGGGTTGCGCAAAAGCCCTAATCAACATGGTCTAAACCCTGCCAAAACAAGAGCAGGGCCTTTTGTTATGGCTCTAACTGCGAAAGGACGAGCGACAAGACGGTAAAGGCCCAGGGGGCGAACAGGTCGGGGCGCTCGGCCAGCAGGGTCGCGAGCTCTCTGGTGCATGCCCATCGCGTGGCGCCCACCTCGGCGGGATTGGGATTGGGCTCGCCGGTACAGTTGCCCACGATTACGTGGTCGTATTCGTATTCAACCAGACCGTTCTCGAAGGGAGCACGGTAGACGAACGCCGCGATCTCGCGTAAGTTGACGGCATCGACACCCAGCTCTTCGCGTGTGCGGCGATACGCTGCATCCAAAAGGTCTTCCCCCGCCCTGGGATGTGAGCAGCACGAATTAGCCCACAGTCCCGCACTGTGATACTTCCCTTCCGCACGCTGTGCCAACAGTAATTCGGAGCCAGCCTCTCCATCGCGCAGAAGCACCACGGAAAACGCCCGATGCAGCAAGCCTTCGCGGTGCGTACGCTCCTTCGTTGCCACGCCCACCTGCCGATCCAGTCCATCAACCAAAACCAGCTGGTCTTCGCGTGCCGGATCGCCCGCCATGACGTCTTCGATACCCATAGGTCTCTCCTCCTACTCCAATGCATCCACGCATTCGCGCAGCTGGTCGATGATATCGATGCGCTGGGGGCAGGCATCCTCGCATTGGCCGCACCCGATGCAAGCGCTGGCGGGATTGCCATCGGCTATGGCATCACGGTAAGATTCGCGCGCATCCTCAATGTGGCCGCCCACGAGCTGTTTGTTCATCGCCGCGAACACATCTGGAATGGGAATCTGCATTGGACAGCCTTCCCGGCAGTACCCGCACGCCGTGCAGGGGATGTCCTTGGAATGGCCGATAAGCTCGCGCACCTGGCGAATCACTTCCATCTCGCGCTCGTCGAGCGGATGGAAATCGCGCATGAAGGACACGTTATCGCGCATCTGCTCCATGTTCGACATGCCGGAAAGCACCATGAGAATCCCATCGAGCGACGCTGCGAAGCGTATAGCCCACGACGCTGTCGAAGCACCTGGGTTCACTTCCTCCATCAGCGAACGAGCCTGAGACGGCAGGTTCACCAGCGTACCGCCCTTCACGGGCTCCATCACCACGATGGGCTTGTTATGAGCTCGTGCCACCTCATAGTTCGCGCGTGACGTGATGCGGGGATTGTCCCAATCGGCATAGTTGATCTGCAGCTGCACGAAATCGACCTCGGGATGCTCGGTGAGAATCTTGTCGAGCAACTTCGGCCCCGCATGGAAGGAGAACCCGAACTGGCGCACCGTGCCCGCTCGCTTCAGGTCGGCCACGTAATCCCACAACCCGAGCATTTCGTAGCTCTTGTAGTTGGAGCCCATCAAGCAGTGCAGCAAGTAGTTATCAACGTAATCGAGGCCCAACTTGGACATGCTCGTGTGAATCTGCTTGCGCGCGAGCTTGGGCGTGGGTGCAACCATGGTGTTCAGCTTGGTGGCGATGACGTAAGAATCACGCGGATAGCGTTTCACCAGGGCTTTGTGAGTGGCGATCTCCGAGCCTGGGTAAATGCGCGCCGTATCGAAATAGGTGAAACCCGACTCCAGGAACAGGTCCACCATCTGACACATCTGCTTCACGTCGATGCGCGCAGCCTTGCGAGGCAACCGCATGAGCCCGAAACCGAGCTTTCCGATGCTTTCTTTGCCATGCGTTTCCACGTGTGCTCCTTCATCGTTTCGTAACCTTGCTGCCATTGTATACGAACACTGGGAACCGATTCGCATCCGATATGGAAAACGGCACGTCACCCTGTTACCTGCAATTCGAGTGAATGCTATCAGATACTCTTCCGCTCCTCTGCTGCTTTATGGCGTTGTAGTAAACTCGTCACATTGCGGACGACCGTGGGGAGACGCCTATGACAGACGACAAAACCAAACAGCGCAACGACCTTACCGATAGCCCGAACTCTGAAGTCCTGGATCCCGAAGCTCCCAAGGACGGGCAAACCGTCCGAGAGCCGCGCCTGCCGAACCTGTTTTGGGCGCTGGTTCCCATCCTGGCCATGGTGGGGTTGATGCTCTACGTGTTCGGTTTCGTGGCGAACCCCGACGTCTACGACGCGGCTCACATGCCGCTGCTGTGCTCCATTGTGGTTGCGTGCGTAGTGGGCATGGTGCACGGACGCTCGTTTCGTTACATGCTGGGCGGTATCTTGGAGCGACTGGCAACCTCGATGGAGGCCATCCTCATCCTGCTGATGGTAGGCCTGCTCATCAGCGCGTTCATGATCAGCGGGACCATCCCAGCACTCATCTATTACGGGCTTGACCTGCTGAAACCTTCCGTGTTCCTTCCCGTGGGCTGCATCCTGTGCGCCGTCGTCGGCATGGCTTGCGGCTCCTCGTGGACGGCCACGGCCACCGTGGGCATCGCGTTCATGACCATCGGCACGGGACTGGGAATCAACCCCGCCATCACTGCTGGGATGATCATCTCCGGAGCCTATGTGGGCGACAAGTTCAGCCCGCTTTCCGATACGACAAACCTAGCGGCGGCAGTCGCTGAAACGGGATTGTTCGACCATGTGCGGGCGATGACCTCCACCACCGGACCCGTGTTCGCCATCGCGCTGGTCGTCTACACGCTGCTCGGATTGCGCGTGGATGCGAACGGATATGACCCCGCCGTAGCGCAGGGCATTCAGAACGCCATCGCCGGGACGTTCAACATCAACCCCCTGGTGCTGCTTCCCATTGCCGTGATCATCGTGGTGTGCGTCATGCGCGTGCCGGGACTGGTGGGCGTGGCGATCAGCGTGGTCACGGGCGTGGTGTTCGCCCTCGTGTTCCAAGCGCCCTATCCCGCCGGCGACATGTTCTCCATCCTTCACTATGGCCCCCACATCGTCACGGGCAATGAGTACGTGGACGTGGCACTGGCCAAGGGGGGCTTGAACAACCAGCTGTGGACCATCTCGCTCGTGATCCTGGCAGTGTCGTTTGGCGGCTCGCTCGAGAGGTGCGGCTCGATCGAGCGGCTCTTCGGCGGGCTGAAGCATCTGCTGAACAAAGTTGGATCGCTTGTCGGGTGCACGCTTTTGACCTCGCTGTTCTGCGATGCCGTGATGTGCGACCAGTATCTGGGCATCGGCATTCCCGCCCCCCTCTATGCCGACAAGTTCGACGAGATGGGCTTAGCGCGCAACATGCTCTCGCGCACGTTGGAAGACGCCGGCACCATGTGGAGCCCGCTGTTCCCCTGGACGGCATGCGGAGCCTACCAGATGAGCGTATTGGGATTGAGCCCCTTCGCGTACTTCCCCTTTGCGTTCGTGAACGTGTTGAGCCCCTTCTACGCCGCCGCCACCGCCATGCTGGGCCGCAACATCTTCTGGGCCGACGGGTCATACACGAACCTGCTGGGCAAGACGAAGAAGGGAAAGCCCGCCGAAAGCCCCGATGCCGTGCGCGCAGTTGCGCTTGCCAACCTAGCGGCAGCCCGCGATGCCGGTCGCGCCCCCAAACCCGAGTAGCGTTTGACTCTAGAGGCAGCTTGACTTTGACCCTTGGATAAACTAGCCCCACGTGGATTAGATGCACAGAGCGCGGGTATGCATTGCGTCACAATAGGTACTTGGGTTACCGTACGCATGGACGTAAGACCGGCAAATCCGCGTGGAGAGGATCATGATGGCCAAAACGGTTGACGAACGTGTCACATATGCAAGGGAACTGCACGGTAAGGGATTCAACTGCGCTCAGTGCGTGGCCGTCGCCGCTGCGGACCTCACGGGGGTTGACGAGGACACAATCTGCCGTGCAGCCGAAGGATTCGGCGGTGGCATGGGCGGCAACAGCGAAACGTGCGGTGCCATTTCCGGTGGCGCGCTGGTGTTCGGATGCTACAGCAGCCATGGCCTGGCCGACCCTGCAGCGAAGGTAGCCACGACGGCAATGTCTCGTCAGCTGGTCGCCCGTTTCCGCCAGATGAACGGGGCCACCACCTGCACCGACCTGCTTGGCCTGCCCGACAAGGAGCAGCTGCGCTCATGTGAAGGATGCATCGAAGACGCGTTGCGCATTACCTGTGACTTGCTGGAAAACGGCCCCGCCGAGGAGGCATAGACGCTTGTTGAGCGAATCGGCGACTTGCGTTATCCTTGCTCGAAAATAAAACCTGCTGGTTCAGCTTTCACCATGCAGGAGAGAAGGAGACCAGCAGCATGTTCATCCCCGAAAGTCGCATCGAGCTCTTCATCAGCGAAGATGTACCGTACATTGACTTAACCAGCGAGATCCTGAAAATAGATGCGCAGCCTGGCACGATGGAATACTACACGCGCGAAGCGTGCGTTCTTGCCGGCGTCGATGTGGTGCGTCGGATGGCTGTTGCACTAGGGTGTCACGTGGTCGATTTCAGCGATGACGGAACTCGGCTCGAGCCCAACGATGTGTTCATGACCGTGGAAGGCCCAGCCGCACAGCTGCACCAACTGTGGAAGGTTGGCCTGAACACATTCGACCGTCTGTCTGCCGTGGCGACCAGGACCCGCAACATGGTGGATGTCGTCCATGCCGTGAACCCGCGCTGCGAGGTGCTCGTCACGCGCAAAGGCATGCCCGGCGTGAAAGACCTGCTCATCGGCGCCGTGCGTGTGGGAGGCGCCTTCCCCCATCGGCTGGGATTGTCCGAGACGGTGCTCGTTTTCAGCCAGCATATCGAGTTCATGGGAGGTTTTGACGCCTTCGTAGAACAGCTGCCCGAAATCCACAGCCGCTGCATCGAGAAGAAACTCTTCGTGGAAGCCGACGCCGAACAAGCCTGCATCCTCGCTCGCGCGGGCGTAGACGGCATCCAGCTGGACAAGCTGCCCGCTTCGGAAATGACCGAGCTCGTGACCGAGCTGCGAGGTATCGACCCACACCTCACGCTCATTGCAGCCGGCGGCATCAACCCAGCCAACGCCGCCGAATACGCTGCCACCGGCGTAGATGGGCTTGCCACCACCGCCCCCTTCAACGCCAAGCCCCTCGACATGAGCGTGCGCATGCGGGCGGTTTAGCGCTGCAATTACGCCTCTACAACCTGGGTCCGGCGATCTCGTAGCCAATCGGCTAGCTCAGACACACCCTCGCCCGTGCGAGCGCACGTCTCGAAGATGCGAAGACCCGGGTTGAGCACACGAGCCTGTTTGTGCAAGGCCTCCATGTCGAAATCGGGGTTGAGCGGCAGATAATCGGTCTTCGTCACCACCAACGCGTCCACGATGGCGAACATCGGCGGGTACTTGTACACCTTGTCGTAGCCTTCGGGCACGGAAAGCAGCATGATGCGCGTGTGAGCGCCCGTGTCGAAATCCGCCGGACATACCAGGTTGCCGATGTTTTCCAAGAACAAGTGGTCGAAGTGCATGCCGCCAAACGCGTCGTAGGCCTGCGACACCATGCCCATCTCCACGTGGCACACGCCGCCCGTCTGCAGCTGCACAGCCGGAACGCCCGCGGCCTTGATCTTTTGCGAGTCTACGAACGACGCCAGGTCGGCCTCGATGATGCCCATGGGGCCATCGTCGCGCATCTGCTCGATGAGCGCCAGCAGCAGCGTGGTTTTGCCTGCTCCAGGGCTTGCCATCACGTCCACGTAATGCGTGCCCGCAGCCGCCAGCTTCGCGCGGAACGCATCCGCCTTCGCGTCGTTGGCCGCCAGGATGTTCTGCTTCACTTCGATGATGCGCTTCTCGCCCATGCCGCTCCTTCCGAAAGGCACGCCGTTATCCGAGGCGCACCGCTTCCTATCGCGAGAATTGTACCGCAAATCGCAGATGCGCTTCTAATCATACGTGTGGTCCAGGATCGTATGTGAAATTGGGGTCGCAGAAAGATAATGGCGGTGGCGTTTTTGCTCCTCGCATGCTTTCTGATGGAGTTCAACACCTCTGCGGTGGCAAGCGGCAAGTCGTCATCGATTTAGCGTGGCGACCGCGTGCGATACTTGTTCGAAAACATGCGTAAACGAGGAAGCCACGGACGACATCCGCCACGAAGGCGACACGTCCGAAAGCGTCGTCGCAACGTCCCTGTTGGCTCATCGAGTCCCTCTCCAACTCTCTTAGTGGTCGCCTCTCTTGAGCACGCTGCGAACGAAAAGGCTCAGGGCGGCAACGACCACGGCTATGGCCACGCCCATCCAAAGCACGTCAAGACCAGTGGCGCCTTTCAGCACATAGCCCAAGAAGTACACGCCCATCATCGCTCCGATAACGCTCACCAGGCGTTCTTTCAAGTCATCGAAGTCGTGGAACGCAAGCCACGCTGGCAACGGCAGCCTATCCGTGATAAACAGCGAGATCAGCCCCAGAGCCAGGATGTAGAGCACGACCGAGAGGAGAAATAGGTCAGCCGATTCCACCAACTCGATGGCCAACGTAGACAAATCGAGATGGCCCATAGCAAATTCGAGGGAAATGTGAATCACGGAACCGAGCGTACCCACCGAAAGCACGATGGCCGCAACGAAAAACCCGATTGCTGGTACGACGGCAATGAACCGGGTATACGCCGTGGTCTGCCGGGCGATTCTGGCGGACTCATGCTCTTTTCGGCACGTCTCCAGCTGCTGTTCCAGTTCCGCTTCCCTACTCGTCTGGAAGCGCTCTTCACCATCAGAGATGTTTTCCATCTGTGGCCCCCCACGGTGCATGATTCTTGCTACAGAGAGTATACCAGTGTCGTGTCGATGCCTCGACTGGCCTTTTCCTTGCCAGGACGAGTCAATCGCTGGGCTCATCGCACTCTGCAACGCTCCGGGGCAAATCCCGTGATTAGTAATACTTTCCAAATATTCGTGTTACTGATGGCTGATATGAGCTATAATGCACATGTTACTAATCGTTGAATCGTATTATTATACGAATCCACAGCGGAAGGCGGGTATCATGCACATTCCCGAAAACTACCTCAGTCCCAGCACTTGCGGTGTATTCGATATCGTCATGGTACCCATCTGGGCTTATGCCATAAAGAAAGTCCGCGAGACCGTCCCACGCGAAAAGATGCCGCTGCTGGGCGTGGCTGCTGCATTCTGCTTTCTGGCCATGATGTTCAACATACCCCTGCCCGGGGGAACTACAGGACATGCGGTATGCGGCACGCTCATCGCCATCATCTTCGGAACATGGCCTGCTGTGCTCGCCGTGTCCATAGCACTGCTCATCCAGGCCATCTTCTTCGGTGACGGCGGCGTGCTGGCGTTGGGCGCAAACTGCTTCAACATGGGGTTCGTGTTGCCCATGGTGGGTTTCAGCATTTACCGTTTCATCAGCGGCCATAAACCGAGCTTGGGCAAAGAGCTGCTCGGAGCGGCAGTAGGCTCCTACGCAGCCTTGAACTGCGCAGCCTTCTGCGCGGCCATCGAGTTCGGCGTGCAGCCCCTGCTGTTTACCGACGCCACTGGAAACGCGCTTTATTGCCCCTACCCGCTCAGCGTCTCTATTCCCGCTATGTTGCTGGGACATCTTACCATCGCAGGCGCCGCCGAGGTTGTCTTCACCGTGGGTATCCTGGCATTCATACGCAAGGTCGCACCAGGCTTTGGGCTGAAGACCCCAGACAACGCACCTTCGGGCATTCGGGCTCTGGCACCCGTGCTGGCACTGGCAGGCGTGTTGATTATCGCAACACCTTTGGGATTGTTGGCGCAGGGCGACGCCTGGGGAGAATGGGGCACCGAAGACCTTGCCAGCATGGTGGGCTACACCCCACAAGGCCTTGGAAACGGATGGGAATGGTCTGCGTTCATGCCCGATTACTCCATAGGCGCGCTTCCCGAATGGTTCGGATACATTCTTAGCGCTATCATAGGAGTGGCGCTGCTGATCATCATCTTCAGGGTGGCGGCAACCGCCATGAGACCATCCATAGACTTCGACGCCAAAGCCTGATGACCGAAACACGAAACGCTAACGAAACGTCCTCTCCTAGCCCCCTGTCTTTCCGCCTCGAGCAGGGGGCTTCCACATGCTCCGATTTCAACGTGCCAAAATGGCTGCTCGTCGACCAGAATTACGATCCGCTCCCAGATCGCGATCGGTTCATATCGAAGAGCATCCTGTCGGTCACCGGCGTATTGGCGCATTTCAGGCTCGACGACGGCACGCCCGGAAAGCTTTCACCTTCAGCGCCTGCGAAGCTGCTCTTCGGCCTGGGGTGCATCTTGCTCACATCCCTTTCCACGAACTACTTCTTCACGTTGATCATGCTTGCCTGCGTGCTCGTGCGCTTGTGCCTGATGCCGGGTGGGCAGCTTCGCCGCATCGCCTCGGTAGCGTTTGGAGCCGCCGGCGTCACGTTTTTGGTGATGCTACCTGCCGTGCTGCTAGGCCAACAACACTCGGCGCTGCTCATAGCCACGAAGGTGCTGATTTCGGTATCGGTTGCCCTGATCGTGGCGCTTACCACGCCATTTAACCAGCTTACGGCAGCCCTCCGTGTGTTTCATGTGCCGAACCTGGTCATTCTCACCATCGATTTGGCGCTGAAAAGCATCGTGCGGCTGGGCGAAGTCGCCGCCGAAGCGCTCTGCGCACTGCAGTTGCGCAGCGTGGGCCACAATCGCCGCAAGGGCGATGCCATCGGCGGCGTGGGAGGCGTGGTGTTCCTGAAGACCAACGAAGCCGCACAAGCCACATACGATGCCATGGCCTGCCGCGGCTTCGAGGGCGACTATCCCCTACCACGCGAACGCCAATGGCGTGCAATCGATCTGGCCTGGCTGGCAGCATTCGCCGTGCTTGTGGCTGCTTTCCTCTACCTGCAAGGAGCGATATAGCTTATGGCCTACATCCACGCACACGAAAACGGTAATCGTCCCCACGTGCACGAGGGGGCGAAACACCCGCATACGCATGCCGATATCCCGTTGCCTGGCAAAGAAGGCGGCCACGCGCACCAGCAGCACGACAGCTACCTTCATCATCCCAAGCACGATACGGGCGAAACGCCGCTCATCCGCTTCGAAGACTTCTGTTTCGCCTACGATGATGAAGCTACGCTTCGCCACATAGACCTGGACATCTTTGCCGGGGATAGCGTCGTGTTGATGGGCTACAACGGCTCGGGTAAGTCTACCCTGTTAAAAGCCATAAACGGCTTGGTGTTCCCGCAGAAAGGCGCCTATTATTTCGATGGCCAGCGAGTAGATGAGCGCAGCATGCACGACCCCGCATTCGCCAAGCGCCTTCATGCACGCGTGGGGTTCATATTCCAGGACAGCGATGCTCAGCTGTTCTGCTCAAGCGTGGAAGACGAAATCGCCTTTGGCCCGCGTCAGATGGGACTGGCCGAAGCGCAGGTTGCCAAACGCGTGGACGATGTGTGTGCCATGCTCGACATAGCCAAGCTGCGCAAGCGGGCGCCCTACCATCTGTCTGGCGGCGAGAAGAAGAAGGTGGCCATCGCCTGCATCCTGTCCATGAACCCCGACGTCTACTGCTTCGACGAGCCCCTAAACGGCTTGGACATCAAGACGCGCGACTGGCTCTATGGCTTTTTGCGTACGCTGGCCGGTTCGGGTAAAACCCTGATCATAGCCACCCACGACCAGAGCCTGGCCGATGCCCTGGCCGACTACTTCGTCTACATGGGCGACCAGCACGAATACGCCGACTTTCCCCACGTGCACATCAACTATTAGCCAGCGCTACCCAGCAGTCACGGTTGCATGCACTTGGTGCTGCTTTGCAAAGGCACCGACTGTCGCCATAGATTCGGGATGTCTGATGAGCGTGACGCGAAAGGTGCGGGCATCAACGTCGAAATGCAAGTCGCAGCCCCATCCCCTAACTAACAGGGCCGCGACTAGCAGAAAGCAGCGCAAATACACATGAATCGGCCCCAAACTTCATGTTTGGGGCCGATTATTCGTTCTCGTTGGATATGGGCAGTCGATTCAGGGTTTGCGCCTCAGTTCCAAGGGTTGTCTAAGCGGAAAGCGACTTGCGCAGCACGTGCTTCGGATCCTTGACAACCAAATAGACAATCCACGCAGCCAGGCCCACGGCCACGACCACGAGCCCCAACACCGCATCGTCAATCATAGCTGCGGTGTCGGCGATTTCGATGAAGCCTTCGCCTTCGATGAGCCCATTGATGCCGTCGACGCACCACATGAGCGCTGCACCCCAGTACATGAGCGCAAGCGTGCCGAGTCGCATGTCCGAATTTGGCGCCTTGGCGTACCAGATAGCCGTAACGATCGCTGCGGCGAGGAAGGTGATGACGAGTGTCATGTTACGCTCCTTCCACCGCAGACGAATCTTGGCGCTTGACCGCCATGTCCGCCACGACCGTAACGACAAACCAGGTAACAGTCACCAGCACGGCCATTCCAACACCCACGGTTCCCATTTCACCAAGCATTACGGGGATTTCGCTTGGATCGTTCATCGCGGTAAGGAACGGCGGGAAGGGAACCACCTCGCCATGCCACATGTGCTCGATGCACAGCAGGATGACCCCGCCCCAAAGCATGTTCATGAGCCAGCCGAGCTTGCGCGTCCAGCAGATGCCCTCTTGGGAGGGATCCGTCAGCTGTTTGCCGGACTCGTCCACGATGCCTTTTTCGATTTCCTTCTTCTTAACGGCGCAACGAACTGCCGTGACGACAATCGCCTCGCCACCGCTCACCAGAAAACAAGCCATAACGCTCCCCTCTCGACAACGGGTAATACTCATGTGCAAATAATAACACTATTTGCACACTGCTGTCTTACGAATATTCGATTAGTAACACTTTCCGTGGAAACGAGTCACACCCCAATGAGTCAGAGACCTCCGATTCATCCTCGGAGTTGGCCTTAACCCTGCTCCCTGCTAGTTTAGGCTTCCTTGAGGGTGCAAGTGAAGGTGATGATGCCCGCCTTCCAGCTTGCCTTGATCGAGCCGTGATAGCGCTTGCAGATGCTCTCTGCCACTGAAAGACCGATACCGTAACCTTGCTGGTTTTCGTGTGAGGTGTCCTCGCGGAAAAAGCGCTCGAAGAAGCGCTGGTAATCCACATCGGCTCCTTCGGCATAATTGTTCGACACGCTCAACACGCAGCCACGGCCGATGCGCGCAGGAGAAAGCCGCACCGAAACCGTGCCCCCTTCATCGCAGTACTTCGTGGCGTTGTCCACCAGAAGGTACGCGAGCTGCTCTAAGGAATCTTGCGTACCCCGTACCGTCACGCCTTCGGCAATCGAACGCTCGAATCCCAGGCCCCTCTGCCCTGCCACGGATGCGAACGAGTCAGCCGCCTTGCCAACTGCGGCCGTGGCGTCGACCAGCGAGGTTCCCTTTTCGGCATCTTGTTCCTGGCCTCGGACGATGGACATCAGGTCGCGAATGAGCCCATCGAGTCGGTCGACCTGCGCAAGCGTGGACTGGGTCCATTCCGTCTCGCCCGAAATCATTTCGCTGACCTCGGTGTTCGCCCGAATAACCGCGACGGGCGTCTTCAGCTCGTGACTCGCGTTCGTCATGAACTGCTGCTGGCGATGCATGTTCTCCATTTCGGAGCGCACGGCCCGCTTCGAGAAGAGCACGATGCTCGCCAAGGTGACCAGAAACGCAACTGCGCTAAATACCACGGTCCTCGCGACTGCGTCATACATGGCGGCTAGCTGCAAAGAGCAGTCGAGGAACACCACCATCGAGCCATCTTCGACCTTGCCTTCCTTGTAGAAGAAGCTCTCGTCGAGCTTGAGCCCGACGAGCGTATCGGGGTCGGCCGCTTCCTGGGCAACCTCGAGCGCACGTTTTTCATCGATTACAGCTACATGCGACAGGTCGACATCGGTAACCTGCCCGTTCTCGTCGAAGGACACCGTGAAGAACCGCAAGCCATAGCTCGCCTCTTCATAAAACGTGCCCTTCCCATAGTTTTGTTCGGTAGGTGTCTTGCCGCCAGCGTCGAGAATCGCATCAATCGTGGCGCTCGCCTGCGCACGGATAACCATCACGTTCGCGGCCATCGAAGCAGCACCCATGAAGGCGATTACCACGAAAAAGCTCGCAGCAGCTATGGCGATGAAGTTTCGCCGAAGCCTTGCAATCGCCTGCGGACTCACTGGGCATCACCCTCTGCCAGAAGCCAACCGTCTTGCGCCACGTCGACGAGCTGAACAAGCGAGCCTACTGCCTCGAGCTTGCCCCGCAAGTAGCGTACATAAAGCGCCACGGTGACGGCATCGGCCTCACCGTCTCCTTGCCACACGCGCTCCAGCAAGAAGTCGGCGGAAAGCACGCGATGGGGATTCAATATAAACGTCTTCAATAACTCGAACTCCACGGGCGAGAGCCGCACACTGTTACGGGCGCTAAGCTCGAACGTGTCGGTTTGCAGCGTGATGTCGCCAAACGTCAGGTTGCCCACACCGTAGTCGGTGTTTCGGCGGTCAAGAGAACGCACGCGCGCCACCAGCTCCTTCATCGCAAAGGGCTTGGGCAGATAGTCGTCGGCGCCCGCCTCCAGACCTTCCACGCGGTCGTCGACTTCGGTTTTCGCAGTCAGCAGGATAACCGGCGTCACGTTGCCTTGCATGCGCATTTCCCTCAGCACCTCGATGCCGTCTTTCTTCGGCATCATGATGTCCAAAATGACCAAATCGAACACCGATTTCGCCAGCTCGTCGGAAGCCTGCTGGCCATCGTAGCACGCCGTCACCTCGAACCCCTCGTGCTCCAACACCATGCTCACCGCCCGGCTCAAATCTAGCGTGTCCTCGGCGTAGAGTATCTTCGTGGGCATATTCGTCCTCCTTGGTATCGGCACGTCGTCGGCTGCTACTAGCTTTCAAGAATCAGGTCATGCAATGCCTGCATTGAAAGGTCGGTGGACGCCAGTTCGTCGGCGCATCGCTTCAGCTCGGCTGCAATCAGGCGTTCGTTGGCGGGGATTTCCTTTTTGTACTTCAGGTGATGGTCCAAAGCTGCCCACGTGTCCATCGAAATGGTACGCAGCTGCACTTCGACGTAGAAGCCCTGCGGCATACGTCCGTCGGCCTCGGACGGCTCGCAACCCTTAGGCACGCGTCCGTCGATGGTGCGCAGAATCATGTGATAGCTACGGTATCCGTTGGGCTTCGACTCGTGGATGTAGTCCTTTTCCTCCACGACCTCAAAGCCGTCGAGGCCGGCCAGGTAGTCGCGCACCAGGAACACGTCGCTGATAAACGAGCACACCACGCGAAACCCTATGGAATCGTTGATGTCGACCAACGCCGAACGGGTGCTTTCGGGAAGGTTCTTGCGACGGCACTTCTCGCGCATCGACTCCTCCGACTTGATACGCGAAAGGCAATGCTCCACCGGGTCGAGCCCCACTTCTGCTACGATCTTCGCACGCAACTCTTCAAGCGAGGCCGCTATCTCGCAGCGCAGCGCTTCCATCTGTGCAAGGTTATCACCGTATATCGTCTCCACGCCATCTGCCATGATCTACCTCGTTCCTTCCGCATTTCGCAGGTCGTATCGTATCACAGCCATGCAGGCGTCACCCATCTGCCTAACTGCAAGCCCGGTTTCCTTGCGATATCAGGCTCCACCTCGCAAATCCCCTATAGACGAAAACCGCGGGGCTAAGACCATGGGCACAGCGGCAAACGCCAGGACGCAGCCAAAGAACTCCACTGCAGAAAGGCTTGCCGAGGCGATGAGCCAGCCTTCAAGCACGGCAAACAACGCTTCTGTGCTCATAACGCAAAGCGCCACGGTAGAGTCGGTGCTCTGCCGACCGATGATCAATTCTCAACATCTAAGTTGGTCAGGCCCTTTTCGCGGATGATGATCTCGGCCACCTTCCCCGCGCAGATGCCCGTGAAGTAGATGCACTGGGGGAAATGCTCTTGCTTCGACTTGTCGAACCCGCGCGTGAGCACGCGACAGCACGTAGAGTTCTTTCCATTTGCTTCCTTGAACCAATCGTGAAGCTCGCGTGAGAGCATCGAAGACTGCTGGGAGCGCGGGTCGTCGTGAGGGCTTAAGTCGCTGCGGCCAAACACCATCCCCAGCGCCATCACGCCGCCGTTCACGGCACCGCACAAACAACCTGCCCGCAAACCGCCGCGCATGCCCGACGAAAGCTTCACCACGCTCGTGTCGTAACCGAAGTTGCGGCAGATTGAATCAAGGACTGCTTCGCTGCAGAAGAAGCCCTGCCGGAAGTTCTCTTCAGCGTCTTCTATGACTTTCTTCACGCTAACCTGGTCGTTCACCATTTGGTCCTTTCCATTTGATAGCAACAATCTAGCTCTAACCATCCCGCACTTAGAAACAATTGCCCCATAATCTCTTCCGAAGACGAACAAGCCCCCTGCGAGACAATCACAGGGGGCTTATGCATGTAAACGAGACTGCTATGCAAGGGCCATGGAATCTATGATCGATTGATACTCGGCGTCGTATTCGCCTTCGGACGAAGCCATGATCAAATTCGTGATGTTGCCATCCACGGCTACCGCCACAACGTATACCTCCACGGTCATGTCGTTTGCAGAAAGCGAGCACTTCACGGTTTTGGAGGGAACGCCCTCGATCGAAGCGGAATAATCGGCCTCTTCGAACCCTTCCTGCTGGGAAAGCGTCTCCAAAATGCTGTCGATGTAGGTATCAACCGATGCTTGTTCGTCACCCTCGGTTGCCGCACCGCGGGTCACCGTACCCTGCACGCTCGCATCGGAAGCTCCCCCATCGGGAATTTCCATGGTCAGCGCTGAATTGGTGACGATAGCCGTCCAGCCTTCTGGCACGTCGAACTTGATGCCACCGTATTCCACCTGGCCGGTGTAGGTTTCTGCCGCAGGAGCTTCTGGCTCTGCCTGGCTGGTGTCAGCAGCCGCATCTTCGGCGTCTTCGGATCCCGTGCTGCCACAGCCAGCCAGAAGCGCGCCGCACAGGGCAAACGCTGCAGCGATGGACAAGGCGGCCATCTTCGGAAGGATGCGTGCGTTTTTGTTCATGGTTCGTTCGTCCTTTCGTGAATCAGGATGCCCCGGATGAGCCCGCTCGAAACGTTCGACCACATCGATTGCTTCAACAGTCCCAGATAACCTGGATTGAAACGATAAGCTCCCCTGCTAGTCTTCGACGTGCACCGAATCGATTATCGACTGGAACTGCTCGTTGTAAGACCCATTGGTAGATGCCATCATCATGGAAACGATGCCATCGTCGGTGGCAACAGTGAGCACGTAGGAATCCAAAGGCTCGCCATCTAGAACAAACGAGCAATCGAGCAGCTCGGCATAGTGGCCGTCAATCTTACGATCCTTCGTCGTGCCTTCGTAGCTTTCCTGGCCCTCGAACGAAGCCACAACACCGGACATGAAGGCTTCTACAGAATCCTTTTCGATGTCTTCGGTCATGTCGTAGGGGAATTGCGTGATCACGATCTTAGCAACGTTGGTGCCATCGTCGGGAATCACGACTTCCATGTCGTCACCGTCGATGGTGGTGGACCATCCATCGGGGATAACGAACTTGACGCCGCCGAACATCACGGTGTCGCCAGATGCGGAATCGTCGCTGTCGCCGGTCGCAGAATCGTCGCCGTCTTCGGCATCCGCGTCGTTATCATCGGAAGCGAATTCGAAAATCGCGTCGGCGCTCGAATCGATTCCCACCTCATCGGGGGATTCTTCGGCGCTCGCATCGTTTTCAACCGCTTCTGTGGCCGAATCGGCGGCTGCATCTGCCGTTTCGTCATCGGCAGAGGGGCTGCAGCCTGCCAAGGCAGCCACCACCAACGCGCTTGCCAGCGCACAGACAATCAGTTTCCAATACGAGCCTAACGAGGTCTTCTTCATGTCATCGCCTCCTTAATAACGGTTTGCACGTCATGGGCAGATTATACCCCAGGTCATGGTTCGAGCGGGAAAGGAAGAGGGCTAATCTGGCGATGACGCCGTGATAACGGCTTGAACCAGCTCGTCGGCTCGCAAGTCCGAAAGCTGGCGGTACTGCGCATGCAGCTGGTGGGCTAGCCGCATCGCCCGCGTGCGCGCAGTTTTGTTGCCGTGCCCCGCGTCCACGAGCAACACCTTGGCCCCGCGCTTGGCGCAGTATTCGCCGAATTCGCGCAGAAGACGCTCGGACGGCACGCCTGACCTGCGATTGTAACGCCCATCGGAAAGCAATATCACGCTCACGGGCTCGCCCTCGACGCCCTCCATCAGGGCAGATGCGATGCTTAAGGCCTCGATCAGCGGCGTCGGGCCGCCGCCGCGCATCTCTTCAACGCGTTTGGCGGCCATTTCCACCGACGACGTGAAAGGCAATATCAGGCGGGCGTTCGTCCCGCCGTAGCTCACAAGGGCCACGCGCGTTCGCTTCTGGTATGCGTCCTGCAACAGCGAGGTGATGCAACCCTTCACCATGGCCAGCCGCTGCGCCGAAAGCATCGAGCCGCTCGTATCGACGACGAACAGCAGGTTGCGCCTGCCGCGCCCGGCGATTTTTCGGTACCGCACGTTTTCGCAGGCCACTCCCCCATCCAGCGTTCCCGCCTGGGTGAGCTGAGAAACCACGCTGGCAAGCACGTGGACTTCGCCCGATGCGCTATCTTGCGTGCTGCCTATGCAGCGCCCTCGGCTCACCTTCTTGCTCCTCATGCCCCGTCGAGCCTGCATGGCCCGCTCGACCCGATCCTGAGACGTTTCGTTTTCAAGCGAGCGCACCTTAAATGGGGCGACGGGGACGTCGACTTGTGGCCGCGCCTTGGCCCGCGCAGCCTCTACGCTTTTGGGTCGGCGCTCGTCTCGGATGCAGTTTCGCAAGCGTCATCGGAAGGCGTCAACGCCGCCAATATGGCTTCTTCGGGCTGGGAGTCGGCTGCCTTGCGCAGCATGTCATCGGTAAGCGACGCGTCTTCGAACGGCAGGCGCTTCACCCGGTGCGGCAAGACGAAGCGAGCGGCGATGAGCACGTCGTCCCTGATCGCGCATGTGCGGCCATCGAGCGCCGCCAGTGCGCGGGCGGCTCGCATCATCGTGATGTCGGCCCGGTACCCATCCACACCGATTTCGCTGCAGAGTCCTGCGGAAAACGCCGCCACACGCTCGGGGTATTCGACATGGGGGTAGAGCTCTACCGCCGTTGCAATGCGCTTTGCGTATGCGGCCTCGGCTTCGGCAAAGCGGGCTCGAAACGCCTCGGAATCCCCCTCGAAATCGATCTGGCGCTTAACGAGCTCCAACCGCTCGTGGGCGAGCAAGCTGCCCGATACGTTCACCGACAACCCGAAACGGTCCAGCAACTGGGGACGCAGCGTGCCCTCTTCGGGGTTCATGGTTCCCACGAGCACGAAGCGGGCGGGGTATGTCGTCGATATGCCCTCGCGCTCCACGCGGCATACACCCGTGGCAGCAGCATCCAGCAACAGGTCGACGATGTGGTCTTCCAGAAGGTTGATCTCGTCCACGTAGAGGATGTTGCCGTCCGCCTCGGCGAGTACGCCGGGCATGAACTCGCGCTCGCCGCTCTTCATGAGCGCTCCCACGTGCAGCGCACCTACAACGCGGTCTTCGGTAGCGTTCAGCGGAAGCTCGATCACGCGCGATGGGCCATCGAGCACGCCTGGGAGCGCTCGCACCATCGTGGTCTTCGCCGTGCCCCGCTCGCCCGAGATGAGCACGCCGCCGATGCGCGGCTGCACAGCATTAAGCGTCAGGGCCAGCTTCATGTCTTCCTGGCCGACGATGGCGGTAAACGGATACGTTGCGGTATTCATCTGATCGCTCATGAGGACCTTTCGCTTGCGCCTTAACCCAAAGCCAGATGGAAGCCAGCCGCCAGCAGCGCCAGCAGCGCCAACGCGAAGACCAGCATGATCACCACCAGGACGGCTTTCTTCCCGCGGGGCTTGCGAGAGGCATCAAGCGGGTCGCCGCCCTGTGCGCGGACGATATCGCGGCATTCACCGACGAAGCCCCGGAAAGTCCACGCTGCAGCCCGGGCATCTTCGGCGGCGTCGTGAACATCGTCTGCGGCATAGCCATATCGGTCGGCTAGCTCGTAGAGCGGGGCGAACGAATAGTCTTTGTTCCACTCGCTCCAACGCCCATGGGCGGCAGCGTATTCATGCTTCAGATCGAACGTCTCGCACGATGGAAGCGTGACCCCGTCTGCCTGCAGCATCTGCAAGACGAGGTCGAGGTCATAACCCACCAAGATGGTTGCGTGGTTGAGGATTTTGCGCAATGCAGGTTCGTGCCCCTTCGCGTTGTTGGCGCACTTGGCCTCGTCCATGTGCACGCCCCTAACGATCTTCGCGCCTTGCCACTGCTGCGGGTCGCGTGGGCACACCAGCTCGTCGAAGAGAACTTCTCCTTCGGCATTAGCCAAAGCAAGGCCTACTATCGCGTCATTATCGGGGTCGTTGCCCGTGGTCACGGCTCCGAGTGCCACGAAGCCATCGATGTCCCTGCTCGCAATGCGCATCAGGTCTACGTCGCTCAAGTTTCCCCTGCCCATCGATGCACCTCCTCTTACACTCGACCACGAAGGTTCGTCCACCCGAATGCCCGTTGCAAACAGGTGGCAGCTCGCCCACTGGCCATATCACCGTACAGTTCAACGATAGCAGCTAAAACACAATAGGTCGACTTCAATCGGGCCTCTCCAGGCAAGAATCGCGCGACATTACGATGAAACTGCTTGCATCTGGTCGTTTCGGGCGAAAACCACCGGAAGTGGTGACGGGGTTTCAAAATGTCTGGCGTTCATGACGGTTTGGCAAACGAAAACGTTCTTGGTTATCGTATTGTATTCGTTTTCGCTCATTGCGCAGACCCAATTGCAAAATGATGTCCTGCAAGCATAAATTATCGAGATTTGCTTTTGCTAAACCGTCATGAACGCCAAGAAATGATGCAAACTTCTGCACAAGGTTACGTACATGCGCGAAAGCGGCAATCCGCAAGGACGAAACGGCATGAAGATACTCGTGAGCGCCTGTCTTCTAGGTGAAGACTGCAAATACGACGGTGGAAACAACTTCAACGAAGCGGTATTGGCCCTAACGGCGAAGCACGAACTTGTGCCCGTCTGCCCAGAGGTGCTCGGAGGGCTACCCATTCCCCGTGTCCCCTGCGAAATCGTCGGCGAATTGGTCGTATCACGCGAAGGCGAAAACGTAGACGATCAGTTCAGGCGTGGCGCACGCAAAGCTTTGGAAATCGCCCTTGAAAACGATGTCGATCTAGCGATACTGCAGCCCCGCAGCCCCAGCTGCGGAGTGCGGCAACGATACGACGGAACGTTTTCCGGCCGCAAGATTCCTGGTTCGGGCATATTCGCGCAGCTCTTGCATGATCGGGGCATACCCGCCACCGATTTGGTGCAATCGGAGCAAGACCTTCTGCAATTCATCGAGCGTTATAAAAAGCCATAGGACTGGCCATTCTTCCACGGCTCCTGAAGAAGCCGCCAGATACCAGCCTGCTGCCGTGGCGTCACGTCAACGGCGGGATGTAAGTCTTGCCCGCCGGAGGCACCACGGCATCAAGCCCGCCGAACAGGCGCGACCACATCTTGACGAAATTGCCCACCAGAAGCGCCGCGAGCACCGATCCCTCTCGCACGTCATAGAGCCCACCCATCACCAGCAGCGACACGATGGCGGCAGAAACGATGCACGTGGTGTCGAACGCGACCTTGCAACGGTGAAACGGCACCTTCGAAACGTGCGCTATCGTGTAGACCACCGCTTCGCCAGGAAGCATGAGCACGTTGCCCTTAACCTCGATGAACACTCCCAACGCAATCACCAACATGGATACCACCAGCATCGCGAACCGGGCAACGTAGCCAGGCAGGGGAATCGGGGCGAACAGCACCATCCACGCATCAATCGCCCAAGAGAACACGAACAGCAGTGGGAGCTGCAGAAGCTGCACGGGATGAAACGCACGGCGCAACATGACTACTTCGGCCACGATGAGCGCTGCGTTGAATGCGAACGTGATGCCTCCCAACGTGAGCTGCGGGTACCCCATCACGACGGCAATGTCGCTGAGCACTGCCGGCATGCAGGAGATGGCAGATGTGCCAGTCGCCGAAAGCTTCGAGAGCGCTATACCACATGCGATCAAGCAGATTCCCGCCACGTTCAAAACGCAGCGCAGCACGAAATTCGCCACGTCGCCCGAAAAGAACCTGTACCACCGCTGCTGCATACGCACCTTTGAAAAACCCAACTTGCCAACCAAACCAACCGGTTAGCTTTTGGACCTGTGGGCTCACTATACCCCATACACGTGAACAAAACGCAACACCGATTGTCGTCAGCATCGTTCGCATAGGTAAAGATGCATCACGAAAGCCGCCGGAAAAACAAAACCCGCGTTGTATCGAAGTAATCCTCCGTCAACCCAGATGGCTTGGTTTCCTTAGCACGCATCAACGAAAAGCGGGCACCCTTCAAAAGACAACGGTGTGGAGAAACTGTGTGTACATTTATTATCGCGATAACTATTATGATATAGTGCCTATCAGGGCCAAACAGGTTGAGCTGAAGCGGCGGATGAACCCCGCTTTGGCTCTTCGACCCGATTTTTTTTTGCCTTTTTCCCTTGCTTGAGTACATAGGCACCATAGCTACCGGGCTCTTTTCGATCCATCTCGATCATTAAAAGATATACAGTACGCAGCCCTTGCAAAAGCTTCAGGACAGGTTGAGCGCACCTCGTTTTTCCTTCATGTCGTTGCAGGACAAAGCCTGCGTTAGGGCCCGACGATGACCGGAAGTGGCAACCGTTTTGTCCCCTTGATAAGAACTCTATGGGAACGACCTGGTAGAATTGGCCGCGACCACGATTTCGCATGAGATCGAATCTGCGATGAAAGGGGTACATCATGTTGGAAGTTGGAACGAAGGCACCCGATTTCACGCTGCCCGACCAGGATGGGCAGATGCGGTCGCTTTCCGACTACCTTGGGCAGAAGGTGGTCCTGTACTTCTACTCTCGTGACATGACCGCCGGATGCACGAAACAAGCCTGCGCGTTCGCCGAGCTGTACCCGCAATTCGAAGAAAACGACGCCGTGGTCGTCGGAATCAGCAAGGACACGGTGGCATCTCACAAGAAGTTCAAGGACAAATACGGCCTGCCGTTCACCCTGCTTTCCGACGTGGACAAGGTCGCCATCCAAGCCTATGACGTATGGAAGGAAAAGAAGCGCTCGGGCAAGGTTTCCATGGGCGTGGTGCGCACCACGTACCTCGTCGACGAAGACGGCAACATCGCCCGCGCCTTCGGCAACGTGAAAGCCGCCGACAACCCAGCGCAAATGCTCGCGGCGCTGGCATGATCAGGTGAAAGAAGATTGTTCACCTGCTAGCTGGCCATAGGCGGAAAACTGCGTCCTTTTCCACCTATGGCAACCTTCGCACCCTCCACCCATCCCATTCCCCGTCATCTTTTTCCGCCGTCTTTGGAGGTGTTTCGCTTTGAAGATCATCATATCTCCCGCCAAGAAGATGGTGGTGAACACCGATGACCTTTCGTGCGAAGGCCTGCCCGTGTTCTTGGACAGGGCATGCGTTCTAAAAGATTGGATCTGCAGCCTGAGCTATTTTCAGCAGAAGGCGCTTTGGGCTTGCAGCGACGCGATAGCCCAGCAGAACGCCGAACGGTTCGACTGCATGGATCTGACGCACAATCTTACCCCGGCGCTGCTGGCCTACGACGGCATCCAGTTCACCTACATGGCTCCAGCCGTGTTCGAAGATGGCCAATACAAATGGGTGCAGGAGCACCTGCGCATTCTTTCGGGCTTCTACGGAGTATTGAAGCCAATGGACGGCGTTGTGCCTTATCGACTCGAAATGCAGGCGAAAGCCCAGGTAGACGGCCATGCAAACCTCTACAGCTTCTGGGGCAGGAGCCTCTACGACGAGGTGATGGACCAAAGCCGCGTTCTGGTGAACCTGGCGTCGAAGGAGTACTCGAAGGCCATAGAAAAGTACCTGCAGCCAGAAGACACCTACATCACCTGCGTCTTCGGCGAGCTGGAAGGCGGCAAGGTGGTTCAGAAGGGCGTCTACGCGAAGATGGCCCGCGGCGAAATGGTGCGCTACCTAGCCGGCATCAACGCCGAAACGCCCGACCAGCTGCAAGGCTTCAACTGGAGCGGTTACGCCTTCGACGAAGAACGATCCACCAATCTAACTTACGTGTTCGCGCGCAGGGAAACCCCCGGGAAGAGTACACGCTTGTAACCCATTCTGAGTCGGCCGCCCGTAGACGCTCGGCTCATTGTAGGAGCATGAGAAAAAGAACCCGTCCCTATTTATCTATTTATCATTTGCGGGTATGTTTTGAACTTTTCTTGGGGACTCGGTATTGAGTTCAATTTTGCAATTGTTTGGTTCAAAATAGGCGGTACGAATTTGAACCACAGGAGAGACGATGACCGATTCCACGTTTGCTCAACGCCTTCGACAGGCTATGGACGACGCTGGTCTCAAGCAGGTCGATTTGGTTCGCATTGCCGGCGAACGACAATACAAGCTTGGGAAGAGCCAGGTCAGCCAGTATCTGAGCGGAAAGACCTTCCCCAGGCCCGCTCAATTGAAGGCACTAGCGGCCATTCTGCAAATTGAACCCAATTGGCTCGCTGGCGATCTTGATTCGCCCGATGAAGAATCCAACACCCAAGCACAGACGCCAGCCCCTCAAAAAGAAACCCAACCGAAAGGAAACCCCATGCGTCAGTTCAAGAAATCCTCCAAGCTGGACAACGTGCTCTACGACGTGCGCGGCCCGGTTGTCGACGAGGCCAGGCGCATGGAACACGCCGGCATGAACGTGTTGAAGCTCAACATCGGCAATCCCGCGCCTTTTGGTTTTCGCACACCCGACGAGGTCGTATACGACATGAGCCGTCAGCTCGCCGATTGCGAAGGTTATTCCGACAGCAAGGGCCTGTATACAGCCCGCAAAGCCATTATGCAGTATTCCCAGATCAAACGCCTGCCGAATGTGACCATAAGCGACATCTACACCGGCAATGGCGTAAGCGAGCTCATCAATTTGTGCATGCAGGCATTGCTCGATTTCGGCGATGAGATCTTGATCCCCAGCCCCGACTACCCACTGTGGACTGCCTGCGCAACGCTCTCTGGCGGCACGCCTGTGCACTACATCTGCGATGAGCAGGCCGAATGGAACCCCGACCTCGACGACATACGCGCGAAAATCACTCCGCGCACGAAGGCCATCGTCATCATCAACCCGAACAACCCCACCGGCGCTCTCTACCCGCGCGAGGTGCTGGAGGAAATCGTGGAAATCGCCCGGGAGCATCATCTGATGATCTTTTCCGACGAAATCTACGACCGCCTGGTCATGGACGGTCACGAGCACATAAGCATCGCAAGCCTTGCCCCCGATCTGTTCTGCATCACGTTCAGCGGGCTTTCCAAATCTCACATGATCGCCGGCTACCGCATCGGCTGGATGGTCCTTTCCGGCAACAAACGCCTGGCCAAAGACTACATCGAGGGGCTGAACATGCTTTCCAACATGCGCCTGTGCTCCAATGTGCCCGCGCAGTCCATCGTGCAGACGGCGTTGTGGGGATACCAGAGCGTGCGCGACTACGTGGTACCCGGCGGGCGCATCTACGAGCAGCGCAACTTCGTATACGACGCCTTGAACAGCATCGACGGAATCACCGCCGTGAAACCCAAGGCGGCGTTCTACATCTTCCCGAAGATCGACACGAAAAAGTTCAACATCACCGACGATGTTCACTTCGCACTCGACCTTCTGAAGGAAAAGAAGCTGCTCATCGTGCAGGGCACCGGCTTCAACTGGAAGGAACCCGATCATTTCCGCGTCGTGTACCTGCCTCGCATCGAGGTGCTGGGCGAGGCCATGCACAAGCTCGAGGACTTCCTGAGGTACTATCGTCAATAGCTCGAAAACCTTGCAGCACTCAAAGACACCTGAGCACCGTTTGCCAGCTTGCGGTACAATAGTCAACGAGGCCTGATAAACGCAACAAATAAGGAATACCTATGGCCAAACACGCAAAGCATTCCAAGGAAGCGAAGAAAAACCTCAAGCAACGCCAGAAGCGGCTCAAGCACGAGCGCGAACTCGAAGAGCGCGAACTCAGGCGACAGGGGCATGGCGTCAAACGCGGGTGCCTGGTCGCCGTGTTGGTGGTGCTCATCCTCGTGCTGTTGCTTGGTGCTTTGGGGGTCATCGTGTTGCTGAAGCCGGCATTCGCCCAGCCCATGCTCGACCGCATCCAGCCAGCACTCGAATTGGCCCAGCCTGTCGTCAACCGAACATGCGACCTTTTGGGCATCGACCTCGATTCCCAAAACGTCGCCGAAGAAGCCGAGGCTTCCCGTCCGACGACTGTCGCCACCGATGCGCCGCTTGCCAGCGACAAGGAACTCGCCGAAGATGCCAAGGCCGAACAGGAAGAGCAGGAACAAGAAGAGCTCATGCATCAACGCCGCCTTATCGCGCAATGCCAGGGCGTGGACATCTATTCCCCCATCGCCCAAGACGAGATAACCGGCGTGCTGTTTCACCAGGCATCGTACAAATGGGGCCAGGTCATGAGCACCGATCTGCCTGAAGCCGACATATCCAAAATCTACGAAGACGGCGAATACCTTCGCGTGAACAACGAGCAGACCGAAGGCGAATGGGTCGATGCCGATGCCGCACACCTGTACCGCGAGCAGGATAGCACGCCCATGGACACCTCCATCGATTGCGGGGCGAAAGCGGGTACCGCCGTGTACGCGCCCGTGACCGGCGAGGTCATCGCCGTGCAGGACTACATGCTCTACGACGAGATTCCCGACGTGCAGATTCACATCCGCCCCGATGCCAACCGCGACCTGGACGTGGTGTTGCTTCACCAGTACGACCCGCTGGTGAAGGTGGGCGACCACGTGGAAGCGGGCCAGACGCAGATTTCCTCTGTGCGCGACATCGCCAAAGACCTCACCGATGTGCAGCTAGCCTTCTACACCGAACCCGACGACCCCGGCAACCACTCCCACGTGCAGGTCAACGACATCCACGACGTCGACTACCTGAAGATGTACTTCCGCGGCGTTCCCCTGGAAGGCATAGATACCGATTTCCCCGAAGAGGAGCCAGAGGAAGAACCCGAGGGCGAAGAATAGCGTTTCGCACACGCGGGCACAGCCCCATCACAGCATGGTCTGCAGCAATTCCCCGCATGTCGGCACAACGCGAACCGGCACCTCCCAACAGCGCTGCGGTAACTGGCACTACCGCCTCCAGCTAGCTCCCATGATGCATGCACCCACCACAATCCCCGTGGCAACGAGCGCAATGGAAACCCGGTTTGCCGCAGCACGAACGTCTTTCGAGAGCTGCTCGGTGGCCGACAGCTGCATGCCGATCTTCACGTGGCCCTTCTGCACCATGTCGAGCGTCTGGTTGATGCGCATGGGCAAAGACGCCATGGCCGCCGCGCTGTCCATGGTCTGGCCAGCGAGGCTGGCAGCCGCCCGGCGCAGACTGTTCGGATCGAAGCTTGACTTCAGGTATTCCACGAGCACCGACATGATGTTGAGCCTTGGAGAGATGTGGTGAATCGTGCCTTCGAGCGTCACCAAGCCGCGGCCCAAGTTGGTAAGGAACGGGTCAACGTCCATACCGACGTCGGAAATCGACGTGGTGAGCGATGTAATGAGCGCGCCCGTGTCGAATTCCTCCAAGTCGACATCGATGAACTGCCCGGTTACGTCTTCGCACAATTCGAGCAGCTGCGCATGGTCGATAGGCCCCGTGGGCGTGGCCACCTTCAGCACCGATCGCTTCAGCCCGTAGGTGTCGCCTTTCACGAGCGCCAGAATAAGCCCCTTCAGCGTTTCGCGCTGGGAACTGGTCATCGTGCCCATCATGCCGAAGTCGATCCATTCGATGCCGTTATCATCGGTCACCATGACGTTGCCGGCATGCGGGTCGGCGTGGTAGAAGCCGTCTTCCATCATCTGTTGCATGTAGTTGCTGGCCACCAGATACGCGATTTCGTCGCGCTCTTCGTCGGTTTTGCCCATCTCGCCTATTCTTTCGGCTGGCGGGGCGGAAACGAAGTCCTCGGTGAGGATGGCGCTCGTGGAGTATTCGCGGTAGCACCTGGGACTGGTCACCTTTTCGCGCTGCTCGTTGTTCGCATAGAAGCGATCGAGGTTCGCCTCCTCGTTGGCGAAGTCGAGCTCCTCCATCGAGGTCTTGATGAGCTCGGCGACCAGATCCTTCAGCGACAGGCCGCCCTTGCCCTTGTTCACCAGGTCGAGCATTTCGACCAGGCGCTCGAGTATGGCAAGGTCGTTGGTCACGGTCTCCACGATGCCTGGGCGTTGTACCTTGACGGCTACCACCTCTCCAGTGGGCAGCTCGGCACGATGCACCTGGGCAATGGATGCAGAACCCAACGGCACTTCGTCGAATGTGGCGAAGAGCTCGTCTATGGGCTTGCCCAGTTCGGTTTCGACCTGGGATTTTACATCGGAGAAATAGAGCGGGCGAGCATTCGTGCGCAGTTCGCCGAGCGCTTCGCAGTACTCCATGGGCAACACGTCGGGATGCGTCGAGGCGATTTGCCCAAGCTTCACGAACGTCGTACCCAGATCCTGGATAAGATCGACCGCCATATCGGGAGTGAGGCCGTCTTTTAGGTCGTACTTCTTGACGATGGATAGAATTTCTCTGAACCGCGCCTGCGATGCCGCCTTTTCCTCCTTCGTCCTCCTGCGTGCCATCTTCATCAAAAGACTGATGTCTGCCATACCCGAATACCTCCTTGATCCTGCCTATCCTTGAATCATGCACTTAAGTGTACGACTTTCACGAGCTGAATGTTTCATCGCTAATTGCTTGTTTCGTGATGGGCAACCATCGTGGAACGGTCGATTGCCTTGAACTCGTACCCGAGCGATTGGTAGTGCTCGATGATGCGCGGCAAGGCCTCCACGGTCGTCTGCTTGGTTTCGGAATCGTGCATGAGCAACACGATGTTTTCCTCCTGCGTGGGCTCGGTGGCAAAACCTACGATCTCTTCGGTTGTGTGCACGTCGCCATCACCCACCGACATGTTCCAATCGTAATACTGGTAGCCCTTGTTTTGCACCGATTCGACAAGCGTGGTCATGATGCCAGGAGCGTATTGTGCCG
The DNA here is from genome assembly GCA_045118335.1 of Eggerthellaceae bacterium. Lineage (GTDB taxonomy): Bacteria > Actinomycetota > Coriobacteriia > Coriobacteriales > Eggerthellaceae > W1P20-047. The sequence goes on from JBGUXY010000027.1 coordinate 48,581, forward strand.
AAATGGTGTTCGATGAGCCTCCGGGGAAGCGGATGAAACAGGGAACGTATCCAATCTGTTCTTCCACGATTGCGGCTATCTTGTCTAAATCGGCGTAATACGCATCCACCGATGAGTACACGTCCGAGTATTGGTGCGAATAGGTGTGCATCCCGATTGTGTGGCCTCTGTTGTACGCTTCCCTGATCATGGGGTAATACGCGGGGTCTATGCCTACTACGAAAAACGTGGCCTTGCAATCGTATTTGTCGAGGATGTCGAGCACCGCCTGAGTGTTTTTCGAGGGACCGTCGTCAATGGTAAGATAAACCGTCTTGTGCCCATTGCTCTTGTAGTTCCAATCGGTGCGGGCGGGATCGACAGCGAAGTCCTTGTTTCGCCAGGCAAGATCTGAAACCTCGGCTTCCAAGTCATCCACATCCAAAGCGTCCTGCGCCTGCTCCATTGCCTCCACATCATAGGTTGACGTTGCGTTGGAATCGGCCTGGCTTGCTTCCAACTCGTGCTCCTGAGCAGGCCCGCGAGTTCCGTCTTGAATGGCTTGGGAATGCAGAATGCCCCAGATGGGGTCCGGCATCGAAAGCCCCATGCTATTGGCTAGAAAAGATGCCGCCAAGCCCACAACCGCAAGAAGCAGAAGACATGCAACTGCCGCCCGCATCACCCGGTGCTTCTTCGCCGCGGGAATTGTCACCACCCGTGCGTTTTCGGGGCGCGGCCTTTGCCCGCTCCCCTTCGCGGCTGCCGTGTCCTTTCTGGGGTTTGCCATCGTGCGTGCGCTTTCGGGGCGCGGCCTTTGCCCGCTCCCCCTCGCAGCGGTCGTGTCCCTTCTGGGGCTCGCCGCCGTGCGTGCGCTCTCGGGCCGCGGCCTTTGCCCGCTCTCCCTCGCGCTGGCCGTGTTCCTTCTGGTAGTCGGGTTCCTTTTGGAATCTGCCTTCGCCCGCGAACCCTCGGGGCGCCGCCTTTGCCCGCTCCCCCTCGCGGCGGCCGTGTCCCTCCGAGGGGCTGCCGTTGCTCGCGAACCCTCGGGCCGCCGACCCCGCCCGTTCTTTCCACGAACAGACGTATTCTCCCGGGGAGCTGCCGTCGTCCGAGAACCTTCGGGCCGCCGACCCTGCCCGCTCTCTTTTGCGGCGGTTGTGTTCCTTCTGGGGCCTGCCGTCGTGCGTGCGCTTTCGGGCCGCGGCTTTTGTCCGCTCCTTCTTTCGACGGCTTCGCTTTCTTGCGTCGAGCGCCCTTTGCCGCGAATGGAAGACAAGTGCTCGCGTCGCTCATCTTTGCGAGCTTGCCTTCTTCTTTGCTCTTCCCGAACGCTTGGTCTGCGTTTCTGCGATCCAGGTGGCATGCGCCCTCGTTCCTATTTGCTGCATTTTTGGCATGAATACCTGTTGACCTGGATTGTCTCGCTAAAACGCGAATATGACAATGGCATGCGCTCAATTTGGCAAAACGCGGTGTTTTCCCTATGGGAAGAAAGGTGCGAGTTGTAGCGTGTGCGTGCTGTGTCATCGGGGCATTTAGGTTGCCGACCGCGCGAAGCGTGGTAGTATTTCAGGGCATATGTTTCAATCTGATACGAAGAGGTACCGATGAAGGTTCTGTATAACGACGGCCGCGTCGACGAATGCCCTGAAGGCGAGGAGCTCGAGGTCCTGCGCCATTCCGCAGCGCATATCATGGCCCAGGCCGTAAAAAGACTGTATCCCCATGCCGACTTCGGTTACGGCCCCGCTACCGATAACGGCTTCTACTACGACATCGACCTGGGCGACACGAAGATCTCGGAAGAGGACTTCGCCGCCATCGAGGCCGAAATGCGCAAGATCTGCAAGGAAAACCTGAAGTTTTCCACCTTCGAGCTTCCGCGCGAGGAAGCCGTCGCTCTCATGGAAGAACGCCAGGAAAAGTACAAGGTGGAGCACATCGGCGACCTGGACGAAGATGCGCGCATCACGTTTTACCAGCAGGGCGAGTACATCGACATGTGCGTGGGACCCCATCTGCTCTACACAAAGGCGCTGAAGGCATTCAAGCTCACCGCCACCTCTGGTGCGTACTGGAAGGGCGACAAAGACAACAAGATGCTCACCCGCATCAACGGCATCGCCTTCCCCACCAAAGACGAGCTGGCCGAATACGAGCGCATCCAAGCCGAAGCCGCCAAGCGCGACCACCGCAAGATCGGCCAGGAGATGGAGCTGTTCATGTTCGCCGAAGAGGGCCCGGGCTTCCCGTTCTGGCTGCCCAATGGCACGCTGTTGAAAAACGCTCTCATCAACTACTGGCACGAGATGATGGCGCGTTACAACTACGACGAAGTGGAAACCCCGCAGATCCTGAGCCGCACGCTGTGGGAAACTTCCGGACATTGGGACCACTACAAGGACAATATGTACACGACGGTCATCGACGACGAAGACTACGCCGTGAAGCCCATGAACTGCCCCGGTGCCTGCCTTATCTACAAGAGCAAGCCGCGCAGCTACCGGGACCTGCCGCTGAAGCTAGCCGAAGCGGGCCACGACCACCGTCACGAGCTGAAAGGCGCCCTGCACGGGCTGTTCCGCGTGCGCGCGTTCACGCAAGACGATGGTCACATCTTCATCACGCCCGAGCAGATCACCGATATGGTGCTGGAGACGGCAGAGCTCTTCGACGAGTACTACCACCAGTTCGGCTTCGAATACCACGTGGAGCTGTCCACCCGCCCCGATGACTCGATGGGCTCCGACGAGGACTGGGAACGCGCCGAAGACGGCCTGCGCGAGGCCTTGGAGAAGCTGGGCAAGGACTACACCCTGAACGAGGGCGACGGCGCCTTCTATGGCCCGAAAATCGACTTCCACCTGAACGACTGCCTGGGACGCACCTGGCAGTGTGGCACCATCCAGCTCGACTTCCAGCTGCCGCAGAACTTCGAGCTGGAATACACCGGCGCCGACGGCGCGAAGCACCAGCCCATCATGATCCACCGAGCGGGCTTTGGAAGCTTCGAGCGCTTCATCGGCATGCTCGTGGAGCAGTACGCGGGCAAGTTCCCCGTGTGGCTGGCTCCGTGCCAGGTGAAGGTGCTGCCCGTGTCCGAAAAGACCCGCGAGTACGCCAAGGAAGTGGGCGCTGCGCTGCGCGCCGCCGGCGTGCGCGCCGTGGTGGACGAGCGCGACGAGAAGATCGGCTACAAGATCCGCGAAGCACGCGGCGTCGACCGCGTGCCTTACATGCTCATCTTGGGCGAGCAGGAGCGCGACGGCGGTTTTATTTCCGTGCGCGACCGCACGAACGAGACCGTGCAGAGCACCTTGGAAGACTTCTTGGCAAAGATCATGGCTGAAATCCGCGACCGCGCATAGGTTTATAAACCACACCATAGATTCGTCAAGAACCGTTAAGCCTGCGCAAGGGCGAAAAGAAAATGGCAATCGGCCCCGAAACAAACGTTTCGGGGCCGATTCGCATTCAGCATCACATGCGAAACGGACATGAGAAATGGGAAGTGAGAAATGGGGACGGAAGTGAGAAATGGGGACGGGTGCGTTTTATCATTTTCCGTCTCAAAACAAAATGACGTTATTCCCCTTGGCAACAAATGATGAAAAGAACCCGTCCCTATTTCTCATGCGTGCAGACTTCGACCGCGACAAAAGGGCTTTGCCAGACGCCATCAAGCATTCGCAACATGTAAACTAAACGACAATGTGCGCAGGAAACAAGTCTTTCATGAGCGGGAGCTTAGCCCTGCTCACACTGTGATGCTCATGCAAAACCATCGAGGCTAGTATTCGATGAAGTCGTACAGGTAGGTCTTGAGATCGCCAAGCCCTTCGACTTCGTAGCGTGTTGCGGTTCCCGTATACAGGATATCCCCCGCGAAATCGAATTCGAGGACCTCGGTGCTGGTTTCCAGCTTGAGGGAAAGATCGTCGTCCAATGTATCCATGTTCGTCTTGTCGCCTATCTGCACATCGCGCAGAAGTCGATAGATTTCCTCGATTTCAGCGGAATCTTCGATTGTCGCCGCTCCCATGCCATCTTCGCTGGCTGTGAAGACCTCGACCTTTTGAATGTCGGCCGCATCAAGCGATTCGAGCGCCTCGAAAGCCTTCAGTCCAGAGATGGAAGCCGAAGGTGCAGAATCCGAACCCCCTGTGGCATCGGCACCTCCAGAACCGCACGCCACGGCGAGCAGGCATACGAACACCATGCAGGCAGCAAGCAAGCAGGTCACTATCTTCGGGCGGATGGAACAATTCTTCTTCTGCATAAAGCCACCTTCTTCGGTAACGGTTTCAACATGTCGTTTCGATGGAAGCCGCATATACCATGGGCAGATATGGGCACAAAGACAGGCGGGGTCTTAGGAGTTGTACACCCGCTCGGGTGGATTCACGAAGTCTGATTCGTCTTCGAGGAACTGAATCTGCAGGTCTTCGTTCACGTCGAAGACGAAAGTCTGCGTTTCGGCAGGCTTTCCCTCTTCCCAGCTGCGCTCGAGATTGCAGGTGAGCGTGGCCTTGCCGGGGCCGGCGGCACGCAGCATCACGTAATCGCGCAAAGGACCGCCGTCTATCGGTTCGTCTCCTTCGGTCATGTCGACGGTATCCTGAGACTGGATAGACAATACGCCTTCCGGCTCTACCGTGCATACCCACTCGTAGCCGGTGCCTGCCGCGTAGTCCAGCGACACCTCAACCGCGCCTTCGGCATCAAGTGCCACCACTTCACCAGGATCAGGTTCAGGATCAGCCTTTCCGCCCCCCTTGCCGCATCCGGACATAGCCAACATCATGGCGAACAACATAACAAACAGGATAGCTGCAAAACCCGCCGAACGTAAGCGCATTGTGGGAACCCCTCTCCAAGAAGCTTTCTGGCACCACATAGTATACGATGAAACGGACAACGCATTCAAAGACGACGAAGCCAGCAAGACTCGTTCGCCACATATATAGTGCTCGATCCCAAAGCCATGCAAGGCAATGATAGATAGGGCGGCCCTTTCAGCGAATGCGGCCCTCGGCGCCTTTGTAGGGATGACTGTCAAGCATCCAGGGAGCGTATTCACCCTTGCCTTCGATGAGCTCAGCGATCAGGCGGTCCTTGTCTTGTGGCAGATTGCCCAGCACGCCCACGGGATTCGAAACATGCATGCCGAAGAAGATGCAATCCTCGACATCGAGATTGCGCACGAGTTCGACTTCTTCGTCGATGTAGTGTCCCAGGCTTGACTCGGCAAACTCGCCCGACGCCACCAACTTCTGCAGCGGCGTGCCAGCATCCACATGCAAAGGCGAAACGAACAGCAGCGTGGGACGCACCTCGTTCACGAGCGAAGCGTTTGCGCGGGCGTGCTCTTCCAGGCGCTTTGGCCCAGCGGCCCCGTTTATGATGTTGATGTTGAACGGAAGCCCTGCCTCGTGAAGGCGCAGCATGCTCTTGCGCGCCTGATCGAGCGTGTAGCCCTTGTTCATGAAGGCGAGCACATCGTCGAGCGCCGACTCCACGCCGATGTTGATGTCGGCATACCCCGCCGCTGCCAGTTGTGCCAGATCCTCATCGCTTTTCGAAAGAATGTTTTTCACCTGGGCATACGCGCCAATGGTCTTCACATTGGGCAGATACTGGCGCACAAGTCGCGCTATTTCCAACAACCGATGGGCAGGCAACGCGAATGCATCGCCATTCACGAGAAACACGCGCTTGGGGCTGTTCGGGTAGAACTGAGCGACTTCTGCCAGGTCCGCTTCTACCTCTTCGAGTGGCGAAACTGCGAAATCCACCTTCCGGTACATCGAACAGAAAGTGCAGGCATTATGGCTGCAACCCGTGGTGACCTGCAGCAGCAACGAGTTCGCCTCGTAAGGTGGGCGATACGTGAGACCCGTGAAATGCATGCGACCCTCCTAATGGTTCGCTTTCAACCAGGCAATGATGTCAGAGCTCTCGTAGAGCGGCTCGCCGTCGACGAACAGGCACGGTACCTGCTGCTTGCCACCCACTCGAACCAGCTGACGGCGGCTGTCCTCGTCACGAAGGATGTCGCGGTAAACGATGTCGTCGCGACCCTGCTTGGCGATGAAATCCATCACGAGCAAACAGTATGGGCACGTGTCTTTCTTGAACAGCTCGAGCATGCTCTCTCTCCTTCGCTTTTCGCGCCCGATTATATGGCATGCACCCGCATGCGACAAACTGCGACGAACATCCCCGTGCATGAATGCCGGGTCAATCAAGCCCGTGCAGCCTCCAGGGCAAACAGCGCCGCACCCAGCGCACCGCAGAGCTGCGCGTACTCGCTGATGAACAGCTTGCACCCCAACTTGCGCTCGATGGCAGCCACCACTCCGACGTTACGCGCCACACCGCCGGTCATCATGTAGGCCTCCTGGCCCCCCACGCGCTTGGAAAGACTCGCGATTTTCGCTGCAACGGAGTCATCGAGCCCATGCACGATGTCGGGCACGGCCTTGCTCTGGGCCACGAGGCTCACCACTTCGGATTCGGCGAAGACCGAGCACATGCTGGATATGGTGATGTCCTCGTCCCAGGAAAGTCCCATCTGGCTCATCTCTGCCAGCGAAATCTGCAGTGCGTTGGCCATCATCTCCAGGAAACGACCCGTGCCAGCCGCACATTTGTCGTTCATCACAAAATTCACCACGTTGCCTGCTTCGTCCACGCGGATGACCTTGTTGTCCTGCCCGCCTATGTCGATGATGGTGCGCACGGCAGGATTCAGATGATGCGCCCCCTTGGCATGGCAGGTGATTTCGGTCACTGAATCTGCAGCATCCCCCTTGATATAGGCACGCCCATAGCCAGTGGTCACCGTTGCTCGCAGGTCATCGCGCGTGATGCCCGCCTGTGCCAGCGCCACGTCGAGACACGAGCTTGCGCTCGCCGCCGCGCCACCACCCGTAGGCACGATTGCCGCGGCGACAATCGAACCATCCAGGTCCATGACCACTACATCGGTGCTGGTTGAACCGCTGTCGATACCCGCAACGTATTTTCCATCCCGAAGTTTCATGACCATGTCTGCTACCTTTCCGCGTGGCAAGACGGTCTCGGCAAACGCCTCGACGCGCGTGCGCAACTGCTCCTTGCTCTGCAACGTGAAATCCGACTCGATCTTGAGCACGGGAACGTCCGCTGCGGCTTTCACCTCGGCGTATTCCGGCCCATAGAAATCGCAGAACTTCATGGAGTGATAGATGATTCCCCGCAGGTTCGGGTCCTGCAACAACTGGCGTCGCCCCATGGGGTCGATCATGCGCCGGCACGGCAACTGCGCAAGCAGCGCCTGTGCATACGCGCGGAAGAAAACGTCTTCATCGCACGTTGCGAGAGCTTCCTCGTCAAGTACCACGCTGCGCCCGCCCGTGCATGTGAAATTGCGGATGGGCACATCGAAGCATGACTCGATCATCTGCTGCATCTCGAGACCGGCACGCACGCCCATCACGGCAACGAAGGGGCCTTCGTGCGGCTCGGGCGTGCAAAACGCTGCCTGGCATGCCGCCAAATCGAATGCAATGCCGCTTTCGCGCTCATATCGATCCTTCAGCCCGCGCAGCTGCTGCGCAAGCACGTCGATCTGGCAGGGACCGCACGAATGCGGCAAATCCATCAGGTGGATGAAATCGCACGCATCGCTTGCCTTTATGACTTCATAGGACCGTCGCATCACATCGCAGCAGTTCACAAGCACCAACTGGCCGGCATCGCCCTCGAGCGCATTCTGAATCACGGTCTTACCGAAGCCGCACAGGTTCACGTGTGCCACCTCATGGCTGCGGTCGAAATCATGCGCCATGTGCTCGACTACCCGACATGGCATGCCAAAACCGGCGAACAGCTCCATCGGCGTGTACTTGCACGCCACGTCGATGTGCGAGGCGAGTTTTGGCCGTGCCGTCGATTCGGTGCTCATGTTACGATGAGACTCTAAATCCAGTCCCCTGTCACGGCAATGCGACGTAGACCCCGTCCCCTCGTCATATGCCCCTGTGTCACGCTCGATCATGCCCGCCTCGCTTCCAGCATCTCGAAGAACGCATCAAGGCGCGTTGCGGTCTGGCCATCGCTGCGGTTGGCGTTGTCCACCCCGTCGCCATCGAGCAGCAGGCACGGCATGCCCTCTAGCTCCAGCGCGTCCTTCATCAGGTGCGATATGCCCAGCGTCGCTTTGCAGCCCCAATGGTTGTAGAGCACGACGCCATCAGCCTGAGTCATTTCGGCAAGCTGCAGGGCGCGGTCGATGCGCGCCTGCGTGGAGCCGTTGAAAGCCGAATACACCATGCGACGCGCCATGGCCTCGTAGGGCTTCGATGGGTCGGTGTCGATGAGCATGGCATCGGCTGAAAGGTCACACGCCGTGATGAACACGTCGTCGTTGAAGTTCAACCGGTCGATGGCCGCAGGCTGGGCAAACGGCATCGTGTGCATCCACACCAGACGCAAGCCACACGACGCGCAAGCCTGCTGCATCTCGTTTGCAAGCATAGAGCAAAACTTCAGCGTCTCGGGCGCACCCATGAGCAGGTGGTTCATCAGAAACGCGTACATCTCGCATGTCATGTCGGAAGGCAGGCGCTTGCCGGGAGACGTGGCCAAGAAGCTGCGATAGCATTGCGCACTCGCATAGCTGCGTGCCACCGATTCTCGCAGTCGCGCCTCGGTTATACGCTGACCCGAGCATTCTTCCACAAACCCCACCATGTCGCGAATCTGATCGGCTACGTAGGACACCGAATCGTCGCTGCGCTCGAACGGCACGTCAATGCAAAACCCGGGAATCTCAAGCTTGCGTTGCAGGTGCGGAAACGTGATCAGGTTCCCGTCGCACGCCAGGTTCGTGTAGACCGCGAACTTCGGCGCTGGCATCATGCCCCCAGCCAAAGCACCCAAGAACACGCGATGATATGAACACATCGTCTCGCAGAACCCGTCGTTTTCCGAAAGCTGCAGGAATGCGTTCTCGCACTTCGTTCCCGCCAAGAAGCTCGACATCTGCTCGACCGAAAACGGCAGGACGCCAGCCGCCTCGAGCGGTTCGGAGGGCGTAAAGATGCTGATGGCAGCCGCACGTTCAGGATGCGCCATCGCGCGGGTGATCTTGTCCATCGCCACGACGGATGCATAGCGCCGAGACGGGGGAAGGCGCCGGTCACCTGCCACTTTCAGCCTTAAAAGCTGCGCACGCCAACCAGCGAGCAGCAGCTGAAACGCCCTCTGCGGGTGATCTTTCGCCTGATCGGCGACGATATCTCCAAAGGTCTGAACAATGTCCATTACAGGATCAACCAACGTATCTCAGCTTTACACACGAAGAAGTTTAGTCTAACCCTCCTACACGGATCAGTAGGCACTCATTTCAGCCACACAAGAAGAAATCGGCTACCATTCACATCTCGATGCAATTCGGGTTGGCGCGAGAAGAGACTTGGAGCTTGCAAGCTCTTAGTAGAAGAATCGCCGTTTACCATTACTAATCATGATTTGCAGGACAACGGAAATGCGTTTTGCGGGAAAAGGGAACTGCTTTTTCCAAAACCTGCCTTTAACGCCGAGGATAGACATCCAATGGTGAGCACTCGTTGGGGGGTTCATGCATCGACGCACGTTGCCCCCACGGCGAAAGCGCCCATTGCGCTCACACACCTTGGCGCCCAATGCCCTTTGTGCGCGTCAACGCCCCAAGCCCTTGGCAAGCAGGCTATCGAGCAAAACGAGCGCTATCGAGCCTAACGCCAGGACACCCGCAACCACGAAAGCCATGTTGTACGCCCCCGTGGCAGAAAAGATGCCAGCCGCCAGCGTTGGTCCGACGAAAGCGGCCGTCGTGTAGCCGGTGTAGAGCGCCGCGTAGTTCATGCCGAAATTCTCGCTGCCGAACAGGTCGCCGCATAGCGAGGGAACGACGCTCATCGTCCCCCCGAAACACGCACCCACGAACACGAGTGCGATCATGAAGGTCGCAAAACTCGTCGCATGCCCAAAGAACAGCAGCATGTCAGCACCCGTTATCGTCAGGATGATTGCCAGCGTCACATAACGCCCAACCTTGTCGGAAAGCCACCCGAAACCGAACCGCCCGCAGAAGTTCGCGATCGAAAGGATGCCAACCATCATAGCCCCCTGCGACGGCGTCATGTTCGCCAGGCATTGCCCGATGTTGGAAGCGTGTCCTGTCATCATCATGCCCGACGTCGTAGCAGCCACAAACGACAGCCAGAGCACCCAGAACACGGGGGTTTTCAGCATCTGCAGGGTGGTCGTTTCGCGGTTCGCCAACCCGACGTCGACCACCGAGGAAGGGTCCCACCCTTCGGGAATCCAACCAGGTTCGGGTGCCTTCACGAACCACGAGAACACGAGGAAAAACGCCAGGAACACCACGCCGCAAACCCGAAATGCACCTGAAGGACCGAACGCCGCGATGAGCGCGTTTCCCATGGGCGCGAACACCAAAGCAGATAGCCCCATGCACCCCACGCACACGCCGTTAGCGAACCCGCGCTTGTCGGGAAACCAACGGGTAGCGGTTGCGACCGCCGTGTTGTACAGGATTCCGTCACCGAACCCGGCAATCAGGCTGAACGTGGCATAGAGCAAAGGCGCGCTGCTCACGCACCCGGTAAGAAACCATCCCAGGGAAAACAAGAATCCTGCTCCTAGAACCAGCAGGTTCGATCGTACGCGACGCTGCAGCCAGCCGGCAAAGAAGCCAGAAACGCAACCGACGAAAAAGAACATGGAATAGGCAAGCGACACCAGCCTAACATCCCAGCCAAACGTCTCGATCAGCGGAACGTTGAAGATGGACCACATGTACACGGCACCCGAAAAGCTGCCCGTCACGGCCGCCCCAGCAAGGACCAGCGCCCTGCCCTCGTTCCTCACTTCCATCGCCACCTTCATTGCGCGAATCGGGCGCGTTTCTTCCTTGACCGCCGCCCAAAACGCAAAAGAATCCAAAGACAACGATGCGCAGTGTAGCGCTCTGCACCATTGCGCGCTATCGACTTAATTGGCAATTCGCCTTGCGCACGTAAGTTTCATCTTTGCCACCGCATACCCACTGCAATACCTCATGGCGATGCCGTCATCACAAAGACCCTTCTCTATCCAGTGCGACCAAGTCCGCTGTCCGCGGCGATCATGGCGTTCTCGAAATCGATATCAGCCTGCGTCTTTTTCGGATGAACCTTAAGATATGCGTCCACAGCAGCCTGCGCTTTCGACTTCATGGCGGGGTCCGTAATTGCCGCAACAGCCGCCTCGCGCATGTCGACGTAAGCCGAATCATCGCATGCCAGATCGCAAAGCGTCTGCTCGCTTTGCTTCGAGAACACCTCTCCTCGTTCACCAACCTGCGAAAGAGCCTCTATCAAGTCCCCGCTGATTTGAGAGTAACTACTGCGGTAATGCCAAGCAACCTGCGCGATTGCATCGGCGCTTTTGATGCGATCCCCGTACGTTCCCTCGCCCTGCTTGTTTGCATCGATGCTGTTGCAATACGCAACCGTGCCCGAAAGGATGAGGTCGAGGCAATACTGTTCTTCCGACATGCCGCATTCCTTGCATACACCGTCATGGAAGTCGTGACATACACTCTCGTAGCCGCATTCCGTGCATCGACGCCTGCATCCCGGTAACGTTTCAAGGTGGTGCTTGGAGAAAATAATCCTGTTGCAGCGCGAGCACGTCGCACCGTGAAGGCGTTGAGTCGAACCAAGATCGAAGCCCTCGAGTGGCTTGACGGGGCCCAAACGATGTCCCTCGTCACGATGCTTGCCGCAGCGTGAGCACACACAGCCATCCCATGCATGTTCGGTGTCGCGAACCTTCCCGCATATCAAGCATCTCTCCCGACAACGACCTGATGAATCAAGCGGAGAGAAATGCCAGTCGTGCTCCTCGTCGCGGTATTCGCCACAACGGGCACACGTACAGCCATTCCACTTGTGGCCAGCTATCTTGCATGCGAACGCCATCGTTTGGCTCCTTTCGCCATTCGCCAAAAACGTTCCCGGCTACCCAGACTCCGATGCCCAGCATCCCGAAAAGGATACGTTTCAGTGGCTACTCCTTTCCACCTTTGTTTCATTATACAAGCGTTTCGGAATGCTGTTTCATAACTCGCAAAACATGTACTGCAATGCCCCGCCCAGCAGGCTCGAAGTCATTTATAATGCTCACATGGACAAAGCTGCTCTGAGACAACACAAGAAGGCCAGTGCGCAACGCATCAAGCGCATCAAGGAACAACTACGCCATGAAGGTCTTACGTTTACCGAGCTTCGCCAATTGCTCGAAGACGAAGTCATATCGTCCGAAGAGTTCGAAGAGCTCAAGGCCTGGCTTGGTCGTCAGCTCAGCAAGCAGATCAGGCGCACGCGCGCACTAAGCTTCTACCTGGTAAAGTTCGGCTTTCGCATCACGGTCTTCATCACGGTGTTCGTGCTCTACCTCACCCAGTTCGAATGGCTGGAGCGGACGCTCAACCAGCCGTTTTTCTATCACATCACGCCACTGCATGCGCTCTGGGCTCTGTTCATGGCCATCATGGCCAGGCATCTGATTCCCAACAACCGGCTCTCCATGGCATGGCGCAAAGCGCGCGAGAACACGTACAAGCCGGTGGAGGGCTACGACAAGCTGCAGCTGCTCGAATTCGTGCAAGATCAGAACACGAAAGCTTGGATGGTCCTGCTCGTTTGGCTGTCGTTTAACGCGATCTTCGGCATCTTGTACTTGGCAGGCATTTTGCGCGAGGGCGACCTGTTCATGCTCACGGTGTTCTATTTCCTAAGCGACTACATCTGTATCCTGCTTTTTTGCCCGTTCCAGACGCTCATCATGAAGAACAAGTGCTGCATCAACTGCCGCATCTACGACTGGGGTCACTTCATGATGTTCACGCCGATGCTCTTCATCAAGAACTTCTTCAGCTGGAGCCTGTTCTTCATGAGCGTGATCGTCCTCATCCATTGGGAAATCAGCTACGCAAAGCATCCCGAGCGCTTCTGGAGCGGCTCCAACCAGACGCTGCAGTGCGGCACCTGCAAGGAGCGTACCTGCCAGATCAAGAAACGCCTGCGTGCCTAGGGAGATGCGTTGAAAGACGAAATCCGGGAAACGGAAGACCCCATGAGCCATAGCGACGAAGACCTCAAGATTCCCGCACCCGAATGGCTCGGCGAAGACGTTGTGCAGCTCATGGAGCTCAACGACCAGATCGTCGTCGCGCGCGCAGCCATCATCGATGTCCTCGCCGAAATCGAAGACATCACGCTGCGGCAAAACCCCCGTATAGAAGCGGAATGGCAGGTGGCCATCGGCACCTGGGAAAACAGACTACTCGAAGCTCAAATCGCCATGCGCAGGGCACGCCGCAAGCGCACCTTGGTGCAGGCCTGCGTGAACACCGACACCCCCATAGACATGCCCAAGATCGAGCAGCAGCTCGATGCGGAGTTCGAGAAATGGCAACGCCAGCTCGAGCTGGCAGTGGAGCGCTACCAGGAAGCGGTCGCGCAAACGATGGCAAGGGTGCCGATCAGCTTGGACGAAGACAGGCTGCAAAAGACGCTTTTCCGCAAGCTCGCCAAGCGACTCCACCCCGACCTGCACCCCGACCTCGGCGAGAAAGCACGTCGCATGTTCGCCCTGGCCGAAGTAGCCTATCGGCAGGGTGATACAGCCATCCTGCAGTCGCTCGAGGTTTCCACTCGTGACCTCGAATCGTTTGCGGCCCTACCGCAGACGGCGATCGAAGCCGAAGCGGAACTGGCCGTAACCGAAGCGCAGCTCAAAGAGCTGAAAGATCGTGCGGCCGACCTGAAGGACTCCAAGCCCTACTGCCTACGCGCGCTGCTCGACGACTCCGCCTGGATGGAAGAGACAGTTGCAAATTACCAGCGCCAGATCGACGAATGCCACGAAACCGAGCTCCGCTATCTCGCGGAATGCGAACAAGCGCGAGGATAGCATGGCTGAACTTGGTCTTTCGCAACCTCTCGCGCACAGCGTCCTTGCCCAGATCCGGGAATCGGGCTTATCGTTTTCCGCCCCCTTTTCCGAGCCCATCTTGCTCGTGAAGCGAGCCCGCGTCGCCGGCGCCCCCCGGTTCATGGCCGAGCAGGACAAATGCCCGCCCTTGGCGCCGGGCAAACAGCTCGATTTGCGCCGCGAAGCCGACAACGCACACGACCCGTGGTCGATACGCGTGCAACTTCCCGACGGCACGCTTCTAGGTTACCTCCCCGCCGACTCGAACGAAATCCTCTCGCGGCTCATGGATGCAGGAAAGCGCCTTTACGCCACCGTGATCGAAGTCGACTCCGACGCGATGCGAGACCAGCTGTACGTGGAGGTGCACCTCGATGACTGAGGGTCCCGCGAAGCGGCGCACCGATGCGACCCACATGGGAAACAGTTACTCGCCCGACTTGGATGGCAAACGCGATATCTCCATCTTCAGCGTGGACATGCATTGGCGACGCGCCTCGGGCCAGCTGCCCAGCTTCCACATCACCGAGCCTACCCCCGAATCGCGCGCCATCGAAGACACCACCGAGCTCTACACCACCCCCTTCGGAGGGCGATTCCTTATCCTCACGTTCCCCGAACAGTGCCCGAGCGCCTTCGCCGAAACCGCCCGGGTGTTCGCGCAGGCGTACTTCTACGAAGGGCTGTGCACGACCTCCCGCCATAAAAGAGGAAAGCGCATCGATTGCTTCAGGGCGTCGGAACTGCTCTTCCTCCACGCAACAAGCCGCGGAGACGTGCGCGCCCACACCGGCCTGGGAATGATCTACGCCCGCAACCGAGCCGAGGGACACTACTTCGAGGCCCTTAAGAACAACCTGTTCGTTGATGCCACGCTTCCCGAAGAGCTGGTAAGGCGGAAGGCCTATGAGCACCTGAAGTTCGCCACCAGCGCCGATGATCCCGAGGCAGGCGTCCAGTTCGGCGACGTTTTGATGGAAGGCATTGGTTGCCAGCCCGACGCCCGAGGCGCCTACGAGAACTATCAGACCGCCTATCGTATAGCCAAAGAAGCCCGCTACCCCGCAAAGGACTACTTGGGGGCGGCAGCGCTGCGCCTGGGCAAGTGCCACGAATACGGCTTGGGCTGCGACAGAGACTACGCCACAGCGCTCAGCTATTATGAAACAGCCGTCACTTGCCTGGAAGAAGCAGTGAAAAGCGGCAGGTGGCATCTAAACATAGAGCTCAGCCACGCGCGCAAGGGTACCATGCGCATGCGCCAGGAGCTGTATCTTCTGCGCTTGTGACGGTCATGTCACAACAAGCGAAAGTCTCTTGTCATAACAAAGAGCTGCATTTCCTGTAGCTGCAACCGTTGCCTGGATGGAGAGCCGTTGCCCCGTTCGTCAAACAGCTCCTTTTGCCGGATCAAACCGTCGATGTCATTCCTCGTAAACGCCCTCTTCGGCAAGCGGGATATCGACGTACTTTTCTTTGGCCTCATTGAGTGCCTTCTTCAAAGCGCGGGGCTTCGCCACGTTATCCAGGTGGATGAGCTCGGATCCGATGGTGTGAATTTCGATGCTGCCGTAGTTGAACACGCGCTGCATGATGCTGTTGAAGTCGATGTCGGTGTCGTCCACACGTGCAAGCGAAGACTCGCGGTCGTTTTTCACCACCACCAAGCCGGTTTTGGAATGCAGGCGCTTATCGGTAACCACGATGTCCACGCCCCAGTTGCGCACCATGGCTGGCAACTGGAAGAGGACTCCTAATAGCGTGATGATCACGAAGGCAAGGGCAGCAGGACGGTTCTGCTCGGTGAAGGTGACTATCGCAACACACGCTATGATGCCAATGACCAAAAACAGCAGGATCTTCGCAACGATGGGAACCCACGACAGATGGGCGCGGTAGACGATATGCTCGTCGCTGGTAAGCTGCTTGTCGATGTACCCATGCAAACCCATATGCGCTCCTCTGTCTCGCGGATTGCGTTTTCCCCAGTATAACCCTTGCCACGCCGCCTATCACCCGAATGTGGATACTCGAAGCTATTCAACCACGAGTTCCCGCTGGGGCAGCAATGAACCAAGCACGCACGATGGTTAAGGACCTGCCCGACTACCACATTGCCGAACCTGAAAGAAAGCCAACATGCATCAGTCGTAGAGGCCAAGGCCCTTTGCAACCAGACCGATGAAATCCTGCACGTTGGTGACGATTCCACGCGAAGCCAAAGACCCACGGTCGGCAAGCTTGTTCACGGTGAATTCATCGATGTCGACACAGTAGAAGTACACCTGACGCAGCGTACCGTCGTCAAGCACGCGATAGGTAGGAGTCATGTTCCCCGTGGCGATGGTGTGCAGCATCGTTGCCATGCAGATAACCGTCGTTGCCCGACGAATATGGGCTCGCATGGCATCCTGCGCCTGGTAGGCATCGCCTAACACGGATGGCAACGGCCCGTCATCGCGGATGGATCCAGCAAGGACATAGGGCACGCCATGTTTTTCCAAGCTGTATATGATGCCATCGGTGATGTCCTCTTCCCTGATGAACGAAGATATGGAACCGTGATAGCGCACGCGGTTGATCGTGTCGAGATGGTTGTAATGACCGCCTTCAACGCTTTCCTGGGTTTCGATGTCTTGCCCCAAAGCCGTATGTAGGTAGGCACCTTCCAAATCGTGCGTGGCTAGCGCGTTGCCAGCGAGCACCGCATGAGCATAGCCATTGGCCACGATGCGCGAAAACGCATCGCGAGAATAACTGTTGAACGTGAAAGCCGGCCCCATCACCCAAACGATGTAGCCGTGCTCGCGTTCGTAGTTCAGCAGCTCGTAGAACTCGTCATACTCCTTCGAGTAGGCGGTTTCGCGAGAACGGCCCTGGCGGAATGCGAACTTCTGCTGAAGCCGGTGACGCTCTTCGAAGCCGTTTTCGTGTACGAGAACACCCTCCCGGCCGTCTTCGGTGCGCCCACATACGACCAGATCCCCTTCGCACAGGTGACGGAATTCACGAACATGGATGGCACCGTCCACGTATACGGGAACGCAGTCCATACGACTGTCTTCAGCCAAAAGCCACTCCCCGTTGATTTTGAAATACTCGGGAAAAATGCTTGAGGCATGATAGCCTTCGGGCGCTACCCCGTTTGCGGGCGCGGGGCGAAGCACGACATTGGGAGCACTGGCACATGGCTTAGCATAGAAATCGGGTTCGTGGTATTTCTTCAGTTCGAACGACAAGGTTTACCTTTCACAATTCCTTGGTTTTGTGTCCATCCAGTTTATGCAATGTCAAGCTCTCAGGCTACCTTCAAACGAACGATTTCGACGGCATAACCGAAAAGATATGACGACTAGGCAATCCCCTAACCGTCTCGCGCAGCCTCAAGCCGGGCGATTTCTTCAGCATAACCAGAAAGCTCGTCGTGAGGTGTTTCAAGATAGAAAGGCAAATCGCGCAGGACGGGATGCTGCGTCACGGCTACCAGGGTGTCCCAGCCGATATGACCCAAGCCCAGTTTCTCGTGACGATCCTTGTGCGAGGCGCAAGGGTTCTTGGAGTCGTTCAAGTGAACGGCGCGCAGGCGTTTTAACCCGACGACCTGGTCGAATTCCTCCAACACACTGTCGAGGTCGCTCACGATATCGTAGCCGCCATCCCAGATGTGGCACGTGTCTAGACAAACGCCCACGTGACTTTCGAGCTCGATGCAATCGATGATGGCCGCGATCTCCTCGAAGCTGCGCCCTACCTCGCTGCCCTTGCCCGCCATGGTTTCGAGCAGCAGCGTGGTGGTCTGCTTTGGCTCGAGCACGGCATTGATGGCAGCGGCAATCTTTTCAATAGCTACTTGCGCACCCTGGCCCACATGTGCACCTGGATGCATGTTATAGAGTTGACCAGGCATGATACGCTCCATACGGTCAAGGTCGTCAACCAGCGTCTCGAGCGCGAATTCACAGGTGCGTTCCTTGTCGGAAGCGGGGTTGAGCGTGTAAGGAGCATGCGCCAGAATCCGTTTGATGCCCGCTTCCTCGCAGGTCGCGTGAAATTTTGCCAGATCCGCATCGTCGAGCGCCTTTGCCTTGCCCCCTCGCGGATTACGTGTGAAGAACTGAAACGTGTTCGCTCCAATGGACACCGCATCCCGTGCAGCGGCGGCAAACCCCTTCGCAATGGAAAGATGACACCCAATTGTGAGCATATGAACCTCCAACACACGAGAAAGACCGTCCCCCATTCCACCTCAACTGGGATAGTGTACATGATTGCATCCCGCGAAGAGCAATCCTCCGCTGCGACATGCGGAATCGAACAAAATCGGGGGTTTGGACGCCGATTCGCCCGTTGCATGGGTTAGGGTACCGATTCGCCCGATGCGGGGAAGAGCGTGAATGATGACTCAGCTACCATACCGCCTGGTTGCGTCGAGCGATGCAGATCCCAGTATGGGCGCGAATGCATATCTGCGATACTTCCCCACCGGAATCAGAGGCGCTCGACGCAGAACCCGACATGGACGTGAATGCATATAACGTAAGTTGAAGAAAGTACGGATTGTACCCCCTGGGCGCCCGTGCGGACGCAACCGTCGTTTTCGACAAGAAACCCGGTTTGCGGGTTTTTCAGTCAGGCCGCTAAAACAGAGCTGCTTCCTGTTTGCAATTTCACGATGCGAAGCCGCAAGGCTGGCAAAACCGTGGGTCAAGCAAAGAAAGCAGGGCCATTCTGACAAGCTCGATAAGCCCGGCTGCGCAGAAGCGACCTTCGAGCCGTGGCGAAGCAAACGAATGCAAATCATGCTGCCAGAATGAACTGTAGTATCGACCCATTCCACAGCTCAACTTGGCGTGCCGCGCACAGGCGATCCATTCCGCGAATCAACTTGGCGTGCAGCGCAGCGTCGGGCCGTTCGGCGGCACAACTTGGTGTGCCGCGCAGCGTCGGGCCGTTCGGCGGCAAATAGAACCACGGAACCGGATTAGAAGGCGCCGCCGCCTCCGCCGCCTCCGCCGCCGCCGCCTCCGCCGCCGGAGGAACCGCCGCCACTACCAGAGGCGCTGGAGTGGGCGGAAGAGTACGTGGAGTTGAACAACGACGCAGCGGAAGGCGCATGGCCGTAACCACCGCACCAGATCATGGTGTTGCGGAACCTCATGTCGTTGTAGACCTGCGGTGCGGCGACAGCCAGGTTCTGCAGCGCCTTTTCGGCAACGCCGAGCATCACCGCCATTACCATGAGCTTGTTCCAGACCGTCACGGCCTGGGGAACGGCTTCGTTCAGCAACGTGAAATCCTCGAGCCACTTCTTCAACGCCTTCAGCTTTGCGTTGATCTCGAGCGCCTCAGGCGAGAAAGACCGCAGCTTGATTGCGAAGAGGAACATGAAAAGGCCCGCCGTGCCCAGGGCGGCAGCCGCCCCCAGAAAACGCAAACCGGCGTTGTCAAAGAAGGCGAACAAGATGACGACCACAAAGCTAAAGGCTATGCCGAGAACCCCCAAACAAGAAACCCGCGTGGCGCCCTTGTTGGACGAGTCTTGCTCGATGCCACGGCGCTCGACCTCGTCCTTGACCGCCTGTTTCCATTGCTTCAGCTCCAGCTCATACGCCTTGCTGTAAGCTCTGGCCACTCGTCCGAAGTCATCGAATCGCACCTCGCCCGGCTGACGGGGCTCGCTCTTGTGCAGATCCGCATAGAGGCCCGCGACGAACTCGAACACAAAGTGCATGGTGGCCTGATCGATCGGATTGCTCACCTGCACGCTGGGATCCCTCACCAACGCGTAGTCCGGCTCCATGTGCACCTTGCCACCCAATCCCTTCTTCGGGTTCTCCACAGGATAGAGCCTGATCGCACCCAGCTGCTCGAGGTGCATGAGCGTCGCCGACATCGCACGGTCGCCGCCGGGATCGCCATCCCAGATGAAATCAAGCACTGCGGGATGATCGTCGGTGGGCACGTCGCGGTAATACTCGCCGGCGAACTGCGCCTTGTGCGTACGCCGGTACCGCAGCCATTCCATGATTGCATAGACCACGCCCGCAAGCCCCAGCAGCACACCACCTCCGGCGACGGCGTTATCGCGCGCTATCTGGGAATCACGCCTCGCATTGGCCTCGTTTGCCCAGGTGGCCTCTTCGTCCATGACCGTCTGCAAGCGCGACTCGCTGCGCGGGGTCATTTCGGTTAGCCATTCCACAGGAAACGTCGCGCGGACTTCGGCGAAATCTTTCTCGGATACGCTCGGCACCGTACAGGTGATGACATTGCCTTCAAAACTCACCTCGCCGGTGAGCGGCGCATGATGCTGCCATACACGCACTTCCTGCCCTGCTTGCGGGCTTTCGCCTTCGGGCACAGGAAGGGCAATGTAGCAGGTCACATTCCGGGAACGTTCATCCCATCCATCGGTAACGAACTTCCAGTACAGCTCACCGCAATCCGACCATGCGGCCACATCTCCCTTGACTCGGTAGTTGATGAAATACGTCGCTGCATCATCGCGCTGAGTCTGGTAGAGAGTGACCCGCTGGCAAGGCGTGCCTTCATTATTCACGCGCTGCACAGTATACGTTCCATCCGAGCCCGACTCATCGAGGTCGAAGTACTGGACGTTGTCCTCGGAAAACGGCTCGAACGTGTCGTGGTTCCAACCGGCGGAAAGCACCTCCACCTGCACGTCGCTGAATTCAGAAGGGTCTTCTGAAATATCCCAGTACACGCCATGGAAATCGCCATCGAAATCGAAGCGGCGCTCTTCCCACACATCCAGCGTGCCGTCCTCGAGTACCCATGCGCTGATGTCCACGCTATCGATTTCGTATTCCTTCGCATCCGCCGTTGCCGGCAACACGCAAACACAGGCTAAAAGGCAGATGAACAGCCCCAGCACCACAGATAGGCGAATTGCGAAAACGGACAGGTCGATAGATCGGCGCAGAGACTGCATGGTGCCCCCTCGGTCCGGATGCGACTACTTGCCCAGTATACCATCATGAGTCAGCTGCCCGTAGTCGCTTGACTCATTCGCGCGTGAGTTAGCTGCCCGTAGTTGCTTGACTCATTCGCGCGTGAGTCAGCTGCCCGTAGTCGCTTGACTCATTCGCGCGTAAGTCAGCTACCGAACTGCTTCGTGGAACGCAGCGCATCCCGCAGCGGAGGCGCCGCGGGATGTTCTTCTTGCAGAGGCTCAACACTGAGGCAGCAGTTATGCGAGGGGTTTGGCCATAGGGGATCGGCCGACAGATGTGGGTCGCAGCTCTGCAGGCCTGGACTTCACGAGCTCGCATGCCACGGCACCGCCGATGATCATGGCTGCACCTGCCGCCTGAAGTGCGGACATAGGCTCGCCCAGTATCGCCACGCCCAGGATTACGGCGGTGAGCGGCTCGAGGTAGCCCAGCGAAGCCACGGTCTGCGTGGGCAGCGCATCAAAGACTCCGAAGTACAGGTAGCATCCCAACCCTGTGTTCACCAGGCCAAGAAACACTACGTAGCCCATCTGGCCGGCGGGCACCTGCATCAGCGGAGTGCCAGACGTCAGTACGGTGTAGACGGCTACCACGGAAAACGCAGCGCACAGCTGCCATGCGGAGTTCTCGAGCCCCGTAATGGCTGCACCCTTCTTGTTGAACACCACGAGCCCAGCCAGCGACAAAGCCGATCCCGCCGCCAGGGCCAAGCCGTTCATGTCCAACGCACCATCGGCAGCCATGCCGTTCACCAGCACCAATCCCGTCAGCACGACGCCGAAGCACGCCACTTTGGCGGTGGTCAGCTTCTCGCCGAACAACACGGGCGATGCGGCCATGACGATGATGGGACCACAGTAGTACACCAAGGAGGAAAGCCCAACGCCGATGCGCTGGAAGGCCTCGTACAAAAACAGCCATCCAATGCCCATGCACAGCCCGGACAGCACGACGAAAGCAAGGTCGCGATGGTGAGTGGCAGCTGTAAGCTTCCTGCGCGACGCCAAAAGAACCACCACCAAAGCCAGCGCACCGAGCCCCGTGCGCAGATAGACGATCTGGAAGCTGGGAAGCGTTATGGCGCTTGCCACGATTCCGTTCGACCCGAACAGGATGAGGGCGAACACAAAACTTGCGTATGCTCTTATCGATGTGGCGTTTCCCATGATGCCTCCCTTTTCTTACCACGATTATTATCTGCCTTGGCATTAGATTTGAAAAGCGAATGTTTAGCATGTTATCCATGCGTTTTTCGCATATATGCACTACAATGGATGGAGCGTTGTTCTGGGAATAATGTTCCATCGGCAATCCGCTTCGGCTTCGCATCGCAAATCGATGGGGGAAGCTGCAGGAAGGATGCTTGGCATCCCAACAGAAGGGAGCGCGAAATGCACGCACAGAAATACCGTGCTCTATTGAAGGTTGTGGATTGCGGCAGCATCACCGAAGCCGCAGCACAGCTCGGTTATACCCAGTCGGCGGTCAGCCGCATGGTAGCCGACCTCGAAAGCCGCTGGGGCATAACGCTGCTGCACCGCGGAAAGGGCGGCGCGTATCCAACTGCCGATGCTCGTTCCATCCTGCCTGCCATTCGGGCTGTATGCGTTGCAGAAGACACCCTTGAATCTCAGGTTGACGCCGTGAAAGGGCTGGAAACGGGGACGCTTCGCGTCGCCACCTTTTCCAGTGTTGCCACCCACTGGCTTCCGCCCGTGGTAAAGCACCTGCAAGAAGACCATCCCGGCATTACTTGCGAGCTGATAATAGGAGCCTATTCTGAAATCGCCGGCTGGGTGGAAGAAGGCCGTGCCGATTGCGGCTTCCTGGGTACGAAAGCCCCATCTACGTTAAACGCCTGGTCGGTTGGCCGCGATCAGTTCATGGCGGTGCTGCCGCACGACCATCGGCTTGCACACCTTCCCGCATTCCCCGTCAAAGCCTTTGCCGACGAGCCGTTCCTGCAGCTGGAAACTGGCGTGGAACACGTGGTCGCCCGCATCAACGCCGAAACGGGGGCAGGTATTGTACCAGCACTTACCACGTTCGACGACTATGCCATCATGGCCATGGTGGAAAGCGGCATGGGACTTGCCATTCTTTCCTCGCTCATCTTGAACCGCGTCGACTACCGGGTCGTCGCGTTGCCGCTGAGCATCCCCATGTACCGCGAAATCACGCTGATCACGCGCAAAGGTCCGGAATCGGCTGGCATGCGTGCGTTCAGGCAATACCTCTATGCTTTTCTGGAACAGCAAGACTAGATTCTGGGGCAAGGGTCAAGGCTTTGCCAGTGTAGCTGGAACGGGGTTTGGCACAGCGGATTTATGGTCAGGGGGTCGGGATTTCTATCCCAACAACCCCCGCCCCACCGTGGTATCTCGGTTCTGGGACAGGAGGCCAAGCTCCAAAAGAACCTGTCTCGCATCCAAAAAACACCTTCGAAATTGAAACCTAATGCATGATTCATCGTATGACAATAATGAACAAGGGATTGGCTATTGTTTCGCCCGACAAAGGGCAAAAGAGCGCGAAACCGGGGGATGCGAATACCAAGACGGTTTCGCTTATGGCCACATGGCAAAGCGAAAGCAATAGCCTGTCTGCTGTTCGGATACAGATTTGGCAAGAGAAGGAGGCAATGCGCCATGACAGCAAAGAAAGTGAATGCGTTTTTCGCCGACCCAAAGGTACAGGAAGCACTCAAAGAGCACCCCGCCATGAAGAGCGCAGAAGATGCCGTCAAGGCATTTGCAGCAACTGCCCAAAAACTTGGCTTTGACCTGACTGCCAAAGACTTCGAGGAAGCGCTCCCGAAGATGGAGCAGGAGCTCAAGGGCAGGACGGATGACGCCGTCAGGGCGGTTGGCAAGCTTGACGACGAGGATTTGGATCAGGTTGCGGGTGGAGGTTGCTATGCGTACAGCAGCTATGGCTGCATCCAAACCACCTGTGATCTTGAGCTAATCATAGATCCGTGGTGCAAGGACCAGCTGTTGCACAAGATCGATTGATTTGGTATTCGAGCCAGTGAAAAAGGGATATCTCCGTACGCGAACAAGACATTTCGACTGTCTCGGTAAAAGCGCGAAGGAGTTCGTCGCGAACGCATGAGCCCGCATCTCTCAATGGCTCAATCGCAATCCAGCCAACAAAACAGGCCAGAAAACGGGGAACAGGTTGTCAAACGACAGCAACCTGTTCCCCGTTTTCTCATGCATGGAATAAAGGTTTGATGCAGGGAGCGAAAAAGGAACGAGATAAAACTTCCCATAGATTTCAACCCAACCGTATGTAAGTTGGAGTACACTATTCCCCGTGGGTTCATGCCCTTTTATTCAGTTAGGACGTATAAAGGCGGGGATTTATGAGGGAAACATTCACTGCCAAACAGATTGCAGAGTTCTTGGTGCCATCTGTCATCGGCATTATCTTGTTCATGATCCCGGTGCATGTGAACGGCACCTGGACCATCATCGTGAAAATAATCGCTGATGCCATCGGAGGTGCGTTATCGGGGTTGCTGCCATTGCTGTGCCTGATAATCGTCACCGTGTCTGCCGTCCTTGGCGTTTGGTCGTTGAAGAAGCCTTCGTTTCTGACCACCTACCCCATCTTGGACGACTCGTTTACCTGCACGCCCATCTGGGCCACCATCCGCGTCATCGGCGCCATCTTCTTGTGGCTCGTCTTCTTCGGCGTACATGCAGGGGATGAATACTCCGACTTCCTGCACATGATCACAAGCGCCGACACCGGCGGATTCGTGCTTTCCGACCTGCTCACCGTGCTGGTGATCATCTTCTTCATCGCCGGCTTCTTGCTGCCGTTGCTGCTCGACTTCGGCCTGCTCGAATTCATCGGCGCGCTGCTAACCAAGTTCATGCGACCGTTGTTCGGCATCCCCGGCCGTGCGGCCGTCGACTGCATCACCTCCTGGGTCGGCGACGGCACGCTGGGCGTCATGCTCACCTGCAACCAGTACGAGAGCGGCTATTATTCCGAACGAGAAGCATGCATCGTGTCCACGACGTTTTCTGCCGTGTCCATCACGTTTTCCATCGTCGTACTCGCCCAGGTGGGCCTGATGGAGTACTTCGGCCCATACTACCTGACCATCTGTCTGGTCGGCATCTGCTGCGCGCTCATCTTGCCCCGCATTCCCCCTCTGCGCCTGCACAAGGACGTCTACATGGTCGAAGGCAAGGCCATGGCCGAAGACCTGCCCGAAGGCTTCGATAACTCCCGCCAGTATGGCCTGCACTTGGCCGTCAAGCGCGTTCAGGAGCATCGCGGTGCCGTCCAGTTCTTCGAAAACGGCCTGAAAAACGCTTGTGGCATGTGGTTTGGCGTCATGCCCGTCGTCATGTGCATCGGCACGCTGGCACTGCTGCTTTCCACCTACACACCCATCTTCGAGTGGCTGGGCATGCCGTTTTTGCCGCTGCTGCAACTGCTGCAGGTTCCGGAAGCCGCGCTGGTATCCAAGACCATGATCGTCGGCTTTACCGACATGTTCACACCTTCGGTCATCGGCGCCGCTACGGTGGACAACCCGATGTCGCTGTTCATCATCGCCACCATCTCGGTTACGCAGGTCATCTACCTGTCCGAGGTCGGCGGCCTGATTCTGGGTTCGAAGATTCCGATCAACCTGCTCGAACTCTTCATCATCTTCCTGGAGCGCACCATCGTGAGCCTGATCATCGTCTGCCCCGTTGCGCACCTGATCTTCTAGTTGCGCATCACAACAGAACCATTAAGGGAAGCGCCGCCCGATTGGGTGGCGCTTCTGCGTGGAGCATGTAAACGAATCGGCTGGCTTGCTATAGGGTGAAGCGGGACTTCACGGGGGTAGCGTCACGGGTGGACCCGTGGCGGCGTTCCATGAGCAGCATCACGCAGTCGGTGCGGTTGGCGCGACGCAGCAGCTCGATCTGGGTGTCGAACGTATCGTCGTCGATGAAGCCAACGTCGACCAGGCGGGCGATGTGAGCGGCGTCTCCCTCGCGGGCTATGAACTCCATCGCAGACTGCGCTTCCCTGCGAAGCTGGGCGACTAGGTTGTCGCGGGCTGTCTTGGAAAGCTCCACAGGTGCAACTAGGCGGTGCACCAAGGCTCCGATGCGCTGCGGCAGATTGGCACCCTCGCAGAGGAGCTTGTCGTATCGGGCGAAATCGAACGGAACGCGCGCGAGGGCATCGTCGTCAGACAGCGATGCGATTTCCTCGTCGGAGCGCTCGATGAAACAGTTCAGCAGCTGGTTCGCAGAAACGTGCACCACAGCACCCACGTGCTCGAGACGTACGACGCTGTACTCGAAACACCCTTCGCCGATGCTCATCACGCTTGCGGGAATAGACGTAATGCCCTCGAGTTCGCGGGAGCAGAAGGAATGCGCACCAATACGGCGAAGGCTTTGGGGCAGCGAAACCCTTCGCGTCCCCTTGCAGGCATTGTCGTGGCCCACTTCCAGCAAACCCTCGGGCAAAACGAGCGTCTCGGGAGCAGTGACGAGCGCACGCGGGGCGACACGCACGAGCGGACGGCCCGCCACCTCGCGCGCAACATCGAGCGCCGATGCCGACGGCCCTGCATGCGCCACCTGCTTGGCAAGCGCTGCTGCCCCCTGCGGTGCATGCGTCTTCGCACTTGCCGCCGCTGCTCGGGCAAATGTTTGAGACGGGCTTAAGGGTGCGGGCGGTCCTGCAACCAGCAACGCGCCGCGATCGTCGAAGTCGTACCAGCATTCGTCCTTTTCCACGACACTGGGGCTTGCCAGGCGAACGTCTCGACGCTGCAGCGCATCGAAGATGGGGGCTTCCTGCGGGCAGAGCCACAGCGAATTGTCCCACTGCCTCGAATCCACGCGCTCGAGTTCCAAAGCGCATTCGACCACTTCCGGTATGGCACCCCACTTGGCGATGGCGTCGGCACCCACGCGCCTCACACCAGCGGGTATTGCCACGCGCCTGTTGTACGGCGGAGCAAAAAACAGCAAGTGGGAGCCGTCTTTCGAAAGGATGCTGCCCGCGTGGGAGCGCCACTTGGAATTATCCGGCGATATCACGTACGTGCGCTTCTCGATGGCGGGCTTAAGCGCCCAGCGCTCGAGCGCCTGCGCACCCAGGGCATGGCAGCCAGCGCCGATGAAAACGGCCTCGGCGGCCAAGTTCGAAAACGCCTTCGCATCGATGGAGCGTATCCCATCTGGCACCACGAGCAACCGAACGCCAATACCGCGCACGTTGAAGCGCGAGAACGCATCGGCGCCGATGCGCGTCACGGGAATTCCCGCCACTTCGGACGGAAGCACCACCACAAGCCCTTCGTCTACACCGCTCTGCTTGGCGTATTCGCGCAGGTCGACCTTGGAAAGCACGAACCCATCCGCACCATCCTTCACCCCGAAGACACGTGCGTAATCAACGTTTTCCGGCCCCACCACGTATGCTGCAGCTTCCTCTTCGGCTTTGCGCTGCGCCTCGGCCTGACGTCGGGCAGCTTCCAAGCCAATCGCCACCATACGCTCGCGAAGCTCGTTCGACGCGCCCATGTGCAGGAAGCCCACCTTGAACAAGTCGCCGTCATGCGAACCTTCGACACCCATGGACCCGCTCGATTTCCACTCCTCGTAGGGAGTCAGCTGCGGCGCCCACATCTCACCTTCGATTGCATGTGCGGCTTGAACGGAACCAACTTCTTCCGCATGAGCACACCATCCCTCATGCCCCCATGCGGCAATCAGCTCATCGATTGTCGCTTCCGCATTCGGGAAAATCGGCATTCGCTGGTTCATGAGACTCAATCCTTTCACCATGACGCCTTACAGGGCGAAACGCGATTTGACAGACGACGAATCGGATTCGCTGTCATGGCGCCGCTCCATGAGCAGCATCACGCAGTCGGTGCGGTTGGCGCGACGCAGTAGCTCGATCTGAGCGTCGAAGGTGTCGTCGTCGATGAAACCTACGTCGACCAGACGGGCGACCGATGCCGCATCGCCCTCACGGGCCACGATCGCCATCGCATCGTCCGCCTCCTTTTTCAGCTGCATCACCAGGTTCTTGCACGCTTCCTGCGAAAGCCCCGCAGGTGTGGACAGCCGATGCACCAGCGCGGCGAGACGCTGCGGTAGACTGCCGCCCTCGCACAAAAGCCGATCATAGCGAGCGAAGTCGAAGGGCACGCGCGCGATGACATCCCCGTCCGGCAGCGCAGCCACCTCCTCTTCGCTGCGCTCGACGAAGCAGTTCAACAGCTGGTTCGCGGATATGTGCACCACCGTGCCCACCTGCTCGAACCGAACGACGCTGTATTCGAAGCAGCCCTCGCCGATGCTTTCCACGCTGGCCGGGATGGTCGTGACCCCTTCCAGCTCGCGCGAACAGAAGCTGTGCGCCTCGATGCGGCGCAAGCCGTTGGGAAGTAAAAGGCGACGCGTCCCCTTGCAGGCGTTGTCGCGACCCACCACGAGCACCCCCTCTGGCAAGACGAGCACCTTTGGAGCCGTCACCAGCGCCCGCGGCGCGATACGCACGAGCCGCCTCCCATGCACCTCTTGCGGCAACGCGAGCACAGAATGATGCGAAGCGGAAGCACCCGCCATGGATGCCCCTCTGGCATCTTTTTGGGAATAGCCACCCTGCCCTGCTGCATCCCTGGCTGCGCCCGCTTGTCCCGTCGCTTTGGCAACGGAAGGCACATGATGGGCCGCAGCGCGGGCGAAGGACTGGGATGCCGTGGGAGGAGCAGGAGGCCCTGCCACCAAAACGGCTCCGTCGTCGTCAAAGTCGTACCAGCAGCCGTCGACCTCGACCGCATCGGGGCTCGCCAGGCGCACGTTGCGCTTCTGCAGGGTTTCGAACGCCGGTGCATCCTGCGGACACAGCCACAAGGCACTATCCCACTGCCGAAAGGCCACACGACCTAAATTGGCGCTGCACCGCACCACTTCAGGCACGGTATCCCACTTGGCAAGCGCATTGGCACCCACCCTGCGCACATCGTCGGGAAGCTGCTCTTGGACAGCGTATGGCGGGGCCAAAAACATCAAGTCAGCCCCGTTTTTGGAAAGGATGCAGCCCTCGCGCGACTGCCACCAGGGATTGTCTTCGGCAATCACATACCGTCGACTTTCGATGGAAGGCTTCAGGTCCCAGCGCTCGAGCGGCTGATCGCCCAGGTACCGGCATCCCTTCCCCACATAGATGACCTCCGCCGCCAGGCTCGAGAAAGCCCTTGCATCCACGGCAACCACGCTGTCGGGCACGACCAGCAGCCGCACGCCGATGCCACGCACGTTGAAGCGCGAAAACGCGTCGACGGCGATGCGCGTCACGGGCACGCCGCCCACCTGGGAGGGCAGCACCACTACCAAATCGCAGCCGGGATTGCCGTGCTTGGCGAATTCGCGCAGGTCGACCTTGGCCAGAACCAAGCCGTCGACACCCTCCTTCACGCCAAAGACCCAGGAAAGCTCCACCGGCACCTGCGCGGCGGCATCTTCGACTGCCTGCTGTTTGGCCAGCTTCTCCTGCACCGCCTTCTTCTGACCTGCAGCGATACGCTCGCGCAGCTCGTCGGGCACGCCAGTGCGCAAACGCCACAGGTCGTGCGATTCCTCCTCCTGAACCGAACCGTCTTCCACGTGCCATTCCCACTCCACGTAAGGTGTCAGCTGCGGTGCCCACATCTCGCCGTCGATGGCCTGCCCAGCCTGCACCATGCCCACATCGGTGGAATCCGCCAGCCAGCCAGCGGAACCATGCCGCTCGATCAGTTCGCGGATAGGTGTTTCAGCGTCTTCGAAGATGGGCGGATAACAGTTCATGGCAACCTCTTCAATGCATCGGCGCGCGACGGGCATGCGCCTTCGGGAATCTCATGCGGTTCGTTCACCTGCACAAAAAGAATGGTACACTTCCCAAAGACATCGAATCAAGTACGGGTGCGCGCCACACGAAGGCTCGAGGCTGCCCACCGCAAATCAAGGAGACGGATGGCACGCGACACGATATCGCAGCTGGGAGCACAAGCCCTGGAGCTTTCGAAGAACGCCGTGGTGGTAAACCTCCGCTTCATGGCTAGTGCGGCTGCACGTCTAACCCCGCTGCCCGTCCCCGATGCCACCTTCGCCACCGACGGCACCTATCTGCGATACGATCCCGCATGGGCGGCGGGCATCTATGCCGAAGAGCCCGGCGCGCTGGCGCGAGATTACCTGCACGCCCTGCTGCACTGCGTGTTCCTGCATCCCTTCGTCGGAGAACAGGTGCATGCTGCATGCTGGGATACCGCCTGCGACATCGTGGTGGAGCACACTATTTCCGAGCTGAACCTTGCCACCACGCGCTGTTCGCGCGAGTCCCGCCAGGGAGCGCTGTGCGCACAGGTCGCCGCAGCCGTGAAGCATTTCACGGCCGAAGAGGTCTACCGGCACCTGCTAGCCCAGCATCTTTCTGACGAGGAGCTCGACACCCTGCGCGCGAACTTCTTGGCCGACGACCACGCACCGTGGCATGTGCGCTTCGTGACTGAAGAGGAAGACGAACGCGAACGCGAGGAAGGTGAGCGCGAAGAGCGCTCCGGCGGTCCCGGCAGCCAGGCAAGTGGACCTGGCAAGGACGGCACCAAGATGGACATGCCACCCGAGGCCGAGCAAGTGGCCCGGGCCCACGACTCGCATCGCGGCATGCCCGAGGAAGACATCGTCCAAAAGGAAGCCCCGAAACGTTCCGCACGCGCCATAGCCCCCCGCTTCGCGAACACCGTAAACCTCGACCGCTCGCGCGAGCAATGGGAAGATGCGGCGCTGGAGCTTGGCGTGCAGCTCGATTCCTACGCCAAGTCATGGGGCACCGAAGGCGCGAACCTGACCATGAACATCAAGCAGGTCACGCGCCGGCGAACCGACTACCGCGAGTTCTTGCGCAAGTTCGCCGTGATGGGCGAGCACCTGCTCATCAACGACGACGAGTTCGACTACGTCTACTACTGCCTGGGGCTGCAGCGATACGGAAACCTGCCGCTCATAGAGCCGCTCGAGTACACCGAAGCGCGCAAAATCCGCGATTTCGTGATAGCCATCGACACATCGGCATCTACGAAAGACGGCCTCGTGCGGCGCTTCCTCGAGCAGACGTATTCCATCCTCGCAAACGAGACGAGCTTTGCGGCGAAGATGAACGTGACCATCATCCAGTGCGATGCCGCTATCGCCGACATAGCCACTATCAACACACGCGAGGACTTCGACCGCTACCTGGATAACCTGAAAGTGAAAGGCCTTGGAGGCACCGACTTCCGCCCCGTGTTCGAATACGTGGACAACGAGCTCGCCCGTGGTTCCTACACCAACCTGGGGGGCTTGATCTACTTCACCGACGGACAGGGCACCTACCCCTCACGCGCGCCCGACTACGACGTGGCGTTCGCCTTCGTGGACGACATCCCCACCGAGCCGCCCGTGCCCAGCTGGGCGATGAAGGTGCAGCTGGAAGAAACCGACTTCATCGAGGAAGACTACTAGAAAGGTTTGCATCTATGGATATTCGCCAGGCAAAAGACCAGATCAAATATGCTATGCAGGCCTATTTCGCCAAAGACGAGTTCGGCAACTACCGCCTGACGCCGCAACGGCAACGCCCGGTGTGCCTGATCGGGCCTCCCGGCATCGGCAAGACCGCCATCATGGAACAGATCGCCCACGAACTCGACGTGGCACTTGTAAGCTATTCGATGACACACCATACGAGGCAAAGCGCCCTGGGCCTGCCCTTCATCGACAAGAAAGTATTCGGCGGACGCGAATACGACGTCTCGGAATACACCATGAGCGAAATCATCGCGAGCGTCTACGAGGCCATCGAGCTGACCGGGCGCACCGAGGGCATCCTGTTTTTGGACGAGATCAACTGCGTTTCCGAAACGCTCACCCCTGCCATGCTGCAGTTTCTGCAGTACAAGACCTTCGGCCGCCACAAGGTACCCGACGGCTGGATCGTGGTCACCGCCGGCAACCCGCAGGAATACAACCGCACCGTGCACGACTTCGACATCGCCACCTGGGACCGCCTGAAGCGCATCGACGTGGAACCCGACTTCGACACCTGGCGCGACTTCGCCTTGGACAACGGCACTCATCCAGCCGTGATCACGTACCTGGACATCAAGCGCAGCCACTTCTACAGCGTGGAGACCACGGTGGACGGCAAGTCGTTCGTCACCGCTCGCGGCTGGGACGACCTAAGTTCGATGATCCGCCTGTACGAGGAAAAGGGGCTGCCCGTCGATGACATGCTCGTGTGCCAATACGTGCAGAACCCCGAAATCTCCAAGCAGTTTTCGGTGTACTACGACTTGTTCACGAAGTACCGTTCCGACTACCAAATCGACCGCATCCTGGCGGGAGATGCAGGAGAGGAAATCGTCCAACGCGCGGCCGATGCACCCTTCGACGAGCGCGTCTCGCTCATGGGCCTGCTCACCGACGCGCTGGCGAACACGCTGCGCGATGCGATGATGGAAGAACATGCCATCGAATATGCATTCGGAAAGCTGGGGGGCATCCGCGACGAGCTGGGTGCCGACGATGCCACCGATTGCGCAGCCGCTGTGCGCCGTGAACAGGCTGCTGTGGCCAAGCAGTTGGCAAGCGAGCGGGCAAACGGCCTGATCACCGATGCGAAGCGGCTCAACTACCAGCGCTTCATCGCCTTGGCATCCACGGCGTTCGAGCTGGCGGGCGGCGCACAGCTCCCCTTCGGCGTGATGAAAGAAGCGTTCGGCACGCAAGTCGATCGGCTCGATGTCCTGGTGAAGAAGGGCGCTGCTTCGCTTGACAACGCCTTTGCCTTCGCCGAAGAAGCCTTCGGAACCGGCCAGGAGATGCTGCTGCTGATAACGGCACTTTCGGCCAACCGCTACGGCATGGACTTCATCAACGCCCACGGCTGCGAGAAGTACTTCGAGCACAACCAGGACCTGCTGTTCTACGAACGCGGCAACGACCTGGTCGAGCGAATCAACCAAGTGCGAGTTGACGGGGAATAGTGCCGCAGCTTTCCCCGCACTCGGGTTGGTCCGGGCGTGCCGACTGCCCCTGCGCGACGCCCCGCTCCGCTGCTCAGCGGGCTACGCCCGCTTCGTGCGCTGCGCTGCTTCATGCATTCAATTATTCGGGTTCCCAAGGAACCCGAATTGGAATATGGCGTTCAGAGGGTCGCACAGGGGCAGTCGGCACGCCCGGGCCAACCCAGATTTCAGCATCCATGGCTTGCTGGCAAGATAGAAAAAGCCGCCCAAAGGCGGCTTTCGGGTTGTGCGGTTTTCAGGCGATTTATTCGACGGCGATGGCGCCCGAGGGGCACGTGTCTACGCAGACTTCGCAGTCGATGCACTCGTCTTCGTTCACCTGGGCGACACCATCGACCATCGAGATGGCTCCCACGGCACATTCGTCTTTGCAGGCCTCACAGCCGATGCATTCGTCAACATTCACTTTTGCGGGCATAACTGTCTCCTCTCTCATAAAGGCGGCAACGGAGGCCGCTGCACTTCCATTGTAGCGTAGTCTGAGGGCAAGTGGGCCCTACAAAGAAGAAGTGTTGATGCGCGTTTTGTGCATGCTTCGGCAAACGGTTATATCATCCCTCTCCCAGCGAATGGTTGCTCAAAGCAACTATAATGGTCGCCGAGATGCACGAGGCCTTAAAGAAATACCCCCTTCCCGAAAGCGAGCAGGACGCGCTGTTTCGCGTGGCCATGGTATCAGAAGGGCTCATTCTCGCAGCTGGGCTTGCCGTTGCCTTCGCGCTTTCCATTGCCGCTGGCGGAATCGGGCATGCGTTCCCCTTCGGCTGGCTGGCGGACATCGGAAGCGTCATGAAGCCGCACTGGATCATGGTCGCGCTGCCTATCGTCATGGTGGTTTTGTTGGAGGCGTTTGACTACGTTGGCACGCGATCGAGCGAGTCTTATCGTCAGGCAATTATGAACACGCGCCGGGGCATCACTGGCGAAATGCCGCGCATGCCCATGTGGCGCATCGCGCTTGCCATGATGGCGGCCGGTGCCTGCGAGGAGCTGCTGTTCCGATACGGGCTGCTCGGCCTTGCACTCTGGGTGCTGAATATGCTGCTGCCCCACCCTGCTGCCGCCATGCTATCGGTCGTAGCCGTCTCGGTTGTGTTCTGGGGCGCACACGTGCAGTACCGCGACGCCTGGACTTCGGCGTTCACCATCATATCCGCCTGCATCTTGGGAGGCGCCTACCTTGCTTCGGGCAGCTTGCTGTCCGTGATGGTCGCGCATGCCGTGTACAACACGGCTGACATGATAATCGAGCGACGTAAGATGGTTGCAGAAGCCGATTATTTCGGAGGAGACGCACCTATCGATGCCGTTGCGCGGGAATCCGAGCGGTTGAGCAGGCAAAAACCCACTGAAAGAGAGCTTTCGGGAAACGACTCGATACCACCTGATCCATCCGCGCTCGACTTAGAACGACTAAGCGGGCAAAAGCCAACGGATAACGAATCATCTGGAAACGATTCGGCGCAGCCCGATCCATCTTTGCTCGGCTAGGGATTGCAGCGCTTGCAGGGCACATATCCCATCTCGATGGCCTCTTCGCGCGTGCCGTTGAAATAGTACTTGTTCTTCTCGCTCATATCGTCAACTGAAGAGCAACTCGGGTCGTGGAACTTGTACGAGTTCGTGTTCAGAACATAGGTGCACTCCGGCGCGGCATCACTGCTCCCCTGCAACTCTTCTTCCCCTTCGACGGCGACAGCGCTCGAAGTGGCGGTAGCTTGCTGCTGCTCGTAGGCATTCCAATCTTCCCAGAGCTGTTCCATGGTGCCATCAGAAGCGTTGTCGCCCGTGGCGTAGTCGATGCTCACCCCCGGCTGCTCGTTGTAGCAAAACACGCAAAAGCTCACCCCTGCGCCATCGTCTTCCACCGACTTCGCTTCCATCACCACCCCGCGGGCCAGCAGGTCGTCTCCATCGAACAGGGGCGTGACGCGGTAGAGCACGTGGTTGCCCGTGCGGTACACGTAGTCGGCGACTTCGGTTTCAAACCGCTCCATGCCCTGCACGTTCATGAAGCGCGTGCCGGTGATGAGGTTGCATTCGTTAGCGTTCTCGCCCGTGAGCTGGTATCCGATCAGGTGGCATCGGTTGTACAGGTACTTGCCGTCGATCCAGTCGTATTTCGCGATCTGCCAGCCCGATGGCTTCACCTCGCCAATTTCGCCTCGCTGTTCTGTGGGCATCGTCTCGGGGCCGACCATGGCGGCACAGGAACCGCAACGCCCTTTGGAGTCAAGGGGGGAATAAAGCTCCAACGACGTGCCTGCATATTCGGTCGCATCGAAATAAGGTTCGTTGCCGTTCAGCTCGACGTATGCCCTGCCATCGCTGGGGGGAATGTCGGATGGGACAACCTCGGGCGCAGGAACGTCTTGAGGTGCAGATGCCTCCTTGGGATCGATGTCGCAATCCTGCCACACCGATGCGGGGGTGAACGTGAATACGGCCATCACCACAAGAGCGCACGCCACGATGGAGGCTGCCACCACTTTGCGGGGCTTCCATTTGCCCATCACGATCTTGTTCGCCGTTGCATGGAGCATGGTCAAACCCCTTCGGTTGCAGCAGCATCTTTTTCGAACACCGCACGGACCAGGTACTCCACGTTTCCGGCACGCTTGCCGGTAATGGATGATTCCACGACATCGGTCACGCGAAAGCCTGCAAGCTCGAGCGCTTCCTGAACTTCCAGCACCGTGCGCCTGCGCACAGCCGGATCGGTTACCAAACCGCCTTGCGTCTCGTCGTGATGGCTTTCGAACTGGGGTTTCACCAAGCCTATGAAGACGCTGCCCCTCTCGCACAGACTCGCGAACACGATTGCGAGACGTGCCAGGCCAATGAAGCTCAAATCGGCGACGAGCAAATCGAAAGGCGCGCCAAGCTCCATCGGCTCCGCCGCCTTGATGTTCGTGCGCTCGAACACGCTCACACGTGGGTCTTGCCGGATGCTCCACGCCAACTGCCCGTAGCCCACATCCACGCAGGCTACGCTGGCCGCACCCCGCTGTAGCAAGCAGTCGGTGAAACCCCCCGTTGAACAGCCGATGTCGATGCAACGCAGGCCCTCTACGCATTGCCCGAACGCATCCAATGCGCCCGCAAGCTTGTATCCTCCGCGGGAAACGTAGGCGAGGCGCCCCTTGACCTGCACGTCCGCATCGGGCGCAACCTTTATCGCCGCGCTCGTGACGTAGGAATCTCCCACCTTCACCTCACGCGCCATCACCGCACGCAGCACGTCGTCAGCAGCATCGAACATGCCTCGTTCCACGAGCAAGTTGTCGAGCCTGACCTTCTTCAACATCACATCCGTTCTTCCAAATCAGTCAGCCGCCCGCATGAGCCAGTTGCCCGTAGCCGCTTTGACTCACAGCAACCTAATCGGGCAGCTGGCCGGTTTGCAAAATCTGCAGCAAGGCGACCTCGTCTAGAACGGGAACGCCCAGTTGATTGGCCTTGTCGAGCTTGGAGCCAGCGGCTTCGCCCGCCACCACGTAGCTGGTCTTCTTCGACACGCTTCCCGAAACCTTGGCGCCAAAGGCCTTCAAGGCATCACCCGCCTGAGTGCGAGTCATCGCCTCAAGAGATCCGGTGAGCACGAAGGTCAGACCCGCGAGCGTCTGCGGCACCACTTCTCCCGCATCTTCCGGCTCCATGACCACGCCGAATTTCTGCAACCGTTCGATGACCCTCTCGTTGTCGGGTGTGCGCAGGAATTGATACACGCTCTTCGCGATGATGGCACCCACGCCATCCACCGCCGCCAACTGCACTTCGGTTGCCTGGCGCAACAGGTCCATGCTGGGAAACGCCTTCGCGATGGCCTCCGCCGTCGTCTTGCCCACATGACGCATGCCGATGCCGAAGAGCACCCGCGGAAATCCCCGGGACTTGCTGGCTTCGATTTCGGCCATGATCTTTTTCGCCACGGTCTGGCCCAGGCGTATGGGTTCGCCTTCCTTGTTCACGCGGCCCATGTCCAGCAGCGAAAGCTCGGCTTCGTCGAGCGAATAGTAATCTGCCACGTCCATGACGCGCCCCGTATCCACCAAGCGCCCCACGACCTCTTCTCCCAAACCCTCGATGTCCATGGCACCGCGACTCGCCCAATGGATGAGCCGCTCGCGCGCTTGCGCCGGGCAATCGATGGAAACGCAACGCATCACGGCCTCGCCCGCTTCGCGCACCACATGGCTCCCACAGCTCGGGCAGGTATCGGGCATATGCCATTGCCGAGCGTTCGCCGGACGCATGGAAATCACCGGTCCCAACACTTCGGGAATCACGTCTCCCGCTTTGCGGATGATCACGGTATCGCCGATGCGCACGTCCTTGCGGCGCACCTCGTCTTCGTTGTGCAGCGTGGCACGCGCGACGGTTGATCCCGCCACCAGCACAGGCTCGAGTTCCGCAACCGGCGTGAGGGCGCCCGTGCGGCCCACCTGCACGGTGATGTCGCGCAACACCGTCGTCTGCTCTTCGGGCGGGAACTTGTAGGCGATGGCCCAACGGGGCGCACGAGCCGTGAACCCCATGGAGTCTTGGATGGCGAACTCGTCGACTTTTACCACCACGCCGTCGATCTCGTAGGGAAGCTGCGTGCGTTTTTCCAAAGCCTCCCGGCAAAACGCCCGCACGTCTTCGGGGCTTTCGCACAGCTTCACATCGGGGTTGACGTGCAACCCCGCCTGCCTCAGCCATTCCAGCAGCTCGTATTGACCTCTTACCTGCAACGACGCATTGTTCGCAATAGCGTAGATGAACGTGGACAGATCGCGGTTCGCCGTGATTTTCGCATCCTTTTGACGCAGGCTTCCCGCCGCGGCGTTTCGCGGATTGGCAAAACCCTGCTTGCCGTTAGCTTCGGCTACCTCGTTGAGCTTGAAGAAGCTCGACTTGGGCATGTACACCTCTCCGCGCAGCTCCACGCTGCCCACGCCCGCCGCCAACGTGTCGAGCGCCTCGTCTCGCAAGCGCAAGGGGACGTCTTTGATCGTGCGGATGTTGGCCGTCACGTCTTCGCCCGTAGTGCCGTCGCCACGTGTTGCCGCCCGCTGCAGGCGACCATCGCCATAGGTAACCGCGATGCCGCTGCCGTCTATCTTCAGTTCGCAGCACAACGGCACCTCGCGGCCGCAAGCTTCAAACGTCCGTTCCATCCACGCATCCAGCTCGTCTAGGTCCATCGCGTTGTCAAGCGAATACATGCGTTGCTCGTGTTGCACGGGCGCGAATTGCTCGCCCACATAGCCGCCTACTCGCTGGGTCGGGGAATTCGCGTCGTAGAATTCGGGATGTGCGGCTTCGAGCGTGCGCAGCTCCCGCATGAGCGAGTCGTAGGCATTATCGGAAATGGCGGGCTGGTCTTGCGCATAGTACAGATAGTTGTTGTGCTCGATTTCCCGACGCAGCGCCTCGATGCGCGCACCTGGGTCGGCAACCGTCTCGGCCATCGTCTCTTCGTCGAACAGCGAAGGCTCGAATGCTTCTTCACCCATAGTCGCGACCTCACTTCTCTTCCGTCTTGCACCCATCCGCCAGCGCCTTCAACTCGAAAATAGCCTTGGGCAGGTAACGAATCACCTCTTCGGCGCAAACCGCGATCTCGGAATAATCCCGAGCGGCCAACACACCCGCCCGGGCATGCAGCGTGGCGCCAAGCACACATGACTGGATGGGTCCAAGGCCCTGGGCTAGCAAACCGCCTATCACACCCGCGAGCACATCGCCCGTACCTGCTTTCGCAAGCGCCTGAGTGCCTTTGTCCATGCAGTAGATACCATCGCCATCGGTGATGTAGGTATCGGGCCCCTTCAGCACCGTGATGGCGCCATATGCCTGCGAGAGCATGAGGGCCAGATCCTGGGGGTCGTCGGTGGGTATGTTGAACACCTTAGCCAAAGCTGCCGCCTCGCCGCCGTGGGGCGTGATGATGGTGGGATAACCCTCGTGGAAGCGACGCTCGCACAACTCGCGGATCTTGCGCGCAGAAAGCAGCTTCAACGCCCCGCCATCGACGAGCACCGGCGCCTTGGCTGTCTTCAGCAGGCGCCGCGTCATGCTCGCGATGATGGGATCGCGGGCATCGAATCCACTGCCCACCACGTAAGCGCAGGGATGGTGCTCGGTCGACTCCTTCATGGCGCTTTCCACAAAAGAGCTCCACGGACGCACGACCAGTGATGGATGGTACATCTGCACCTGATAGACGATACCGTCCTCCACATATGCTTCGGTGTAGCCTGCACCGGCACGCTGGCTTGCCATGGAGGCAAGCGCTGCAGCACCTGGATAGGAATTGCTTCCCACCACGAGCGTCACCTTGCCGCGCGTGTACTTGTTCGCGTCTGTTGCCGGCCATGGCAACAGGGTTGCGATGTATTCGTCGGTATATCGTTTCACTGGCTCCTCGGTTCCTTCGCGCATTCTTTCGGTGGCAGGTCGTCAAGCATTGCACGCGCCTCCTTGAACTGCTTCGCCAGCTCTTCCATGGGGTCTTTGC
This sequence comes from Eggerthellaceae bacterium, assembly GCA_045118335.1. GTDB lineage: Bacteria > Actinomycetota > Coriobacteriia > Coriobacteriales > Eggerthellaceae > W1P20-047. Next base: position 88,170 of record JBGUXY010000027.1, read on the forward strand.
GGCGAGCGGCGGCATTGAGCGAATCGGTCGTGATGGCCATGGCGCAGGCAACGGCTTCATCGTGCGTGAATGATAGCGATATGGGCAGGTCGACTATGCCGAGCTCTTTGGCAACCTGTGCCGCATTGCGATGGAGCTTGGCTTTTGGCTTCCCCTTCGAAGTGCGCACGACTTCCACGTCCTGCGGACCGATGCCCCGTGCGAACCCGACACCCATTGCCTTGAGCACCGCCTCTTTCGCGGCGAAACGCGTCGCGTAATGCGTGGCGGGATTGCTGGTCTTATCGCAATAGGCTCGCTCCCCTTCGGTGAACACACGCATGCGAAACCGCGGTGTGCGCGCCAGGATGCGCTCCATCCGCGAGATGGCAACGATGTCAATCCCCAGGCCTACCCCATCGGCTATCCGAGGCTTCACGGCAACGCTTTCTTCTGTGGGCGCGTTCGAGTTGCGAGCCAACGTTTCCACTCCTTTTCCAATCCAACGTGCCCCATGGTATCAGAGGAGTGGGCATAGGAATGAAGGGTTTTGACCCCTCCACCGAATAAGGGAACCAAATCAGATGGCGGCTCGAATAACGAGCAGCAAGCGAAGCGGTTGCCTTGAATACGGCTCCGCCTTTACGCGCGATGTCGCCCAGATGCGTTCTTGAAGTGAATGAACAGCTTTCGCAGATGTGAAGCGGTATGATACGAAACCATGGACGCACGACTCAACACCTCGATCGCTACTGTCACAGCCTTCTGCCTTGCAGCAGTATTTGCGCTCTGCATGGCGATATCGCCAGAAACCAGTTGGGCTATTTCAGATGAATCGCCCATCGGCACGATCTCGTCCAAGTCGATTCTGGCAATAGACGCTAACAAGCCAGAAGGCACGACAAGTAAAGCTGGTGAATCTCCCCAAGCGCAAACCGCATCGTTGGAAAGCGCCTATGGCGAAGGCGCTGTCGATAGCGCGCTCGAAGCGCCTCCTGAAATGACGGCGGATATCATGGGCGAGGGCGTTATTCCCGCAGATGCCATGGTGGCTTTGTACCAACAGAGCGGATACCCCTACCCCTCCGACGTCTACGCCGATGCCGGCGCCCCTACCATCGAAGATTTCGTGGATTTGTGCATTGAAGAGGCTAGCGCCGAAGGCGTGCGACCCGAGGTGCTGTTCTCGCAGATCGTTCACGAGACGGGCTGGCTCCAGTTCGGCGGACAGGTTTCACCCGAGCAGTGCAATTTCGGCGGGCTTGGAGCCACGAACGACGGTGCCGCAGGAGCAACTTTTCCCGATGTTCGCACCGGCTTGCGAGCGCAAGTGCAGCACCTGAAAGCCTACGCCAGCACGGATGACCTGGAAAACGAGGCCGTCGACCCCCGCTTCGACCTGGTGAGCCGCGGCTGCGCGCCCACGGTCTACGACTTGGGAGGCCGCTGGGCCGTTCCCGGTGACACTTATGGCGATGCCCTGATGCAGCGCATGGAAGACATGTACGCGATCGCATACGGATAGACCAAAGAACCTGGAACACGGCGAGCGTGCAACACGACTGCAACCACGATCGAAACCGCGTATCGGCAATACTCAGGCTCTTGTCATGATTGCAGCTGTTGTCGCTTACCGCACCGAAAAGGAATCGGCGCCATCGATATCCACGACGCTTTCGTAGAAAGTAGTCAGCGCTCGAACCAGGTATGCCGTATCGCGCGTGCCAGCTGTCTCGTAGGACGAATGCATAGCCAGTTGTGCCAAGCCAACGTCGACAGCATGCACGCTCACCTGCATGTTCGACAAGTTACCCAAGGTCGAACCACCTGGCTTGTCGCTGCGGTTCGCAAACGGCTGCGTGGGAACTCCCGCCTTGCGACACACGCACTCGAATACGGCGCGGCTAAACGCATCGGTCGTATAGGTTTGACTGGCAGCTTCTTTCACCACCACACCACGGTTGGGCAGCACGCAGTTTAGGGCGTCGGTGAGCTCGGGGTGGCCAGGGTGCACCGCATGGGCGTTATCGCAGCTAACAAGGTACGATGCTGCCAATGCAGCGCGCAAATCCTGCTCGCCGAATCCCAGGTCCCCATTCACGCGCTCAAGCACATCGGCAAGTAGCGTCGAACGGGCGCCTTGCTTCGTACCAGACCCCACTTCCTCGTTGTCAAAGCAAGCGTATACATTAACCACTTCGGGGTTTTCGGCTGCCAGAAACGCCTTGAGCGAAGAAAACGCACATTGCAAGTCGTCAAGCTTCGGCGCTGATACGAACTCTTCTGCCGCACCCCAGATTACCGGCTCTTGTTTGTTGACGAGAAACAAGTCGTATGACAGCAGGCGTTTAGGTTCCACGCCCACTTCACGCGCCACCATCGCAGCAAAATCGCCCTGCGACAATTCACCAGCAGAGAAAACCGGGCATAAGTCTACAGCCCGATTGTACTCGAAACCCTTGTTGATCTGCCGGTTCAGATGTGGCGGTGTATTGGGTATCAGGCAAACTGGCTTATCGGTCGCAACCAGCCGGCTTTCTATACGCTCGCCTGCATCCACGAGCACGCGCCCCGCCACCGAAAGCGGTCGATCGAGCCATGTGGAATCCACCACGCCACCATATGCTTCCACATTAAGCCGAAGAAACTCGTGAGGGCCCTCGATCTCGGGCACTGCCTTCACCTTGTATGTGGGAGAATCGGCGTGGCTTGCCGTCATCTGGAAGTGATAGCGCTCGAGCGATAAATGCTCACCTACCTTGAATGCCACGACACTGGAATTGTTGCGCACGGTGTAGTATGAACCACCACGATCAACGTGCCATACGTCGGATTCGGGAAGGTAGGTAAAACCTGCTGCATCCAAGTACTCGCGAATGGTGCACGCTGTATGGAACATGCTTGGGCTTCGCCCGATGAAGCCAACGAGTTCTTCGGCAAGTTCGAGGTATTCTGCAGGCCGCATGGCTCTGTTGACAACCGCATCGTTTCCCATGGTCTTGTTGATCACGTACCTTTCCACACTCACGACATATGACTCAGCCGGTTTCCTGCAAAGATGGCGCTTTGGCTAGCTCGCATTGACATATGGATGCCAGGTCGATACAGCAAACAACTACGCTGAAGCTTTTTGCCCCAAGGCAACGGCCTATTCGTCATACTCGCCATACTCGCAGCCGACGTTGGCGACGGCGATATCGTCGACGAGCACATAATCGCGTCCGCGCTTCTCGTAGAACTGCAAGCGTCCACATCCCGTACCACCGTTCCACAGGTGATTGTGACGCTTCGCCCCATCGGGAGACTCGTAATTCACGAGCAGCATCTCGCACTTCGGGCATGTGATGTCGGTGATCAGGCGTGCCGTGTTCGTCTGCTGCTCCACATGCCACACGATTTCCTCTTCGGTCTCGCGACAGTCGAACTTCGTGGTCGAGCCCGTCCAGGGTTTCGAGAAATTGAACTCGTGCGACGTTCCTTCATAATTCAGGCAACCTAAAAGCTTGCGATCCAGCGCCACGCCCAGCACGACAGGACGACCACCCCCGATGTCAAACGCGCTGTTAGCCAGACGCTCACCTGTGATGTTGCTCACCATATTGCAGGAAGAAAGCCACACCCATGGGCTCGTGAAATCACAGCCCCAGTTCTTGTCGGCATAGCCCCAACATGTGTCGGGATCGACTACATACGTTTCGCCGTTGAATACAACCGTGCCCTCGTAGGCACACTTGATGCCTTCTGCATGCCACATCATGTCGAACGATTGCAACGCCCGCATGGGAAAACTCGCACCATAGCCCACATTGAAAGCTATGCGCTTGTCCACACGCAGATCCCACAGCATCGATCCTGCATCACACATCCATTCGGGATGTGATTGTGCCTGATGAGCTTCCACATCCACGCTGCCGATAAGATCGGTCTCGCAGCACAGGCAATCATCAGCTTGCACGAAAAACGGCACTCCTGCACCGATTTCAACGTCGTCCCAGCCAAAGAAGCGATGCATCTGGCACGCATCTTTGCCCCAGCTGCCTGCCTTGACCATCAAATACGATGGGCGAATTCCCTCTGCCTGGTTTTCTGGCAGCTGGCCAAACACAGGATCTGGTCCTCCCAAATCGGGATTGCAGGTGAAGAACTCGATGAAAAACGCCCGCTCTTCTCCGGTTTCGACATGGCGCCCGGTAAACGAATGCCACCACCAGTCATATCCCTGCTTGGCCCAATCTCCCACCAGCATGAACCTGTCCCGCGAGATGTCGTGTGTATCCGACGCCATATAATCCCCCAAACCAAACATGACACTTGAAGCCGTTGCCAAAAGTGAGGCACCCAAGCCGTTGCTCAGCTGGCGCATTGCACCTCGACTGGCGCACCGCACGCGAGTTCTCGTCGCACCGCACCTCAACCGTCGCACTATAGAAAGACGGTACACGAGGGACGGACGGCGGGCGCAAGCCTTCGTTGTGCTTTCTGCCAAAACCTCCTGCAGCGCTCTGCAAACGTCTTTCAGTCTAGCACCTTTCCCGACCTCTTGTTCGGTTGTGGCGCTCTGTTGCGTTTTGAAGCCGAGCAGAACTCCAGAACATCCACGCCACGCTGCGCGCTTCTCGCCACGCTGCACGCAAGCTCTCGCCGCGCCGCACGCCAATCCTCATCGCATTGCACGCTTCACACCGCACTGCACGCAAGCTCTCGCCGCGCCGTACGCTAAATTCACGTCGTTTTACGCGCAAAACGATCTCCTCATCGGCGACTCCAAGATTATCGCCCGTTGGGAAAACCCTTGAATCAAACGCTTGGTGCTCTCGTTGAAATGAAACAAACACCACGGACGAGTTCGATTAACGAAGAGCGGTTTCAGCTGCCGCAGGAATCGGGTAGACAACAAAATCGATTTCTTCTAGCTAGCCTCGTTCACTTGAGAACTTGCTAATGGTTTCAGCAACCGAAAACACCGAATTTGACTCATTTTTCAAGAAATTGGGTATCGGAATTTAAAGTATTGAGTAGCACCATTCACTGTTCGATATGGACACCGCATTGACCTGGTGTTTTGCAACTACAACGAGAAAGACAAGAAAGCGATCGCTCACTACTTTCGATTTTGGTGCACAATTTCTTCGATTTCGGGGCATTTCCCGCGATTTCTCTAGCTCAAATGGAAACTTGCAAAGATGCTGCGCACCAAAATCAAGCCCCGTCCCAACGCAAACCGCGTCAAGACGGGGCCCAGGGGGAAATCGCGCGAAACGCACGTCTCCAATCTTGGGAACTAAGCTTCGAAGCCGCCGTCGACCTTGATGACCTGACCATCGATGAACGAAGAGTCGTCGCTTGCCAGGAACAGCGCCACGCTGGCGATGTCTTCGGGCTTTCCGGCGCGCTTAACAGGGCAGGCATCGATCATGAACTGCAGGGCTTCGACACCGCCAATCGAATCGACCATGGCCGTGTGGATAAGGCCCGGGGCGATGGCGTTCACGCGAATTTCGGGACCGAGCTCCCAGGCCATAGACTTGGAAAGGCCTGCCATGGCATGCTTGGAGGAAACGTATGCCGCAAATCCATGGTGCGCGGCAAACGAGGCAACAGAGGCAGTGTTCACGATAACGCCCTTGCCTTTTTCCTTCATGATGGGGGCAACAAGCTGGGTCAGATACAGAGCAGCGGTAACGTTGACGTTGAATACCCTCTCCCATTCCTCGAGCGAAACTTCGGCCAACGGCGACATGCTCAGCGTACCAGCATTGTTGACCAGGATGTCGATCGTGCCGTAAGCATCAAGGGTCTTGTCTAGAAGAACCTTGCAGTCAGCGGTGTTGGAGGTATCGACGATGACATAGATAGCCTCGCCACCAGCAGCGACAATGTCGTCAACGACGGCCTTGGCGCGCTCCTCGTTGCGGCCGGTAACTACAACCTTGGCGCCCTCTTCGGCAAAGAGCTTTGCGGTTGCCCTACCCATGCCCGAGGTGGAACCCGTGACGATTGCAACCTTGTCCTGAAGCTTCGAACCCATTTGGTCTCCTTTCGTGTGCTTTCCAGAATGCTAAAAAGGTAAACGGAAACAACGAAAACCCCCATGATCGATTCGCGCTAATGTTTTCAGGCTGGTTTCATGTGAAAAACCTACTGACGAAGGAAAATGGCCTTGTAAGACTACATCGATTGCGGGTTTAGAGCCATTGCCATTGCCTCGATATCACGCACAACATCGTGGCTCCATGCTAAAGCGATGAGAATACTAGCCAGCTAAGTAAAAATCAAACTGGTAACTATAGTAAATTTTTCAGGTCAGTTACAGGTTGATTGCTTAATTGATCGCGATTTTCATGCCAGCAGCTCATAGACCATTTCGCCACTGGAGCTGATTGACCGGCAAACGGCAAGCGAGCCGGGACTTTAATCCCAGCTCGCCCGTCGCAAATCTCTTGTCAGCTTGCACTATGCGTTACGGCTTGCCTCGTACTCTTCGACCATCTTCTTGGTCACATGCGCGGGAGCCTCTTCGTAGCCTTCCACGTCGATGGTGTAGGAGCCGGTACCGCGGCTGATGGAGCGCAGGTCCTTCGTGTAGGTGACGACCTCGGCGTAAGGCACACGCACCAAGATGACGGTGTCGCCCACGTCGTCGGAGTCGGTACCCACGATGCGGCCACGACGCGTGGAGATGTCGCTCATGATGGAGCCGGCATATTCCTCGGGCACCGTGATGGCCATGTTGGCCATGGGCTCGAGCAGCACCGGGTTCGCCTTCTCGCAAGCAGCCTTGAAGCCGATGCGGGCAGCGGTCTTGAACGCCATTTCGTTGGAGTCGACGCTATGGTAGGAACCGTCGAAGACGGCAACCTTGACGTCTTCCATCGGGAAGCCGGCCAAAACGCCGTCGGCCATGGTTTCCTGCACGCCCTTGTCCACAGCGGGGAT